>CP075369.1:1306250-1959375 GCA_019454205.1 Xanthobacteraceae bacterium
GCGAGCTGCGCATCGAAGTCGCCGCCGATTATCTCGTGATGGCGGCTTGGCTCGCTTATCTGAAATCGCGCCTTCTGCTGCCCGAACCGGCTGGCCCCGAAGAACCCTCCGCCGCCGATCTTGCGGCCGATCTCGCCGCGCGCTTGCAGCATCTCGAAGCAATTCGCCGTGCCGGTGCGTCGCTAATGACGCGCGACAAGCTTGGGCAGGAGTTTTTCGCGCGCGGCATGCCGGAAGAAAATGCGCCGCTGCAGCCGCAACAATATACGGCGACGATCTACGACCTGCTCACGGCTTATGCGCTCCAGCGCCAAAAGGCTGCGCTCTCGCATCACACCGTGAAGCAGCGTGTCGTCTGGTCGTTGAAGGAAGCGCGCGACGTGCTTGAACGCTTCATCGGCAAGGCGCAAGACTGGACGCGGCTCGACTCCTTCCTGATCGAATACCTCGTCGAACCCGGAATGCGCGCCACCGTTTTTGCCTCCAGCTTCGCTTCGTCGCTGGAACTGGTGAAAGAAGGCGCGGCCGAAATTCAACAGAAAGAAGCTTTCGCACCCATCTGGCTGAAACGCCGGGAAGGGCCGAAGCCGCAGTTGGTAGTGGAGAATAGTCAGTGACGGCGTTGCGCAAAAAATCGTTCACCATCGTCGGCACCGAACCGGAAACCGACGAGGTCCAGCGTACGCTGGAAGCGATCCTGTTTTCCGCCGCCGAGCCAGTGGACGAAAAGACGTTGGCTGCGCGCCTGCCGGAAGGCACCGACCTTACCGCGGCGCTCGACAAGCTCTCAGAGCATTACGCGCCGCGCGGCGTGAATCTCGTTCGTGTCGCGGGCAAGTGGGCGCTGCGCACCGCGACCGATCTCGGTCACCGCATCGCGCGTGATGCGCCGCCGCCGCGCAAGCTCTCGCGCGCCGCAATCGAGACGCTCGCCATCGTCGCGTATCACCAGCCGGTGACCCGCGCCGAGATCGAGGAAATCCGCGGCGTGACCATCTCGAAGGGCACGCTCGACGTGCTGATCGAAACCGGCTGGGTGCGGCTGCGCGGCCGTCGCAAGGCTCCGGGCCGTCCCGTCACCTATGGCACCACGGAAGCGTTCCTGATCCACTTCGGCCTCGACCGCATCGACGACCTGCCGGGCCTCGACGAACTGAAGGGTGCCGGGTTCCTCGACGACCGTCTGCCCGCCGGGTTCAGCGTGCCGGTGCCGAGCGATGTTTCCGCGCTTCGCGACGACGAAGATCCGCTGGAAGACGGCGACGAGCCGGAACTCGATCCGGGCGATACGCCGCGGAGCGCCTGACGCGGCAAGCGCCATTTCCTGCTAGCTTGCGGCCTCATGGCCCAATCCGTAGCGTCCCGTTCTCCCGCGCCGGTTTCCATTGCCGCGCATATCGCGTTCGACGATGTGCATCATGCTTATGACGGAAAGGAATCCGTTCGTGGCGTGACGCTTGCCGTGGAGCCGGCCGAGGTCATCAGCCTAGTGGGGCCTTCGGGTTGCGGAAAGACCACGCTGCTTCGTCTTGCAGCCGGTCTCGAACAGCCGAGTGCGGGCAGGGTACTGCTCGACGGCAAGGAGATTGCCGGACCTTCCGTATTTCTTCCGCCGGAAAAACGCGGCATCGGCCTGATGTTTCAGGACTACGCGCTGTTCCCGCATATGACGAACGCAGAGAACGTGCGTTTCGGTCTGCGCGGCTTCACGCGCGCGGAATCGGAGCGGCAGGCGCAGGTTGCGCTGGAACGCGTCGGCCTTGGCGATCGCGGGGCGCAATATCCGCACATGCTTTCCGGCGGCGAACAGCAACGTGTCGCGCTTGCGCGCGCAATCGCACCGCGCCCGGCCGTAATCCTGATGGACGAACCGTTTTCCGGCCTCGACAGCCGTTTGCGCGACGCGGTGCGCACCGAGACGCTCGCCATTCTGCGCGAGGCGCGCGCGACCTGTCTGATCGTGACCCACGACCCGGAAG
Organism: Xanthobacteraceae bacterium; assembly: GCA_019454205.1. Taxonomy (NCBI): domain Bacteria; kingdom Pseudomonadati; phylum Pseudomonadota; class Alphaproteobacteria; order Hyphomicrobiales; family Xanthobacteraceae; species Xanthobacteraceae bacterium. The sequence goes on from CP075369.1 coordinate 1,308,230, forward strand.
AAGCGATGCGCATGGGCGATCGCATCGCGCTGATGAACCGGGGGAGGGTCGTCGAATCCGGCGATCCGCAGTTGATATATCGGCAACCCGGAAGTCTGTTTGCCGCGCGCTTCTTTTGCGAGATGAACGAGATTGCGGGCATGGTTAAGGACGGGCGGGCGGACACGCCGCTCGGTAATTTCGCCGCATCCGGTCTCGCTGCGGGAGAGGCGGTGGTGTGTATCCGTCCGCAGGGAATACGCCTTGGAACGGCTGCGCAGGGCGTTCCAGGCCGGGTTATCAGCCGCCGCTTTGTGGGCGAGGTGGATATTCTGGAGATCGCGGTTGCAGGGCTGGAACAACCGCTGACCGTCAGGTCGCGGGATACGGGCAGCCGCGGCGAAGAAGACGATGTCAGGGTCGAGATTGACCCGTCCGAAGTTCTTGTTTTCGCCCCTTCCAGGGCCTAGGTTCGTTCAAAGCAAACGAAAATTGGCTGGTTTGGGCGGTTCGCCTGCCTGCCAGCGGAGGAATTCATGGGTGGTTTGAGTATCTGGCACTGGCTTGTGGTTGCGGTCGTCGTGTTGCTCCTGTTCGGGCGCGGCAAGATTTCCGAGCTGATGGGCGACGCGGCCAAGGGCATCAAGGCGTTCAAGAAGGGCATGCAGGACGACGAGCCTGCGGCCACGAATACGCCCCCCAAGACCATCGATCAGAATCCGCAGGTCGTCCGGCGCACCGACGACCAGAAGGTCTAATCCCGCGAGACGCGGTTCCGGGCGCGGATCGCGACGAGCGGCCGGATAGTGTTCCATGTTCGACATCGGTTGGGGTGAGCTTCTCGTCATCGGCATCGTCGCGCTGGTCGTGATCGGGCCGAAGGACTTGCCGAAAGTGCTGCGTGCGCTCGGCAAGATGACGAGCAAGCTGCGCTCGATGGCCTCCGAGTTTCAGGGTCAATTCAACGAGGCGATGCGCGAGGCTGAAGTCGCGGATCTGAAAGCGCAGGCCGAGAAACTCGCCAGCGACGCGAAGAACACGATCCAGAATCCGTTGCAGTCGATCACGAGCGAGGTGCAGAGCACGCTCGACGCGGCAACGCCGCCTTCGATCGAAACAGCAGCCACAACACCCGCCGAAACTCCTCCCGCTGCCGCGCCCGCGTCACCGCCACCGTTGGAAACCGCGAACGTCGATCCGGCGCCGATTGCTCCCGCCGACCCGGCTCCGAAGCAAGGCACCGGCGCATGAGCACCGAAGAAACCGAAATTGACGCCTCCAAGGCGCCGTTGATGGAGCACCTGATCGAGTTGCGCTCGCGGCTGATCAAGTCGCTGCTGGCGTTCTTCGTGATGCTGATTATCTGCTTCGCCGGCGCGAAGTATATCTACAACATCCTGCTGTTTCCGTATCAGCTTGCTGCCGGGGCGGGGGCGAAGATCGAGCTGATCTACACCGCGCCTCAGGAGTTTCTGATCACGCAGATCAAGCTCGCGATTTTCGGCGCGGCGTTTCTCGCGTTCCCCGTGATCGCGACGCAGATTTATATGTTCGTCGCGCCGGGACTTTATAAGCACGAGAAGGGCGCTTTCCTTCCGTATCTGGTTGCGACACCGTTTTGCTTCCTGCTCGGCGCGGCCTTCGTCTATTTCGTTGCGATGCCGCTTGCGATGGGCTTCTTCATCGGCATGCAGCAGTTGGGAAGCGGGCCGGAGATCAAGCTGCTCCCGCGCGTTTCCGAATATCTGTCGCTGATCATGGGGCTGATCTTCGCCTTCGGCATCTGCTTCCAGTTGCCGGTCATTCTCACGTTGCTGGCGCGCATCGGCATCGTCACTGCGGCCTGGCTGCGCCAGATGCGCCGCTATGCGATTGTTGCAGTGTTCGTGATCGCTGCAGTTCTGACGCCGCCCGACGTGATTTCACAGCTTGCGCTTGCCGCGCCGACTCTGCTGCTTTACGAAGCCTCGATCTGGCTGGTGGCGGCAGCGGAGAAGAAGCGGGCGGCGGCACAAGCGGCTGATGATGCCGCGCAGCCGTCCACGGACCTCACGGTTCCCCCGGCCAGTACGCCGTCGGCCTAGTTCAAGTTTCACTTTAAGTAGAAAATGGTGCGTAATTTTATAGGGTTACGCAGAATAAGCCATGCATGACATTAAATGGATTCGCGACAACCCGGACGCTTTCGACAAGGCGCTCGCGCGCCGCGGTTTGTCAGGCGAGTCGAAAACCGTGCTGGCACTCGATGAGCAGCGCCGCGCGGTAATCGCCAAGCTCCAGACCATGCAGGAGCGCCGTAACGCCGTCTCCAAGGAAGTCGGCGAAGCGAAGAAAGCGAAAGACGAAGCGCGCGCGTCGAAGTTGATGGCCGAGGTCGGCTCCATCAAGGATGAGATGCCGAAGCTGGAAGCCGAACAGACTGAAATCGAGAAGAAGCTCGATGAAGTGCTTGCCTCGATCCCGAACTTGCCGGCCGCCGACGTGCCGGACGGCAAGGATGCCGACGGCAATGTCGAATATCGCCGCCACGGTGCGATCCCAAATATCGCATTCAAGCCGAAGCTGCATTTCGAGATCGGCGAAGCGCTCGGCCTGATGGACTTCGAGGCCGCGTCGAAGATTTCCGGTGCGCGTTTCGTGGTGCTGAAAGGCGCGCTGGCGCGGCTGGAGCGCGCGCTCGCGCAGCTATTCCTCGACACGCACACAGGCGAGCACGGCTATATGGAAGTGAATCCGCCGGTGCTCGTTAAAGATGCTGCCATGTTCGGTACGGCACAGCTTCCCAAGTTCAGGGAGGATCAGTTTCGTGCCGGCGAAGACTTCTGGCTCATCCCGACCGCTGAAGTGCCGCTCACCAATCTTGCTTCCGGCGACATCACTGATGAAGCAAAGCTGCCGATGCGCATGACCGCATGCACGCCGTGTTTCCGCGCGGAAGCCGGTGCTGCCGGCAAGGACACGCGGGGCATGATCCGCCAGCACCAGTTCATTAAGGTCGAACTGGTTTCGATTACGACGCCGGAACAAAGCGCCGCCGAACACGAGCGCATGTTGCAGTCGGCGGAAAAGGTGCTGCAAAAGCTCGGCCTGCATTATCGCGTGATGACACTCTGCACCGGCGACATGGGCTTTGCCTCGACCAAGACCTACGACATCGAGGTCTGGCTACCCGGCGAAAATACCTATCGCGAGATTTCTTCCTGTTCGAACTGCGGTGATTTCCAGGCGCGGCGCATGAACGCGCGCTACCGCGCGAAGGATGCAAAAAGCCCGCGTTACGTTCACACGCTGAATGGTTCCGGCGTCGCCGTGGGCCGTGCGCTGATCGCGGTCCTCGAAAACTATCAGAACGAGGACGGCTCGGTCACAATTCCGGAGACGTTGCGCCCCTATATGGGCGGCCTCACCAAGATCACGAAGGCGAACTGATTTGCGTATTCTCGTCACCAACGACGACGGCATCCACTCGCCCGGCCTCGATGCGCTGGTGCGTATCGCGGAAAAACTCTCGGACGATGTCTGGGTGGTCGCGCCGGAGTTCGACCAGTCCGGCGTATCGCATTCGCTCTCGCTGAGCGACCCCCTGCGGTTGCGTAAGGTCGACGAAAAGCGCTTCGCCGTGAAAGGCACGCCGACCGATTGCGTCATCATGGGCGTGCGCCATGTGCTCGGCGACAAGCGGCCCGATCTGGTGCTCTCCGGTCTCAATCGCGGGCAGAACCTCGCCGAGGACGTGATCTATTCCGGCACCGTCGCGGGCGCGATGGAAGGCACTATCCTTGGCATTCAGGCCATCGCGATGAGCCAGGCATACGGCCCGAACACCCGCGACAAGCTCAGCTACGACACCGCTGAAACGCTTGCGCCCGACCTGCTCCGGAAGATTCTGGCGCAGGGCCTGCCGACCGGCGTACTGCTCAACATCAACTTTCCCGATTGCGCGCCGGAGGATGTCAAAGGCGTTTCGATCACGACGCAGGGCCGCCGCGATGCGGAACTCCTGCTGGTCGATAAACGCCACGACGGACGCGGTTTCCCGTATTACTGGATCGGTTTCCAGCGCATCAAGCGCACCTATGCCGACGGCAGCGATCTTGCCGCCGTCGAGCGCAAGATGATCTCGGTGACGCCGCTGCGGATCGATCTCACCGACAAGCCGTTCATGACCAAACTCGCGGCGATGTTCGACGAGAGCAAACTTACAACCTAGACGAACCTCAATAACGGAATCCGATGGCGGACCGGAACCGGCGCGAAGCAGAACTGGAGCGGAAGAACGCCGAAGCGCGGATGGAGTTTCTCCTGTCGCTACGGCGCCGGGGCATTCGCGACGTGAAGGTACTACGCGCGCTCGAACAGGTGCCGCGCGAGATTTTCGTCGAGGCGCCACAGGCGCATCTCGCCTATGCCGATCAGGCGCTGCCAATTGATTGCGGCCAGACCATCAGCCAGCCCTATGTCGTGGCTTCGATGACCGAGGCCCTTGACGTCGAGCCTGCCCACAGGGTGCTCGAAATCGGCACCGGCTCCGGCTATCAGGCCGCGATCCTCGGCATGCTGGCGAAATCTGTCGTCACCGTGGAGCGCTTTCGCACGCTGGCGGATCTGGCGTCCGCCCGGCTGCGCGTGCTGAACCTGAAAAACGTCTCGGTGCGGATCGGCGACGGCGCCCTTGGCGTGCCCGATGAAGCTCCGTTCGACCGCATTTGCGTCACCGCCGCCGCGCCCGAAGTGCCGAAGGCGCTGTTCGACCAGTTGGCCGAAGGTGGCCGGCTGATCGCGCCGGTCGGTCCCGAAGGTGGCGTGCAGATGCTGCGGCTGTTCGCGAAACAAGGCGGCAATATCGCCACCGAAGACCTGATGGCGGTGCGTTTCGTGCCGCTGATGCCGGGCGTTGCGGCCGCGCTCTGACATGGTTAACCGCTGGTAGCGGCAGCGAAATTTCTTCCCTGTACGGTTTTTCTTAAGTCGGCATTTACGCTTAACGGCGTAATCGTCAGGCGTGTTGTTGCGTCCTGTGTGAGTGAACATGCGTTCTGTTGTGTCGCGCGTAAGGCGAGCTTCGCTCGTCCGTTTTGCTGCCGTCGCCGCGGTTGGCGTGTCCGCCGCTGCGTGCAGTTCGGATGTGACCCGTTTCGACGCCAATCCGTTTCAAGGACGGAATGAAGTTACGAACTCCGTTCCGCAGAACAATACGAACCAGGCGCAAGTGCCCGGTCATCAACTGCCGCCGCGTACGCAGGTCGAGCAGCAGCCGCTGAATCCGCCGCCGGGCAATTACCGTCCGGCTACCGTTCCAGCAGCGCCGCCGCCGCAGGCGAAGAAGCAGCAGCTCAACGCGCCGCAGAACACGGCCGCTGTTCAGAACGGCTGGAGCTGGGATGGCGGCACCGCCGTCACCGTACAGCCGGGTGAAACCGTCTATTCCATCGCTCGCAAGCACAACGTGCCTGCGGACGTCATCCTTCGTGCCAACAATCTTCAGAACGCGAGCATGATCCAGCCGGGTCAGCGCCTCGTCATTCCGCGCCGCAAGGCTGCGAATGCGCCGCAGGCCCCGGCCGTGCAGCAGAACGCCTCTTTGCATACGGTTGGTGCGGGCGAGACCATCTATTCGCTCTCGCGCCGTTACAGGGTTACGCCGCAGGCGATCGCGAACGCGAACAATCTCACGCTCGCCACGCAGCTTCGCATCGGCCAGCAGGTCCGTATTCCGGGCGGTAGCAATACCGTCGTGAACAATGTTCCGCAGACGCCGCCACCGCCGGTTGTGCAGCCGCAGCGCCGCGCCAATGTGCAGACGATCCAGAATAACGAAGCACCCCCGGCGCCGGAGACGGTCGGCATCGTTCGTCCGAACGTGGTCCCGCAACGCAACCCGGAAGCGCCGCGCGCAGACAACGATAAAGGCCCCGGTTTCCGTTGGCCGGTTCGTGGCCGCATCATCTCCGCCTTCGGCCGCAAGCCGAACGGACAGCAGAATGACGGCATCAATCTTTCAGTACCGGAAGGAACGCCGATTCATGCTTCCGAAGATGGCGTGGTCGCCTATGCAGGCAATGAGCTGAAGGGCTTCGGCAACCTTGTGCTGATCCGTCACGCCGACAACTGGGTGACCGCTTACGCGCATCTCGGCACGATCGACGTGAAAAAGGATCAGAAGGTGCGTCGCGGCGACATCATCGCGAAAGCCGGACAGACCGGCGGCGTGACTTCGCCGCAGTTGCACTTCGAAATCCGCAAGGGTTCGAACCCGGTCGATCCCGAAAAGCATCTGAGCGGAACGTAGTCGCTCCTATCGGCTGCCGTCAGTATTTGATGACGCGGATTTTGCGGCCGTTCATCACGCAGGTCGCTGCATAGGGCCAGTGATCGGCGCGGCAGTCTGTGTTCGATGTGCTGTCGTTTGTCATCACTGCAGCATTTGGAATCGTTGTTGCGTCGGCGCGCAGCAAGGTCAATCCCAGCAGCACGAGCAGCAGGGCAGCCATCAGCGCCGCTCCAACTGAAAACTTTGGATAGAGCACCAGCACATCGCGCATAGCGACCGCTCCCACGTTGGCATCGCAGCCGTAACGCAAGGGCAGGGCGTGAAGTTCCGGCCGGACAATAAAAAAGGCGGCAAAGCCGCCTGCATGTGAGTGAATGAACAGGCCTTACCGGGCGTTGCCGTCGCATCCGCCGGTCGCAATCCGGCAATATTGCTCGCGGCCCTGTCCAGCGGTTTTACGGCAGTCTGCAAGCGCCTGTGCGTCGGCGTCGCTACGGGTAGGCGCAATAGCCCAACCGGTCCCGGTTTCCCCGGCCTCAGGGTCGATTGCAATGCTCACGCACTGGTCCCGGAAGGTGCCGATGATCCTGCACAGCGCGCGGATATTCGGAGGCGCCGTCTGTTCGTTTTGGCACCGCGTGAGTGCTTCCGAACTCGCGCGTTCTGCGGTCGGATAGTTGGTGCCCCATCCCGCCGCAAAGCCGCGGGAGAGGTCTTCCTTGATCAGGCCGAGAGCAAGTGCGCCCTCCGCCCGCGCCGTGCCGGAAAAAGCAAACGCGGACGCAACGATGGACACGGCAAAAATGCCGTGACGCACGATGCTTCCGCGTTTGCGATTCATGTTTTTATCCGGACTTACTTCGCGTCACCGTCGCAAGCGCCGCGCACCAGCGTGCACTGGCCCTGGCGGTCACGTCCCGCGACGCGCTCGCAAGCGGAAGCCGCAGCACGATCCGACGACTGACGGGACGGTTCGACCGCCCAGCCTGCGCCCGGCGTGCCGTCCTTCGGGTCGAGGGCGACCGAAACGCACTCGTTGCGGAAGGTGCTGACGATGCGGCACTGCGCCTTCACGTTCGCCGGCGCGTTCTGTTCTTCGCGGCAGCGCTGAAGTGCGAGGTTGCGGGCGGCTTCGGCGTTCGGCTGATTGACGGCCCAACCGGCGGAATAACCGCGGGCCGCGTTGTTATCGAGAATGCCGACCGCGATCGCACCTTCGGCCATGGCCGGGGCGGAAGCGAAGGCGCTGACCGAAAGAACGAGCGCAGCAAACAAAGCACGTTTCATTTGGAAGTCCTTTAGTGAAACGGGAGGGTTAACCCGGCGAGCGTAGCCGACCGGCGAAAAAAGCGCGAGAGAATTTGACTTCAAAATTCCGAGATGGAGTCTACGCGGCTTCGATAGAAGGCGAGGTGCCCGGCGATCTCCTGCACCGCGGGAAAGGGCTTCTCATAAGACCAAACTGCGTTCTCGTTCTCGCTTACATCCACCCTGACCGTAAAATGAGTGGCCTGCCCTTTATACGGGCAGCGCGTGACGTGAGGCGTAGGGATCAGAAGCTCCGTCCGTACGTCCTCTCGCGGAAAGTAGAACACTACCGGGTAGTCACTCTCCTGAAGGCGGAGTGCCTTTGTGCTTCCCGCGATGACCTGTCCCCCAAGGGTGACCCGAACACTTTTGCCGTTGGTTGTGATGGTAATTGGATGGTCGGGGCCGGGCGTGAGCATGTGCTGATTCCTGTTTTCCAGAGCATACGCAGCGCGCGGGAACCACAGGTAACATTCCGGTGAAGCACTGCTCCGTGAATTGAGTGCCGGAACTCCGCCGCTATTGATTGGTTCAATGAATGCCAGTCACGCAGGAGGAAATGCCATGCGAAAAACTTTGGTTCTGGCGATGCTGGCCGCTTCGGCGGTTCTTCTTTCCGTTCCGGCAAAGGCGAGCCACATCAACCCTTACACTTACATCTTCAACGACACACGCCACCCGAATTTCCTCGGCACGCGCAACCTGTACCCGTTCCCCGCGAACCCGCTTCATGTCCGCCCCTATCACCACCAGCGCCGCTGGCGCTGAGCACGTGGAACCTAGCCGTAGGCAGCGCGTTTGAACGATATGCGTGTAAATCGATATTGCCGTGCCAGTGCCATCGAGGCGGCAGGAAAAGCGAATGACCCCTCGCTTAGCCTGGAGGCACGCGTGGAGTGGGCCCGGATCTCGAAGGTCTGGCGGGATATCTCCTGCCATTACGACCTGAGCGGGGATGCGCCGACAAAAGCGCAGAAGCCTGCCGTGCGGCGTTTAAACGAAACCCTGCATTGAATTAGTCAAAACTGTCGGCATTAGCCTGACGTCACGGCACGTATTGCGTGGCTGTCCCGGCCGGTCGATGGTTCGCAACCTGAATCGCGGACCTTAATCCCGGCATGAACTCCCCGATTTTTTACGGCTGGCGCATTGTTGCCGCCTGTCTCGTCATCGCAATCTTCAGTTGGGGCTTTGGCATCTTCGGCCTTGGCGTGTTTTTGCATGCCATCAGCCAGAGCCGGGGCTGGTCGGTGGGTTCGATCTCCTCGGCAATTACGGTCGCGGTCTTGCTCTCGTCGGTTGCGGCGCTGTTCGTAGGCCCCGCCATCGGCCGCTATGGCCCGCGCATCGTGATGACGTTCGGCGGGTTGTTGATGGCGGCCGGACTCTCTTTCCTCGGTTTCGTCAGCGAGAAGTGGCACGTCTATGCCGCGTTCGTTCTGAACGGACTCGGCTATTCGTGTCTTTCGGTGACGGCAATCACCGCGACGCTATCGCCGTGGTTCGAACGGCATCAGGGACGGGCCATGTCGAGTGCCATGCTGGGTGCCAGCATCGGCGGCATGACCTCCACACCCATCCTGATCTTTGCAATCGAGCGGCTCGGGCTGACGCAGGCGATGATCTGCAGCGCGCTTTCGGTCCTTCTCGTCGTTTTGCCACTTGCCGTTATCGTGCTTCGCAAAAGCCCGGCGGATATGGGTCTTTATCCCGATGGCGAGCCGCCCCGCGAAACCGGTAAGGAAAAGCCAGCGCGTGTCTGGAGCAGGGCGGAAGCATTGCGCACTCCGGCTTTCATCAGCGTGGCAATCGCTTTCGCATTAGGCCTTGGCGTACAGGTTGGTTTCCTGACACATCACGTTACGCTTGCTGTGCCTTCACTTGGCACAAATGGTGCTGCGTTCATCGTTTCACTCACCGCGGTTGCGGCGTTTTTCGGCCGGGTAGCGCTTGCGCGTTGGGCAGACCAGGTCGATCTGCGCGTAACGAGTTGCGCGGTACTGCTCGTCGCATCCGTCTCGCTCGCAGCGATAGCAGCGTGGCCTTCGGCTTGGATGCTGATTGGTGCGAGCATTCTTTACGGTTTGACGACGGGGAACGTCACGACGTTGTCACCGATTATTGTGCGCCGTGAATTCGGCGCGGCGGTCTTTGGCTCGATCTATGGCGTCGCCTGGATGACCATAGGTTTTGCCTCGGCGTTTGGGCCTGCACTGTTCGGCTGGCTCTACGATTACTTTGGTGGCTACGCACAGGCGCTATGGCTGGCGGCGGGTATTGATCTGATCGCGGCCCTCGTCGTGATTGCCGGCCGGCCGAAAAAGACGTTCTCATAAGTAGAAAAGCGGACAGTTTTCCTCAGCCTTTTTCCTGTCCAAATCCTGCAATCCGCTAGGATGGAGACAACCCCGGAATCGTTCCGGGGGCCTCGGGAGAGAACTGCAATGAAGACCCTTGCCCTTGCGTTCGCGCTGACCCTCGCTGCGACTGCCGCCAATGCGCAGGCCAGCTGCAGCGCTGAAGTAGCGAACAAGAAGCTCGTCGGCGCCGCCAAAGCCAGCTTCCTCAAGAAGTGCGAAACCGACGCCAAGACGTCGTGCGACAAGCAGGCGACCGACAAGAAGCTTGCTGGCGCAGCCAAGACCAGCTTCACCAACAAGTGCGTGAAGGACTCGGTCGGCGGTTAAGCTGACTTTTCGTTTTCATGACGAAGCGCCGGAAGGAAACTTCCGGCGCTTTTTCTTTGCTCAATAGGATTTAAGAATTTCGACGATGTTCTTGAAGCTGTCGTCGAAGGTCTGACGGGTCGTGGCGGATTTGTTGCGATGGCCTAACCGCACGATCACGATTCCATCCGCCGGAAGGATCATCACGATCTGGTCGCCTGCGCCGGAAATGACGAGTGCTTCCTTTGGAAATTTGTAGAAGCCATGCCGGTTGAGCCAGACCATGCCGCCATAAGCCTCGCCGGGATAGCCGGGCGAGGGCGTGCCGACGAAGTCCACGAAACCTTCGGCGAGGTATTGCTGGCCGTTCAGGCGCCCCTTGTTGGCGTAGAGAAGGCCGAGGTTGCCCCAGGAACGCGCCGTACCGAAGACGTAGCCGGTGATGATGGGAAAACCCTTTGGGTCGGTCGATACCGCGACGTTCATGCCGACTGGCGCAAACACTTTCTCACGGATCAGTTCGCGTAAACCGTCATTCGAAAGGTTTAGCTTCTGGCGGATGAATTCGAGAAGCAGAAGCGGGTCGGCGTTGTTGTAGCTTCCGGCCGTGCTCGGCTTATGTTGCAACGGACGATCGACAACGAAACGCACTGCATCTTCCAGATCGGTGTAGACGAGTCCGTGATCGGCCTGCACGAACAACGGGAAAGTTTTGTAGCCGGTTGTAAATCGCAGGCCGCCCGCCATGCCCATCGCATCGCGAACCCGAATGCCACGGCGCGGATTGCCTGCAGGCCATTGCTGGATTGCAATAGGCTCGTCGAGTGAAAGCTTTCCTTCCGCGATGAGGCGGCCGACCAGCGTGCCAACCAGCGTTTTCCCGAACGACCAGTTCTCCGCAAGATAATCGGGGCCGCCCCCAGCCGCATAAGCCTCGCGTAGCAGGATATTGTTCTTGTAGATGAGAAGCGCATGAGTTGCGTGCGTGGGATCGGCAAAGTTTCGCGCTACCTCCGCGTCGAGCTTATTCGCCGCTTCATCAGGAAGCTCTGCGCGCGTGATGACCGTGAAGCTGTCGAAGCGCTTAGGCTGAAGCACCGGCAATTTTACCGGAGGAAAGGCCTTCTGCGAAAGTATGCAGCCGCGTTCACCTTGATAACTTGCAACAATCGGCGCGATCAGCGAACCGCCGACTGTAACCGTACCATTCTGCCTGTCTATGTTTACGCTGAAGGCGTCATAGATGCGCTTCCGGAAGCCTTCCTTGATGATCGACTGCCGGTCGACTTCTTCCGCGCTACGTCCGCTGATGAAGATACCGGCGCACAGCATCGCAGCGTTGTTGGCCGCAAAGATGTGCTGGAGCCGTGACCAACTGATCGCGAATAGCGTTCCGTAGGTAAGCGCCGCCGTCAGCAATAGAACCAGAGTTACCCGCAGCAGCCTGCGCCAGCCGCCGCGAGTGCCCCAGATCAGGCGTGTGAGAAAATTCACGGCCTCTCAGTACCTCAGCGCCCAGGAGACGCCGAATTGGCGCGAGTCACCGACGCCTGCGTTCGTCCCTCCGGTCGAGAGGTAGGTCAAATACCGCTCGTTAAGCAGGTTCTTCGCGAACAGCGTGAATGTGCTCTTGTTGGCGAACTCCCAGCCCAGCCGTGCGTCAAGAATGGTTGCGCTGCCGACATAACGAAGCGGTGAATTGGCGACGTCGGTGTTGCTGTAATAGCCGTCGATAAAGCGGACGTTCGCGCCGGTGAAGAAGCCGTTCGGGTCTTTATAAAGACCGCCAAGGTTGAGTGTGAAGCTGGGCGCTTCCGGGAATTGATTGCCGGTATAGACGCCACCAATTGCCGGGACCGTGAAGTCGTCGAAGCGCGTAAACAGCAGGCCGAGCGAGGAATAGACCGTAATCCGGTCAGTTGCCTTGAACCGCGTTTCGAACTCGGCACCATAGGCGTGAGACCTGTTCGCATTTGTTATGACCGCAAGGCCAGGAAGTGGGCCGGGTTCGTATGCAAACTGCTGGTTCTTGTAATCGTAGTAGAAAAAGTTCGCATTGAATGCGAGGCGGTCGTTCAGCCATTGCGAGCGATAGCTGATTTCGTAAGCGTGTAGTCTTTCAGGCAGAACGTTGTAGCGCGCCCCGGGCGTAAAGATGAACACGTCGCTGAAGCCCGCACGATAGCCTGGCGAATACGTAAAGCCGATCGTCTGTTTCGGCGTAAGGTCATAGGTAAGGCCAGCCTTAGGAAGGAATGCGTTAAAGGTGTCGTCGGTGGTCGTGTTGATGGGAACGTAGGTGAAGCCGATCGGGTCGAGCTGTGCGCCCGTTGCGGTGCTCACGACTTCGTCGCGGAGCGCGCGTCCGCCTGCGATCACAACCCACCGGTCGATCCGGTAACGGAGATCGGCATAAGCGGCGAGGCTCTTCGTTTCGTAGTCGCTGACAAGGTTCTGGTAGGGGATAAGACCGAGCGGCGGCCCGCCGAGCAGCGCCGGATCAATTTCGATGCGCGAGTCCAGCTTGGTCGTGAACTTCCCGTAGAACAGGCCGAGCACGCCGGAGAGACCGTTTCCGTTGTTGTCGATTTCCAGGCGGAAGTCCTGGGTAAAATCGCCGCCTTTGCGAAGATCGTCGCGCAGATAAAAGGCGTTGCCCGGCGCGGAGTTTATCGTCGTGTCGGTCGCTGCGAAGGACGTGATGCTGCGCAGCTTGTAGTTCAGGCCGAAAGAGTACGACAGATCTGAGATGTAGTTGTTGGTCTTGATGGAGCGATAATCGAGTAGCGTGGAGGGAGTGTCGTAAATACGCGCGAAATAGTCGGGACCTGAAACCGTATTCACGCTCGGCTTGTCGTTGGTATGCGCCACCGTGAATAGGGCGCGGAAGCCCGGCAGCGAGGATGGTGTCCACAACAGCTTGCCACGAATGTTGCCGAAGCGATCCTGGCCGAGCACGTTGTTGGCGGGGTCGACATAGTCGATGTCGTTATTCGAGCGATAGAGCTGCCCCGCAACACGAAACGCCAGCTCGTTCGGAAGGATCGGGCCGGACCACATGAAGCCGGTCGTGAACAGGCTATGCGAGCCGGCAGTCAGTTCCATCATGGCTTCATAATTGAAGGTCGGGTCTTTCGTCTTGATGAAAACGGCGCCAGCGGTTGCATTGCGTCCTTGCAGCGTTGACTGCGGACCACGAAGCACCTCGACCTGTTCGACGTCCCATACGGAACGCAGACCACGACGAACGGCTTCCGCGTTTTGCAAAGCGCCGTCTACGACGACGGCGATGACGGGAGCCGCGCCCGCGTTCTGGTTGCCCGATAGCCCTTCCGAATTGACTCCGCGAATTGTGATGCCGCCATTGTTGCTGCTCGCGCGGGTTGAAAGCGTATTCGCTGCGGCATTCAGCGCGTCGTGAAAATCGAATATCTGTTCTTGCTGGATGCGTTCGCTGGTGATCACGCCGACGCTGGTCGTGACGTCGATACTCGGACGATCGACTTTTTCACCGAAAATCGTGATTTCAGGCAGCGCAATCTGCGCATGCGCGGGAATCGCCAGTACCGAAAATATAGCCGTACATCCCGCAAGCATCAGCTTGCGGTAGCCGATGAGCCCCATCATCGCCCCCGTTTGGTATTTGTTATTGCTGGCGACGACGGGCGTGGCTGGCTGTAACGGCATTTTTATACCGCCGTGCAGCCGTAGCAATGACGAAGTTCGGAAGTGCGACTTATCGCGCTTGCTTTTTTAGACTGTTTTAAAAGTAGGGGCCTCGCTTACGACACGCGCACCATGCGCTTGCCGAGATTGTCGCCCGCGAGCAAACCGATCAGCGCTTTGGGTGTGTTCTCGATGCCTTCGAGGATGTCCTCGTAGACCTTGAGCTTTCCGCTCGCGACCCAGCCTTGCAATTCCCCGATCGCTTTCATCGCCTGCGAATAATAATCCATCACGATGAAGCCTTCGATGCGCAGCCGCTTGACGACGATCAGGCCGGGGATGCCCCGCGGGCCGCTCGCCGGAGCGGCGCCATCATAGGCCGACACCGCGCCACAGCAGGCGATGCGTCCGTGCAACTTCATCTGCGAAAGGCAGGCTTCGAAAATCTCGCCGCCGACGTTATCGAAATAGACGTCGATGCCGTCCGGCGCGGCGGTTTTCAGCGCCTTGAACACAGGACCGGATTTGTAATCGACGCATTCGTCGAAACCGAGATGCGACTTCACCCAGTCGCACTTCTCCTTGCCGCCCGCGATGCCGATGACCTTGCAGCCCTTGATCTTCGCGATCTGCCCGACCAGCGATCCGACCGAACCGGCGGCTGCAGAGACGACGACGGTTTCGCCTTCTTTCGGCTTGCCGATGTCGAGTAGCCCGAAATAAGCGGTAAGGCCGGCGACGCCATAGACGCTCAGGAGATGCGACATCGGATGGATGTTCGGGACCTTGAGCAGTTTCTTCGCGGGCAGGGCGGCATATTCCTGCCAGCCCGTATCCGCGAACACGAGATCGCCGTGCGAAAAGCCGGGCGCATTGCTCTCGACCACTTCCGCGATTGCGCCGCCAGCCATGACCGTGCCGGCGCCGACTGCTTCGCGATAGGTCGCGCCCTGCATCCATGCGCGGTTCGCGGCATCGAGCGAGATCAGGCGAATTTTCAGCAGCACTTCGCCGTCCTTCGGCGTCGGCACTGTGCCGTTCTGCAGCTTGAAATGTTCGCTGCCGAGTTTGCCTTTCGGCGTCTCGGCGAGAAGGATTTGGCGATTGGTCATTGCGTCACCCGATTTTCACGCCGAGACGGCCGGCAAGATCCTGCACAAACTGCCACGCCACGCGCCCCGAACGCGAACCGCGCGTAGTCGACCATTCCAGCGCCTCGCTGCGCAAGGTTTCCGGCTCGATTGGGATTTTGAAATGCGAGACGTAGCCGTTCACCATCGCGAGGAATTCGTCCTGCGAGCAGCGATGGAAGCCAAGCCACAGGCCGAAACGGTCGGAGAGCGAAACCTTTTCTTCCACCGCTTCGCCGGGATTGATTGCTGTCGAGCGCTCGTTCTCCACCATCTCGCGCGCGAGCAGGTGGCGGCGGTTCGAGGTGGCATAAAGAATGACGTTGTCGGGTCGTCCCTCGATGCCGCCTTCGAGCACGGCCTTCAGCGATTTGTACGAGGTGTCGTCGGCGTCGAAGGAGAGGTCGTCGCAGAACACGATGAAGCGCTCTTTCGCGCCGCGAAGCAGGTTCATCAGGTAGGGCAGTGACTCGATATCCTCGCGGTGAATCTCGATCAGCTTGAGGTTCTTGGTTTCCGCGTTCACGCCTGCATGGACTGCCTTCACCAGCGAGGACTTGCCCATGCCGCGCGCGCCCCAGAGCAGGGCGTTGTTGGCGGGCAGGCCCTTGGCGAAACGCTCGGTATTCTCGACCAGCGTGTCGCGCATCCGGTCGATTCCCTTGAGCAGGTTCATCTGCACCCGGTTGATCTTCGCCACCGGATCCAGCCGCTTCGCCGCGGCGTTCCAGACGAAGGCCTCGGCGGCGTCGAAATCGGGTTTATACGGGGCCGGCGGCGCCCAGCGTTCCACGGCCTCCGCAATTCTGCTGAGGGCGTCTGCCAGCATGCCGAGGACGGTGTCAGAGGAGGCGGGGCGGTTCATGGGCTGTTTCCTTTCCGGGCGGCATAGCGGGCGGCTTTGCCGCGGGCAAGAACCGGAAATACCTCGCTCTGGGAGGCCGGAAATGCCGGGAAAGGGGCTGATTCCGTTGCAATCCGGGCTTTCGCAAGTATAGTCCCGCCCGATTTGGCGGCCTCCTCCTGACGGTCCGCTCCCTTTCACCGCCGAGGAACCATGTTCATTACCCCCGCTTACGCCCAGGCCGCTGCCCCTTCCGGCAGCGATGCGATCCTCCAGTTCCTGCCGTTCATTGGCATTCTCATCATCTTTTATTTCCTGCTGATCCGCCCGCAGCAGAAGCGCGCCAAGCAGCATCAGGAAATGGTCAACAACGTCCGCCGCGGCGACACCATCGTCACCAATGGCGGTATCATCGGCAAAGTGACCAAGGTGGTCGACAACTTCGAAGTCGAAATCCAGATCGCCGAGGGCACCAAGATTCGCCAGATCAAGCAGATGATCGCGGAAGTGCGCGCCAAGGGCGAGCCTGCGGCCAACGACGCTTGAGATAATTTGCGGCAGCTTAGCCGCAGACGAAATAAGTTCGGGAAACGCCGATGCATTTTTCTAGAACGCGCGCCTTCGCGATCATCGTGCTGTCGCTCGCGATTTGCGCGCTCACGATCCCGAACCTGCTTTCGCCCGCGGCTTACAACGCGCTGCCGAAAATCCTCCAGCACAAGATGGTGCTGGGCCTCGACCTGCAGGGCGGCTCGCATCTGCTGATGCAGGTCGACTCCGACAGCGTGCGCAAGGAAAAGGTCGAGAACCTCTACAACGAAACCCGCCGCGTGCTGCGCGAAGCCAAGATCGGCTACAGCAACCTCGCGTTCCAGAACATGGTCGTCTCGGTTCGCATCCGCGAGCCGAAGGACGTTCCGGAAGCGCTGAAGAAACTGCGCGAACTCGCGTCGCCGCTGACTGGCGTGTTTGCCGGCAGCAACGTGCAGGATATCGAAGTCGCCGAAAACGGCGGCCTGATCCGCCTGACCGTGACGGATGCGGGCATCAAGCAATACATCGGCACTGCCGTCGAGCGCTCCATCGAGATCGTTCGCAAGCGCGTCGACGAAGTCGGTACCGTCGAGCCGTCGATCCAGCGTCAGGGCCTCGACCGTATTCTCGTGCAGGTGCCGGGCCTCGATAACCCGAAGCGCCTGATCGATCTGATCGGCCGTACCGCGAAGCTGCAATTCCGGATGGTGGACGTCACTACTTCGCCGGAACAGGCGCAGCAAAACCCGCCGCCGGATGCCGAAGTGCTGCTCTCCACCGATAACCCGCCGCAGGCTTACGTCATCGAACGCCGTGTCATCGTGACCGGCGATGATCTGGTCGATGCGCAGCCGGGCCGCGATCCGCAGACCAGCGAGTGGGTCGTCAACTTCCGATTCAACTCGAACGGCGCACGCCGCTTCGGTAACGCGACGCGCGACAACGTCGGCCGTCCGTTCGCCATCGTGCTCGATAACAAGGTTGTTTCGGCTCCCGTGATCCGCCAGCACATTCCCGGCGGGCAGGGCCAGATTTCCGGCAGCTTCAACGCGCAGTCGGCGAGCGACCTTGCCATCCTGTTGCGCTCCGGCGCGCTGCCGGCGCCGCTGACCGTGATCGAGGAACGCACCGTGGGTCCGGGTCTCGGTCAGGACTCGATCAGCGCGGGCATTACCGCGTCATGGATCGGCTCGATCGCGGTCATCGTGTTCATGCTCGCGACTTATGGCCTGTTCGGTATCTTTGCGAACATCGCGGTTGCCATCAACGTCGGCATGATCATCGGTATCCTTTCGCTGCTTGGCGCGACGCTGACATTGCCCGGCATCGCGGGCATCGTGCTGACCGTCGGCATCGCGGTCGACTCCAACGTTCTGATCTACGAGCGCATCCGCGAAGAAGTGCGCGCGGGAAGAACCGCGCTGGCCGCACTGAACGCTGGGTTTGATCGCGCGCTCGCGACCATTCTCGACTCGAACATCACTACCTTCATCGCCGCGGTGGTGCTGTTCATGATCGGCACCGGCCCGGTGCGCGGCTTCGCCGTCACCTTCGGTCTTGGCATCCTGACCACGCTGTTCACCGCTTTCACCTTTACCCGTCTGCTCGTCGCCCTGTGGTATCACTGGTGGCGGCCGAAGACGCTGCCGATCTAGGCGGAGAAAAACTCGTGCGCATTCCGCTGCTTCGTCTCGTTCCGGACGACACCAAGTTCAACTTCTTTCAGTTCCGCCGCTTCAGCTTTCCGATTTCGGCGCTGCTGTCGATCTTGGCTGTGCTGGCCTATTTCCACTACGGCCTCAATCTGGGCATCGACTTCAAGGGCGGCACGCTGATCGAGGTGCAGGCGAAGTCCGGCAAGGTCGATATCGCGCCGATGCGCGCTACGCTGGAAAAGCTCGGCATCGGCGAAGTGCAGATCCAGCAGTTCGGCGATAACGAAGCGCTGATCCGTGTTGCCCAGCAACCCGGCGGCGACGAAGCCCAGCAGGCCGTAGTGCAAAAGGTGCGCGCCGCGCTCGGCGATACTGTCGAATATCGCCGCGTCGAGGTGGTCGGTCCCCGCGTATCCGGCGAGTTGCTCGGCTACGGTATCGTCGGCCTCGGCGTCGCGATCATTGGCATCCTGATTTATCTCTGGTTCCGGTTCGAATGGCAGTTCGCGCTCGGCGCGATGATCGCAAACGTGCACGACATTGCACTCACCATCGGCTTCATGGCGGTGACGCAGATCGACTTCGACCTGACCTCGATGGCCGCGCTGCTGACCATTCTCGGCTACTCGCTGAACGATACCGTCGTGATCTACGACCGCATCCGCGAATTGCTGCGCAAGTATAAGCGCATGCCGATCGCGCAACTCATCAACGAAGGTGTCAACCAGACGCTTTCGCGCTCCGTCATCACCCACGTCACCGTGACGCTCGCGCTGATCGCGCTGCTGATCTGGGGCGGGCGCGCGATCCACGGCTTCGCTGCCGTGATGACCTTTGGCGTCGTGCTGGTCGGCACCTATACGTCGATCTTCATTGCTGCGCCGATGCTGATGTACCTCGGCGTTGGGCATGGCCGGGAAGCGGGCGACAAGGTTGCGTCTCCCTCTGTTGCGGGCGCGCCCGCGCGCCCGTGAGCGTCAGCCGCGACCAACCGCACTATCCGGGCCGTGCGCCCATCGACGCCTACGGGCAGGGCGGCTTCCGCTTTGCCGGAATGTCGCATCGCGGTTCGCTGCTGATCGTGCCCAGTGGCATCTACGCCTGGCCGGTAACGGATGCGGCACAAATCGACGCCGCGAGCCTCGCCCGCCTATTCGCCGAGCAGGACGAGATCGACCTCCTGATGATCGGTTCCGGCCGCGACCCCGCGTTCCTTTCGCCGGCGCTGCGTTTGCGGCTGAACGAAGCGAAGATTTCCGTAGACATGCAGCCGACCGGCGGCGCGGCCTCGACGTATAACGTTCTGCTCGACGAAGGCCGCCGTGTTGCCGCCGCTTTGATCGCGGCTCATTAGGCGATGAACGGCCCGTTCGCTTTCTGCGAAGAAGTCATCCGCCAGCGCGACCACGACCTGTTTCTGGCAACCCTGTTCGTACCCGCGGAAGCGCGTCCGCATTTGTTCGCGTTGTATGCTTTCGCCGAAGAGATTGGTCACGTCGCCGATGCCGTCAGCGAGCCGATGGTGGGACAGATCCGGCTGCAATGGTGGCGAGATGCGCTCGAAGGAAAGAACGCACCTGCCGAGCATCCGGTGCTGGAGGCGCTTACAGCGGCAATCGAAAAACACAGCTTGCCGCGCGACGTGCTGGCCAGTTTTGTCGATGCGCACGAATTCGATCTTTCGGGAGAGCCGATGCCGTCTCTCTCGGCGCTCGATCAGTTTCTCGATGCGACTACTGGCGCTATCGCTGGTCTCGCTATGCGGATTCTTGATGCACAGGCCGCCGCAAGAGAAGCCCGCGCCGCCTTCCTGTTCGGTCGTGCCAGCGGCCTGATGCAAAAGCTTCGCACGGTGGCCAAGGACGCATCGCAGGGCCGTGTCTTCATTCCGGTTGATATCCTTGAAAGGAATGGCGGCGCAGTCGCCGACGTTCTCGCCGGGAATGGCACGGACGCGATCAAAAACGCGCTCGCTGCGCTACGAAAGAAAATCTCGACGGATTACGATGCGCTGAAACTCGAATTCGTTCGCGGTCCCGTTCGCGCAGCGTTGCTGCGCGCGCCTTTCATTCCGCTTTATCTGCGCCAGATGGAAAAGCCCGGTTATGAACCCTTCACGTCACGCATCGAGCTTTCCCAGTTGCGGAAGCAGTTCGTGCTGTGGCGTACCGCGCGGTTCGAGACGATCTGATGGGGGCAAAAGAAAAGCCCCGGCGGGGAGGAACGCCGGGGCATCATTGTCTTGAGAGAGTAGGCTTAGGTGGCGCTTAGTTGATGGTCAGCGCGGCCTGACGGGCGATGCCCGGAATTTCGCTGCGGTTGATGTGAATGTCGCGCAGCATACGGTCGTCGAGCGAAGCCAGCTCGTTGTAAGCGCGGCGGTATTCCCGCCAGCGGCGGTATTGGCGAAGAAGATAACCGAGCAGCATGATGGTCTCCTATTCACGACCCGTTCCTGTGCATTTGCGCAGGTGAATCGCGTCTGTTCGTGAAAAGAAGCTAATGCGATTGCTGCACCTGCGTAAGAGGAACCTGTTCATTGCTGCAATGCGATAACTGCATGCCATCATTACCGAAATGTGAAAACAGCAAGGCTGCGATGCGGCGCTGGCTGGTGTCCGGCGCGATAGCGCGATAGGCAGGCAGCGCAACGCACCGGATTATTCCTCTATGTCCAAGTTTCTGTTCGATATTCCGCGCCCGGCCGTGCCGGTCGCAGGCCGTGCTGAATTTTTCCCCGTTCGCCGCATCTACTGCATCGGCCGGAATTACGCGGCTCATGCCCGCGAAATGGGATCGGACCCAAATCGGGAACCACCGTTCTTTTTCCAGAAGCCGAGCGATGCCGTACAGGTCGTGATGCCGGGGCAGGTGGCGGACCACCCGTACCCGACGCTGACGAAGAACTATCACTACGAGGTCGAACTCGTCGCAGCACTCCACAAGGGCGGCAAGAATATCCCTGCTGAGAAAGCGCTCGATTGCGTGTTCGGCTACGCGGTCGGCCTCGACATGACGCGGCGCGACCTGCAAAGCGACATGAAGGACCAGAAGAAGCCGTGGGACATCGGCAAGGGCTTCGATTTTGGCGCGCCTATCGGCCCGATCCATCCGGCAAGCGAAACCGGTCCGTTTCTCAAGGGTGAAATCTCGCTGAGCGTGAATGGCGAGGTGAAGCAGCGCGCCGATCTTTCGCAAATGACCTGGAGCGTAGCGGAACAGATCGCGAAGCTCTCCGAGTATTTCGAGTTGATGCCGGGCGACCTGCTGCTGTCAGGCACGCCGGAGAATGTCGGCGCAGTGGTGCCAGGCGATACGCTCACCGCGCGGATTGCGGGCTTGCCTGATCTCTCCTTGAAGATCGTGAAAGTCTAGAGCGACGCGGCGAACGCTGCGCCATCCTTGCGACCGAGTTCGTAGGCGGCAAGGATGCCGCGGGGATTGCGGACGTCGAACTGCTTGACCTTGATCGGCTCCGACGGCTGCACGTAACGGCGGCCCTTCACCTGCGGCAGCGTTTTATATTGCCGCGTCAACAGCACGAGCGTCTTGCCGCCCGCAGATTCGACCGGTCCGAGCGGCAGTACCGGGACGTTGTCGACCAGCCCGCCGTCGAACGCGGGGCGCTCTCCAATCTTGGTCACCGGCATGAACGGCGGCACGCCGCCGCTGGCGATGATGAGGTCGTGCAATTCGCTGGCGCGTTTCAGGTTGCGGACCGCGACGAACTCCTGCCGGATGCCGAGCTTGCGCCCGAAGGTCGGGTGTACGGGGTGAAACAGCTTCTTCTCGATCTGGTAGGCGCCAATTCCTGCCATGGCGCCGAGGATAGGCGGCACGCCGCGCGGGAGACGCGCCACCGCGATCCGGATGTCGGAGATTTCCTGCAATCTTGCGAGCACGGCATCGTCCAGCACGCTACGCAAAAGATCGAGATACATCGGGCCGACCGAGAACAGCGGCTTGCCCACACGCCAGTTGCGGAAGTCGATGGTTTTCACATGCGGTCCGCAACCGGCAACGATCAGCTCGCGCACTTTCGGGCCTAGACCGAGCAGCGAATAACATAGCGCAAACGAGCCGGCGCTGGCCGCGGTCGCCAACGGTGCCTTGAGGTCGATCTTCTCGCTGGCGGCCTCGTAAAAGCCGCCCTGCCAGTAGCAGCGATTGCCGCCCCCGGCGAAACAGATGGCATCGAACATGATTGCTTCCTACACCGCAGGTATGGCGGTGCGGAAGCGTGACGTTACGGAAAGGGATTTAGCCCTGCGGTACGCGCGGAAAGTAATGCGCGGTTTGCTTGCGGATCGCGCCGTAGCATTCGCAGGCACATTCCTCCAGCCCATCGCGGTCGAGCACCTCGATCTTCCCGCGCTTGTAGCGGACCAGTCCGTTCTTTTGCAGTCCTCTCGCCAACTCGGTTACGGTCGTGCGGCGCACGCCGAGCATTTGTGCGAGGAACTCCTGGGTAAGCGCGATCACGTCGCTGTCCAGACGGTCATGGGTCTGCAGCAGCCAGCGGCAAAGACGCGGCCGCGCTTCGTGCAATGCGTTGCAGGCCGTCGATTGCTGCGCCTGATGCAGCAGCATTTCCTGATAGCGTACGATGAAATCGCGGAGGAAAGGACTGCGCGTAACCGCATTCTGCAATTGCCGCGCCGGCAAACGCACCGCGTTGCCAGCGACCTGTACGATGGCGCGGGCGGTAGACTTGCGCGGTCCTAGGCCGGCAATTGCGCCGACCGCGCCTTCGCGGCCTACGGTCGCCGTCTCGACACTTTGTTCGCCGTCGGCCAGCACGATAACGACCGAAACCATACCGCTGTTCGGGAAATAGACCTGCTCGATCTCGTCGCCTTGCTCATGGAGGATCAGTCCCTGTTTGAGCGGGACTTCCTTCAAATGCGGTTCAAGCAGCGCGTATTCCTGTTGCGGAATACTTTCGAGCAAATAGTTTCGCGCTTCAGCGCGGGATTTCAGCATCAATGGGTTCCTGACTCGTGTCGCGTTGAGCCTTGACCCTGAGTGATGACCGACCGTCCCGGGGTGCCCCTTCGTTTGAAGCGGGCAGGGCTGTCTTCGAATCCGTGAAGACAGGGAAATACTAGCGGGCACGAAGAATTGCCGTCGGTCCGCTAGCGGACAAACTGGAAATCACTCATACCGGCAGCACGATGTCTGCGCGGAATAGGAAAAGGCATCGGGTTCGGTACCTAAACGCGGAACCCTTGAGTCGGGTTCCTTACGCGGAACTAACGGCGCTGAAGGGTAAGCCCGATGGAAATCAAGGCTGCAGACGGTACTCTGCTCCACCTGCGCAAGTGGTTGCGCAAGGAAAGCCAGATCATCAGGCACTCGATCCTGCTCGTTCATGGTCTTGGCGAGCATGGCGGCCGCTATACTCACGTCGCGAAGCTGCTAACTGAAATCGGTTTCGATGTCTGGGCCTACGATCATCGTGGCTTCGGTCTGTCCGGCGGGAAGCGTGCAGCGATCCCTCATACGGATGCGCTTCTGGATGATCTGAAACTCGTATTCGAAGCGCTGACTGAAGAACAACGCGTCCAAGGTGAGGCGAGAAGGCCGCTGTTACTGGGTCACAGTATGGGCGGTGCTATCGTGGCGCGCGCCGCGACCGGCGGATGGGTTTCTCCGGGCGCCTTGATCCTTTCTTCGCCGGGATTGCTCTCCCGGCTTGGCGGGTTCATGCAAGTTTTCACGCGCGCTGCGGCGATGGTTCTGCCGAACCTCGCGATCCCGCACGGCTTGCCGCTCGACAAAATTTCGCACGACGAAGCCGTGCTGGCGGATGCCAAAGCCGATCCGCTGAACCATGCGCAGATTACACCACGCCTCGCGGCCTTCATTCTCGACGCAGGCGAGCGCGCCATACGCGACGCCGGAAGCCTCGACATTCCTGTTCTGGTTCAGGCAGCTGGTGCCGACCAACTGGTGGATGTCAAAGGCGCGAGATTGTTTGCGGAACGCATGAAGCCGAAGCTCTGCACCTTGAAGATCTACGAAGGGCTTTGGCACGAAATATATAACGAGCGAGAGCCGGATCGCTCGAATGTGCTTGCAGACCTGAGAAACTGGCTGCTGCCGGAGTCTTCCGACGTCCTGATCGACCGCAGGTAATGGCCGGGCGATGACTCTATGGGGCGCTTGCGAAGTGCCGCCGCCGCCCTATATGCGACATATCCTCCGAAAACGAGTGGAACGATGTTTCCGAATTACGACTCGCCAGAGCACCATCTCGCGAAGCGCCCCGGACTTACCGGAGAGCTGCGCAAGCTTTTGTTCGACACGCCGAAAGAGCAGTGGGGCAGTCACAACAATTACTGGCGCGGTGCCGATATGTGGCAGGGCATCCACCGCTCATTGCTCCACGAGTCCGGCCTGTTCGTGAGTGGGCTGGAAAAGCTGCTCGATATGCCGAAAAGCGAAATGGATACCGCGCTTCGGTTGGCGGACATGCGCCATCTCGGCGGGCATCTCGTGGGCCACGCGCATGTGCACCATCACGTCGAGGACGATCATTACTTTCCGCGTTTCAAGGAAGTGTTCCCCCAACTCGGCAAGCCCATCGATTTGCTCGATTGCGATCATCGCGTGCTCGAGGAGACCCTGGACGCTGTCGAAGGGCACGTCCGCACGCTCTTCGCCGAGAAAGCGGGGCGTGACGAGATCACAGCCGTGCTCGAAGACGCGCGCAAGCTGGACCGTATCCTGACGCGGCATCTCGAAGACGAGGAAGACATCGTCATTCCGGCACTCCTCAAGGGCTTGTGACCCGCCAGCCGTATTCTGGCCGCGATTTAGCGGCCAGAAGCGGTATGGAGGGAATCCGGATGCGTGTTTTTACGAGGCTTGCGGCACTGGCCCTGATGGCTTCCACGCTACCGCATAACGCCGTAGCGCTTACCTTTGCAGAACAGGAATTCGTCTGCCCGATTGGCGGCGAGCGGTTCAAGTCGAAAGTCGTCGCGAGCGAGACGCGTTTCGGGCAGCGTTTGGACCTGAAGCCTGTTGGAGCGCTGGCGGCGCCGCATCCGCTTCCGGTCTGTCCCAACGGCTTCGTTATGTTCAAGCAGAGGTTCACGCAGGACGAGGTCGCGGCGCTGACCCCGGTGCTGCTGTCGCCTGAATATCAGGCGGCACGGAAGCAGCACAGCACCTATTATCTGGCGGCCCTGCTTATGGAGAAGAACGGCGTCGAGCCATATCAGCTTGCGCATGTCTATCTTCGCGCGTCATGGCAGGTTGAGCACGACGCTAGCCCGGATCGCATCAGCCTTTATCGCGAACTGGCGATTGCACGTTTCGATGCGTTTCTGAAGGACAACAAGAACCACGATACACGCTGGTGGACCGCGGCAATTGTCGCCGCCGAACTGGAACGCAATCTCGGCCGTTTCGAGCAATCGTCGGCGCGGCTTGCTGGCTTGCCGGTTTCCGAACTGAAACCTGAATCGCCGCAGGCGAGAGCAATCGAACAAATCAAACAGCTTATTGCGGAGAAGAAGTCCCAGCCGGAGCGCTTCGGCGTCAAATAGTCAGGCGCGGATTTCGGCCAGGATTGCGTAGGACCGTTTCCGCGCTACGTGGTCGTAGATTTGTGCCGCAATCATCAATTCGTCCGCGCCCGTCATCTCAATGAAGCGATTGATTCCGTCGCGTACGGTTTTCTTCGAGCCGACGACGGCATATTGCAGCGCGTGTTCGACGCCCGCTTTCTCCGCGGGCGACCAGTAGTTTTCGAGGCTGGCCGGCGGTTGCAAAAGACCCGGCGAGCCGCGGCGCAGGTTGACGAACTGGCGTTGCTGCGAAGTGAACAGCATCTTCGCCTCTTCGTCGCTATCGGCGGCGAACACGCCGATGCAAGGCATGAAGTAGGGCTTGTCCAGAAATTGCGAAGGCCGGAAGTTCTTCCGGTACAGCTCGATTGCAGTCATCAGGTAGTCAGGCGCGAAATGCGAAGCGAAGGCATAAGGCAGGCCGAGCAGGGCCGCGAGCTGCGCGCCATATGCACTCGATCCGAGAATCCATAGCGGCACTTTCAGCCCCGCGCCGGGATAGGCATGCACGGTCTGGCCCGGTTGTGGCGGCATGAAATAGTGCGCAAGTTCGACGACATCGTCCGGAAAAGTATCTTCGTCGGTCTTGTTGCGCCGTAGCGCGTGCATGGTGCGCTGGTCCGTGCCGGGTGCACGTCCAAGGCCCAGATCGATGCGATCCGGATAGAGCGAGGCCAGTGTGCCGAACTGTTCGGCGATGACCAGCGGCGAATGGTTCGGCAGCATGACGCCGCCCGCGCCAACGCGAATGGACTTCGTGCCGCCCGCGATATGTCCGATCACGACCGAGGTGGCGGCGCTCGCAATACCCGGCATGTTATGATGTTCGGCCAGCCAGTAGCGCTTGTAGTCGAGCGCCTCCACATGCCGCGCAAGATCGAGCGAGTTGCGGAAGGCGTCGGCTGCCGTGCCGCCTTCGGTAACGGGTGCAAGGTCAAGAACCGAGAAGGGGATCATTGGGCGAGCAGATCGTGATATTCGGGATGATCGCGGATGAAGCCGGCGAAATATCCGCAACGTGGAATGACTTTCATTCCTTGTACGCGGATATGTTCAAGCACGGCGGTGGAAAGTTTTGCCCCAATGCCGCGCCCGCGAAGCGCTACCGGCACTTCCGTATAGGTTACGGTCACGACGCCGGGTGACAGCCGGTAATTGGCGAAAGCGGTGCCGCCTTCGACATCGAACTCGTAGCGGCTCAGGGCCTTATTGTCGCGGATCAATGACATGCAGACAATGTCGGTATTCTGTAGCGTAAAGCAAGGCTGCGACGGAATGGCAGCATTGCGCCGCTAATTGCCGGTTACGAGATCGGCGTATTCGGGATGCTTCTCGATATATGCCTTGATGAACGGACAGAGCGGTATCACTTTCAGGCTGCGCGCGCGCGCCTGATCGAGCGCTCCCTTGGCAAGCTGCGAGCCGATACCGCGGCCGCCCAGTTCTTTTGGCACTTCCGTATGCGTGAAAGTGATGACACCGGGCTTCAGCCGGTAGGCGGCGAGTGCGGTGTGGTCGTCGACGATCATCTCGAACTGATGCTTTTCCGGATTGTCGCGAACTTCACTCATGGCAACCTCTGGGTTCATGCATTTGCCGATATTGTCAGGATTCGTTGCGGCGGGCAGTATCGTAGCGGGAGCGGATGCGGGACAAGTCGGGTAAACCGGCGGCGTATCCGGAAGGAATGTACGCAAGGAAGCGCGCGTGAACCAGCTCGCGAACGTTGGCGACGCCCTGCGTCTCTACGCCAGCATATTTCCGGACAAGATCGGCGCGCGCGACCTAGATCGCGCGATGACATTCCGCCAGTGGCGCGATCGTTCTGCGCGGCTCGCGAATGTCCTTCTCGGTTTCGGATTGAAGAAGGGCGATCGTGTCTGCGTTCTCGCTTATAACTGCGTCGAGTGGCTGGAGATTTACGCAGCCATGGCCTTCTCAGGACTGGTCATGGTTCCGGTCAATTTCCGGCTCGTCGGTTCCGAGATCAGATATATCGCCGAGAATTGCGAAGCGCGCGCCTTCATCGTGCAGGACGAACTGACGGGCGTGATCGAGTCCGTACGTTTCGAACTCGATATTCCGGCCGCGAATTTCATCAAATTCGGTAGCCGCAAGGCCGAGGGAAATTACCGCGAGTACGAAGACTTGATCGCTGGCTCGCGCGACAGCATTCCGGACGTGAAGGTTGCCGTCACCGACCCGTGGGCCTTCATGTATACCTCGGGCACCACCGGAAAGCCCAAGGGTGCGATCCGCTCACACCGCGCAAGCACCATGATAGCGCTGGTCACGCAATCCGAATTGAGCGTGCGCACCGACGATTCTGCGCTGCTCGTCATGCCGATGTGCCACGCGAACTCGCTGTTTTTCTTCGGCGCGTTTCAGGGCTGTGGTGCGCGCGTGACCGTCTACAACCGGAAAAGCATAGACCCTGAGGAACTGGTTCGCACGCTCTCCGAGAACGGTTCGACCTTCACCTCGCTGGTGCCGACGCATTACATCATGATGCTCGGACTGCCGGTAGCGGTTCGCGCCAAATACAACGTCGACGCGCTCACCAAAATGATGATCTCGTCCGCTCCCGCGCGTGCCGACACCAAGCGCGAGGTCATGGAGTATTTCCGCAATACCGGGTTGTTCGAACTTTACGGCTCGACGGAATGCGGCTGGGTAACGATGCTGCATCCGGAGGAGCAATTCTCGAAGCTCGGTTCGGTCGGGCGCGAAACGGTAGGTTCGCAGCGGATCAGGATCCTCGACCCGCAGGGCAACGAAGTGCCGGACGGCGAGCCGGGCGAACTTTATTCCTGCAATGCGCAGACCTTCGACGGCTACTGGAAGCTGCCCGAAAAAACCAGCGAAGCGTTTCGCGGGGACTACTGCACGGTCGGCGATCTTGCGCGCCGCGACGAGGACGGGTTCATTCATCTGGTCGACCGCAAGAGCAACATGGTGATTTCCGGCGGCGAGAACGTCTATCCGTCGGAGGTCGAGGCCATGCTTGGCGGCCATCCCAAGGTAAAGGATGTTGCGGTCATTGGCGTTGCCGATCCGAAGTGGGGCGAGCGCGTTCATGCAGTAGTCATCGCGCATGATGGTGCGACGCTGACGGAAACAGAGATCATCGAATGGAGCCGTGACAAGATCGCGGGTTACAAACGCCCGCGCTCGATCAGTGTCATCGGCGATAACGAAATGCCGCGCACGGCTACCGGCAAGATTCTGCATCGCGTTTTGCGCGAGCGGTTCTCCGGCAAGGTTTAAGGAGCGAACATGAACAACAAGACGCCGACGCTCGATCTCAACGCCGACGATAACGCTTGCGCCGCCTGGATTGCGCGTTTCCTGAAAACGCGCGGCATCGACCGTATCTTCGGTTTGCAGGGCGGCCATATCCAGCCGATCTGGGATCATGTGGCGCGGCAGGGTATCCGCATCATCGACGTGCGCGACGAAGGGGCCGCCGTGCACATGGCGCATGCCCATGCAGAGCTGATGGGTGGCTTTGGCGTCGCCATGGTGACGGCAGGGCCGGGCGTCACCAACACCGTGACGGCGATGTGCAACGCTCACCTCGCGCGTATCCCAGTGCTTCTGATCGGCGGCTGCACATCGCGCCCACAGGCGAACATGGGGCCGTTGCAGGACATTCCGCACGTCGATCTGTTGAAGCCTGTCTGCCGTACGGCGCGCACATTGCGCGTGGCCGATCAGGTGATCCGCGAGTTCGACGAGGGCGTCGCGCGCGCGATGGGCGACAACGGCGAACCAGGACCGGTCTATCTCGAAATCCCCACCGATGTCCTGCGTACCAGCGTGCCTAAGAACCTTGTGCTGGATGAATGGATGGCAGCGAAGAAACCGCGCACCAT
Organism: Xanthobacteraceae bacterium; assembly: GCA_019454205.1. NCBI lineage: Bacteria > Pseudomonadati > Pseudomonadota > Alphaproteobacteria > Hyphomicrobiales > Xanthobacteraceae > Xanthobacteraceae bacterium. The sequence continues at coordinate 1,337,735 of CP075369.1, forward strand.
CGTTCCCGATCCGAACGCGATCAAAGAGGCCGTTGACGTTCTCTGGGGCGCAAAACGTCCGCTGGTCTTCACGGGCCGCGGCGCGCGCGGCGCGGACAAGGAATTGGTGCGATTGCTCGACGCAACGGGTGCGCTCTACCTCGACACGCAGGAGAGCCGTGGTCTTGTTCCCGCCGATCATCCTTCCACGGCCGCTGCAGTGCGCGCACAGGCAATGCAGGATGCCGACGTCGTGCTGCTGATCGGCCGTAAGCTGGACTACCAGACCGGTTACGGCTCGCCTGCGGTGTTCCCACATGCGCGGTTTATTCGCCTGTCCGATGCCGCTGGCGAACTGATCGACAACCGCCGCGGCCAGCCGGAAATCCTTGCGAGTGTTCCGCTTGCGTTGAAAGCAATGTGCGACATCGCCGGCAACCGCGAGTCTTCCATCGACAAGCAATGGGCGGACGGACTGCGCAACAAGCACAAGGATCGCGTCGCCAAGGCGAAGGCTAACAAAGGTCCGCAAACCGGCGATGACGGAAAAATCCACCCGCAGGTGATCTTCGATGCGCTCGCCGAACTGGCAGACCCGGATTACATCGCAATCGCCGATGGCGGCGACCTGCTCAGCTTCGCGCGTACGGGCTTGCAGGCGCGAACCTATATGGATGCAGGCGCGTTTGGCTGCCTTGGCGTCGGCGTGCCATTTGCCATCGCGGCTGCGCTGGCGATGCCGGAGCGGCAGGTAATTTCCGTGAACGGCGATGGCGCCTATGGCATCAACGCCATGGAAATCGACACTGCCGTGCGCCACGGCGCGAAATGCGTGTTCATCGTCTCTAACAATGCCGCGTGGAATATCGAACGGCTCGATCAGGAGATGAACTACGGCGGCCGTGTCGTCGGCACCACGCTGCGCCATTCCGATTATGCAGCCATGGCGAAAGCGCTAGGCCTGCATGCCGAGCGCGTGACCAAGCCGGAGGAACTGAAACCCGCCATCGAGCGCGCATTGAAGAACGCGCCCGCGCTGGTCGATGTCGTCACTTCGCAGACCGTGATCTCATCCGACGCGCAAAAGGGCCTCGGCTTCGTGCCGGACTATCAGGCACTGACCGCATGGGATGACGCGGAGCGCAAGCGCCGCGGTCTTTAGCGTAGCGACTTCACCAGACCCGCGCCGAGGAAATACAGGCAGGCGATTGGCGAGGTAAGGATCAGTACCATCGGCCAGAGGTTGGATTGCGCGGCGAAGGCGCCGATCGTGAACAACACGACGGGTACCATGAGCGCGAGCGGCACCAGCGCCGCGACCTGCCAGCCGCCATCCCAGTTCCGGAACGTCCAGTATTGCAGGACGAAATATCCCGGCACGGAAAGCATGACGAGCATGCCGATGATCTGAAGGGTCATCGTGCTTACTCTTTCTTCTGCTCGCGCTTGACCTGCGGCGCGCAACTGCGTTGCGTGACAATGCGCATCCGGTTTTCGCCGACCGTAAGCTCGCGGTAGCGCGGCGCGGCGTACCTGAACTGGCCCTCGCGAAGCGATTCACGAACGCCGGGGCAGCCCGAGTTTTCGAGTTGTCCGAGGAAGATCCACTGGTTGTCTTCCTTGCCGAACACGGCGGCAAATCCTCTCGGCACCTGCCAGACCACGATCTCCTCCGTGCCGTCGCCATCCGCATCGATCAGGATGGCTTCGCATTTCGTGTCGGCGTAAAGGCAGCGCGGGATTTGATATTGACGCGGATGTTTCTCCCAGGTCTGCTCCAGGAAATCCTTTGGCAGCGTCTTCGTGCCGGCCGCGAGGAGCGTGATGTTCGCTTCTTTTGCTGCGGGCGTGGGTGGCGGTGTCACGGCCTGCGGCGTGGTCTGGTATCGTGACTTGGCGGCGAGCGCCTTCTTTGCGCGCTCCATGATTGCTTCCGCCTGTGGACCTTGCGTTTTGCTCGCGAGCTGTGCGAGCGCTTCACGTCCGTAACGCCCGGCGTCGAAACGCAGGAAAGTGAAATCGAATTTCTCCGGCGGAATGACGCCGGTGGCGAGGCGATGTACCTGATTGTTGGCCGCGATCTTCCATGGATCGGCAATCGGAGAGAACAGCGCCACCGCCGTTGCGACGATGGCATAAGCCGTCACTACATTGGTGACTTCCAGCGGCTTCAACGAAAGCCGGGCGCGCATCGCGGCATAGGCATAGCCCACCGCATAGAAAGACATGATGATCGTCGCCGCGCTGGCAAATACGCGCGGCGGCGTGAGGCCGTATTGTCCGATGCGTAGCCACAGCGCATAGGCGGCGAGGGCGACGACTGGCAGGATCGTCAGTGCTGCGATGAAGCGCGTCTGCCGCAGCAGGAGCGGTACATGCGTTTCCGGCAGGCCATCGTGATAGGCCGCGTTAATGAGGAATACGAGTGCCGCCGCGGTGGAAAGCAGGATGGTGCCTGCGCGCCGGGTGCTCCAGAGCGGTTCCAGCCCGGTCGTGAACAGCGCGAGCAGGAACAGCACCACGAAGAAGGCAATTACCGGCAGCAGCCAGCTCAGCAGCGTGAGCTTCACCGTGCGCGCGCCGCTGATCAGCGCAGTGCGCACATCGGTAATGTGGACGGCGCAGGCGGTGGCCAGCGCGGTCACGGGAATCGAGAACCATGGCTTCCACAACAGTTGCGCGAAGAAGCTGATACGGATCAGCCCGAACAGCGAAGCGCCGAGCCACAGGAGCAGCCACAACACGCCGACGAACAGGATGGTCAACAGAAGCTGCACGCCCTGTTTCCACGACTGCTCGAAATAGGAGAGGTAGGAGGCGAGATATTTGCGGTCGCCGTCTCCGGCCGCGACCAGCGCGTGCAGGATGAACAGGATCGCGGGCAGCACCACCCAGATCCACGGCGAGGGAGTGAGGCGCGGGCGCGGGCTGTATTGCTCGAACGGCTCGCGCCACAGGTCATAATAGCCGAGCGCCAGCGAGAGCAGCAGCGCGCCTGCGGTCCAGAGCGCGAGCGTGCGCAGCTTGAGATTGCCGATCCCGGCGATGAAGACGAGCGGGACTAAGAACGCGGCCAGCACCAGCGGCGCGAACACCAGGCCATCGGTCGCGGGCCAGAGCCGTTCCGCGAAGGCGAGGTAGAGCCGGTAGAGGATCACGCCCTGCAGCAGGCCCACCAGCGTTCGAACGAGCGCGACACGTTGCACGGACATGCGAAGCTCCGGGGCCGCGGCAATGCGGCCATTCTGCCTAGCAGCGGGCTATTTCATAATTGAGAACAGATTGGTGAAATTTTGAGGGAATGTGGACGAGCGTGTGCGATGCCGCGCTCGGTCGAGCCGGAGTTTCCTTTTGTTTTTGCGCGAATGACTCGAAGGTCAAGCGCGCTAGCATCCGCCCTGAAATTGAGAAGGGCGGCGGGGACGCCGGAGGATTTCCGTCCTCCACGGCCATCTGCACGAGTAGGAAAAAGTGCAGATGAATTGTCGTCACCGCGAAGGCTGACTCTCCTCCGGCGTCCCAGCACGCTTGGGGCTTGCCCCATTCGTGCCAAGTAAAGAACTTCACGCGATGGGTTTCAGCTTCGTTCGCTTCGATCCCCGGAGGACTGACCTACCTCCGCTTGCGGGCTTTCTCGGCTTTGCCGTACTTGCGTTGGCACGCGTTCCAGACAAAGCCGCCAAGTAAGGCCCAGTGACGCGCGGCAGGCGCGCCGGAATCCAAGCGACTTCAGCCGCTGTGTAACGCACTTGGGGCTTGCCCCATTCGCGCATAACGAGGTGCGTTACGCCTCGCACACAGCCACCGCTCCCGGCCCGCGACATCGGTACGCTTCGCGACGCGCCCCTCATGGGCCGAGACGCGCCGAACATAAGGGCGTGTGAAGGGGTGGGGAGAAACTTTTTGAAGGAATCGGGGAAGTGGTTGGAAGTTAAGGAGGAAGTCGTGTGACGAAAATTCAATTTCCCCACTTGCGAGCTACTGCTGTGCCGGTTCAGGTATCCAGTGTACGCCACTACGGCTACTAATTGCGTGCTCTGGTAACAGCACATGTCCTTTATCTAGCGGCCTCTTGGTCGGACTAATACCGATCCACTGCACTGTTTCGTCTATTGCCCAAGTATCTTCTGGTGAAGCCTCGGGTGCAAAATAATGACAGTAGACGTACTCGAGAGCGCTTTTCTCCCGGTCGAACTGCTGTACGGTCGATAGGATCTTTTCGTACCTGCGTTGCTCCACCACGTCCGTACCCAACGCTTCGAACCCAATGTGCACAACACCTGCTACGTCGTGAGGTAGCTGTTCATTGGCTTCGGCGAGCTTATTTAAAATATCTCTCGCTCGCTTTTCGATAGATCGCTCTGAAGTGCACTCCCATCTGGCAACAACGGCTAGACCGATGTCGTCAATGTAGTGCGGGTTCGAAGCGTACTTGACCTTCTGAATGACCAATGAGTTGTCGTAGCGTATATATTTGCCAGTCAGCAGTTTCATGTATTGCGGGCCCGGAAAAAGCCAATGGGAATTCTCCATAGCTTCTTGGATAGGCCGTAAATCCAAGTCGGAAATTATTCCCGACCCAATTTCGTCGGACCATGTTATCGAAGCCTTCTTCGCGCTCAAAAAGCGCTGCGCTTTAGAAATGAGATAGTCGTCGGGAACATCCTGTAACTCGATGTCCAAAGTAATGTTGGCCAATGCGTTGCGATCAGCCATTGCGAGCTGCATACTAGCAGGGACCCACAATTCCCTCATCCGAGTTCGTTCTTTGTCTGCGTATTCGCCGAGCTCGATCCGCTTGCACTCTACCGTCCAACGCTTTCCATCGAGATCGACATCAAGATCATAGCTTTTTGCTAAACCGGCTTTCTCATTTCGAAATGAAACAGTCCCGCCGGCGCGAGCATATCTGGCAGCTACTACAAGCTCAAAAAGGATTCCGTTCGGCTGGGCCTTCTCGGATTTAAGAACCTTTATGCAGCGCTCGCGAAAGCCGTCGATCTTCTTCAGAAGGTCGAGATTCCTTCCTATCGCGGCAAATACTGGCAGGACGCGACAACCAAAATTTACTTCATAATTCCAAGGATGGTCGGTGAAAGACTCGCCCAAGAAAAGGTACCAGCCCATTCTATCGTTATTTTCAAAGAAGCGGCCTACGCCACTCGGGTCTTGAAGCTCACCCGTAAGAGCCTGATAGAATCTCTTGCCTTGGGCGTCTCGTCGAGCTTTCCATTCCTCCTCGCTCATTAAGCTCTTAAACCATTCGACGCCCGTCTTTAGGTCGGGAAAGTCCCCGTACAGCGGCTTTTCACCGGGGCGCAAATGATAGAGATCAGGAGGAAAGTCTTTCACGAGCGGCATAGTGTATCGCGCTAGCTACTCCGCCGCTTTCACCTTGGGCCGCTTCGCCCGCAGTACCTTGTCGCGTTCCAGCACCGGCTTCAGGAACTGCCCGGTATAAGAGCGCTTCTCTTTCACGATTTCTTCCGGCGTGCCGGTCGCGACCACTTCGCCGCCGCCGTCGCCGCCTTCGGGGCCCATGTCCACGATGTAGTCGGCGGTCTTGATCACCTCGAGATTGTGCTCGATCACCGCGACCGTGTTGCCGCTGTCCACCAGCTCATGCAGCACTTCGAGCAGCTTCGCGACGTCGTGGAAATGCAGGCCCGTGGTCGGCTCGTCGAGAATGTAGAGCGTGCGGCCCGTGGCGCGCTTCGACAGTTCTTTCGCGAGCTTCACGCGCTGCGCTTCGCCACCCGATAGCGTCGTCGCCTGCTGGCCGACCTTGATGTAGGAGAGGCCGACGCGCGAAAGCGTCTCCAGCTTATCCCGTACAGTCGGCACCGCCTGAAACAGGTCGCGCGCTTCCTCGACCGTCATGTCAAGCACGTCCGCGATCGACTTGCCCTTGAACAGGACATCGAGCGTCTCGCGGTTGTAGCGCTTACCCTTGCATTCCTCGCAGGTGACGTAGACGTCCGGCAGGAAGTGCATCTCGATCTTGATGACGCCGTCGCCCTGGCACGCCTCGCAGCGGCCGCCCTTGACGTTGAACGAGAAGCGGCCCGGCCCGTAGCCGCGCGCTTTGGCTTCCGGCAGGCCCGCGTACCAGTCGCGGATCGGCGTGAACGCGCCCGTGTAGGTCGCGGGGTTCGAGCGCGGCGTGCGGCCGATCGGCGACTGGTCGATGTCGATGATCTTGTCGATGTGCTCGACGCCCTCGATGGCCTTGTGCGGCGCCGGATGCTCGGACGAATTGTTGAGCCGGCGAGACAGCGCCTTGTAGAGCGTGTCGATGAGCAACGTCGATTTCCCGCCGCCGGAAACGCCGGTAATGCAGGTGAAGAGGCCGAGCGGAATTTCCGCCGAGACGTTCTTGAGATTATTGCCGGTCGCGCCGACGATTTTCAGCGAGCGGCGCTCAGGCTTGCGGCGCTCGTGCGGTGTCTCGACGTTCAGTTCGCCGGAGAGGTATTTCCCCGTGATGCTTTCCGGCTCGTCGACGATGTCCTGCGTGGTGCCGCGCGCGACAATGCGTCCGCCGTGCACGCCTGCGCCGGGGCCGACGTCAATCAGGTAGTCGGCGGTGCGGATCGCGTCCTCGTCGTGCTCGACCACGATCACGGTATTGCCGATGTCGCGGAGCCGCCTGAGCGTTTCGAGCAGCCGCGCGTTATCGCGCTGGTGCAGGCCGATACTCGGCTCGTCGAGCACGTAGAGCACGCCGGTCAGGCCGGAGCCGATCTGCGAGGCGAGGCGGATGCGCTGGCTCTCGCCGCCGGAGAGCGTACCCGACGCACGCGAGAGCGTCAGATAATCGAGACCCACATCGACAAGAAAGGTCAGCCGCTCGCGGATTTCCTTCAGCACGCGGACGGCGATGTCGTTCTGTTTCTTGTTGAGTTTCGCGGGCAGCGCTTCGAACCATTCCTGCGCCGCGCGCACCGAAAGCTCGGTGACTTCGCCGATGTGCTTCTTCGAGATTTTGACGGCGAGCGCTTCGGGCTTCAGGCGATTGCCGTGGCAGGCTTCGCACGGCACGGTCGAGAAGAAACGCTCGATGTCTTCGCGCGCCCAGTCGCTGTCGGTCTCGCGGTAGCGGCGCTCCAGGTTGTTCACGACGCCCTCGAAGGGCTTGCGCGTCTCGAAGGTCCGCGCGCCGTCGTCATAGACGAACTTCACTTCGTCTTCGCCGGAGCCATGCAGGATGATGTCGCGGTTCTTTTTCGCAAGCTCCTTCCACGGCGCCTGCATCGAGAACTTGTATTTACGCGCGAGCGCTTCCAGCGTCTGCGTGTAGTACGGCGACGACGAGCGCGACCACGGCGCGACCGCGCCCTCGCGCAACGACTTCTTCGGATCGGGAATGACGAGGTCCGCGTCGATCTGCTTCTCGACGCCGAGGCCGTCGCATTCCGGGCACGCGCCATGCGGCGAGTTGAAGGAAAAGAGGCGCGGCTCGATTTCGGCAATCGTGAAGCCGGAAACGGGGCAGGCGAACTTTTCCGAGAACAGGATGCGGTTCGGGTCGTCCTGCGTCCCGCGCTTCATGCCTTCGGTCTTTTCTTTCGCCGAAAGCGCGACCGGCTCAGCGAGTTCGGCGACCGCAAGACCTTCCGCGAGTTTCAGCGCAGTCTCGAAAGACTCCGCGAGCCGCTGCTTGATCTCCTCGCGCACCACGACGCGATCGACCACCACGTCGATATCGTGGTTCAGCTTCTTGTCGAGCGGCGGTACATCCGAGATTTCATAGAACTTGCCGTCCACCTTGACGCGCTGGAATCCCTTCTTGAGATATTCCGCGAATTCCTTTTTGTACTCACCCTTGCGGCCGCGCGCGACAGGCGCGAGCAGATAGAGCTTGGTGCCTTCGGGCAGCGCGAGTACGCGGTCTACCATCTGCGAGACGGTCTGGCTTTCGATGGGCAGTCCGGTCGCCGGCGAATAGGGAATGCCGATGCGCGCCCATAACAGGCGCATGTAGTCGTAGATCTCGGTGACGGTGCCGACGGTCGAGCGCGGGTTCTTGGAAGTCGTCTTCTGCTCGATGGAGATGGCGGGCGACAAGCCGTCGATCTGGTCGACGTCAGGCTTCTGCATCATCTCCAAAAATTGCCGCGCATATGCGGAGAGCGACTCCACATAGCGCCGCTGGCCTTCGGCATAGATCGTATCGAACGCAAGCGAGGACTTGCCCGAACCCGAAAGGCCCGTGAACACCACGAGCTTGTCGCGCGGCAATTCGAGATCGACGTTCTTGAGGTTGTGCTCGCGCGCACCGCGGATGGTGATGAAGCGGCTGTCGGGACGCGCGGTTTTCCTGTCGGATTTTTCGGTCATCGGCGGGGGCAAATATCCGGCTGGCGCGCGCAGATCGTGGCGGCGCGGACGTTGAATCTGGGAAAGCTGAAAGCGAACATAGTGAGAACGGGTGCGCTGCGCTAGTAGCGCCCGCGCATGGCCGCCAGTTGTGCGTAAGTAGTTGGGGTCCCGTCAATTTTCGCAATGAAAGGAACGAAGTAGCGCCTGCTGCGTTTCATCCCCGCGGGGGTGTTTATGCAACCGGGGTAACAAACTGTCCGCGATTGCATGCGGGAAAGGCCGCACAGGTGAATCATGGTAGCCGACCGTCTCGAAACCCACCGCGCCAAACGGGACTTCTCGGATAAGAGCGAACCGGAAGGCCGCGCACATACATCGCGCAACGGTCATGCCTATCTCCTCCAGAAACACGAAGCGAGCCATCAGCATTTCGATTTCCGTCTGCAGCATGGCGGCGTGCTGGTGAGTTGGGCCGTGCCGCGCGGGCCTAGCATGGACCCGTTCGAGAAGCGGCTCGCGGTTCGCACCGAAGATCACCCGGTCGAACACGACGATGCTTCCGTGACGCTGTGGGACACAGGCACATGGGAACCGCTCGAAAATTTCGACGAGGGTTTGAAGGAAGGGAAACTGAAGTTTTTCCTGCGCGGCAAACGCATCAACGGCGGCTTCACGTTGCTCCGCTTGCGCTCCGACGAAGGCCGCAAGCAGGGCAAGGAGAATTGGCTGCTTGTGAAGGAGAAGGATGAATACGCGCGTGCCGGTGAAGGCGGGGATTTCGTCGAGAGCATGCTGACCGGCATCGAAGCCGGCCGCTCGATGGACGAGATTGCTTCCGCCAAGGTGGAGTTGCCTTCCAGCGAACCGGCCGTGAAGGACGTAAAGCGTCTGCGCGGCGCCAAAAAGAAAGCGTCGCCACGGCGCAACCCGCGAACTGGCCGCGCAGCACCGAAGACTACGGCGAAGAAAGCGGCAGCGAAGAAGCGCAAGTAGAAGCGCAAGTAATCGTCCGGCAATCGACACGCTTCGCTGCCGGGAGCGCGTGCTGCCGGGCGATAACCGCAGGGTTACACGAACATCGCGCAGAAACTCCAGAGCGCAAGACTCCGCAGCTAAACCGTTGTCCGGCTGCCATAATTGTTAAAAATCGGGCTGGATAAGTATAGGAACGGAGCTGGAACATTGAGGCTCCGCATGAACTTCATCACGCTCCATAACGATCTGCGGGAAAGTGCCGGTTGTGCCCTTGCGGCAAGGCTTTTCATGCATTAGAACATAACAGGAACATGAGAATTACCCCTATCCGGCTCCACCCCTGTGGAAAATGTCTTAACGCGGCGCGCGGGAAGGCAATCGCGAGTAGGGTGGCGGGCCGCTTGAAGCGGTATTTTTCGGGAACGGCAGAGGTGTGGTGATGGCAGGCAGCGTCAACAAGGTCATTCTGATCGGCAATCTGGGAGCCGATCCGGAAATCCGGACCACCAACGACGGCCGCAAGATCGCCAATCTGCGCATCGCGACCTCGGAATCCTGGCGCGACAAGGCCACCGGCGAGCGCAAGGAAAAGACCGAGTGGCACCGTGTCGTGATTTTTGCCGAGGGCCTCGCGAAGATCGCCGAGCAATATCTGAAGAAGGGCGCCAAGGTTTACATCGAAGGCCAGCTCCAGACGCGCAAATGGCAGGACAAGGAAACCGGGCAGGACCGCTACAGCACTGAAGTCGTGCTGCAGAATTTCAATTCCACGCTGACCATGCTCGATGGCCGTAGCGGTGGGGCCGGTCTGTCCGATGATGGCGGCTCAAACTTCGGCGCGAGCGGCCCGATGCAGCGTCCGCGCGTGGCCGCCGCCGGCGGCAAACGCTCTAGCATGGACGACGATATTCCGTTCTGACGCCATCGCGCTTTCATGAAAATCCTCGTCACCGGCGCCTATGGTTTCATCGGCTCCGCGGTGACGGCACGGCTATCCGCGGACGGACATGAAATCATCGGCGTAGGGCGAAGGATCGCGGAAGCGCGAACAAGGCGCCCCGATATTCGCTGGATCGCACTCGACATCGGCCGCGCAAAATCTCCCGAAGACTGGCTGCCGCATCTGCAAGGCATGGAAGCGGTCGTGAATTGCGCGGGCGTGTTGCAGGACGCGCCCGGCGACGACGTGAAAGGCGTGCATCTCGACGGCACGCTTGCGCTGTTCGATGCCTGCAAGCGCATGAACGTGCGGCGTGTGGTTCACGTCTCGGCAATCGGCGCGGATGCCACCGGCGAAACAGACTTCGCGCGCACGAAAGCGCAGGCTGACGAAGCGCTGATGAAAAGCGGACTCGACTGGGTCGTACTTCGCCCCTCCATTGTGGTCGGCCGCAATGTTTACGGCGGCACGGCGCTGATCCGCGCGCTCGCCGCGCTTCCGGTGCTGCCGATAGGGCCGCGAGACGCCGTATTCCAGCCGGTACAGGTGAGCGACGTAGCGGAAGCAGTGGCGTTCTTCATCAACCCGGACAGAGCCGCGAAACGGTTGCTGGAAGTAGCGGGTCCGGATCGCATGACGCTGACGGAACTTGCCGGAACCTACCGCCGCTGGCTCGGATTCAAACCGGCGCGATTGCTACGCATCCCCGATGCCTTGCAGGCGGCGCTATTTCGCATAGGCGACTGGATTAGCCTGCTCGGCTGGCGGCCACCGGTGCGCACCACCGCACTTCGCCAGCTTTCGCGCGACGTCACCGGCGACGCGAAGGAGTGGGCAGCGATCACCGGCATCACGCCGTCGCGTCTGCAGGATGCGCTCGCCCGCGACCCCGCTTCGGTACAGGAGCGCTGGTTCGCGCGTCTTTTCCTCTTGAAACCGGCGCTGCTCGGCGGGCTGGCGTTTTTCTGGATCATCTCCGGTCTGATCGCACTCGGTCCCGCGCGGGAGAGCGCTGTTCTGTGGCTGACGAAAGCGGGACTGACAGGCAGCGCGGCGCTGGCAATGACGGTCGCGACTTCGCTTCTCGACATTGCGCTCGGCATCGGCATTGCACTTCGCAAAACCACGCGCCTCGCATTGTGGGGCACGATTGCGTTCGCGGCAGGCTATCTGGCGCTCGGCTCGTTGTTGCTGCCGCAGCTATGGGCCGATCCGCTTGGACCGCTGGCAAAGATTATCCCGGCTTTACTTGCGTCTTCCGCAGCGCTCGCCATCCTCGACGATCGCTGATGGGCTATCTCGACCTGAAGTTTCTGCACATCCTTGGCGCGGTCGTGCTCATCGGCACCGGCGCGGGCATCGCCTTCTTCATGGTGATGGCGCACCGGACCAGAGATGCCGCTGCCGTCGCTGCGGTCGCGCGTATCGTTGTGATCGCGGATTTCGTTTTCACTGCAAGCGCGGTGATCGTGCAGCCCATAACCGGATTGCTGTTGGCGCAGGTGCAAAATTACGCGCTGAGCGCAAGTTGGATCGTTGCATCCGTAATCCTCTATGTGGTGATTGGCGCGTTCTGGGTTCCGGTCGTCTATTTCCAGATGCAGATGCGCAACCTCGCAACGAAGGCGGCGAGCGAAAAGAAGCCACTGCCGCCGGAGTATCATTGGTATTACAGAATCTGGTTTGCGTTCGGATTTCCTGCCTTCTTTTCGATCATGCTCATTCTTTGGCTGATGATCGCGCGTCCCAAACTTTGGTGAGTTGGCGCTTGCGCTTCCACGCGGATTGGCGTTGCATCAATGGTAACGCCGCACCGTAAGCGGCATCAGGGAGCACGCCATGAAATCCGTTCTTCGCCTTGCCGCGATCCTTGCCGTTGCGTTGCTGTCACAATTCTCCGTGGCGCAGACGAACGACCTCATCGTCAAGAAGCAGGTTTTCGAAATGCCGTCCTACACAACGGCAGGCGGGCAGACGATCAAGAACGTGAAGGTCGGATGGCAGGCAGCCGGCACGCTCAACGCGGACAAGTCCAACGTCATCCTGATTACGCATTTCTTCTCCGGCACCAGTCATGCTTTCGGAAAATACACGCCGGAAGACAAGGTCGCAGGTTACTGGGACTCGATCATCGGTCCCGGCAAGACCATCGACACCAACAAGTACTACGTGATCTCGGTCGATACGCTGGTGAACCTCAACCAGAATGCGCCGAACGTAATCACGACTGGCCCCGCGAGCATCAACCCGGATACCGGCAAACCATATGGCCTCACGTTTCCTGTCGTGACCATCAAGGACTTCGTGAACGTGCAGAAGGCACTCGTCGAAAGCCTCGGCATCAAGAAGCTGAAAGTGGTGATGGGCGCTTCAATGGGCGGCTTGCAGGTCTATGAATGGGCCGCGAGCTATCCCGAAATGGTGGACCGGATCATTCCCGTGATCTCGGCCGTCGAACCGGGAGCGTTCCTGATCGGCTGGCTGAATGTCTGGGCACAGCCGATCCTGCTCGATCCGAAATGGAACGGCGGCGACTACTACGGCAAGGAAGCGCCGAATGAAGGCCTTGCTGCCGCGCTCAAGATCGTTTCGCTCCACGCGAACCAGTGGCAGTGGGCGGACAAGGCGTTCGGTGTCGCAGTTGCGGAAGAAGGCAAGGATCCAGCGAAGATCTGGAACGCGAAGTACAAAGTTGAGGCAACGCTGGATGTCGCAGGCGCGGCACGCGCGAAGACCGCCGACGCCAATCATTTCCTGTATCTCGTGAAAGCCAATCAGGCGTTCAGTGTCGATCCGGCGAAGATCAAGGCGCCGACCTTGATGATCTACGCACCAAGCGATCTCGTCTTCACAGCCGAAATAGTCGAAGCGGGTGCGAAGAAAATCGCGGCCAACGGCACGCCGGTACAGACCGTGAAGCTAGACGGCCCGAACGGCCACCTGAACGGCGTCGTCGGTATCGCACAGGCGAAAGACCAGATCGCCGCCTTCATAGAGAAATAACAGGAGCGGAAATGTTCACCACGGTCGTGCAATTTCATCTGCCTTCCGCGATTTCCTGCGCGGAAGCATCGAAGCGGTTCCAGGGCAGCGCGCCTAAATACAAGGACAAACCCGGCCTGATCCGGAAACACTACATCGTGTCGGAGGACGGCAAGGTCGCGGGCGGCATCTATCACTGGAAATCGCGTGCCGATGCGGAGCGGATGTACAACGACGAATGGCGTGCATTTGTAACCAGTCTCTATGGCGTTGCGCCGGTAGTGCAATGGTTCGAGACGCCGGTCATCGTCGATAACGTCTCTGGGGAGACGATTGTCGCATCACAAGGCAACGCGGAAAGCCGCAAGGCTGGATAGCGGAGAAACTGTCTGTCACTCGCGCCGCTACTGGACGCTTCTCCGGCGGTCCAGCTCCATGCCTTCGCAGCGATGGCGGCCTTCGTGCTTGGTCTCGTGCAGTTCGCGCGGCCCAAGGGCATTTTCTCGCACCGCACCTTCGGCTGGATCTGGGTGATCCTGATGCTGGTTGTGGCAATCAGCTCGTTCTGGATTCATCACATCAGGCTGTGGCGAATCTGGAGTCCGATTCATTTGCTCGCCATCTTCACGCTGATCAACCTGCCGATTGCGGTGTGGCTCGCGCGGCGTCATCAAGTGCGGCTGCATAGCAAGTGGATGCTTGGACTCTTCGCGGGCGCGCTGGTGATCGCAGGTATTTTCACCTTTGTGCCGGGGCGCATCATGCATGGCGTCCTGTTCGGTGGATGAACCCTGCTAAGTATATGAAATACCTATTAAATCATCCACGTCCGGAGGCCCTGTTTGCTGGCCTTCCATGTTGGAATCGGCTAGAAAAAGGGCACTGATTTCAGCCGGATCATCCGAACCAAGTGGCCGACGAAAAGACACCCAATCCGGGGGATTTGCCGCCCTCGGACATCAAGCCCGTTTCGATCACCGACGAGCTGAGCCGCTCCTATCTCGATTACGCGATGAGCGTGATCGTGGCGCGCGCGCTGCCGGACGTACGCGACGGTTTGAAGCCGGTGCATCGGCGCATCCTCTATTCGATGCACGAGCAGGGCTACGAGTGGAACAAGCCTTACCGCAAATCCGCGCGCGTGGTCGGCGACGTCATCGGTAAATACCACCCGCACGGCGACCAGTCGGTCTACGACGCGCTCGTTCGCATGGCGCAGGACTTTTCCATGCGCGTCGAACTGGTGGACGGGCAGGGCAACTTCGGCTCGGTCGACGGCGATCCTCCGGCGGCGATGCGCTACACGGAAGTGCGCCTCGAAAAAATCGCGAATGCGCTGGTCGACGACCTCGACAAGCAGACGGTCGATTTCCAGGACAACTACGACGGCTCGGAAAAAGAGCCGGTCGTGTTGCCCGCGCGCTTTCCCAATCTGTTGGTCAATGGTGCGGGCGGCATCGCGGTCGGCATGGCGACGAACATCCCGCCGCACAATCTCGGCGAGGTGATCGACGCCTGTATCGCGCTGATCGACAAGCCTGACATCACGCTCGACGAACTGGCCGAGATCGTGCCGGGTCCGGATTTCCCGACCGGCGGCATCATCCTCGGCAAGAACGGTATCCGGCAGGCCTATCACACAGGCCGCGGCTCGATCATGGTGCGCGGCCGCGTCGCCATCGAGAAGGACAAGCGCGACCGCGAGTCCATCATCGTCAGCGAAATTCCATATCAGGTGAACAAGTCGTCGATGATCGAGCGCATCGCTGAGCTTGTGCGCGACAAGAAGATCGACGGCATCGGCGACATCCGCGACGAGTCGAGCCGCGACGGCATGCGCGTCGTGGTCGAACTGAAGCGCGAGGCGATTGCCGACATCGTACTGAACCAGCTTTACCGCTTCACCGCGCTGCAGTCTTCGTTCCCGGCCAATATCGTCGCATTGACCGGCGGCCGCCCGGCCACGATGAACCTGCATGACCTGGTGTCGTCCTTCGTCGCGTTCCGCGAAGATGTTATCGGCAAGCGCACCAAGTTCCTGCTGAACAAGGCGCGCGACCGCGCTCACATCCTTGTCGGTCTTGCGATAGCTGTCGCCAACATCGACGAAGTCATCAAGGTCATCCGTAGCGCGAAGGACCCACAGACCGCGCGCGACGAACTCATGTCGCGCGAATGGCAGGCGAAGGACGTGAAGGCGCTGGTCGAATTGATCGACGACCCGCGCCACAAGGTTTCCGCCAAGGGCACTTACAAGCTGTCGGAAGAACAGGCCCGCGCCATCCTCGACCTGCGCCTGCAACGCCTGACCGCGCTCGGCCGCGACGAGATCGCTGCCGAACTCGACGAACTCGGCAAGCAGATCGCGGATTATCTCGAAATCCTGCGTTCGCGTGCGCGCATCCAGTCGATCATCAAGGGCGAACTGACCGAGATCAAGAACGAGTTCGCGACGCCGCGCAAAACCGAAATCTCCGGCGAGGAACTGGGCGAGATCGACGAAGAAGCGCTGATCGCGCCGGAAGACATGGTCGTGACCGTCTCGCACGCCGGCTACGTGAAGCGCGTTCCGCTCTCGACCTATCGCGCGCAGCGCCGTGGCGGCAAGGGCCGCGCCGGCATGCAGACGCGCGAGGAGGATTTCGTCAGCCGCCTGTTCGTCGCGAGCACGTTAGACGAGGTTTTGTTCTTCTCCTCGAAAGGCCGCGCCTACACGCTGAAAGTCTGGAAGCTGCCGCTCGCGGCTCCGCAGGCGCGCGGCAAGGCGTTCGTGAACCTGCTGCCGATCCAGCCGGACGAGGCGATCACCTCGATCATCACCATGCCGTCCGACAACGCGGAGCGCGACAAGCTCAACATTATGTTCGCGACCACCGGCGGCACCGTGCGCCGGAACGCGCTCTCGGATTTCGTCGATATTCGCCGCTCCGGCATCATCGCGATGAAGCTGGCGGAAGGCGAGTCCATCGCCGACGTCGCGCTCTGCACCGACGCCGACGACATCCTGCTCTCCACCGCGGGCGGACAGTGCATCCGCTTCCCCGTCAGCGACGTGCGCGTATTCAAGGGCCGCGACTCTACCGGCGTGCGCGGCATCAAGCTGGACGACGACAAGCTGATTTCCATGGCGATCATCCGCCATATCGAAGCGAGCAGCGAGGAGCGCATCGCTTATCTCAAGATGGCGAATGCGGTACGGCGCGGCGACGAGGCTGACGACAGTAGCGACGACGAGGAGAAGGTCGGCGCGATCGAACTTTCGCAGCAGCGCTACGCGGAGATGGGCGCGGCCGAGCAGTTCATCCTGACGCTGACCGAACATGGCTACGGCAAGCGCACCTCGTCGTTCGAGTACCGCATCACCGGCCGCGGCGGCAAAGGCATCGTCGCCATGACCGTGAACAAGCGCAACGGCCCGCTGGTCGCGTCGTTCCCGGTCGAGGAAGGCGATCAGATCATGCTGGTCACCGACGGCGGCAAGCTGATCCGCACCCATGTCGAGGGCATCCGCATTGCGGGCCGCTCCACGCAGGGCGTGACCGTGTTCGATACCGGCGAAGACGAGAAGGTTGTCTCCGTCGAGCGTATCCGCGAGGAAGAAGAGGCCGGAAACGGCAGCTAGCGCGCTGCTTGCCGCGCGCAGGAAAGACGGGGTACCAATCGTCATGGCAAATGTCGTGGAACGTGTCGGGCTCTACGCGGGCAGTTTCGACCCGATCACGAACGGGCATCTTGACGTGCTCGAAGCGGCCGCGCGCATGTGCGACCGCGTCGTGGTGGCAATCGGCATTCATCCCGGCAAGAAGCCGCTTTTCGAGACGGAAGACCGCAGGGCGATGATCGAAAAGGCGACCGCCTCGATCTCGCGCGCCTACAAGGTGAAGGTCGAGACGATTACGTTCGACGGGCTGGTGATTGCCGCCGCCAAGAAATCCAAGGCCACGCTCCTGATCCGCGGGCTGCGCGACGGCACCGATTTCGACTACGAAATGCAGATGAGCGGAATGAACGGCGAAATGGCGCCGGCGATCCAGACCGTATTCATTCCCGCGACGCCTGCAACGCGCCATGTTACCGGCACACTGGTACGGCAAATCGCGGCAATGGGCGGCGATGTCTCGAAGTTCGTGCCGGATTTCATCGTAAAAAAACTCGCGGCGAAGTTTCCGCGAAAATAAGCCGTTAGGGAGAGAGTTATGCGCGTCCTTCAAGCCTTCGCGTTCCTGTTTGCGTTTTGCCCGCCGCTTACGGCGACTGCGCAGGGCATCGATCCGTGGAAGAGCATCACGCCTTCGAAGGAAGAACAGAAGGCAAAAGCCGCGACCAAGGGCGACAAGAAGAACACGAAAACCGCGCAGGCCGGCAGCAACACCCTGACGCTGGAAACCACCAAGGGCACCATCGTCATTCGCCTGCGCACCGATCTCGCCCCCGGCCATGCCAAGCGCCTGCGGCAGCTTGCCGGCGAAGGCTTCTATAACAATGTGCCGTTCCACCGCGTGATCGAAGGCTTCATGGCGCAGACCGGCGACGGCCAGAACGGCAACGGTACCGGCGGCTCGCGTTATCCGGACCTCAAGGCGGAGTTTTCGAACGTTCCGTTCCGTCGCGGCATCGTCGGCATGGCGCGCAAGGGCGGCGACAACAATTCCGCCAACAGCCAGTTTTTCATTATGTTCGCCGAGCAATCCAGCCTCAACGGTCAGTATACCGTGATTGGCGAGGTCGTGCAGGGCATGGATGTGGTGGACAAGATCAACCGCGGCGAGCCGCCGCGCACGCCCGACAAAATCGTCCGCGCCATCGCGAACTGATCGCGCCGACAAACAAATACAAGGAGTACGGAAATGTCCGACGAGAACACATTGCTGCTCGAAACCACGCAAGGCCCCGTCACGATCAAGATGCGGCCCGATCTTGCGCCGGGTCACGTCGCCCGCATCAGGGAACTGGTGAAGTCGGGCTTCTACGACGGCATAGTGTTTCACCGCGTGATTGACGGCTTCATGGCGCAGACCGGTTGCCCGCACGGCACCGGCACCGGCGGCTCCGGCAAGAAGCTCAAGGCCGAGTTCAACAACCAGCCGCATGTGCGTGGCACCGTCTCGATGGCGCGCGCACAGAACCCGGATTCCGGCGACAGCCAGTTCTTCATCTGCTTCGACGATGCGCGCTTCCTCGACGGCCAGTACACCGTCTGGGGCGAGGTGACGTCGGGCATGGAGAACGTGGACAAGATCAAGCGCGGCGAACCCGTGCAGAACCCCGACAAGATCATCTCCGCCAAGATGGCGGCGTGATCCGCGGGCGCGGGCGCGCCAGCGATGAAAACCGGCGACTTCGATTTCGAACTTCCCCATGAGGCCATCGCGTTACGGCCGGCGCAACCGCGCGACAGCGCGCGGTTGCTGGTCGTTCGCCCCGATGTGCGGCCGGAACTCGAAGACAGCAGCGTTGGTAGCTTGCCGTCGTTTCTGCGCGCAGGCGATGCGCTGGTCGTCAACGACACCAAGGTCATCCCTGCGCGGCTGAACGGCGTGCGCGACCGTGACGGCAACCAGGTGCGCGTGGAGGCGACGCTGATCCGCCGCACCGGCCCGGAACGCTGGCAGGCGCTCGCAAAACCGGGAAAGCGGATCGAGGTCGGCGACCGCATCCGCTTTGGTCACGAGTCCCGCGTCTGTCTGCTCGGCGCGCTGGATGCGACCGTGGAGAGTAAAGGCGAGGGCGGAGAAATCGGTCTGCGTTTCGATTTTCACGGGCCGACCCTCGACGACGCCATCGAAGCGCTCGGTCACATCCCGCTTCCGCCCTACATTGCTTCAAAACGGCAGGACGACGAGCAGGACCGCGCCGACTATCAGACCCTGTTCGCGAAGCATGAAGGCTCGGTCGCTGCACCCACAGCCGGTTTGCATTTCACCGATGCATTGCTGGCAAAACTGAAGCAGTCGGACATTTCGCTGCACAGGCTGACCATGCATGTCGGTGCGGGCACGTTTCTTCCCGTGAAAAGCGAGGACGTGGCCGAGCACAAGATGCATCCCGAATGGGGCGAGATCGGCGCGGAAACCGCGGCAGCGCTGAACGAAACTCGCGCGCGCAGCGGCCGGATCGTGGCAGTCGGCACCACGGCGCTTCGCCTGCTGGAATCCGCGGCAAACGAAGACGGCCAGTTCGCTCCATGGTCGGGCGAGACCAGCATTTTCATCACGCCCGGTTATCGCTTCCGCGCGGCCGATGTATTGATGACCAACTTCCACCTGCCGCGTTCGACCCTGTTCATGCTGGTCAGCGCTTTTTCCGGGCTTGAGCGCATGAAGCGCGCCTATGCGCACGCGATTGCGAACGGCTATCGTTTCTATTCGTATGGCGATGCCTGTTTGCTGTTTCCGCAGCAGCCGCGATAGAACGCGGCCATGAAGTTTTCCGTATCGGCTTCCGATGGAACGGCTCGTACCGGCGCGCTTGAAACCGCGCGCGGCGTCGTGCGCACGCCGGCCTTCATGCCGGTCGGCACGGCAGCGACCGTGAAGGCGATGTTCCTCGACGACGTGCGCGCTACCGGCGCGGACATCATCCTCGGCAACGTCTACCACCTGATGCTGCGTCCCGGCGCGGAACGCATCGCCAAGCTCGGCGGGTTGCACAAATTCATGAACTGGGACGGGCCTATCCTGACTGACTCCGGCGGTTTCCAGGTGATGTCGCTGGCCTCGCTGCGCACGCTTAACGAGAACGGCGTGAAATTCCGTTCCCACATCGACGGCACCATGTACGAGCTGACGCCGGAACGCGCCATCGAGATCCAGCACTTGCTCGGCACGGATATTTCCATGCAGCTCGACGAATGTGTCCGGCTGCCATGCAGCGATGCCGATACGGAACGCGCCATGCGGCTTTCGCTTCGCTGGGCCGAGCGCTCGAAGCGTGCCTTCGGCGTGCCGCAGGATCGTGCGTTGTTCGGCATCGTGCAAGGCGGCGCGCTGTCCGCGCTCCGCAAGGAGTCTGCGCGCGAACTCGGCCGCATCGGCTTCGACGGCTACGCCATCGGCGGTCTTGCGGTCGGCGAGCCACAGGAAGTCATGCTGGCGATGATCGGCGAGACCATTCCGGAATTGCCGAAGGATAGACCGCGCTACCTGATGGGTGTTGGCACTCCGGACGATTTGCTCAAGGCGGTCGGTGCAGGAATCGACATGTTCGATTGCGTGATGCCGACGCGGGCGGGGCGTCACGCGATGGCGTTTACACGCTTCGGCAAACTCAACCTGAAGAATGCGCGTCACGCCGAGGATACGCGCCCGCTTGACGAAGCCAGCGATTGTCCGGCTGCACGGGATTACTCGCGCGCATATCTGCATCATCTCATCAAAGCGAATGAGTTGCTCGGCTCCATGCTCCTGTCATGGGCGAACGTTGCTTATTACCAGTCGCTGATGGCGGGAATGCGCGCGGCGATCGCGAACGGCACGTTCGCGGACTTTGCCGCCGAAACGCAGGCCGGCTGGCGCGAAAGCGAAGCGGAAGCAGCGTAAGTAAAGCTAGCGCAGGTTGAAACGAAGCGGCGCCGCGAAGGTCATGCTGGAGCGGCCCAGTCCCGGCGGGATCGGCGGAAACGGCGAGGCGCGGCGCACGATTGCGAGTGCGGTCTGGTCGAGAATGCCCTGACCGCTGCTGCCGCTAAGCGAAGCGGAAATCACGGCACCGCTAGCGGAAAGAGTGAACGTCACTGTACTGACACCCGTAATGCCGCGCTCGCGCGCGCCGGGCGGATAAGTGCGAAAGCGCTGCAAATGCGCCAGCACCTGCGCGTGATAGCTCGAGGCATTCGCGGTACCTCCGACACCCTGACGCGGCTGGTTCGGCGCCGCGCGATTTGGTGAAGCAGCGGCGCTCGGCGGCGCCTTGGCCTGGTTCTTTTTCGGGTCGGCTGTTTTCTTTTTCTGAACCACCGGCTCGGGCTTTTGCTCCTCGACCTTTTCCTGGTTCGGAGATTGGGCTTCCTTGGCTTCTTCCGCTTTCTTCTGCGGCGGCGCGGATTGCTCCTGCGGGAGCGCGAATACCGGACCTTCCTTGGGCGCGGGCGGCGCTTTCGGCTGCGCCTGCTGTTTCTGCTGTTCGACCTGCGGCGTCGTGTCGGTGAACGTCTTCGCGTCCGGCGCCGTCATATTGGTTTTCTTCGGCGCAACCGGAAGCATCTTGTCGGCAACGATCTCTACATCGAGCGTTACGGTACCATCTGCATTAGCGGAGGCATTGGCCGCCGCGCGCTCGAGGTCGTTTGAAAACTGAACCTGTAGCGCCGCGAATGCCACAAGATGAAGGATCACAGCGGCAATCGCTGCTTGCTTGAGCCATTCGCGGATGCGTAGCGGCTCCAGCGAAGGCCGTTCGGCCGTGCTTAGTTCCGGCTCGGAATTCTTCTTGCTTTTGCGTCGTTTGGCGGACGGAAGCGGCGTAATCGAAACTTCAGGTGCTGCGCGATTGTCGTTTGCGCCGCCTTTTTCGTCGCGTGACGCCCGCAGCGGAAACGGCAGGATTTCGGCGCTGTGCGGCGCCTCGTCGTGCCGTTTCGATGGCTGCGGAGCGCTTTGCATAGCGCGCGTTAGGCGGCTTTACCCGGCATGCGTTGCACCAGCACGGATTCGAACCCTTCGAATTCGGGATGACCGAGATAGAGCGGTACGGCGGGTTTCAATTCATTGGCACGCGCGTGGGCAATCTTGAAGGCGTCGGACTTCGTCCAGTTTTCGAAATCCGCTTTGGTCGCCCAGGCTGTGTGGCTGGAGTAGAGCGTGTGATCTTCGCGCTCAGGACCTTTCAGCAAATGGAACTCAAGAAAGCCCGGCAACGTGTTCAGGTAAGAGTCGCGTTCGCGCCAAACGCGCTCGAACTCCGATTCTTGCCCCTTGGTGACCTTGAAGCGGTTCATAGCGATATACATGGCCAATACCTCGCATTTTGGCTGGGTTGGACACACTTCCGACGGTCTTGTCAAAAGCGCCAGCCACCGCTCCGGAAATCTCCGGAGCGAATGGCCTGAACTCGCGGCTCGCTAGAGCCAAACTCGGCGGGAGCGCGGCGAACCGCGCTCCCTGATTTCTTAACGCTGGGCCAGCGATCCCAACGGCGGGTTCGTGTCGCCATAGCGGATCTTCAGCGAACCCTTGAATGTGATTCCCGGCGCCGCGCTCGCCCAAAGCGAGTCGTTCTGGTTGTCGGTCGGCGTCGAACGGATGATCGGGTAGAGGTGATAGTTCTCGTTCAACAGGTTGTCGATATTGAAGCCAAGCTGAACAAACTCGCTCACCTTGTAGGACATATACACGTTCACGAGGTGATAGCTGTCCGTGGGGATGTAGTTCGCAGGCAGATCGTCATGCGAAGCGACAGCCGCCCAGCGGATGGATGCCGTCAACTTGCGCTCGAAGAAGCGGAAGCCGAGGGTGGTGACGACCTTATTCGGCTGCACGTTCACGAGGCCGACATTGGTGTCGAGGTTCTTGCCGCGCTGGTACTGCGCTGCGAGTCCCGCGAACCAGTCGCCTGCATCGTAGGTGCTCTCGAACTCGGCACCTTCGATGCGCGCCTGCGAAATGTTCTGGTACTGGTAGAAGTTGAACGTACCGTACATTCCGTTGAACGCGCCGAAGCCGGTCAGCTCGATGAAGTCATCGATGTCGTTGCGGAACACGTTGAGCTTCGCGCGGAACGCATCGCCCGGACGCAGCACGCTGTCATATTTGAAGTTGACGCCGATTTCCTTGTTCCGGCCGATTTCGGGCCGAAGGTTCAGGTTCTGCGCGAAGCAGAAGAAACCGGGGTTGCCGTCCGGGCAGACGAAAGCGCCCGGGCCGCCGCCGGTCGGATGCGCGCCGATAACCAGCGTTTCCGTGAGGGTCGGCGAACGATAACCTTCGGCGTAGCTAACGTAGGGCTGCACGCCCGTAACGGGTGTCACGCCAATCGTGATCTTCGGCGAGAAGCGGCTTTTGTTGTTCTCCTGACCGGCAGCATTGAAGATGTACTGATCGTAGCGCACGGCGCCGATCACCTCGAGCCAGCTAAGGTAGTTACCCTTCCACTGCAGGAAGCCGCCGAACACTTCGCGGCGTCCGCCCGGCGTCGTCAGGTCGCCGGTGCCACGCGGGTCGAAGGTCGAAACGCTGTCGTTGAAATAGTCGCCGCCGTAGGTGAAGGCGTGCTTCCAGTTACCGGTCTGGAAACGGCTGGTGTTGTTGACGTCGAAACCGACCGTATCGGTCTGGAAGCCGCGAAGATCGCCGACGCAGCCCGTGATGTTGTTGCCCGGCACCAGGCCGCCGCAATAAGCCGCCGGTGTCGTGCTGTTATGCGCGATCTTAAGCTGGTTGCTGTCGGTGCGGTTCCAGTAGACGTTGGCATCCCAGTTGAAGATGTTGTCGTCCGGCCGCTCGTATCTCCAGCGAATGTTCGTGGTGTAGTTCTTGGTGTCGGTTGCGTAAATCGAAGTGCCCTGATTGAGCGCAAGCGGGGGACGGGTCGGCTGACCGAAATTGTATTCGGTGTCGAGCATAACCACGCCTGCCGTGATGGAGTGGCCATCGGCAGGTCGGAACGTAGCCTTCAGCAGGCCGCTGGTCGATTGCTGCCAGCTATTTGCAATCACATAGCCGGTGCCGTCGGCATACTTCGACTGATCGCGGTGAACCACACCAGCGATGAATTCGTAGTTCGCTTCACGGTATGCACCGAATGACGAAAGTACACCGCTGCCGGTGTTGTTGCCGAGGGTGCCCTGCGTTTCGATCACCCAGCGCTGGCCGGGAGCGAGAATGTCGCCTGCTTCCTTGGTGCGGATCGAAACCACACCGCCGATCGCGCCGGAACCATAGATGTTGGCGACCGGACCGCGGACCACGTCCACGCCGCCGATCATTTCCGGTTCGAGATAGAAGAAGCCTTGCGCAAAGTGACCCGTGCGCGACGCGTTCTGGCGCGCACCATCGATCAGCACCGCGACACGGCCGAAGTCCTGCAAGCCGCGGATGTTAACGGCATTGCCCGGTTCGTCCGCGCGATCCTGGAAAGTCACGCCAGGCGTGGCAACGAAAAGATCGGATACGCGATCAGGGCGCGTCCGTTCGATTTCATCGGCACGAATCGTGCTGACCGCAGCCAGTGAATTGATCGCGAGTTCTTCGGTTCGCGTCGCAACGATGGTGATGGGATCCAGATAAACGGTTTGCGCGCGCGCCGGAATTAAAGCGGTGCTAACCAAAACCGTGGAGACGGAAAGTCCAAGAAACAGCGCGCGTGATTGCGCGGAATTAACAGCCATTTGAAGCCCCACTTTTTCTTTTTTTGCCGGAGCTTGCGGGCATACGCGGAGAGAAGAACGCGACAGCTTGCTGGCAGGCATTTCGCAAAACCAGCCCGGTTCCGCGAATTAGTTGCTATTCGTACTGTTCGGGCGTACTAGGGTCAAGTTGTTGATATTCCTAGATAAAAACAGTTCTAAACTGCAGCTTCTAAGAATTATTCAAAACTGGGCAGCGAGTGCGCATGGAAGGCCGGGGAATGGCGGGAAAATCGGAAGAAATCGCGGGAGCGCGCTCTAGCGAGACAGATGCCGCATCGCGTAAAATTCCGGTATCCGGAAATAGAATTGAAAGCCGTGACATTTTTGTCGGCACGAAAGAAGTTACGATCGGCCACGAAGGCGACGTGTATCGCCTGCGCCTGACCGCCCTGAACAAGTTGATCCTTACGAAATGAAGCGCGTTCTCGTTTTTGCCGCCGTATTGATTGGCGTGGTGAGCCATTCCGCGCTTGCGGGCGGATGGAGCGTCAAGGACGCCAGCAACAGACAAGTTGAAATCTCGGATACTTCGCGCATCGTGACGATCGGCGGCGCGGTGACCGAAATCGTTTACGCGCTCGGTTTTGGCGACAAGGTTGTCGCCATCGATCTAACCAGCACGTATCCGCCGGAAGTGAAGCAGCGTCCCAGCGTCGGCTATATGCGCGCGCTTTCGCCGGAAGGCGTATTGTCGCTTGCGCCGACCGTTGTCCTCGCGATCGAAGGCTCGGGACCGCCCGATGCAATCGAAGTGCTGACCCGCGCATCGGTGCCGTTCGCGCTTGTTCCCGAAGGATACACTGAGGAAGCCGTATTGAAGAAAATCCGCTTCGTGGCGGCGGCACTAGGTGTTCCCGCAAAAGGCGAAGAACTTGCGAAACTGGTCGCGGAAGACTTCGCGGCACTAACTGCCTTGCGTGCAAAGATTACTGCACGCCGCAACGCGATCTTCGTGCTTGCAGTCGGCAATGGCACGCCGACGGTAGCGGGCGAACATACCAGCGCGGAAGGCATCTTCGCTCTCGGTGGCGTCGATAACGCGATCAAGGGTCTGCACGGCTATAAACCAGCGACGGTGGAAGCGACACTCGCATCGCACCCGCAGACTGTCGTGACGATGCTGGAGCGCGGGCACGGCCTCGGCCCTGAAGTTCTGTTCGCCTTGCCCGCATTCAACGGAACGCCGGCCGCGAAAGACAAGCGTCTCGTTTCCGTGCCGTCCTACTATCTCAGCTTCGGCCCGCGTACTGCGCACGCCGCGCGCGATCTCGCCGCAGCCGTTTATCCCGAACTCAAACTGCCGCAGCTGCCGCCACGGTCCTGGACAGGCGCTACCACGACGCAATGAGCGGTGGCGACATTGCGCTGCGCGACTCTCGTCGCGCGCTGCCACCCGGCAGATGGGTTCTGCTTGGCTGCGCCGGCTTTCTGCTCGTCGCGCTGATTGCTTCGCTTGCGATCGGCCCGGTCGTGATCGCGCCGCAAAGAATCCTCGGCATACTCTACGACGCGCTATGGGGTGTCCGCGCGCAGAGCGGCATAGACATGCGCGACGCGATTGTCGTCCTCGACATCCGCCTGCCGCGGACCATCCTTGCAGCTATCGTAGGCGCCACGCTCGC
Source organism: Xanthobacteraceae bacterium (assembly GCA_019454205.1). Taxonomy (NCBI): domain Bacteria; kingdom Pseudomonadati; phylum Pseudomonadota; class Alphaproteobacteria; order Hyphomicrobiales; family Xanthobacteraceae; species Xanthobacteraceae bacterium. The sequence goes on from CP075369.1 coordinate 1,363,899, forward strand.
AATGGCGGGCGCGGTGTTGCAGGGGATATTCCGCAATCCATTGGCAGATCCCGGCCTCGTCGGTGTTTCACCCGGTGCGGCGCTGGCCGCGGTTGCGTGGATCGTTTTCGGCGCGTTCGCGCTGCCGTTTCTGCCGGGCGTTCTGTTCAGCTATGCGCTGCCGCTGGCTGCCTTTCTCGGTAGCCTGATTTCGACATTGCTCCTGCATCGTCTGGCGACTGTGAATGGCCGCACGCCGGTTGCGAACCTGCTCTTCGCAGGTATCGCCCTTGGTGCACTGGCGAGCGCGGGTACTGGCCTCATCATCTTCGTCGCGAGCGACCAGCAGTTGCGCGAGTTCACCTTCTGGACACTAGGCAGTCTCGGCGGCTCCACCTGGACGCGCGTGATGCTGGCCTTGCCGTTTGCCATTCTGCTGTTTCTCGGCACGTTGCGGCTCGCGCGCGGACTGGATGCTCTTGCGCTCGGCGAGGCAGAAGCGTTCCACGCCGGTATCGATGTGGAACGGCTCAAACGCTTCGCTATCGTGATCGTAGCAGCAGGTGTCGGCGCGGCCGTCGCCGTGGCAGGCGTGATCGGTTTCGTCGGACTGGTGGTGCCGCATTTATTGCGGCTGACTGCCGGACCAGCACACCGCCGTTTGCTGATCGGTAGCGCGCTTCTTGGTGCGGCACTTCTCACGGCGTCCGACATCTTCGCGCGCACGGTCGCGACACCGGCCGAATTGCCGCTGGGTGTCGTGACCGCTTTCCTCGGTGCGCCGTTCTTCATCTGGTTGCTGCGCCGCGACCGCAGCTTGCTCGGTCACTGAAATGTATCGCGCCGACAACATCCACTACCGCGCCGGCGGAAAAAGCATCCTCAACGATGCTTCCATCGTGATCGAGCGCGGACAAGTCGTCGCCATCGTCGGACCGAACGGCGCGGGCAAGTCCACGCTGTTGAAGGTTCTGGCCGGAGAGCATCGCCCCCAACAGGGCGTTGTGAGCATCGACGGCGAACCGCTGGCTCGCCTGAATGCGGCGACTCTTTCCACGCGCCGTGCCGTGCTGCCGCAGGCCGTCAATGTCGCGTTTCCGTTCCTCGCCCGCGAGATCGTCGAACTTGGATTGCCGCAGAACGTAACGCACGTGGACGGCACGCAGTTGATCGGCCGTGCATTGAGCGTGGTGGATATGGCGCGTGCTTCCGGCCAAGTTTACGACACGCTTTCGGGCGGCGAGCGCCAGCGCGTACAGTTAGCGCGCGTTCTTGTACAGCTATGGTCGTACGGATCGAAGGGGTACCTGCTGCTCGACGAGCCTACGGCCAGCCTCGATCTTTCGCACCAGCTTGCCGCGTTGAAGATCGCACGCGTACATGCGGACGAAGGTGGCGGCGTTCTCGCTGTGCTGCACGACATCAATCTCGCGCTGATGACCGCGGACTGGCTGGTCGCAATCAAAGATGGTCGCGTACTTGCCGCCGGCAAGCCTTCGGAGATCGTCACCGACACGCTGATCCGCGACCTCTACGACGTGAGCGCCAGCGTGCGCGGCGTGCCAGATGGCCCGTTCTTGCTGCCGCAGACGGTCAGCGAAATCATGCGGGCAGGAAAGTAGGATCGCGCAGCCACTCTGTGTGCGCAGGCTGCGGCACGGGCAGATCATTGTTCGCCGCTAATCGGAAAACTTCGCCGTTGGATACCGCGCCGACCCACTTCCGAAGACGCTGGCCATAAAGCTGCACCATGCCGAAGCGCGGCTGCAAAGCGGACATCTGCGGCGGCGGAAGTATCGAGATCGCCGGGTGGCCGAGCGCGTTCGCGGCAAAATGCGAAAAGCTGGAATTGGGCGTCGCGATGATGACGTTGCAGCACGCCAGCGCAAACAAGTCCGCGATCGGATGGCTTGCTGACTGATGCTCGGAACGCACTTGAAAGCTGGAATCTACGGGCAGTTCGAATGTATCGAATTCCTGCCGCCACGCCGCGAACCGCGCCGGGTCGCCGGAATGGCACAAGAGAAAAGCTACATCGGGAAATGCGCTGCGATACTGGCGCATCACATGCTCGTACCACCACATCGGTACCGCCTGATGCCGTGCGCGCGTGATGTCGTAGGTTTGTTCGTCCACCAGCGCGAAATCTCCGCCGCGGATATGCACGCCAACAACAGGGCGCCCGCGAAACGGCGCAAACGTCTGCTCCAGTGTCTTTATGTAAGGCTCGTGCGGACGGATGCGGCGCGCCGTTTCGAGATAAAACGGTTGCGTGACCGGCGGCGTGTAGATCACGCGCTGCAAGATCGTCCGGTAGCGGCCAAGCGTTTGAAACTGCGCGTCGTCGCAGGTCGATAGCTTCATGCTGCCGATGCGGTTCCACGGCCGCATCTTGCGGCGTGATGATCCGGTCACGTCGAACGCATCAAGCTCCGGCCAGTCGAGGTAGATGTCGTGGCCATATGCCTTCTGAATCGCGAAGCTCAGCGTCAGCCCTTCGAGCCGGTTGGCGAGGCCGGAAAAATTTGAAGTAAAAATGCGCGGCATGAATTTTCGTAACTCTCAGGCGCGCGCTTTCGCGGCGTTGGCGAGATACCAGGCCAGCGTCTGCTGCATGCCTTCGCGCAGGCCGATCTTCGGTTTCCATCCGAGCGCGGCGAGGCGCGAAGAGTCCATCAGCTTGCGCGGAGTGCCATCGGGCTTCGAAGGGTCGAAGGCGAGCGAGGCTTTCGTGCCCACGGCATCGAGAATGATCTGTGCGAGTTCGGCAATCGACAGGTCCCTGCCGAAGCCGACATTAATGTGCTCGTCGGCGCTGTAATGCTGCGCGATGAAGACCAACGCATCCGCACAGTCGTCCACATGCAGGAATTCCCGCAAAGGTTTACCGCTGCCCCAGACTTCCAGCGTTTGCGTCCCGGCCTCCTTTGCGCGCACGGCCTTCACCATTAGCGCCGCCGCGACATGCGAGGTTTCAAGATTGAAGTTATCGCCGGGGCCATAAAGGTTTGTCGGCATCGCGGAAACGAAGTCGCAGCCATATTGCCTGCGATACGCTTGGCATAGCTTGATGCCTGCGATCTTCGCGATTGCGTACCACTCGTTGGTCGGCTCCAGCGGGCCGGTGAGCAGCGCGTCTTCCTTGATCGGTTGCGGCGCGAGTTTCGGATAGATGCAGGACGAGCCGAGAAAAACCAGTTTTTCCGTTTCGTTGCGATAAGCGGCGTCGATCACGTTGTTCTGGATCGCGAGATTGTCGAACAGGAAATCGGCCGGATAGCTTGCGTTTGCAAGAATGCCGCCTACCTTCGCCGCGGCGAGAAAAATCAGATGTGGGCGTCGCTCCTTTACGAAGCGCTCGACTTGCTCCTGCCGCCGCAGATCCACTTGCGTGCGTTCGGAGACAATGACCTCACAATCTTCGCGCTCCAATCGACGCACGATGGCGGAGCCGACCATTCCCTTGTGGCCCGCGACCCAGACGCGCTTTCCCTTCAGCGAATACGGCAGCGCGTTCATGAGCGCGTCTGGTTCTTCTGCTGTTTCATGAGTTCGAGATCTGCGCTCACCATCTCGCGCACCAGTTCCTCGAAGCCGACCTTGTGCTGCCAGCCGAGTTTCTTGCGTGCCTTGTCGGCGTTGCCGAGCAGATGCTCGACTTCCGTGGGGCGGAAATAACGCGGATCGACTTCGACCAGTACACGGCCGCTTTTGCGGTCGAAACCTTTTTCCTCGGCGTCTCTACCTTTCCATTCGATCTCGTAGCCGAGATGCGCGAAGGTTCGCTCCGTAAATTCGCGCACCGAGCGGGACTCGCCGGTCGCGAGCACATAGTCGTCCGCTTTATCCTGCTGCAAAATCCGCCACATGCCTTCGGCATAGTCGCGCGCATGACCCCAGTCTCGCTTCGCGTCGAGATTGCCGAGCCACAACTTGTCCTGAACTCCAAGATGGATGGCAGCGGCCGCACGCGTGATCTTGCGCGTAACGAACGTCTCGCCACGCATCGGGCTTTCGTGGTTGAACAGGATGCCGTTGGAGGCGTGGAAGCCGTAGGCCTCGCGATAGTTTACCGTGATCCAGTAGGCATAGAGCTTCGCAGCGGCGTAGGGACTGCGCGGACGAAACGGCGTAGTCTCCGATTGCGGAAACTCCTTCGCGTCGCCGTAAAGTTCGGAAGTCGACGCCTGATAGAAGCGCGTCTTCTCGCCAAGGCCGAGAATCCGGATCGCCTCGAGCATGCGCAATGTTCCGATCGCGTCGGCGTTCGCCGTATATTCCGGCGTCTCGAAGCTGACGTGGACGTGGCTCTGCGCGGCGAGATTATAGATCTCGTCCGGCTGCGTTTCCTGCACGATGCGGATCAGGTTGGTCGAATCCGTCATGTCGCCGTAGAACAGCGTGAAGCGCGCGTGCTCTACATGCGGCTCTTCGTAGATGTCGTCGATGCGGCCCGTGTTGAAGCTCGACGAGCGGCGCTTGATGCCGAACACCCGGTAGCCCTTGTCGAGCAAGAGCCGCGCGAGATACGCGCCGTCCTGGCCGGTGACGCCGGAAATGAGTGCGGATTTCATAGCGCCTTCCTTGGTCAGACCGGCTGGCGAACGGAAAGGTTTCGTCGATTTGCCCCGCGTCCGGTTCCGGAGGCTCAAAGGAGGCGATCAGCAAGGAAAGTCAAGCTGGTAGGGAGCGGCCGTTTTCGGGGAATAAACGCGCCCGCGCGGCTTGACGCGCCCGGCAGGGGTCCGTACCAGTCCCGCCCGGCGGGCCCGTAGCTCAGTGGTAGAGCACCTGACTTTTAATCAGGGTGTCGATGGTTCGATCCCATCCGGGCTCACCAAGTCTCGAAAAAACTACCCTGCTCTTTCCTTCTGCGCATGCGGAAGCAATTCCGCCGGCTGTTGCACCGGTACCGGCACGCTGACCGGAGCGGCCGCGGCCGGCATTTTCTTCGGCGGATAGCGTAAGCCGGTTGCGTTGTTGAAGATCAGCGCAGCGATGAGCAGTAGCAACGAGTTCAGACCTACCGGCCACAACACGAACGTATAGCCGAGGTTGTGAACGGCGGGGCCGCCGAGCACGGCAGTCAATGCAACAGCGCCGCTCGGTGGATGCAGGCAGCCGAGCAGCGACATGATGCCGATGGATGCGCCGACCGCGATTCCGGATGCGGCGATCGGGTCTTTCAACCACATCCAGGTGAACACACCTACGAACGCGGCAATGGTGTTGCCGCCTATGATCGACCAAGGCTGCGCCAGCGGACTATGGGATGCGGCAAACAGCAAGACCGCGGAAGCGCCCATCGGCGCGATCAGGAGCGGCAACGCCACCGCGTCCATTTTGTCCATTGCGCTCATGCTGTCGATGCCGAGTGCAATCTTCGTCACGTAACCGGTGATGAGAATCCCGACGAGCGCGCCAATCGAAGCGCGAATATGAATGCGATAGTCGCGGTAATTGACCTTGGATTTGGTCCAGACGCGGATGCGTGTCTTCGGGCCCATGAATTGAATGTCCTGCCTAAAATTGAGGCGATCTCGCAGGAGGAGGATAAAACCGCAAATTGGCGGATATTCCAGTCAAATTCGCGTATTTCCGCACCGGAAAACCCGATTTTGTGAAATCCGGAGGCTGAATTTGCGTTTTTCGTGCAAGGTTGACCCCTCTGCGCCGCTTCGATTGAATCGCCTTTTACGGAGTTCTCCAATCCATGCCCGTTCTCAATCGAATCGCCGACCAAGCCGGCGAGGTCGCCGAATGGCGTCGCGAACTACACCAGTACCCTGAGCTGATGTACGAGGTGCATCGCACCGCGCAGACGGTCACGGAAAAACTCAAGTCATTCGGCTGCGATGAAGTGGTGCCGGGCATCGGCCGCACTGGAGTCGTCGGCGTCATAAAGGGCCGCAAACCCGGTGACAAGGTGGTTGGCCTGCGTGCCGACATGGACGCGTTACCACTCGATGAAATCACCGGCCTGCCTTACGCCTCGAAGGTGCCGGGCAAAATGCACGCCTGCGGCCACGACGGCCATACCGCGATGCTGCTCGGCGCTGCGCGCCATCTCTGCGAGACGCGGAATTTTGCAGGCACTGCGGTCGTGATTTTCCAGCCCGCCGAAGAAGGTGGCGCGGGCGCGAAGGCGATGATCGACGACGGGCTGATGACGCGCTTTGACATTCGCGAAGTGTACGGCATGCACAACATGCCGGGCCTTCCGGTCGGCAAGTTCGCGATGCGCTCCGGCCCCATCATGGCGGCGGCCGACCGGCTTTCCATCGAGATCGAAGGAGTGGGCGGTCACGCCGCGCGTCCGCACTTCGCGGTGGACACCGTGCTCGTTGGCACGCAGATCGTGAACGCACTGCAAAGCATCGTGTCGCGCAACGTCGATCCGCTGGAAAGCGCGGTCGTCTCGATCACGCTGTTTCAGGCCGGGCACGCCGATAACGTCATTCCGCAGACCGCTTTGTTGCGTGGTACTGCGCGCAGCCTACGGGCGAGCGTGCGCGACCTGCTCGAAAAGCGCATCGTCGAAATCGCGGAGGGCATCGGCAAGACGTACGGCGCGAAGGTGAAGGCGAAATATTCCCGCGACTATCCGGTCGTCGTGAACAACGAACAGGCGGTTGATTTCGCATCCTCGATTGCACGCGAGATCGCGGGAGAGGCGAGCGTCGATACCAAGACGCCACCCGTTATGGGCGGCGAAGACTTCGCTTTCATGCTGGAGGAGCGCCCCGGCGCCTTCATCTTCATGGGCAACGGCAACAGCGCCAACCTTCATCACCCGGCCTACGACTTCAACGACAGCGCAATTCCGTTCGGCGCTTCGTATTGGGTGCGCCTGGTCGAAAAGAGCATGCCCGCCTAGGCCGCGTCCGGTTTGCGCGCGAAAGGATTGGTCGCAAGCGCGATGCCACCAAGCACCAGCGCCAGTCCTGCGATGTGATAGGGATAAAGCCGCTCGCCTAGTGTGAGCACGGCGAGCGCGACGCCGTATACCGGCAGCAGATACAGTGACATCCCGGTCAGCGACGGACCGGCGTATTTCACGAGGATCTGATACAGGCCGAACGCCAGCACCGACGGAAAGATCGCGAGCGCTAATATAGCGATCCATTCGTTTCGCCCGTGTGGAAGCAGGCCGTGCTGCGTCGCTTCATAAAGCGCGAGCGGCAAAAGCGTCAACGAACCTGCAATCGTGATCGCGGCGAACAACGGCAGCGTGGGCAGTGCGCGAAGTTCCTTCCGCTTCAACACCACCGAATAGATCGCCCATGAAAATGCCGCCAGCGCGATTCCGATGTCGCCGATGTTGAACTGGAAACTCAACAGACGGCTCAGTTCGCCGTGCAGGATGATCACCGCGACGCCGAGAAACCCGATCAGCGTGCCGAGCAGTTTTGCGCCCGCCAGTTTCTCGCGGAAGAACAGCGCTTCCATCACCACGATCGAGATGCTCGACGAGGTATAGATCAGCGCCGCGTTGCTCGCGGTGGTGTAGCGGAGAGAGAGATAGACACCTGCGCCGCAGAACACCATGCCGAGCACGCCAAGCCACAACAACTCGCGCCATAGCGATTTGAATGTCCCGGCATGTGCGATCAATCCGCGCCATGCGAACGGCAACAGCATCATTGCGGCCAGAAACCAGCGCCAGAATGCGAGCGTCGCGGGCGCGACCGCGTCGGTCACGGCGCGTCCGATGATGAGGTTGGAGACGAAGAACAGCGGCATCACGAACAGGAGCGCGTAGATGCCGGCGCGGTTAGGTATTTTCATTGCGCGGACGGCTTACGGCAGCCGTCAGCGAATGGAAAGCCTCTGTCCGTCGAATACGGTGGGCACGCAGGGTACGTTGCTGATCTGCAATCGCGCACAGACGCGCGCGGCATCGGCGGCATTCGCAATCGGCCCGGCGACGAGCCGTAACTCGACCGTCCCCTGTTTCGTGCCTTCCTTGACCTGGATCAGCGGCCGCAGGTTCTCGACAATCGCACCGTGATTGTCGCGCAAGCTGGTCCAGCGACGGCGCAACGCGGCGACGTTGCGGTCGCCGCCGAGATCGACGGCGAACTCGGTCTTGATGGTGTTGGTGACTTCCGGCGCAGGCTGCTGCGGCTGCTGTTGTTGTGGGGGCACGGGTTGCTGCGGCGGAGGCGCGAACACCTGCGGCGCAGGGTTCTGCGGATCTGTCTGGAACTGGTTGTTCCCGTTCTGCTGCGGCCGGGGCTGCGGGTTGGGCGGCGTCACCACTTCCAGCGGCGGAGCAGTGGGGGGTGCAGGCGGCACGTCCTCCTTCATCGCCGGCAGCTTTTTCTTCTGCGGGATGGAGGCGGTGATGTCGGTGACCGAGCGCTCAAGCTCGTCGAGCCGGTTGGCGAGGCGGTCGCGCTCGGCGGCCAGCACGCGGACCGCTTCGTTGAGGCGATTGATTTCGCGTTCGGGGTTCGGATTGACTACGACCTGCGGCTGGGGCGGCGGGGCCTGAACCTGCGCGATGGGAGCCTTGCCGTCGCGCCAGACGAAAACGCCTCCCGCCGCGACAAGGGCAATGGCCGCGAACAGCCCCCACGCCGCATAGGCCCGCAGCGGCGTCGCGGGAGGCGCCTTGCGCGGACCGTCCTTGCGGGGGTCGATTTTGGGTGTCGCCATGAATGCCCGATGCCGCCGAATCGTTTGGCGGAATCTACCAGAGTCGGGCGTTAACCCCTGCGCGCTTCCTCCTGCCGCCCGGTTCGGCTACACCGCCCGCCAATCCTCCACAGAAGCAGCCCGGAACGCGATTTGGCCACCGATTTCTCAGTCCTCGTACTCGCCGCCGGCGAAGGCACACGGATGCGTTCCACACTCCCGAAAGTGCTGCACCGGGTGGGCGGGACCACGCTGATCGGGCGCGTCTTGCAGGCTGCCTCCCGCAGCGGCGCGGGAAGGCTCGATGCGGTGATCGGCCCGGACCGTGAAGACGTCGCGGCCGAGGTCCGCCGTCATGCGAAAGATGCGGGTATCTTCGTCCAGCGCGAACGCCTCGGCACGGCCCACGCCGTGCTCGCTGCGCGCGAAGCGCTGCGCGGGCAAAACGTGGTGATCGCCTTCGGCGATACGCCGCTGCTGCGCGCCGAAACCTTCTCCGCGCTGGCGGATGCGTTGCAGGATGCCGCGGTCGCGGTGCTCGGTTTTCGTCCCGCCGATCCGCACGGCTATGGCCGGCTGGTAATCGACGGAAACGGCCTCGCTAAGATCGTCGAGGAAAAGGAAGCAAGCGAAGCGGAGAAGAAGATCACGCTCTGCAACGCGGGCATCATGGCGCTACAGGGCAAGCACGCGCTTGCGTTATTGGACGCCATCACGAACGAGAATGCGAAAAAGGAATTCTACCTGACCGATGCGGTCGCGATCGCGCGCGCACACGGCCTGAACGTCACCGTGCGCGAAGCGCCGGAGGAGGAAGTCATGGGCATCAACGACAAGTCGCAGCTTGCGGAAGCGGAAGGCCAGTTGCAAAAGCGGCTGCGCAAGGCCGCGCTCGAAGCGGGCGTGACCATGATCGCGCCGGAGACGGTGTTCCTCTCTGCCGATACGAAATTCGGAAAAGACGTCACCATCGAGCCGAACGTATTTTTCGGCGCGGGCGTCACCGTGAAGGATGGCGCGACGGTGCGCGCCTTCTCGCACGTCGAAGGCGCGGAGATCGGCGAAGGCGCGGTGGTGGGTCCGTTTGCGCGGCTGCGTCCTGGCACGAAGCTCGGTGCGAAAACCAGGATCGGCAATTTTGTCGAAGTGAAAGCGGCGAGCTTCGGCGACGGCGCGAAGGCGAACCATCTTTCCTATGTCGGCGACGCCGAAGTCGGCGCGGAAGCGAACATCGGCGCCGGCACCATCACCTGTAACTACGATGGCTTTGACAAGCATAAAACCGTCATCGGCAAGGGCGCGTTTATTGGTTCGGATACCGCGCTGGTCGCGCCGGTGACGATCGGCGAGGGTGCCTATGTCGGCACCGGCTCGGTGATTACCGAAGACGTCCCCGCGGGCGCGCTGGCGGTTGCGCGCGGACGGCAAGCGAACAAGCCGGATTGGGCCACGGTAACGCGCAAAGCCCGCGGGAAAGCCAAGAAATAGGCTTAACGCTTCGTAGCAACCGGGCGAAACCGGATGTGATTTCGTTGCGCCTTTGAACGCGATTTAAACCGGATGCGGGTAGATTCCCGCGAAAGATACGGGTGGATTGATCGTATGTGCGGCATTGTCGGTATTCTCGGAACCACGCCGGTCGCGCCGCAACTCGTCGGCGCGCTGAAGCGGCTCGAATATCGCGGATATGATTCCGCAGGCGTCGCGACGCTGGAGCATGGCGCGCTGACGCGCCGCCGCGCCAGCGGCAAGCTGAAAAATCTCGAAACGCGCCTCGACAAGGAGCCGCTCGCCGGGAAAATCGGCATCGGCCATACGCGCTGGGCGACCCACGGCGCGCCGAACGAAATCAACGCCCATCCGCACGCGACCGAGAAGCTGGCCGTCGTCCATAATGGCATCATCGAGAATTTTCGCGAGCTGCGCGACGAACTGACCGCGCGCGGCGCGAACTTCGTTACCGAAACCGACACGGAAGTGATCGCGCATCTCGTCACCGACGCGATGAAGCGCGGCTTGAGCGCTGCCGAAGCGGTGAAGGAGTCGCTCCCGAAATTGCGCGGCGCGTTTGCGCTCGCGTTCCTGTTCGACGGCGACGAAAACCTGATGATCGGCGCGCGCAAGGGCAGCCCGCTCGCGGTCGGTTACGGCAACGGCGAGATGTATCTCGGCTCCGACGCGATTGCGCTCGCGCCGCTGACCGACACCATCGCGTACCTCGAAGAAGGCGACGTGGTGGTGCTAACCCGCACCAGCGCCGAAATCCGCGACGAGCAGGGCCGCAAGGTCGAGCGTCCGGTGCAGAAAGTCGCCGCCGGTTCCTTCATCGTGGACAAGGGCAATCACCGCCACTTCATGGCGAAGGAAATCCACGAGCAGCCGGAAGTGGTCGGCCACACGCTCGCGAATTACATCGACATGGCGAAAGAGGAAGTGCGTCTTCCCGAACTGCCGTTCGATTTCAGGAAGCTGGAGCGCATCACCATCTCCGCTTGCGGCACGGCGTTCTATGCCGGGCAGGTCGCGAAATACTGGTTCGAGCGCTTCGCGCGGATCGCGGTTGATGTCGATATCGCCTCCGAGTTCCGCTATCGCGATGCGCCGCTCGCGAAGAACGGTCTTGCAATTTTCGTGTCGCAGTCCGGCGAGACCGCCGACACGCTCGCTTCGCTCCGTTTCGCGAAGGAGAACGGCCAGCACATTCTCTCGGTGGTCAATGTCTCGACTTCCACCATCGCGCGCGAAAGCGATGCGATCCTGCCCACGCTTGCAGGGCCGGAAATCGGCGTTGCTTCCACCAAGGCTTTCACCTGCCAGCTTGCCGCGCTTGCCGCGCTGGCGATTGCGGCGGGCAGGGCGCGCGGGCATCTCTCGCGGGACGACGAGCGCAAGCTGGTTCATGCGCTGATCGAAGTCCCCCGCCACATGGCGGAAGCGCTGAAACTTGAGAGCGACATCGAGCGCCTCGCCAAGGAGCTGATGAACGCGCAGGACGTGCTTTATCTTGGCCGCGGCACGAACTATCCGCTCGCCCTCGAAGGTGCGCTGAAGCTGAAAGAAATCTCCTACATCCACGCCGAAGGCTATGCCGCCGGCGAACTCAAACATGGCCCGATCGCGCTGATCGACGAGCACATGCCGGTCGTCGTCATCGCGCCGCATGACTTCGTGTTCGAGAAGACCGCTTCCAACATGCAGGAAGTGCTGGCGCGCGGCGGCAGGATCATCCTGCTGACCGACCGCAAGGGAGCAGCCGCGGCCGGCATCAATGCCGCGACGGTCCTCACGCTGCCGGACATGCCGGCGACGGTTTCCCCGCTGGTCTTCTCGATTCCGGTACAGCTACTCGCGTACCATGTCGCCGTGCTGCGCGGCACGGACGTGGACCAGCCGCGCAATCTTGCGAAATCGGTGACGGTGGAGTGACGGGTGGGCGAACCGCCCCGTTTCCGGCCTGTCAGCGCCGCTCCCGGCGATGTGAACCGTCCGCACGCGGACCCATCTTCCATTTTCCGGCAGCCCGGCTAATCTTGCCGCAATTCCAAGGGTTCCGGGGGCTGGCAATGGCAGCAATGACGTTCGGCGATGCGGTCGGCGAAGGCATCTTCAACTACTCGTATTTCGGTCAGCGGGCTGCCCGCGCCGAATACTGGTGGTGGGTTCTGTTCTCGATCATTTGCACCTTTGGCGCCATCGTCCTCGACTCGCTGATTTTCGCGGGATGGAATGGTCCTCAGTTCTGGTACGTCGTCGGCGGCCCGTTCTATATCGTCGTCGCCCTTGCGCTGTTCCTGCCGACGCTCTCCGTCACCGTCCGCCGCCTGCACGACACCAACAAGTCCGGCTGGTGGCTGCTGTTCCCCTACGGCACGATGTTCATCTTTTTCATTCTTGCATTCAATCTGATCCACCAATCGATCCTTGCGACCACCGCGACGGTCGGCGGCAGGGCGGTGAACAACGCAACTGCGTTCTCGCTTGGCGTCAGCGCCAACCTGTTTCTGGCGGTTGGCATCCTGATGTTGATTTTCTTCATCATCCTGCTGGTGTTCATGCTGCTGCCCGGCAACCCCGGCAACAACAAGTACGGTCCGAACCGTTACGCCGGCGCTGGCCCGGACCGCTACGGCGCCGTCTAGGCGTCAGCCGGCCTCCAGCAACCGAACCGCTTCCTCGCGCTCGAACAGATAGAGCAGCGTCCGCAACGCTTCCCCGCGAGTGCCGGTCAGCGACGGATCTCGCGACACGATCAGCGCGGCTTCCCTGCGCGCGGTTTCGATCAGGTCGCGATGTAATTCGGGCAGTGCGATCTTGAAGCCCGGCAAACCGCTCTGGCGCGTGCCCAGCACTTCGCCTTCGCCGCGCAACGCAAGGTCTTCCTCCGCGATGCGAAAACCATCCTCGGTTTCGCGAAGTATGGAGAGACGCCGCTTCGCGGTTTCGCCGAGCGGCTCCCTGAACAGAAGCAGGCAGGTCGACGGAGCGCTGCCACGCCCGACGCGCCCGCGAAGTTGATGCAGCTGCGCAAGCCCGAAGCGCTCTGCCTGCTCGATCACCATGACGGTTGCTTCCGGTACATCGACGCCAACCTCGACCACGGTGGTGGCAACCAGCACCTGCGTTTCGCCGCGCGCGAACTTCGCCATCGCTTCGTCCTTCTCCGCCGCCTTGAGGCGGCCGTGGACGAGACCTACGTTCGCGCCGAAAACGTTCTGAAGCTCCGTGAAGCGCATCTCGGCGGCGGCGAGATCGCTGTCTTCCGATTCTTCCACCAGCGGGCAAATCCAGTAGACGCGCGCGCCGTTCTCGACCGCGCGTTTCACTCCGGCGACGACTTCCTCGAGCCGCTCCAGCGAAACGGTGCGGGTGTCGATGGGGAAGCGCCCCGCCGGCTTCTCGCGTAACTCCGAAATCTCCATGTCGCCGAAATAGGTGAGGACCAGCGTGCGCGGGATCGGCGTCGCGGTCATCACCAGCACGTCAGGAGCGTTGCCCTTGTCGGTTAGCGCAAGCCGCTGGTGAACGCCGAAGCGGTGCTGCTCGTCCACGACGGCAAACGCGAGGTCGTGGAAGGCAACATCCTCCTGAAAAATCGCATGGGTGCCGATCAGGAGATCGAGTTCGCCGGATGCGAGGCGCTTCAGCATTTCTTCGCGCGGCTTGCCGCGCTCGCGTCCCGTAAGCAGCGCTACGCGAATTCCCGCGGCATCCGCCAGCGGCGCGATGCGGTCGGCATGTTGCCGCGCGAGAATTTCGGTCGGTGCCATGATGGCCGCTTGCCGCCCAGCCTCGATTACATGCGCGCTTGCGAGCAACGCGACCAGCGTCTTGCCGGAGCCGACATCGCCCTGTAGCAGCCGCAGCATCCGGTGCGGTGCGCGGAGATCGGCCGCAATCTCTTCGCTGGCGCGGCGCTGCGACGGCGTGAGCGAGAACGGCAACGCCGCTTCGATCTTCGCGCGCAATTTTCCTTCCGCGAAATTCTCGCGTCCCGGCTCGCGCCGCATGTCGCTGCGCACCAGCGCGAGGGCGAGCTGTTGCGCAAGCAGTTCGTCGTAGGCAAGGCGGGCGCGGAAAACGGAAGATGGGTCCGCGTCGCCAGGTTCTTTCGGTTCATGTTGCCGCGCGAGCGCTTCCCGGAAGGAGGGAAAGCGCCTCGACGTAACGAATGCCGCGTCCTGCCACTCGGCCAGTTCAACGGTTCGCGACAGTGCGCCTCCCGCCGCGCGGCGTACGATGGTATTCGAGAGGCCCTGTGTCAGCGGATAAACCGGCTCGACGCCTGCCAGCTTTTCCAATCCCTTTTCATCGACGACGCGGTCGGGATGTGTCATCTGCCAACGGCCGTCATAAAGCGCCGCCTTGCCGGAAACGTAGCGCGTCTCGCCAACGGGCAGCAGCTTCTCGATACGCTCGCGCGGGATTCCGAAATAAACCAGTTCTAGCGTGCCGGTGTCGTCGGAAGCCTGCACGCGATGCGGCGCGCGTCCGCGCGGCGGCGCAGGCGTGTGCTTCTCGACCATTACTTTCAGCGTGACGATCTGGTCCGCCACGACATCCTTCAGCTTCGGCTGCGCGCGGCGATCGATGGCCGAAACCGGAAGATGAAACAGCGCGTCGATCACTCGCGGCTCGTCGCGGCCGAATAGCCGCCCGAACAGCGCCGCGAATTTCGGTCCGATACCGGGGAGCGCGCCGAGCGGCGCGAAAAGAGCGTTCAGAACGGCCGGGCGCATGGCGGCAAATTGGCCGAACGTCTCGCGCGGCGCAACCATGCGCAGGAGGGCCTTGTCGCCGCGTTTCCCGCGCGGCTATAGAGACCCGCCCGGCACGTCCGGGCTTTTGGCGTTGGAGCTGGCGATGCAGACGGAACCCCTGAACGAGCGGCGCAAGCGGTTGCGCTTCCGCGCCTGGCATCGCGGCACGCGCGAGATGGACCTCGTGCTCGGCCGTTTCGTCGATGCGAAGGTCGCCACGCTGAGCGATACCGAGATCGACGAACTGGAAGCGCTGATGGAAGCGCCGGACCCCGAACTCTATCTATGGATCGCGGGGACAGCGCCGGTGCCCGCGAATTTCGACAGCGGCATCTTTCGTAAGATCGTGGACTATTACCGGGACGGCCAGCCGTGAACGTACCGCAGGCGTTGCGAGGCGCCGCGCTCAGGCCCGGCGCGCCACTCACCATTGCGAACGTGCCCGACGGCGCTTCGGCGCTCGTGGTGGCCGATCTGGCGCGCGCGCATTTCGCGCGCAGCGACGCCGCGAGCAAGCATTTTATGGTCGTGTGCCGCGACGCCGAGCGCATGGCCGCGCTGGCAGGCGCGTTGCAATTCTTCGCATCCGATCTTCCGGTATGGACATTTCCCGCGTGGGACTGCCTGCCGTTCGACCGCGTTTCTCCGATCCCCGAAGTGGTCGCGCGCCGCATGACCGCGCTCGCGCGCATCGCGCATGGCGGCAGCGAGCCGGCCATCGTGCTCGCAACCGTGAATGGCGTATTGCAGCGAGTGCCGCCACGCGATTTCGTGAAAGCATCCTCGCTTCGGATGAAGCCGGGGCAGCGCGTCGATTTTAATGGCGTGGTGCAGTGGCTGGAGCAAAACGGCTTTTCGCGCGCCTCGACCGTGCGCGACGCCGCCGAATATGCGGTGCGCGGCGGCATCATCGACCTGTACGCACCGGGTGGCATCGGCGCAGTGCGGCTCGACTTCTTCGGCGAGACGCTGGAAACGATCCGCGCGTTCGACCCGGAAACACAGCGCAGCGCTTCCACGCTCGACGAACTGGAACTGCTTGCGACCAGCGAATTCCGTCTCGATCCGGAATCCATCGCGCGCTTCCGGCAAGGCTATATCGCGCAATTCGGCGGCAATACGCGCGATGACGCGCTCTACGAAGCGGTGAGCGAAGGCCGCCGCCATCCGGGCATGGAGCACTGGCTGCCGATGTTCCATGAAAAGCTGGAAACGATTTTCGATTATCTTCCCGCGACACCGGCCGTGCTCGAACCGCTGGTCGAGGAAGCCTCGCGCGAGCGCATCGATCAGATCGCGGATTATTACGCGGCCCGCAAGGAAGCGTTCGATGCGGGGCAGATGCCGCTCTACAAGCCGCTACCCGCGGAGCGGCTTTATCTCACGGGCAACGAATGGGAACTGCGCCTGAAGCAGACTTCGGTCGCGCGCATATCACCGTTCGCTGCCCCCGAAAGTGGTGGACGTGTGGTCGATCCGGCACTCCGTCAGGGGCGTAGCTTCGCGCCGGAACGCGCGGCGCCCAGCGGCAATGTTTTTGAAGCAGCTTCGGCGCATATCCGTGCGAAGCAAAGTGAAGGCAAGAAAGTTCTCGTCGCCTCATGGAGCGAAGGCTCGCGCGAGCGCCTGATGCAGGTTTTCGCCGATCACGGCCTGACCGCGACAGTGGTGGTGCAAGACTGGGGCGGCCTCACCGGACTGAAGCAGGGTACTACGGGCTTCGCGCTGCTCGGTCTTGAATCCGGTTTCGAGACCACCGACGCCGTCATCGTCAGCGAGCAGGACATTCTCGGCGAGCGCCTCGCGCGCCCGCAGCGCAAGCACAAGCGCCCGCAGGATTTCATTTCCGAACTGACCAGCCTGAACGCGGGCGACCTCGTCGTGCATGTCGATCACGGCATCGGACGCTTCGTCGGGCTGAAAACCATCGAGGCGCTCGGCGTGCCGCACGACTGCCTCGAAATCCATTACGCCGATAACAACCGCCTGTTTCTGCCCGTCGAGAACATCGAATTGCTTTCGCGTTACGGCTCCGAAGATACCGGCGTCGAACTCGACCGGCTCGGCGGCGCGGGCTGGCAGAACCGCAAGGCACGCCTCAAGCAACGCATCAAGGAAATGGCGGAAGCGCTGGTGAAGATTGCGGCTGCGCGCAGCCTGCACGACGCACCGAAGATGGGCGTGATCGAAGGTCAGTACGAGGAATTCGCCGCACGCTTTCCCTACGACGAAACCGACGACCAGCGCGCCGCCATCGACGCCACCATTCACGACCTCGGCGCGGGCCGCCCGATGGATCGCCTGATCTGCGGCGACGTGGGGTTCGGAAAAACGGAAGTTGCCTTGCGCGCGGCATTCGTCGCGGCAAGCAACGGCACGCAAGTGGCGGTGGTGGTGCCGACCACGCTGCTCGCACGCCAGCATTTCCGCACGTTCTCGGAGCGCTTCCGCGGTTTTCCGTTCAGGATCGGACAGGCAAGCCGGCTGGTTTCAGCATCGGACATTGCGGCAACGCGCGCGGGCCTTGCCGACGGCACGGTGGACATCGTGATCGGCACGCACGCGCTGCTCGCAAAGAGCGTCGAGTTCAAGAACCTCGGCCTTGTCATCGTGGACGAGGAGCAGCACTTCGGCGTTGCGCATAAAGAGCGGCTCAAGCAGTTGCGCACGGAAGTCCATGTGCTGACGCTGACCGCGACCCCGATCCCGCGCACGCTGCAACTGGCATTGACCGGCGTGCGCGAGCTTTCGCTGATCGCGTCGCCTCCGGTGGACCGCCTTGCCGTGCGGACCTTCGTATCGCCGTTCGATCCGCTGACGGTTCGCGAAGCGCTGTTGCGCGAGAAATATCGCGGCGGGCAGGCGTTCTATGTCTGCCCGCGCATCGAGGACCTCGACGGCCGCAAGCAATTCCTCGACGAGCATGTGCCGGAAATCCGCGCCGCTGTTGCACACGGCCAGATGCCGCCGTCCACGCTCGAAGGCATCATGTCGGATTTCTACGACGGAAAGTTCGACGTGCTGCTCTCGACCACCATCGTCGAATCCGGTCTCGACATACCGACCGCGAACACGCTGATCGTTCATCGCGCCGATCGCTTCGGCCTCGCGCAGCTCTACCAGTTGCGCGGCCGTGTCGGCCGCTCGAAGACGCGCGCCTATGCGCTGCTCACCATTCCCGCCGACAAGCCGGTGACCGCGCAGGCGGAGCGGCGGCTGAAAGTACTGCAATCGCTCGATCAACTCGGCGCGGGCTTCGAGCTTGCCTCGCACGATCTCGACATCCGCGGTGCTGGCAACCTGCTCGGCGAGGAACAGTCCGGCCATATCCGCGAAGTCGGTTACGAACTGTATCAGGAAATGCTCGAAGAAGCGGTGATGATGCTGAAAGCAGGCGCGGACATGCCTGCCGCCGACAAGTGGTCGCCGCAAATCAATGTCGGTACGCCCGTGATGATCCCGGAAGAATATGTTCCCGATCTCGCCGTGCGCCTCGGCCTCTATCGCCGCCTCGCCGAACTGGAAACGAACGCGGAGATCGATTCCATCGCCGCCGAAATCGTGGATCGTTTCGGCGCCATGCCGGACGAGATGAAAACGCTGCTCCAGATCGTCGAGATCAAGGCCCTGTGCCGCGCGGCCAATGTCGCGAAGATCGAAGCGGGCGCGAAGGGCGCGACCATCGCGTTCCGTGACGGGCGCTTCGACAATCCGGAAGGCCTGATCCAGTGGATCGGCAAGGAAGGACCGAACGCTCGCGTGCGCCCCGACATGACCGTGGTCGTGCTGCGCGGCTGGGACAAGTTGGACGCACGTCTGAAGGGCACGAAGAAATTGCTGGAGACGTTGGCTGCAATCGCGAAGCGCGCGAAGGCGGCGTAGTTAGCCGCCCGTCGCCGCCGCGAGCGACTGGTCGATGGCGGAAGAAATCACTTCCGCTTCCTGCGCGCCCGCGAGCGCGATCTTGCTGTTGAAGACGAAGAACGGCACGCCGCCGATACCGCTGGCAGATGCGGCCTGTGCTTGCTTGCGGACAAGTTCGCTATCCTTATCGCTCGCGAGGTCTGCGCGAAGTTTCGCGATGTCCATGCCGCCGCGCGCGCCGGCCGCCGCGAGCGTTTCCGGGTCGGCGAGGTTCGCGCCATTCACGAAGAAATCGCGAAACAGATTGTCCACGACAGCATCGGCCTTGCCTTCCACCATCGCCCATCCGATCACGCGATGCGCGTCCAGCGTATTCGGCTGTACTTCGATGTCTTCGAAGTGAAAGTCGATACCTGCTTCCGCGCCGATTCCGGTCAGCCGTTTATGCGCGGCGGTGAGTTTCTCCGTGCCGCCGAACTTCCCGGTGATGTAGTCGATGCGCGGCTTGCCTTCGCGCGGCACGGTCGGATCGAGGAAGAACGGCCGCCAGCGGATTTCGGCAGCAATGTCCTTTCGCGAAGCAAGCGTCATTTCGAGGCGGCGTTTGCCCACATAGCACCATGGACACACCACGTCGGAAACCACGTCGATGGTGATCGGTGTCGCCATGCTCATCCTGCCTTGCGTGCCTGTTCGGCCATGATGACCGAATGCGCGATGATGCGCGGCAATCCGGCCTCCAGCAACGCATCAACCGCATGGTCGGGCTGCGCCGACCAGATGACGATGCGCGTACCGAGTAATGGATCGGCGGTCTGTGCGACTTTCGCGTCCGGCACGGCCTTGAGAATTCGCCGCTCCAGATCGTTCGCGCCAAATTGCAATCCGCCGATGGAAAGCAGGCCGGGCGGCGCGACGGGGAGGAAGCCTCCGCCATCGACGGCATAGGAACTGAATCCGGTTTGCGCCAATTCGCCGGCTTTTGCGCTTGTAGCGAGTAATGCGCCGCGCACGAGGATTTCGCCGTCGCTGCTTCGCGACGTCTCGACCGTCACCGGCCCTCCTGTTGCGCCAGCGGGGACTTCACCAGCGGGTACTGCCGGAGATTGCGAAGGCAACGTGCGCCGCAACGCGAACGCCGCATGTTCGCCGAGCGCATAGAGGTCGCAAAGCCGTTCGCTGTTGATCGCGCTGAAGTCGGTATCTGCCGTGCCGCCGGTATGCACGCCGGTCGAAGATGCGAGCGGTGCGCCGAGCACGCGCGCAACGGCAGGAAGCAACCGCGCGGGTGCGAGCAGATGAACACGCTTGCCCTCGGCGAACATCGCTTCGCGCGGCATGTCTGCATGCAGTTCCAGCGTGCCGCCGGTCAGCAGCCAGGGGATGAACGCACCGGCGACGCCCGCAAGCGACGCGGGAGGCACGGCGCTGACGATGGTGTCGCCTTGCCGGATGTCCGCCGCGAGCAGCGGACTCAAGCCCGCCGCAAGCCATTGCGCATTCGTGCGCGGGAACAGGTCGACGCCGTTCGCGTTCGCGCCAAATGTCGCAATCGTGGACTGTTCTGGAGCGAGCGCAACGGCTTTAATTTCCTGCTTCGTCCTGTCGAGCGAGAGCGGAATTATTCCGTCCGGCAATCCGTCGCCGAAAGCGCAAGGAAAGCTCAGTTCGAACACTTCGCTTGCGGCGGAAGCGGCAAGCGCCGGCAATGCTTCATGCGCAAAATTCGCCGTGGTGATGAGTGCAGCCGCCTCGCAGGTCCGCAACGCGCGAACCAGATCGGACTTTCGCCACGCCACCGGCATCGGTACGGCGCAATGCCCCGCGCGCATGACCGCGAGCAGGGCGATGGCGAGTTCGGCTCCGTTCGGCAAAAGCAGTGCGATATTGCGCGGCGTGTCGAACTTGAAACCTTCGATCTGTGCCGCGACCGCGTTCACGTCGTCGTTCAGCGCGGCGTAGCTCAGCTCACGCAGTCCCACGCTGCCGTGCTCGGTAATCGCGGTCGCCTCCGGTCCGGCCTGCGCGTTGCGCTGGAATAGCGCGTCCAGCGTGATCTGCGGGGCGAATGTGCCGGCGCCACTCATCGCACGCCTGCCTTCCGCCACCACGTATCGGGCAGCACGCCGTAGAGCGAAGTAGTGTCCGGCCGTTCGATGTGCGGCCAACGCGCAATCCGCGTTTTCGGCAGGTAGTAAAGCGGCACAAAATAATTCCCGGACATCAGCACGCGGTCGAGCGCGCGCGCCGCATCGCGCAACTCTTGCGGCGTGCGTGCGCGCAATGTCGCCTCGATCATGGCATCCGCGGCCTTGCTTTTCATGCCCATGTAATTGCGCGTGCCCGGCTGGTCCGCGCTCGCGGAGCCGAAATAGAAGAACTGCTCGTTACCCGGCGAGAGCGACTGACTCCATACCGCGGGTGCCATGTCGAAATCGAATTGCGTGCGGCGCTGTTCGAACTGCGATCCGTCCACGCGCCGCACATCGGCGGTAATGCCCGCGCGCGCCAGCATGCTGGCGTAGACATTCACGAGGCGCTCGTCCTCGCGGCCCGTGACGAGAATTTCAAAACGGAACGGCGCGCCGGTAGCGCGATGAACAAGGCGGTTGTCCTTCGTGGTCCATCCTGCCTGCCGCAGTAACTGTAGCGCACGGCGCAGCCGCTGGAGGTCGCGTCCCGAACCGTCGGAAACGGGCGGCTCGTACTTTCCTTCGAGCACGTCCGGACGCAGTTCGGAGAGGAACGGCGCGAGCAGTTCGCGCTCTTTCTCGTTGGGCGGCTCGCCGCGAGCCGAGAGCTTCGAATCGTCGAAGAAGCTGCCGCTCCGCCGAAATGCGGAGTGAAACAGTTTTGCATTCACCCACTCGAAATCGAACAGTTCGATCAGCGCCTCGCGCACGCGCGCATCCACAAAGATCGCGCGGCGCGTATTGAACACGAGGGCAGGGATTGGCTTCGGGGCTTCGCTGCCGATCTCCTCGCGGATCAGACCATCGCTTTTCGCGGCGGGAAAATCGTATTCGAGCGCCCAGCGTGACGGATCGTCTTCGATCAGGAAGTCGAACTGCTTGCGGCGGAAAGCCTCCAGCCATGTCACCGCCTCGCGATAAAACTCGAAGCGAAGCTCGTCGAAATTATAATGGCCGCGGTTCGCGGGCAGGTCGCGGCCCCAGTAAGCCGCGTTGCGCCGTAACAGCACATGCTCGCCGGAACGAATCTCCTCGATCGTATAAGGCCCGCTTCCCAGCATCGGAGCGAGCGAAGGCTCGCCGAACTTCTCGGCATCGGTCGCATGCTTCGGCAGCACCGGCATCATCGCCATGATGAGCGGAAGCTCGCGGTCGCCGTCGTCGGCGAAGTCGAAGCGCACCGCGTGCGGGCCGGTCTTTTCCGCCTTCACGACTTTCGAATAATAAAGCCGGTGGTTCGGCCGTCCCTTGTCGCGCAACAGTTGCCATGAGAATAGCACGTCCTCGGCGGTAACCGGCTGTCCGTCGGAGAACCGTGCGCGTTCGTCCAGCGTGAACGCGACGAAGCGGCGCTCGTCGTCCGTCTCGATGGTTTTCGCGATCAGCGGGTAGACCGTGAACGGCTCGTCCTGACCCCTGGCCATCAATCCTTCGACCACATAGTTGCGGACCTTCTGGAACGGGTTACCGCGGATCACGAAGGGATTGATGCTGTCGAAGGTCCCGACCGCGGCGATGGTCAACCGGCCGCCCTTGGGCGCCTCCGGATTCGCATAGCGAAAATGGGTGAAGTCCGGCCCGTAGAGCGGCTCTCCGTGCATGGCGAGCGCATGCCGGGGAGCGGCAAAAGCGCCGCTGCCCGCGAAGCAGGCAAAGAGCAGCGCGGCGGCATGAACCCGGTACCGCAAATGCAACGAATGTTTATTGGCGGGATCGGGCACGGCTTGGGATGCTCTCCGATGGGCGTTCCGAATCGTCGGCAAGCGCCCGAAACCATATCATGTGACCCCGTATTTCCGGGGTGCGTGCCACTGTCTTGCCTCATTTGGCCCCGACACGGTGCGCGAACAAATCAGAACCGCCCGCCGGCATCTGCGTTTATTCGCGTTCTTCCGTCGCCGCTCGAGGCAAAGACCACAGGGGATAGTCGATGAAGTTTCGTTCGCTGACCGCGCCCGTTTGCGCGTTTCTTATCGCCGGCTTTGCCGCCGCGACGGTGCTGAGCGGCACCGTGCCCGGCTTCGCGCAGGAGAAGAAGACCGAGAAGAAGAAAGAGACCAAGCAGAAGGCCGATCCGAACCAGAAGGACGCCAAGCAGCCGCAGCAGCAGAACGTGCTCGCGACCAAGTGGACCAAGATCTGCCAGAACAACGACCAGACCAAGAAAGAGACCTGCGTCGTTACCCAGAATCTCCACGCCGAAACCGGCCAGATGCTCGCCGCAGTCACCGTGATCGAGGAGAAGGGCGCGCAGAAGCTGTTCCGCATCGCCGTGCCGCTCGGCATGCTGCTCGAGCCGGGCCTTCGCGTCGTGGTCGATCAGAACCAGCCGATCGAAGCCAAGTACGCGATCTGCGTTCCGGACGGATGCTTCGCCGACCTCCAGGTCAACGATGATTTCGTCGCCGGCCTGAAGAAGGGCAAGGCGCTGATCGTGCAGACCATCAACCACGTCGGCCGCACCGTGAACATCACCTTCCCGCTGACGGACTTCGCCAAGTCCTATGATGGCCCGCCGGTCGACCCGAAGGAAATCCAGGCGCAGCGCCAGAAGCTCGAAGAGTCGATGAACAAGGAAGCCAAGAAGCTTCTCGAGCAGAAGAAGCAGTAAGCGCTTCGCACACATGAATACGAAAACGGCGCGTCTCGGACGCGCCGTTTTTCTTTTGGCTAAAGCGTTTGCCTAGTGCGCCTTGTGGTCCCGCGAGCGGTAGTTACCGTCGGCATCGGTTGCGAAACGCTCGTTCAATTCCGGATGACGCAGCGGCTCGCCGGAAGTATCCGGCTCCAGATTCTGTTCGGAGACGTAAGCGACGTATTCCGTGTCCGAATTCTCCGCGAGCAGATGATAGAACGGCTGGTCTTTCGACGGGCGCATCGCCTCAGGGATAGACAGCCACCATTCCTCGGTGTTGTTGAACGTCGGATCGACGTCGAACACGATACCGCGGAACGGATAAAATTTGTGCCGGACGATCTGGCCGATCCGGTATTTCGCTTCACGCGGTTTCATAAAATCGGGGCTCATAGTCCGATCATAGTGCAAACCGCCTAATCGGGCCAAACTTCGGCGCCGGGTAAGGAAGCCGCGCTTTTCCGGTAACAATTGTGGGAACTCGCGTTAGCAGCGGATGCGGAGCGCCGAAGGGACAATCCGGAAGCTGGCCGGCAGCCGGCCTGGTGCTTCGCCTTCGATGTCGAGCAACACCGGATGGTTGGAAAGGCTGCGCGCCACAAGCTGCTTCGCGCGGATCACCGAGACATTCGGGTGCGAAAGGTGCGCGCCCGAATAGAGCAGGCGCATATCGAAGACCGAAAGTTTCGGATTTTGCCGGACAATGACGACGTCGAACATGCCGTCAGCCGGATCGGCCTCAGGCGCAACCATCATGCCGCCGCCGAAGTAGCGCCCGTTGCAGATTGCGACGATGCAGAACTCATCCTCGATGACATGCCCGTCGATGTCGAGCGTCGCGCGAAAACCGTCATAGCGGCGCAGCTCCCTGTAACTGTTCCAGAGAAAGGCTATCTTTCCACCAAGCAACTTGCTGAACCGCGCTTCGTTGACGGCGCGCACGACCTCTCCGGAAAATCCGAAACTTGCGACATTGTTCGACCAGCGCCTGCTCTCGGTGCCGTCGTGACGGGTAAACGTAACGACTCCGAGGTCGATGTTGCGCACCGTTCCGTTCTTCAGCCTCTCGATCGACGCGGCAACGCCGCCGGTAATTTCGAACGTGCGGCGGAAATCGCCGCCGGTTCCGTTGGTCACGGCACCGAATACGACGTTCTGCGGCGCGCTATCGCTGCCGTTGCACAGGCCGTTGATTGCCTCGTTGATCGTGCCGTCTCCACCGACCGCGATGACGAGAGTGGCACCGTTTGCCACCGCACCGCGGACCAGATGGGTAGCTTCCTGCGGTGTCTTTGTGAGCTTTGCCTCGAATGGGCCGATAGCCTCGCGCAGCGATCGTGCGATACGCGGCCATTGCTTTCCCGTGCGTCCGTTTCCGGACGCCGGGTTGACGGCGACAAAGGTATTCATCCGGCGGCTGTTTGCTCCCCGCCAGAAGTCTAGCAGAACCTCTAGAGCGCGTAGAGACTGGCGCGCGAGGGATCTTTCTCGGCGACCAGTTTCGCCAGATCGACCATCACCTTGGCCTGTTTCCAGGTAGCGTCGTCGAGCATCTTGCCGTCAACGAGCGCTACACCCATGCCGTCCGGCATGGCGTCGATGGCCTTCTTCGCGAAGGCGACTTCCTGCGGGTCGGGACTGAACACCTTCTTGGCGATTTCGATCTGCGAAGGATGCAACGACCAAGCACCGAGACAACCTTGCAGGAAGGCGTTGCGGAACTGCGCTTCGCAGGCTTCGGGGTCGGCGAAGTCGCCGAACGGGCCGTAAAACGGCTTGATGCCGTTCGCCGCGCAGGCATCCACCATTTTCCCGATGGAGTAGTGCCAGAGGTCCTGCTGATGGCGAACGCGGTCGGTTTTGCCTTCCTCGGCATCCGCCACGACCTGATAGCCGGGATGACCGCCGCCGACGCGCGTGGTCTTCATGCCACGCGATGCAGCGAGGTCGGCCGGGCCGAAGCTCATGCCGTGCATGCGGGGAGACGCGCTTGCGATCTTGTCCACGTTCTTCACGCCTTCGGCAGTCTCAAGAATTGCATGAATAAGGATAGGCCTCTTCACGCCGTTCTTTGCTTCAAGTTGTGCCAGAAGTTGATCGAGATAGTGGATGTCCCACGGCCCGTCGACTTTCGGCAGCATCACCACATCGAGCTTGTTGCCGACCGCGCCGACGATCTCGACCAGATCGTCGAACGCCCATGGCGAGGCGAGGGCGTTGCAACGAATCCAGAATCCGGTCGAACCGAAATCGACCTTCCGGCCGACATTGATCACGCCCTGCCGCGCGGCATCCTTAGCGTCGGCGGGGATCGCGTCTTCCAGATTGACGAGGACGACATCCACCTGCTTCGCGAGGTCGGGGACCTTCGAGAGAACCTTTTCGTTGTGCCCCGGCACGAACTGGATCACGCGCTCCAGCCGGACCGGCAGCTCACGGAGCGGCTCCGGCGCGCCCATGGCGAGCGCCTTGTAGAAATTACGCGGCAGTTTCGAAACGCTCATTAAAGCCCCCGTTTTGCTCGCTGAATATGTAGCCGAGCGCCGCGCGCAGGGCTAGTGCGCTGCAACATGAGGTTGACCGGGCCGCACGAACCCTTGATAGAGCCGTGCCGTATTTCCGGACTTTCTCGATGGCCGACATTCTCAGCCTAGCGCTGCCGTTCTTTGGATTGATCGCCCTCGGTTTTGCGAGCGGCAAGCTGGCGCGCATTCCCGAAGACGGGATGGCCTGGCTGAATTTCCTCGTGCTCTACATGGCGCTGCCCGCGCTGTTTTTTCAGACCGTCTCACGAACACCGGTCGAAGAACTGGCCAACTGGCGTTTCGTGGCCGCCACGTCGTTCTGCACGTTGCTGGCTTTCATTCTGGCATTGCTGGTCGGGCTGTGGCTGCGCAAAGGCGACTGGCGCGAAGCCACGATTGCAGGCGTCGTCGGCGGCTATGCGAATGTCGGCTACATGGGTCCGGGCCTGACGCTGGCCGCGCTTGGCACGCAGGCGACCGTCCCGACTGCGTTGATCTTCGTATTCGACTCAACGCTGTTCTTCGCGCTGGTTCCGATCATGATGGCGGCGACCGGCAACGACAAGAAAGGCGCGCTTGGCACCACGCTGTTCATCGTCCACCGTGTCTTCACGCATCCGTTCATCATTGCAACGCTGCTCGGTGTCGTGGCTGCATGGGCGCACTGGACTGCACCGGCGGCCATCGACCGTACGCTGGAGTTTCTAAAAAACGCCGCCGCGCCCTGCGCGCTGTTTGCACTCGGCGTCACCGTCGCGCTGCGGCCGTTCACCGAAACACCGCGCGAAGTGCCGCTCCTGATCGCGATCAAGCTGCTGGTGCACCCGCTGCTGATCTGGCTGTTGCTGGCAATGCTCGGCGGCTTCAACCCGGTATGGGTCTATACGGCGGTGCTAATGGCTTCGCTGCCGCCCGCACTGAATGCCTTCGTGATGGCGCGGCAGTACAATGTCTACATCGAGCAGTCGTCGAACGCAGTGCTGATCGGAACCATCGCGTCGGTATTGACGGTTACCGCCATGCTCTATCTGATTGCGAGCAAGCAGTTGCCCATCAGTTTGTTCTGAGATTGCAATGCAAAATAAGCAGCCGCTGAGTGGCATCGTGGTCGCCGACTTCACGACGCTGCTGCCCGGACCGGTCGCGACCCTGATGCTCGCGGAAGCGGGCGCGGAAGTGATCAAGGTGGAGAAGCCCGGCGGCGAGGATATGCGTGCCTATCCGCCGCAATGGGACGGTATCTCCGCGGCGTTCGCGATGCTCAATCGCGGCAAGAAATCGCTGATCTGCGATCTGCGCAGCGAAGATGGCCGCAAGGCTGCGCGCGAACTCGCCGCGCGCGCCGACGTGCTGGTCGAGCAGTTTCGTCCGGGCGTCATGGCAAAGCATGGCCTCGGCTACGAAGACCTGCGCAAGATCAACCCGAAACTCGTTTACTGTTCGATCACCGGCTACGGGCAGACCGGCCCGCGCAGTGGCGAAGCGGGGCACGACCTCAACTACATCAGCGCAACCGGCCTGCTTTCCCTTGCGCCCGGCCCGAAGGAAACACCCGTGGTGCCGCCCGCGCTGGTCGCGGACATCGGCGGCGGCACGTTTCCGGCGGTCATCAACATTCTGCTCGCGCTGATCGCGCGCGAGAAAACCGGGCAGGGCGCGCACCTCGACATCGCAATGGCGGACGCAATGTTCACCTTCGCGTGGATGGGGCTGGCGACGTTGCACGGCACCGGCAAGGCCGCCGGTCCCGGCTCGCTCATCATCGCGGGCGGTTCGCCGCGCTACCAGATTTATCCGACGCGCGACGGCAAGTTCGTCGCCTGCGGCGCGCTGGAGCAGAAATTCTGGATGGCATTCTGCGCGGTGATCGGACTGCCGCAGGATCTCGTCAACGACTTCAAAAATCCGCAGGCAACCAAGGATGCAGTGCGTGCCATCGTCGCACGCGAGACGGCAGACTACTGGCGGCCGAAACTC
The DNA here is from genome assembly GCA_019454205.1 of Xanthobacteraceae bacterium. Classification (NCBI taxonomy): domain Bacteria; kingdom Pseudomonadati; phylum Pseudomonadota; class Alphaproteobacteria; order Hyphomicrobiales; family Xanthobacteraceae; species Xanthobacteraceae bacterium. Next base: position 1,391,968 of record CP075369.1, read on the forward strand.
GCAGCCGCGGATTGCTGCGTGACCATTGTCGCGACGCTTGAAGAGGCGCTCGCCGACGAGCACTTCGTGAAGCGCGGACTTTTCACGGAGACAGTCGCGGGCGCGACCGCGGGGAAAAGCATTCCCGCGCTGCCGGTGCCGATCGCCCCGGCGTTTCGTGCACGCGGCACGAATGCAAGCTACCCGAAGATCAAGTAATCAGACCGCGGAGAACAGCGCGACCGCGAACGGAAATTGTTCGTCGGCCCATATCTTTTCAGAGCGCCAGCCGGTTTCGCTGGCAAGCTTCGTGAGTGCATCCGGCGTGAATTTGTAGGAGTTCTCCGTGTGGATGGTTTCGCCGGGACGGAAACGGAAGCGATGGCCGTTGATGGCGACCGTCTGCGCCGCATCGCTGACCAGATGCATTTCGATGCGGCTCTCGTCGCCGTTCCAGATGGCATCGTGATGAAAGGCGCCGGCGTCGAAATCGGCACCCAGCTCGCGGTTCATGCGCGACAGCAGATTGAGGTTGAATTCGGCAGTCACGCCCGCGCCGTCATTGTAGGCCGCGCGCAATACGTCTTCGTTCTTCACGAGGTCCGCGCCGAGCAGGAACGCTGCGTCATTGCCGAGCAGCTTGCGCGCATTGCCGAGGAATTCCCGCGCGCCTTCAGGGCCGAGGTTGCCGATGGTCGAGCCGGGGAAGAAACCAGTCTTCGCGCCCTCCGAGACTTCCTTCGGCAATTTGAAGGAAGCAGTGAAGTCCGCCACCACCGGCAGCACGGTAAGATCGGGATAATCGGCGGCGAGCTTATCCGCGGTCGCGAGCAGGAATTCCTCGCTAACGTCGAGCGGAACGTAAGTTTGCAGGGAAGATAGCGCATCCAGCACGATCCGCGTCTTTCGGCTCGCGCCGCTACCGTATTCGATCATGTGCGGATGATTGCTAAGCCGCTCCGCCAATTCCGGGGCGATCCGGATCAGGAGTGCGGCTTCGGTGCGCGTCGGGTAATATTCCGGCAGGTCGCAAATCGCGTCGAACAATTCCGAGCCGCGCTCGTCGTAGAAATATTTCGGCGGAATCGATTTCTGTTCCCGCGAAAGCCCGGCAACTACATCGGCGTAGAATTCGCTTTTCGGTTTGTCGAGCATTCGCTTACTCCGCAAGATCGTGGGCGAGGCGCAGGCCAGTGAACTGCCAGCGCTGGTGCGGATAGAAGAAATTGCGATACGTCGGACGAATATGGCCTTCCGGCGTCGCGCATGAACCGCCGCGCAGCACGAACTGGTTGACCATGAACTTGCCGTTGTATTCGCCGACTGCGCCCGGCACCGTGCGAAAACCCGGATAGGGCTGGTACGGACTGGCGGTCCATTCCCATACGTCGCCGAACATCTGGTGAAGCGCGACGCCGTTCGGCTTCGCAGGTAGCGGGCGCAACTCGCCGCTGCCGACCGTGTTGCCCTTTACCGGTAATCCTGCGCTCGCGATTTCCCATTCGGATTCGAGGGGCAAGCGTTTTCCGGCCCAGCGCGCGAATGCATCCGCCTCGTAATAGCTGATGTGCGTAACGGGGGCGGCGGGATTGACCGGATGCAGACCGCCCAGCGTCATCGAATGCCACTGGCCGTCGCGTTCTTCCCAATAAAGCGGCGCGCGCCAGTTTTCTTCGCCAGCCTTGTACCAGCCGTCGGACAGCCACAACGTGACATTGCCGTAGCCACCGTCGCGCATGAACTCGAGCCATTCGCCGTTGGTCACTGCGCGGTCGGCGATGGCGAATGGTTGCAGCCATGTTTTGTGACGCGGTCCTTCGTTGTCGTAGAAGAATCCGTCGCCTTCGTAACCGACCTCGACCAGCCCGCCAGCGAACTCCACGAACTTCGCAGGCGCTGCCGTGCCCGCCGCATCCACCTTGCGTTCAATGTAAGCGGGCTTGATCGGATTGCAGGAGAGGTGGTGCAGCATGTCGGTGAGCAGCAATTCCTGATGCTGCTGCTCATGGTGGCAGCCGAGCACGATTAGCGTCTCCAGTTCGCTTTTCGTATTGCCGTCCGCGCGCGCGATCAGTTTTTCCATCGCCTGATCGACATGCCGCCGGTAGCGGCCGACTTCCTCCACCGAGGGACGGCTCAGCAGCCCGCGTTGCGGCCGCGGATGCCGCGCCCCCATCGCTTCGTAATAGGAGTTGTAGAGAAAGTTGAAGCGCTCATCGAACGGGCGATAGTCCGGCTCGAACTTCTGCAAAAGGAACGCTTCGAAGAACCAGGTCGTGTGCGCGCGATGCCATTTTACGGGACTGGCATCGGGCATGGATTGCAGGATCTGGTCTTCCGGCGAGAGCGGCGCTGCAAGTTTCTCGGTATCGCCCCTGACGCGGCGGTACTCGCCAAGAAGGTGCTGTTGCGCTGAGGCTGCCGCTGCCGTCATGCGATCTCCTTCGGGGTCCTGGAGGACTACGCCTGTATTGTTGCCGTATTCCAGCTGCGGGTGGAATCACAAATTCCGGAAGTCGCGGTCCGTCGGGTGATGAAAACCGGAGCAGCCAAACAGTATAAAACGCGCTGGCCTAGTTAGCGTTCCGCAAATGGGTACGAAAAACGCTCTCGCCAAGCCCCGCCCGCATCATCAGGCGGCGCAGGGGGCCTATCCGCGAAGCAAATTCGAGACCCAGGCCGCGGGCCATGTGAACAGGCAGAAACCCGCTCAGCAGCGAGCGGCCGAGCCATTCCACGGCTATCGCTCGTGAGCGGACATCCGTTCTGCGTGACGAGTCGAAGGCGGCCATCGCGATCTCGCTTCCCGGATCGGCGGCATTGCGGGCCGCGATTTCTGCGATGGCTACGGCATCGCGGATACCGAGGTTCAATCCCTGCGCCCCGATGGGCGGAAGCACATGCCCCGCTTCCCCAATCAAGGCGACCCGGCTGGCGGCGAAGCGCTCCGCAATCTCGACATGCAGCGGAAAAATCCCGCGCGCGCCATTCACCTTCACTTCGCCCACGATGGAAGCCGAACGGCATTCGATCTCCGCAGAAAGCTCGATGTCGTTTACAGCGCGGATACGCTCGGCTTCGTCGGGGGTGCAGACCCAGACCAGCGACGAGCGGTTGCCCGGCAAGGGAACAAGCGTGAACGGCCCGGACTCCAGATGAAACTCGGTCGAGATGTCGTGGTGCGGACGCGAATGGGAGAAGTTGAGCGCAATCGCGGATTGCGGCAGCGGCCGCTTCGTCGTGCTAATCCCGGCGGCAGCGCGAGACACCGAATTGCGTCCGTCCGCGGCGGCGACAAGGCGTACGGAAAATGCCGTGCCATCGGCAAGTGCAATCGTCACGTCGTTGTCGCGTGGGGTGATATGCGCGGCGGGCAACGTGAATGTCTTGATATGCGCTTCGTGCGCAATAGTTTCGCGCAGGGCCGCAAGCAGCACTTCGTTCTCGATATTATAACCGAACGCTTCCAGCCCAAGCTCCGCCGAGTCGAACAACACTTCCGGCGTGCGCACCAGCCGCCGCGTGCCATCGACCAGACGCAGCTTGCGTAATGGTGCGGTGTTCGCCGCTATGTTGTCCCACACGCCGAGATCGCGAAGCGTATCGACCGACGCGCCAAGCAGCGCAGTGGTGCGACGGTCTGGGTGTGGCGGGGGAGGCGCGAACAAAAGCGTTTCGAAGCCCGCGCGTGCCAGCGACAACGCAGCCACAAGGCCGGCCGGGCCGCCGCCGACTACCGCAATCTCCGCCTGCCGTTCCGCTTCACGCATGTGGCCAGTTCTATAACAGTTCCCGGCACATACCCACCATGCGAAGCGCCATGTGCGGTTTCGCCGCCGATCCGCTAGAAGGAATGATGCCGCAGAATCCTGAGGTAAGCCGGTCGTCCGCAGCGGCTGCCAGCGCCTTTCTCGTTCACATCCTGACAGCATCCGGCGCCGCGTTCGGCTTGCTTGCGCTGGTTGCCGCGGCAAGCCAGCGCTGGACCGAGATGTTTCTCTGGCTAGGGCTTGCGCTTGCGATCGACGGCATCGACGGCCCGCTCGCACGCCGCATGCGCGTAAAGGAGCGTCTGCCGCGCTGGTCCGGCGACATTCTCGATCTGGTGGTGGATTACCTGACCTATGTGCTGGTACCCGCCTATGCGCTCGTCAGCAGCGGACTGCTGACGCCGACACAATCCTATATCGCCGGCGCACTGATTACGGTGACCGGCGTGCTTTACTTCGCCGATACCCGCATGAAGACCGAGGACGCCTATTTTCGCGGGTTTCCCGCGGTCTGGAATGTCATCGTGTTCTATCTCCTGGTATTCCGGCCCGAAGGCTCGATTTCGCTGGCCATCGTCGCGCTGTTCTCCGCATTGACCTTCGTGCCGGTCCTGTTCCTGCATCCTATCCGGGTCAGACGATTACGCGCGCTGAACTTCGCGATGCTTGCGATCTGGGTCGCACTGTCGGCGGCGGTGCTGTATTTTGATCTCATGCCGCCGGTGCCGGTAGCCATCGCATTTCTGGCCACAGGGCTGTATTTTCTTCTCGCAGGATTTGCGCGGTCGCCGAAGCCATGACTTTCCCCATGTTCGACTGGATTTTCGATCCGTCTTCCTGGGTCGCGCTGGCGACCCTGATTGTGCTCGAGATCGTGCTCGGCATTGACAACGTCATCTTCATCTCGTTGCTGGTGCAGCGCCTCGGCAAACAGGCTGCAAAACGCGCACGCCAGATCGGGCTGAGCCTTGCGCTGGTCTTCCGCATCGCGCTGCTCTTCCTGCTGTCGTGGATCATCGCGCTCAAGCACCCGGTATTCACGCTGTGGGGTCATGGCTTTTCGTGGCGCGATATCGTGCTGTTTGCGGGCGGCGTGTTCCTGATCGTCAAGGCAGTGCAGGAACTGCATCATGCGGTGGAAGGCGATCGCGAAGAAAAGAAGCGCGGCGTTGCTGCTGCCGCATTCTGGACCATCATCTTCCAGATCATCCTGATCGACATCGTATTCTCGCTCGACTCGATCATCACTGCGATCGGATTGGCCGACGACATCGAGATCATGGTGATCGCGGTGCTCATCGCAATCGTGATCATGTACGCGGCATCGGGCTGGATTTCCGATTTCATCTCGAAGCATCCGACCACGAAAGTTCTCGCGCTCGCCTTCCTGCTGATGATCGGCATTGCGCTGGTCGCGGATGGATTGGGCTTCAAGATCCCGCGTGGTTACATCTACTTCTCGATGGCCTTTGCCGGCCTGGTGGAAGGCATCAATATCGCAATGCGCAAGAACGAGCTTGAAGCAACAGCGGCGGCAACGACCCGGCGCAGAAGGAAGAAAACGAAAAAATGAGCGCCAGAAGAGTCATGCTAGTTACCGGCGGCAGCCGGGGCATCGGCGCGGCGACCGCGCGTCTTGCCGCAAAACGGGGCTATGACGTCGCCGTTAATTTCACCTCGAACGAAGCTGCCGCGAAACAGGTTATCGCGGACATCGAGAAGGCAGGCGCGCGTGGGATCGCGCTGCGCGGCGACATGGCAAAGCATGCCGAGATCGGGCGCGTATTTGACGAGACGGAACAAAAGCTCGGTAAACTTTCTGCGCTCGTGAACAATGCCGGCATCATCGGCCTTGCCAGCAAGCTCGCGGACGCGGACCCGGAGATGATCGCGGAAGTGATTGGCGTGAACACGACCGGCGCCATTCTGGTGGCACGCGAGGGCGTGCGGCGGATGTCTACCGCGCGCGGTGGGAACGGCGGCGCGATCGTGAACGTCGGCTCGATGGCGTCTACCCTCGGCGCGCCCGGCGAATATGTCTGGTATGCGGCATCCAAGGGAGCAATCGACACCCTGACCATAGGCTTGTCGAAAGAAGCGGCCACGGAAGGCGTGCGCGTCAACGCCGTCGCGCCGGGCCTGATCGACACGGAAATCCATGCCGCAGGCGGCCAGCCGGATCGCATCGCGCGTCTGAAATCCATGGTGCCGATGGGCCGCGAGGGCAGTGCGGAAGAAGTCGCGGAAGCGATCCTCTATCTTCTGTCCGATCAGGCATCCTACAGTACGGGAACGATTTTGCGTGTGTCCGGCGGCCGCTGACTTTGCGCCGCCGCACTCGTTTGTGGCAACAAAAACGAATAGAACAACATCCGCTTGAAAAGCGGTCAGTGGAGGAAATGATGGCATTCGCAGTTCGGGTTTATGAGCACGGCGGTCCGGAAGTTTTGAAATACGAGGAAGTTAATTTGCCGGATCCCGGTCCGGGCGAAATCCGTATCAAGCAGACCGCAGTCGGCCTCAATTTCATCGACACATATTTCCGCACCGGCCTCTACAAGCCTGCGGCCTATCCGTTCGTGCCGGGCAACGAAGGCGCAGGCGTCGTGACCGCCATCGGCAAGGGCGTGAAGGGCTTCAAGAAGGGCGACCGCGTCGCCTATGGCACCGTGCAAGGTTCTTATGCCACCGAGCGGAATATGCCTGCCGACAAAGCAATCAAGCTGCCGAAGAAAATCAGCGATAAAACCGCAGCAGCGATGATGCTCAAGGGCCTGACCGCGCAGTATCTGCTTCGCCAGCTTTTCAAGGTAAAGAAGGGACACATCGTTCTGATTCACGCCGCGGCCGGCGGCGTTGGACAAATTCTCACGCAATGGGCGCGGGCGCTCGGCGCGACGGTCATCGCGACGGTCGGCTCGAAGGAAAAGGCCGCCATCGCGAAAAAGAACGGCGCGCACCATGTCATTCTCTATCGCGACGAGGACGTGGCAAAACGCGTTGCCGAAATCACCAAGGGCAAGAAGTGCGATGTCGTCTACGACGGCGTCGGCAAGTCCACCTTCATGGCTTCGCTCGACAGCTTGAAGCCGCGCGGCATGCTCGCCACCTATGGCAACGCCTCGGGTCCGGTCGATGGTGTCAACCTTGGCATCCTTGCCACAAAGGGTTCGCTGATCGTCACGCGGCCGACCATGGTGCATTACTTCGCCACTCGGAAAGAGCTTGAGAAGGGCGCGAAGGATCTGTTCAAGGTCGTCGAAAAGGGCAAGGTCAAGGTTCAGATCAACCAGACCTACCCGCTGAAAGAGGTTGCGAAAGCGCATCGCGACCTCGAAAGCCGGAATACGACCGGGCAAACGGTATTATTGCCCTGACAGCAGTGGTTTTTTCGCGCTGCACTTTCGACGAAAGACCGATGTGCCAGGCCAGAATCGTTTTATCCTCTCGCGGGGATAGGAAACGATTCGGCCCGTGGCGGAGCTTTTGAGAAAACCGCAAAGCGATGGCGCGCTTCGTGACGGCAGCATGCCGCGCACGGCCGACGAAGTATTGTCTTCGGGGGATACCGCCCTTGAGCGCGCGCGTGAATCTCTCGATCTGCTCGAAGCCGATCTTGCCGTACTGATCGGGAACGTACGCGAAGCAGCGCAGCGCGTGCACGAAAGCGTCGGCGGCGCGGGCAGGTCGCTGGAGTCAATCCTCGGCTCTACCGTTGACCTTAGCGCACAAGTTGATACCGCCGAGTCGAATGTTACGGCTTTTGCCACCGCGACCGAACAGCTCGCGCAATCCTCAACGCAAATCAGCACGCAGATTCATCGCGCCAACAGCCTTGCGAGCGAAGCGGCGGAGGCGGCGGGTACCACCGGCAAGCAGATAGCGCGTTTGCAGGCTTCGTCCGGCGACATTGGCAAAGTCGTCACCATCATTTCAACAATCGCCAAGCAGACACATCTTTTAGCGCTGAACGCCTCGATCGAAGCAGCGCGCGCAGGAGACGCCGGGCGCGGCTTCGCGGTGGTTGCGAACGAAGTGAAGGCGCTTTCTTCTGAAACCCAGAAGGCCATCGCCGAGATCACGGGCAAGATCGAAACCCTGCGCAAGGACGCGCAGGAATCGATGGACATGCTGGGCCGGATCGCCGGTTTCATCGGCGAGATTCGTCCGCTGTTCGCGACGGTATCGGCTTCTGTTGAGCAACAGGTTGCGACCACGACCGAACTGTCGATCAACGCCGCCGATAACTCTACCTTCATCGGCACCGTCGCGGATCGCGCAAAAAGCATCAACGAAGCGGCATCTCACGCTAACGACGAAAGCCGCCGTATCGACGTCTCCGCCCATCAGGCGGCCGATCTCGCCGAGACATTACGCAAACGCCTCAGCATTTTTCTGCGCGCAACCGAGATTGGCGACCGCCGCCGGTTCGATCGTCTGCCTTGCGACTGGGGCGTAACCGTCACCGCCGCCGGAGTGCAAGCGGGAACCATGACGGTCGATCTCAGCGAAGGTGGCGTACTGCTGAAAACGACGAAAGACCTTTCCTTGCGGATCGGCGAGCATATTCACGTCGATATTGCAGGTGTCGGCAACGTACCGGCCCGCGTCGTGAACGTATCGCCGCTCGGCATTCATTGCAGCTTCTTCGACCTTTCTCCGGAGAGCCTCGCAGCACTAAAAACCAAGCTCGACGTAATCCGCAACGAAAACCGCGAGTTCATCCAGATCGCCGTCGCCAATGCGGATAAAATCGGCGCGGCCATCGAGCGCCTGATCGCGAGCGGCAAGGTCAGCGAAGCGGTGATGTTCGACAACAAATATCAACCCATCGAAGGCACCAACCCGCCGCAGTATTCCACGCCCTATGTCGAAGCGCTCGAACAGGAGCTTTGGCCGATCCAGGAACCGCTGCTCGCTTCCGACGAGCGCATGGTTTTTTGCGCGGCGGTCGATCGCAACGCCTACTTGCCGGTACACAACAAGAAATATTCGCATCCGCAGCGCCCGAACGATCCGGAGTGGAACACGGCGAACGCGCGCAACAAGCGCGTTTTCGACGACCGCGCCGGACTTTCCGCCGCGCGCAACACGCGGCCGTACATGATCCAGTATTACCCGCGCGATATGGGCGGCGGGCATATCGTCATGATGTGGGAAATCGTTGCGCCGATCCGCGTGCTCGGTCGCCACTGGGGCGGCTTCCGGGTCGCCTACAGAACCTGATCAGAATCCGGCGACGGTGCCGTGCAGATCGTAGGCGTCCGCGCGCTCGATCTTCACGGTTGCGATCTCGCCGACCTTGAGCGGGCGGCGGCTCGCGATATGCACGACGCCGTCGATCTCCGGCGCATCGCCGCGCGTACGTCCGACCGCCATGCCGTTCTCGATACGGTCGATAATGACCGGCTCACGGTTGCCGACCTTCTGCTTCAGCCGCCGCGCACTGATTTTCTGCTGCGTTTCCATGAACCGCGCATAACGCTGCGCCTTCACTTCGTCGGGCACGGCATTCTCGAGATCGTTGGCGGGTGCGCCGCGCACAGGCTCGAACTTGAAACAACCGACGCGGTCCAGTTGTGCTTCGTCAAGGAAAGCGAGCAGTTCGTCGAACTCTTCTTCCGTCTCGCCGGGAAAGCCGACGATGAAAGTCGAGCGCAACGCCAGGTTCGGCACTTCGCTCCGCCATTTCTGGATGCGGGCAAGCTGCTTTTCCTGCGAGGCAGGGCGCTTCATGCGTTTCAGCACCGAAGGGCTGCCATGCTGCATCGGAATATCGAGATAGGGCAGCACCACGCCATCCGCCATCAGCGGCATGATCTCGTCGACATGGGGGTAGGGGTAGACGTAGTGCAGCCGCACCCATGCGCCGAGCGAGCCGAGTTCGCGCGCGAGATCGAGAAACTTCGCGCGCACTTCCTTGTCGCGCCATTTGCTCGCCTCGTATTTCACGTCGACACCATAGGCCGACGTATCCTGCGAGATGACGAGCAGTTCCTTCACGCCGGCTTTCACCAGACGCTCGGCTTCTCGCAGCACGTCCGCGGCAGGACGCGAAACGAGATCACCGCGCAGGCGCGGAATGATGCAGAAGGTGCAGCGGTTGTTGCAGCCTTCGGAAATCTTCAGGTAGGCGTAGTGGCGCGGCGTCAGCTTGATGCCTTGCTCCGGCACCAGGTCGAGAAACGGATCGTGCTTCGGGGGCACCGCCTTGTGCACGGCATTGACCACAGCCTCGTATTGCTGCGGCCCGGTAACGGCCAGCACCGAAGGATGCACCGCCGTGATCGAATCCGGCTCCGCGCCCATGCACCCGGTCACGATCACGCGGCCGTTCGTGGCCAGCGCATCACCGATGGCGGCGAGGCTTTCCGCCTTCGCGCTGTCTAGGAAGCCGCAAGTATTGACCAGCACCACGTCCGCGCCCGTGTGCTCGCGCGACAACTCGTAGCCCTCGGCACGCAGGCGCGTCACGATGCGCTCGGAGTCGACCAGCGCTTTCGGGCAGCCCAGCGAGACAAAGCTGATGCGGGGATTGGGACGTTCGTTCATGAGAGGCCGGTTTGAGGGAAGGGCCGTGGCCGGCCGGTTCCATGCGGGCGCTTTGTGGCCTATTCAGGCCACGGGATGCAAACTGAATCGGCGTATGACGCGGTAATCGTCGGCGGAGGCCATAACGGCATCGTCTGCGCCTTCTATCTGGCCAAGGCGGGCCTGAAGACCGTGGTGCTGGAGCGCCGCGGCGTGGTCGGCGGGGCCGCCGTCACCGAGGAGTTCCACCCCGGCTTCCGCAATTCGGTCGCGGCCTACACGGTCTCGCTGCTGAACCCGAAGGTGATCCACGACCTCGATCTCGCCGCGCACGGACTGAAGATCGTGGAGCGGAAAGTGTCGAACTTTCTGCCGCTGCCTGACGGCCGCTATCTCAAAACCGGCGGCGGGAGAACCGCCGCGGAAGTTGCGAAATTTTCCCCGCGCGACGCCGAGCGCCTCGACGCCTATTCGGCCCAGCTCGACGTCATCGCCGACGTGCTGCGCGACCTCGTGCTGCAAACACCGCCGAACGTGGAGACCGGCAGCCCGCTCGCGATGATCTCGCAGCTTGTCAAAACCGGCGCGCTGGCAAACCGGCTCCGCAAGCTCGGCATCGACAACCAGCGCGCGCTGCTCGAACTGTTCACCGCATCCGCCGGAGATTTTCTCGACGGCTGGTTCGAAAGCGATCCGATCAAGGCGGTCTATGGCTTCGACGGCATCGTCGGCAACTATGCCAGCCCGTACACGCCGGGCAGCGCCTACGTGCTGCTGCATCACTGCTTTGGCGAAGTGAACGGCAAGAAAGGCGTCTGGGGTCACGCCATCGGTGGCATGGGCGCGATCACGCAGGCGATGGCCAAGGCCGCACGCGCAGCGGGCGCGGACATTCGTACCGATGCGCCGGTGAAGGAAATCCTGATCGAGAAAGGCAAGGCGGTCGGCGCGGTAACGGAGCAGGGCGAAGTATTCCGCGGACGCGCAGTCGTCTCCAACCTGAATCCCAAGCTGCTCTACCTGAAGCTGGTCGATCCGGCGGCCTTGCCGGCGGCGTTTCGCACGCACATGGAGAACTGGCGCTGCCGCTCCGGCACGTTCCGCATGAACGTCGCGCTGTCCGAACTGCCGGACTTCACATCGCTACCGGGAAAGCAGCTTGCCGAACATCACACCGCGGGCATCATCCTCGCGCCGTCGCTTCGCTACATGGAGCAGGCGTACTTCGACGCGCGCACACATGGCTGGTCGAAGCGGCCGATCGTCGAAGTCGTGATCTCGTCAACGCTGGACGACACGCTCTCGCCGAAAGGACAGCATGTCGCGAGCCTGTTCTGCCAGCATGTCGCGCCAGAACTGCCGGATAGAAAATCGTGGGACGATCATCGCGACGAGGTCGCGGACCTGATGATCGATACCGTCAACAGCTACGCACCGAACTTCAAGGCCTCGGTCCTCGGCAGGCAGGTCATGGCGCCGCTCGATCTGGAGCGCACCTTCGGCCTTGTCGGCGGCGATATCTTCCATGGCTCGCTGGACCTCGGACAGATTTTCTCCGCGCGTCCCGCGCTCGGCCATGCCGATTATCGCGCGCCGGTACCCGGACTTTATATGTGCGGCTCCGGCACGCATCCCGGCGGCGGTGTCACCGGCGCGCCGGGTCACAATGCGGCGCAGGAAATCATCCGCGATCTTCGCCGCGCGCGGCGTTAACGGCAGAGCCATCATCCGGGAGGAAACCGGCCTTGCAGCCGGTGAGCAGCCAGTACATGCAGCCGCCGATGATGCCGACCGCCGGGTAGGCCTTGAGCGGCATGTTCGTGAGCGGCGGGCCGGAGAAGTTCACGTCCACCCACGAAGGCAGGTAGCCGTAGGCGGGTAGCAGTCCGATCAGGCCGCCGGTTGCCGCGAACCACAGGATCGAACGTAGCCTGAAAATCTCGGCGGCAAAGCCGAACAATCCGCCCGGCAAGCAAGCGTAGAACAGCGCAAGGCCGGAAACGATCAGCGCGTTGATGACGAGCGCGAAGCGTGCTTCCGCAACCGGAATATCGGAAGGCACCGGCATTCCCCAGACCTCGATCAGCATCAGCGCGACGCCCGCGGCCAGCGCTCCGGCCACGAGGCCGATGATGATCATGAACAGGCGGAACAGGACGTGGAGCATTCGCGCTCAGGCTCTCGGTGCATGGTGCAGGCAAACTTTGGCGGAGAGGGTGGGATTCGAACCCACGGTGCCCTTGCAGGCACGGCGGTTTTCAAGACCGCTGCCTTAAACCACTCGGCCACCTCTCCGAACTGTTATTTATCAAGCACTTATGTCGTTTTACAAATCAGAAAATTCAATTTACCCCCGATTTTACCCCCGATCTTTCGAGGGATTTCCCGACATGCCACTAAATTTAGCGCGGAACTACAGTTTGTTTCGACGGCGCTTGCGGTGCTTCTCAGCGTAAGCCATCGCAGCGCGCTTTAAGCGCGACAACGTGGGTGGCGGCGAAAGTAGTTTCGCTGGCGGCAAGTCCACGCCGCCGCCATTGATTAGAAAGTCCACCGCCATTGGCCGGGTGACGTAAATGTGGGAGCCGCTGGTGATCGCCTTCAAAGTGCCGACCGCAATGAACTCAACCAATCTCTCACGCGAAATTCTCGTTAAATCCGAGAACCGTGACAATGAAATAAGCAGCTTATCGCCGAAGGCTTGATCCAGTGTTTGGGAAGTCTTCTCGTCCAGCATCGGCCAACTCCATTATCCTCATCTGGGATAATCCGAATATAGGATTACCAAAGGCCATTCAATAGGACTGGCCGTTGGCAATAAAGTCATTCCATTCGAAGGATTATAGGCTCGCTGTAGGCTTGTTGCGGGAAGCTCGCGTAAAGGCGGGGCTAACCCAGCAGGCGCTTGCGGACGCTTTGGCTCGTCCACAGTCCTATGTCGCTAAATACGAAAGCGGCGAGCGCCGCCTCGATATTATTGAGTTTATTGGTATCGCGCGGGCGCTGAAGGTGCGCGCGTCGAGCATCGTCGCAAAATTGGAAAGGGCAAAGTAAGCCCTGTCGGAACCAGAAAATGTCGAACAGATTTATCCCGCCACAACTTGGCGCCGAGTCATTCTCATGCCCGCACTGCGGAGCATTCGCTCACCAGACGTGGTACACCTCATTTCTGAAATATGTTGGCAAGGACCAAAAGCCCGTCACTTGGACCGCTGGCGACATAAACAATCTTGAGAGCGAAGACCTTTCGGAAGAACTGAGAGAGCGATTCAGAAAACTAAAGGACCGGCTCGAAAAGAACATCGTAACTTACGATGCGCGCAAAACAGCAGAGTACCTCTACTCCGAAGTGTTAAATGTCTTTCTATCAGAGTGCTTCTCGTGCAAGGGCTTCGCAATTTGGGTTGAAGATAGATTAATCTATCCAGTAACCGCATCCGAGATCAGGAAACCAGACGACCTGCCTGCTGATTTGGTTCGCGACTATGAGGAGGCAGCCTCGATTGTTGACCTTTCCCCACGCGGCGCCGCTGCAATTCTTCGCCTCTTGATTCAAAAGCTCATGCCGGTGCTGGAGGTAGAAGAAGACGATCTAAACAAAGCTATAGGTGCGCTTGTTAAGCGCGGACTGGATTCTAAAATTCAGAAGGCGCTGGATGTTCTTCGAGTGATCGGCAACAACGCGGTACACCCCGGTCAGATCGTTTTGGATGACGACAAGGCCACTGCGCTAAAATTGTTCGCTCTCGTTGACCTCATCGTCGTCAGCATGATCTCCAACAAAAAGCAGTTGGATGACCTCTATGAAAACCTGCCGACCGGTGCGCTGGAGGGAATTAAGCGGCGGGACAAGAAGGACGAGGGCGGAGGTAGTTAGGGCGCCGGTTTCAAGACCGCTGCCTTAAACCACTCGGCCACCTCTCCGTGGCCCACGAAATGCGCGATTGGCGCATCATCGGCAAGCCGGAAGCCGTAAAATCCGAGTAAGTACTGGAAAGTCTTAACCAATCCGTCAGGTCGGCCCCAGTTCTGCCCGCTTTGGTAGGCTTTTTTGGGCACTGTTCTTCGGCAAACGGCGCGGCCGCGCCGGAAATGCCGAGTTTACGAGGGCGGTTCAGGGTGGGGCGTAGCGTTTTCAGCCGGATAGCTTTGGGCGGAAGCCGTGCCTTGCTTGTCGCGGGCATCGCGCTGCTGGTCGCCAACTGCACCACCAACTCCGCCGTCGATCCGAAATACGGCGTCACCGCCAGTCCGCGCCTGCTGAACGATGGCGACGAAATCCCGAAGGGCAATGGCCGCTACCGGGTCGGCAATCCTTATGTCGTTGCTGGCGTGCGCTATGTGCCGCGGGAAGACCCTCAGTATCGTGCCGAGGGCGTTGCGTCCTGGTACGGCGACGCTTTCCACGGCCGCCTGACCGCCAACGGCGAAATCTTCGACATGCGTTCGATTACGGCCGCGCATCCGACCCTGCCGTTGCCGAGCTACGTGCGCGTGACCAACCTCTCCAACGGCCGCTCGCTGGTGGTCCGCGTGAACGACCGCGGCCCTTTCCATGCGAACCGCGTGATCGACGTCTCCTCGCGCGCTGCAGACCTGTTAGGCTTCAAGCACCACGGCACTGCGCGCGTGAAGGTGGAATACGTCGCGCCGGCCAACGTCAAAGGCTCCGACGATGTGCAACTGGCGGCCACGCTCCGCCATAACAGCCCGGCGCCGCCGCCCAATCAGATCCGCGTAGCCAATCGCGACAAGCAGAAGCCCTTCGTGGCCCAGAACGACGACGAGGACGACGACGAACCAACACCCGTGATCCGCAAGCGGAAGCAGAATCAGGTCGCTTCCGCCGGCGACGATGCCTGGTCGTTCCGGCAGAACGGTCCGCAGCAGCCGGTAAATACCTTCCAGCCACGCGGCCCCGGCAATCCGCAACCCCAGCAGGGCACCGGATTCAGCAGCAACCAGACGGTTCCGGCTGCCGGTTTCTCGCCTGCTTCGCTTTCCGGCCGCGGGCTTTATTGACCGCCACAAGTTCTGGTATGCCCCCGCCAGCCCGGCCTGTTCGCCACCCTTGAGATGGCCGCCCCGGTGCGGGATGTAAGGCCGGCATGTTTTCGTCTCTCCGCTTCGCTTTCTGGCTGTTCCTGTCCGCCGCATTCGCGGCGCTGCCTGCGCGTGCGCAGACGCCGGTAACGGTGACGTCGCCGCACGCGGTGCTGCTCGATCTCACGACGCGCACTGTGCTCTATGAGCGGCGCGCGAACGAAACGGTCCAGCCCGGCAATCTCGCGAAGCTGATGACCGCGGCGCTGGTTTTTCAGGACCTGAAAGCGAACAAGACGACGCTCGACACCACGTTTCAGGTCAGCCTGCATGCGTGGCGTACCGGCGGCGCGCCTTCCACCGGTTCCAAGATGTTCGCAGCACTCCGCAGCAACATTCGTATCGAGGACCTCGTGACCGGCCTCGTCGTACTGAATGGCAACGATGCGGCGATCGTGCTTGCCGAAGGAACTTCGGGTAGCGAAGCAGAGTTCGTGAAGCGCATGAACGCGCGCGCGAAGGAACTGGGCCTGACCAGCGCCGTATTTCGCAATCCGACCGGACGCGAGGACGACACGCAGAAAATATCGCCGCGCGATCTCGCATTCCTTAGCGCGCACATCATTCGAGAGTACCCGCAATATTATAAATATTTTGCGATTCAGGAATTTACCTGGAGCAAGATCAAGCAGGGCAACCGCAATCCGCTGCTGCCGCTCTCGCTCGGCGCCGACGGCATGATGATCGGGCAGGTAAAGGATGGCGGCTACAGCCTCGTCGGCTCGGCAGAGCAGAACGGTGAACGGCTGGTGGTCGTGGTCGCCGGTTCACGCAGCGAGCGTGAACGCATCGACGATGCGCGGCGGCTGCTCGATTGGGGTTTCAAATCCTTCGAGCCGAAACGCATTTTCAGCGGCAACCGCGTTGTCGCGAACGTGCGCGTGTTCGGCGGAGAGAAAGGCTCGGTTGCGGTCGTGAGCCGCACCGACGTAAATCTGCGCAGCCAGCGCGGCGCGACCGAACGTCTGAACGTCCGCGTGGTCTATGAGGGACCGTTGCAGGCGCCGATACGGCGTGGTGCTGAAGTCGCGAAAGTGCGCGTATTCCGCGCGCAGCAACTCGTCCTCGAAGCTCCGCTTTATGCCGCCGAAGATGTCGGCGTCGGCAGTACATGGAGCCGCGCGTGGGATGGCGCGTATGAACTGACCGCAGGCCTGGTGCGCGGCGCGTTCGGCAAACTGTTCAGCCGGAGATCGTGATGCGCGGGAAATTCATCACGCTCGAAGGCGGCGAAGGTTCCGGAAAATCCACGCAGGCCACGCGGCTCGCGGAGCGCCTCAAGCTGCGCGGCATTGACGTCGTAACTACGCGTGAGCCGGGCGGCTCGGCGGGCGCGGAAGCGATCCGTATTCTTCTCCTGAACGGCGTCGCAAAGCCGCTTGGCCCGACCGCCGAAACCATGCTGTTCGCGGCAGCGCGCGACGATCATATCCAGAGCACCATCCTTCCGGCACTGGAACGTGGCGCGTGGGTGATCTGTGACCGCTTTCTGGATTCAACCCGCGTGTATCAGGGCGTACTCGGTCAAGTGGACCCGAAGGTGATCCGCGCGCTGGAGCGCGTCACTGTCGGCGATGTTTTGCCCGATCTTACGTTCGTGCTCGACGTGCCGGTGGAGGTCGGCGCTGCTCGCGTCAAGGGGCGCAGCGGACAACAGGATCGCTTTGAGGCGGAAGACCTCGAATTCCATCTTCAGATTCGCGAAGGCTTCCGCGCGCTCGCGCAGAACGAGAAGGAGCGCTGCGTGCTGGTCGATGCATCGCAAAGCCCTGACGTAGTTGCGGTGCGCATCTGGATGACGGTCGTCGATCGCCTGTTGAAAGGCCGCGCACCTGCTATCGCACCGAGGGCGGCAGGTTGACGCCCGACACCGAAGAAGGCGACCGGCTCGCGGGCAGCCCGCATCCGCGTGAGCGCTTCGATTTCTTCGGACATCACGAAGTCGAAACCGAGTTGCTGACTGCGCTCCGCAGCGGAAGAATTCCGCATGCCATTCTGCTCGCGGGGCCGCAAGGCATCGGCAAGGCGACGCTTGCCTATCGCCTCGCGCGCTTCCTGCTTGCAGGCGCAGATAGAAGTGCAAAGTCGCTGGACATCGTCTCCGACCATCCAGTGTCGCGGCAAGTCGCGGCACTGTCGCATCCGGATTTGCTGACGCTACGCCGCCTGCCGCGCGACGACGGCAAGGCGCTTTCCGAATTCATCCGCGTAGAGGATACGCGCAGGCTGGTGCAGTTCTTTGGCTCCACCGCCGCTTATGGCGGCTGGCGCGTCTGCATTATCGACTCGGTCGACGACATGAACGCAGCCAGCGCCAATGCCATGCTCAAGCTGCTCGAGGAGCCTCCGGCAAACGCGATGCTCATTCTGGTTTCGCATGCGCCGGGACGTTTGCTGCCGACCATCCGCTCGCGCTGCCGCCGCGTCGACATGAAGCCGCTGACCGATGGCGAAGTGCTGCGCGCCTTGCAAAGCGTCACGGCGGATATGGAAGACATCGACCCCACAAACCTCGGCGCAGCAGCAGAGGCGGGAAGGGGCAGCGTAGGCCGTGCGCTCTCGCTGCTGCTCACCGGCGAAGACGGCCTCGAAGTGCTGCACATGACGCAGCGCCTGCTCGCGCAACTGCCGGAGGTCGAGTCCGGCTCCATTGCCGCGCTTGGCGACAAACTGCGCGGCGACCAGCTCAACGTCTTCGCCGATACGGTCGAGGACTGGCTCGCCGCCGCCGCGACCGGAGACGCGCCGCCCGCGCGTCTTGCACGCTATGCCGAGGCGTGGGAAAACGTGCGCCGCGCCACGGCCACCGCGGATATCTTCAACTTGGACCGCAAGCCTCTGGTGTTTCAGGTCTTTGCCGTTCTGGCCGAGGCGACCCGCGACTGACTAGGCGCGGGCTGAAGGAATTCCGTTCGATGGCGAAACAGAAGTTTTACATCACCACCGCGATCTCCTACCCGAACGGCGCGCCGCATATCGGCCACGCCTACGAGGCAATCGCGACCGACGCCATCGCGCGCTTCAAGCGCCTTGATGGCTATGACGTTTTCTTCCTGACCGGCGTCGATGAGCATGGCCTGAAGATGACGCAGACCGCCGCCGCGCAGGGGCTGCAACCAAACGAACTTGCCGACCGCAATGCGCCGCTGTTCAAGGCGATGTGCGACAAGCTCAACGTCTCTTACAGCCGTTTCATCCGCACCAGCGAACCCGCGCACCACGAGGCGAGCAAGGCCATCTGGAAGAAGATGGAGGAGGCGGGCGATATTTATCTCGGCACCTATGCCGGCTGGTATTCGGTGCGCGACGAGGCGTTCTATGCCGAGTCCGAAACCGTTGTCGGCGAGGACAAGGTGCGCCGCGGCCCGCAGGGCACGCCAGTCGAATGGACCGAGGAGAAAACGTATTTCTTCAAGCTGTCCGCTTATGGCGACAGGCTGCTAAAGCATTACCGGGACAATCCCGGCTTCATCATGCCAGAGACGCGCCGCAACGAGGTCGAGAGCTTCGTGAAGGCGGGACTACAGGACCTTTCGATCTCGCGCACCACACTGACCTGGGGCGTGCCGGTGCCGGGCGCGGAAGGTCATGTGATGTATGTCTGGGTCGATGCGCTGACCAACTACATCACGGGCGTCGGCTATCCGGACACGAACAGCGAGACGTTCAGGAAATACTGGCCCGCCGACATCCACATCATCGGCAAGGACATTGTGCGCTTCCACGCGGTCTACTGGCCTGCGTTTCTCATGTCCGCCGGAATCGAACTTCCGAAAAGCGTTCACGGCCACGGCTTTCTGCTGAACCGCGGCGAGAAGATGTCGAAGACGCTCGGCAACGTAGTCGATCCTTCACAGATGGCGGACGAGTACGGCGTCGATCAGCTTCGCTATTTCTTCCTGCGCGAAGTGCCGTTCGGACAGGACGGCAGCTATAGCCACGAAGCGATCGTGAATCGCACCAATGCCGATCTCGCAAATAATCTCGGCAACCTCGCGCAGCGATCGCTTTCGATGATCGCGAAGAACTGCGATGCGCGGGTGCCGGAGACCGGCACGCTTGGCGAAGCCGATAAGGCGATCCTCGCCTCGACCGATACGCTGCTGGAGCAGGCCCGCGAAGCAATGCAGACGCAACAGCTTCACATCGTCCTGCAAGCAATCTGGTCGGTCGTGGCCGACGCGAACCAGTATTTCGCGGCAAGCGCGCCGTGGGAATTGCGCAAGAGCGATCCGGCCAAGATGGCGACCGTGCTCTGGACCACGGCGGAAGTCGTGCGGCAGGTTGCAATCCTTGCGCAGCCCATCGTTCCCGCGGGTGCCGCGAAGCTGCTCGACCTGCTCGCCATCGCACAGGATGCGCGTGACTTCGCGCATCTCGGCGAGAAGGGCCGTCTCAAGCCCGGCACGCCATTGCCTGCACCGTCCGGTATTTTTCCGCGCTACGTCGAAGCGGAAGAAGGCAAGGCGTGATGCTGGTCGACAGCCACTGCCATCTCGACTTTCCGGATTTCGCTGCCGAGCGCGATGCAATCGTCGAACGTGCGCGGGCCGATGGCGTTGCGCGCATGGTGACGATCAGCACCAAGGTCCACAAGTTTGCGGACATTCGTGCTATCGCTGAACATTACGATGACGTTTTCTGCTCCGTCGGCACCCATCCGCATTACGCTGACAAGGAGCCGGCTGTCACGACCGCCGATCTGGTGAAAGCGGCAGTGCATCCGAAGGTCGTCGCCATCGGCGAAGCGGGTCTGGATTATTTCCGCAATAACTCCTCGCCGGAAGGACAGGAGCGGAGCTTCCGCCGTCATATTGCTGCCGCGCGCGAAACCGGCCTGCCGCTGGTGATCCATTCCCGCGAAGCCGACGCCGACATGGCGAACATTCTGGAAGACGAGTTCGTGAAAGGTGCCTTTCCTTTCGTCCTGCACTGCTTCACCGGCGGCCCAGACCTCGCCAATCGCGGCGTCGCACTCGGCGGCTATGTTTCGTTTTCCGGCGTGATTACCTTCAAGAAGAACGAAGCCTTGCGCACGCTCGCAGCTAGCCTGCCGGCGGATCGGATTCTGGTCGAAACCGATGCGCCGTATCTCGCGCCTGAGCCTTATCGCGGCAAACGCAACGAACCCGCTTACGTAAGCTACACCGCGAAGGCGCTGGCTGCTGCACGAAACGTGGATTTTGCGACGATCTCGGCGCAGACCACGGCCAATTTCCACCGCCTCTTTTCCAAGGTCCCGGCGGCAACGTAACATCAGCGCATGGGTTTGACGGTCACGATTCTCGGCTGCGGCTCCTCCGGTGGCGTGCCGCGGATCGCGCAGGGCTGGGGCGCGTGCGATCCTGCCAACCCGAAGAACCGCCGCCGCCGCTGTTCGATCCTTGTCGAGCGCGAAAACGCGGGGAAGAAAACTTCCGTGCTGGTCGATACCTCTCCGGATCTTCGCGACCAGTTGCTCTCCGCAAACGTCACGCATCTCGACGGCGTGATCTACACGCACGATCACGCCGACCACACCCACGGCATCGACGATCTCCGCCCGCTTTCGCTACAAGCGCAAAAGCGAACGGACGTTTATGTTGACGAGACCACTTCACGTTCGCTGCACACGCGCTTCGGCTACTGCTTCGCGACTCCGAAAGGCAGCGACTATCCGCCGATCCTGACCGAGCATCGCATCGCCGCCGGGAAACCGCTGCGGATCGAAGGAGAGGGCGGTGCAATCGAGTTCGTGCCCTTCGACCTGATCCACGGCGAAACGCATGCGCTCGGCTTGCGCTTTGGCGGTTTTGCCTATTGCCCGGATGTCAGCGACGTGCCGCCGGAAAGCCTGGGCCAGCTTGAAGGGCTGGATGTCTGGATTATCGACGCCCTGCGCCGCCGCCCCCATCCAAGCCACTTCTCGCTGACCGACGCCCTGCAGTGGATCGCGCGGATGAGGCCGAAGCGGGCGGTGCTCACCAACATGCACAACGATCTGGATTACGAGACGCTACGAGGCGAGCTTGGGAAGGGAATTGAACCTGCTTTTGATGGAATGAAAATCCAATAATATCAAATGGATATAATAGACTATATCAGCGGTATGGACTTGCGGAATAAGGTAGATATTCGCGTATCGAACATTCAGTCAAACGGTTGATTATAAAGTATTTTCTTTTGCATCGATGAACTCGAAGCTCATCCAGTGGCCTTCCAGCAGCCCGTCAATTTCGCTGGCGGCGATGGAAGGCGATTGGTTGATGACGCGGTTACGGCCAGCCCGCTTGGCTTCGTAAAGGGCCGCGTCGGCGGCAATCAGCGCTTCCGGCAACGTCTCGGCATCCTGCGGCACCAGCGCGATCCCGATGCTCGCACCAACCGGGAAAGCCATTCCGTCGATTTCCACCGGCTCATCGAGCGTAGCGCGCAGCGCTTCCGCGAAAGCCCGCGCTTCGCCACGCGGATCCACCGGGTTCTTCATCTCCAGCAGCGCAACGAACTCATCGCCGCCGAGACGGGCAATCTTCGCCTTGCCGTCCGCGGCCAGCGCGATGCGGCGCGCCACGGCGATCAGCACGCGGTCGCCCATCGCATGACCGTAGGTATCGTTCACAGGCTTGAATCCATCGAGGTCGATGGCAAGCAGGGCGTCGACCTTGCCCGGCGCGTCCGTGCGCGGTGCAAGCATGTGCCGGTCGAGATAGCGCCGGTTGGGCAAGCCGGTGAGGCGGTCGAGATAGGCCAGCCGTTCGAACTCCGCGATCATCGAATTGAAGCTGGCGGAGAGGTCGTGCAATTCGGTTGCAACACGGCGCGGAAGATTTACGCGCACGCCGATCTTGCCGGCCTTGAGTTGCCGCGCCGCGCGATTGAGCGCACCCACGCCGCGCAGCACGCTGATTTCGGTCAGCAGCATCGCAAGCAGGATGGATGCGGCAGCGATGCCAAGCAGCCAGATGAAATCCGAGCGGAATTGCCGGTTAATCGGATCGAGAACCGTCAGGCGGTCGAACCCGACGGCAACCGTCAGGCCCATATCTTCAACGCGCGCGATGCCGAAAATATGCCCCGCGCCGTTTTCCCCGACTTCAAGATCGGCGGATCCCGGTTTGCTTTGCAGAAGTTGTTGGATCAACCCGCGCGCGGCGTCGCTGGTTTCAAAAATATGCATCGACGTGCCGTCGCGCTGCAGCCGGGAGACGAGGCCGCCATCGCTGTTCATCGCGAGCACGATCCCGTCGTGTTTCATGCGCGCCTGTTCGGCAATCGCCGGAAGCCAGGACAATTCGATGCCGAGCACGAGCACGCCGGTAATCGCACCACCTTCAGCGCGGATCGGCAGCGCTCCGGCGACGACAGGAAACTTGGTAATGCGGCCGATGATGGCTTCGCTGGTCACGAAAGCGCCGGTTCGAAGGGCATCCTTGAAATACTGACGGTCGCCAAAACTAATGGCAAAAGCCATCGGGTGGCTGCTGCACACCACATGGCCGCTGAGATCGAGCAAGAACAACGACGCCGCCCACGGCGCTTCCTCGTTGATCCGACGCAGGGTTTCGGGGCAGTCGCCGGTCTGGTTCTTGACCGCCGGAATGAAGCGGATGGATTCCGCAAGCGTGCGCGCATGACTGACAACCGCGAGCTGCGCATCCGCGCCGCGCTGCGCCAGCGTCACTGCGAGTTCGCGCGCTTCCGAAAGTGCGCGATCGCTGTTGTGTTGAAGCCGCAAGAGATACAGGCCGAATACCGGCAAGACCGCAATCGTAATGATTGCGATCAACAACCAGCGCAGCCGCGCCGCGCCGCCGTTTTGTCCCGTGATGTTCATAGCCCGATAGTCGTCCGCAGCCCGGCGATAATTTCGCTTCCCGGAGATCAATGTGACAGGCTCGGCTTAAGAAGCCCGGCCGGAAACGATTCAAATTTGAGCCAATTCCCGATCGCCCCATCTGCGGATATTCCATAATATGTCTTCTGCGAATCAAGGCCAAAAGCCCTTGGAACAGGCCGGAAACAAAGTCCGTCCATTCCGCGAGATTGCGGCACTGCTCGATCTGATGGCCCGGCTCCGCACACCCGAAAGCGGTTGTCCGTGGGACCTCCGGCAGACCTTCGCGACGATCGCGCCGTACACCATCGAGGAAGCCTACGAGGTGGCGGATGCGATTGCGCGCGGCGATCTCACGGACCTCAAGGATGAACTGGGCGATCTGTTGCTGCAGGTCGTGTTTCATGCGCGCATGGCCGAGGAACAAGGCGCGTTCGATTTCGGCGATGTGGTTCGCGCTATCACCGACAAGCTGATCCGCCGGCATCCGCATGTCTTCGGCGATTTGCGCGGACTTTCCCCTGATGATGTCAAAAAGCTCTGGGACACGATCAAGGCCGCCGAGCGCAAGGCGCGCGGCAATTCCGGCGCCCTAGAGAGCGCGCTGGATGCGGTACCGGTCGCCCTTCCCGCGTTGACCCGCGCCGAGAAAATCCAGAAGCGGGTAGCGCGCATCGGTTTCGATTGGCCTGATGTGGAAGGTGCCATGCAAAAACTTCACGAAGAAATCGCAGAGGTGCGAACGGCCGCATCGGATAAAGCGCGCGAAGAAGAAATCGGCGATCTGCTGTTCGCGGCGGTCAACGTCGCCCGTAAGTACGGACACGACCCGGAAACCGCGCTTCGCGCTGCGACGATCAAGTTCGAACGGCGGTTCCGTGCGGTCGAACAGGCTTGCCGGGAGCGGAACAGGAAACCGGACCAGTTCACACTAGAAGAACTCGAAACATTCTGGCAGCAGGCGAAAACACAGGACAAGCAACCGGATAAAACCCGCAGCTAGTCGCAGCCTTGTTATTGGAACGCGATTGCAAGCGCGAAGGACGCCCGCTAGCCTTTCGCTTCAACACTCGAGTCGGATTCCAGCCTCGTCGCCCTTGCAAGGAAACCTGACATGACCGGTGAGAACATTTCCGCCTATCGGGCGCTTTCGGAAAGCCTCGGCTACACGTTCGGCGCTATGGGCCGCGTCGCCGCTATCGGTGCGCCTTATGCAGGCCTCACCATTCTTGCGATTGCAGCTTACTTCGCAGTCTTGTTCGGTTTGATTTACGGCGGCCTGCTGACAGCGGTTGCCCCGATCTATGTGATCGGGATTTTGCTTGGTCTTGCCGTCATTCTGATTTTCGTCGCTGCCTACATTTCCTATGCGCGCGATTACTACTACGGCGATCCATCGCCCATCGGCCCTACCTACTGGCCGTCTTTGGGGCGAATGCTGCTGGTCATGCTCATCATCATCGGCATCAGCATCCCGTTCCTGCTCGCCTATGGCATCGTGGTCTACCTTGCACTTTCCGGTTCACTGACAACCGAAAGTTCGGTCTGGATCGTGAGCGCCATCATCTTCATCGTTTGGATTGCACTGATTTTATTCTTTTCAGCCAAGCTCGCGACCTACGTTGCGTCCGCGGCTGTCGGCAAACCGCAAACGATGGGGCAAGCTTGGGGTTCAACTTCCGGCGCCACCTTCCGCATTCTGCTTGCGATCCTGGCTTTCTCGCTGCTCTTCTTCATCGCCGATTTCGGACTGACGCAAATCGTCAAGCTTGCAACCGGCATCGATCCGGAAATGACTTCGAGCGCGAACTTCGATAGCGGTTATTCGATTGCCGTTATCGTTGTGACCAACCTGATCCGTCTGGTGATCTATCTGTTGCAGATCGCCGTTTCCGCGGCATTCGGAACCAGCCTGTTCCGGCAAGTCGAGGCCTGATTTCAGTGACTGCCCGCCGCCTGCGCTTTCGCGCGGCGGCGGTTGAACTCCTCCGCACGCTCTGGCGCAAGCCGGACTTCTACCTTCAGTTTTCCCTGTTTCGTAAGATCGCTGGAAAGCACCTCGCCATGCCGGTGCAGCCAGCTTAGCGTGGCGCCGTCGGCAGGATCGAGTTGCAGCGTCAGTTGCGGCCAGTTCGCCACGACCTTGTCGGCGATCCGGCGCAGCAAGATATCGGTGCCCTCGCCGGTCAACGCCGAAAGCAAAACCGGCTGTTCGGCGACAGGCGCGCGCCGCGCAAGATTGCGCAGCGTTTCCAGCCGCTCCGCATCGAGCCGGTCAGCCTTGTTCCAGACTTCGATGGCATGGCCGCTGGTTTGAATATCAATACCGAGTTCTTTCAGCACGCCCTGCACGTCTGCCGCCTGTGCTTCCGTATCGGGATGTGAGATGTCGCGAACATGCAGGATGATGTCTGCCTCCAGCACTTCTTCCAGCGTGGCGCGGAACGCAGCGACGAGCAGTGTCGGCAATTCGGCGAGAAACCCGACCGTGTCCGACAGAATGGCCTTCGTTCCGCCCGGCAGGTTGAGCGCGCGGAATGTCGGATCGAGCGTCGCAAACAGCAAATCTTCGGCACGCACGTTCGCGGCCGTGAGCCGGTTGAAGAGCGTCGATTTTCCGGCGTTGGTGTAACCGACCAGCGCAACGATAGGATACGGCACACGCTTGCGGTTCAGCCGGTGCAAACCGCGCGTACGCTTGACCGACTCCAGATCGCGCTCGATGCGGAGAATCCGTTCGTCGATCTGCCGCCGGTCCGCCTCGATCTGCGTTTCGCCAGGACCGCCGAGAAAACCGAAACCGCCGCGTTGCCGCTCAAGGTGAGTCCATGACCGCACAAGACGGCTGCGCTGGTACTGAAGATGCGCAAGCTCAACCTGCAACACGCCCTCCTTCGTGCGCGCGCGCGCGCCGAAGATTTCGAGGATCAGCCCGGTGCGGTCGACGACCTTCGCGTTCCACGCCTTCTCAAGGTTGCGCTGCTGCACCGGCGAGAGCGCGCAATCGACGAACACCACACCTGCGTTCTCCGCACGTACGATGCCTGCGATCTCCTCGACCTTACCGGAGCCGAGATAAGTAGCAGGACGAATGGTGCCAAGCGAGACGATGCCTGCATTCACCACGTGCAACTGGATGGCCGCGGCAAGACCAACCGCCTCCTCCAGCCGAGCCTGCGGATCGCGCATCGCATTTCCGGTTCCGGCAGAACCGCGCGTAAGCACGGGGACAATCACAGCGACGCGTGTCGCGTCGCGCGGCGCTTCGTCCTCCGTACCGGATCGCCTACCGTCGCGCTGCTGACGAGGCTTCAACTACGGCTTGTCTCCGGCGGCCGCGCTGTCATCCGTTCCCTCGAACAGTGAAATGGGACCGCCCGGCATTACGGTGGAGATGGCGTGCTTGTAAACGAGCTGGCCGTGACCGTCCCTGCGCAATAAGACGCAGAAATTGTCGAACCAGGTGACCACGCCCTGCAATTTCACGCCGTTCACGAGAAAAATCGTGAGCGGGGTTTTATGCTTGCGAACGTAATTGAGAAAAGTGTCCTGAAGATTCTGATTTCGGTCCGCCGCCATGGGGATTTTCCTTCTTGGTTCGGGCGAGCGATGTAGCAGCGGCTCCTTCCTCGGCCGCATCGGGATGCACAATCCGCATCCACTCCATTAGAAGCGCGTTCCCGCCGCCGCGCAAGATTTGTGACGCTTACAGAGCAAGTAAATTATCTAGAAATAGCAGGTGCTTAGCGGACCGGAGCGCCGATTTCGGCGATGCTGTGGAACTTCTGCCGCAGTCGCGCCGTGACCGGACCCGGCTTGCCGGTACCTACCGGCGCACCGTCTATCCGCACAACCGGCATGACCGTTTGCGTGGCTGAGGTCAGGAAAGCCTCCCTCGCCCGTTTGGCTTCGCTCACGGTAAAAGGACGCTGCTCGAAACGCATGCCTTCGTGCGCGGCGAGGTCGTTCACCACCGCCATCGTAATCCCGGCAAGTATCCGGTTGGAACGCGGCCGCGTAATCAGTACGCCGTTTTCATCGACAATCCACGCATTCGACGACGCACCTTCGGTGACATAGCCTTCATCATCGACAAACCACGCATCGCGCACACCCGCATCGCGCGCAGCCTGCTTCGCCAACACGTTAGGAAGCAGGCCGATAGTCTTGATATCGACGCGGCCCCAGCGATTGTCAGGCAATGTGATGACCGAAATGCCTTCCGCCGCGAAGGCTTCGGTCTTACGCTGGTCCAGCGCGCGGGCCGTTACCACGATTGACGGACGAACCGCCGGTGACGGGAACGCATGATCGCGCCGTGCAACGCCGCGCGTAACCTGAATGTAGAGAATCCCGTCGCGAACACGATTACGGCGCAGCGTTTCGCGCAGTACGAACGCGAGCGCTGCATCGCCGAGTGGCGCCTCGATGCGAAGCTCATGCAGCGAGCGCGCGAGCCGGGCCATATGCCGGCGCTCGTCAACTAGCGCGCCCGCCCTGATTTCGCAGACCTCGTATACACCGTCGCCGAGTTGATAGCCCCGGTCCTCGATATGAACCGACGCTTCGCTAAACGGCACGTAGCGTCCGTTCACATACGCGATGCGCGACATGCTAACCTGCCTTTGGCTGAGATCAGCGCGGACGCTCGTCGATGCCTAGCGCCTTCAGCTTGCGGTGCAAGGCTGAACGCTCCATGCCGACGAACTCCGCCGTGCGCGAGATGTTGCCGCTGAAGCGGTTGATCTGCGCCACCAGATATTCGCGCTCGAACACTTCGCGGGCATCACGCAGCGGCAGGCTCATCAACTGCTCGCCGCCGTTGCCATGTGGCATGCTCGGCACCAGCGAGCCGACGTCCGGCGGCAGAAGGTTCGCGGTAATCGTAGCCTGCGGTCCGCCCCCGGCCAGAATGAGAAGGCGTTCGACGTTGTTGCGAAGCTGGCGCACATTGCCTGGCCAGTCGTGGGATTGCAGCACCGCGAGCGCGTCCTCGCCAATCACGCGGTTCGGCAAGCCGGTCGTCACCGAAATCTGTTCGATGAAATGTTGCACGAGTTCGGGAATGTCCTCGCGGCGCTCTGCCAGCGGCGGAACACGGATCGGCACCACGCTGAGACGATGAAACAGGTCTTCGCGGAAGCGGCCTTCCGCGATCTCGCTTTCGATGTCGCGTGCGGTCGAGGAAATGATCCGCACGTCTACCTGTACCTTGGTCGTGCCATTCACGCGCTGGAAGTTCTGTTCGGTCAGCACGCGCAGGATACGATTCTGCGTTTCGCGCGGCATGTCCGCGATTTCGTCGATGAACAACGTGCCGCCGTCCGCCTCCTCCAGTGCGCCGACCTTGCGCGCGGTCTCGCCATTCGCCTCGACGCCGAACAGTTCGGCCTCCATGCGCTCCGGCGTGATCGCAGCGGCATTGATGACGACGAATGGTCCGCGCGCGCGCGCCGATGCCGCGTGCAGCATGCGCGCAGTCAGTTCCTTGCCGGAGCCGGACGGTCCTACGATCATGATCCGGCTGTTGGTCGGGGCGACCCGCTCGATGGTCTGGCGCAGCGTGTTCATCGCCGCCGAGCCGCCGATCATCTTCTGCGGGTGCGCGGAAAAATGTTTGAGCGAATTCACTTCGCGGCGCAGGCGCAGCGTTTCAATCGCGCGGCTTGCGATCACAACGAGGCGGTCGGCATTGAATGGTTTTTCGATGAAGTCGTAGGCGCCCTGCTTGATGGCCGCGACTGCCGTCTCGATATTGCCGTGGCCGGAAATCATCACGACCGGCAGATCGGGATGCATCGCCTTGATGTTGTCGAGCAGCGCCAGCCCGTCGAGCCGGCTACCCTCGAGCCAGATGTCTAGCAATACAAGCTGCGGCCGCCGCTGCTCGATTGTCGTCAGCGCCTCGTCGGCATCCTTTGCCGTGCGCACGACATAGCCTTCGTCCTGCAGGATGCCCGCAACCAACTCGCGGATATCCTCTTCGTCGTCGACCACCAGAATATCGGTTGCCATGACTATTTCCTTGCGGCTTCCTGATTTGATTTATTTGACGATTGCTCGGCCGCGTTACCCGCGGTTTTGACGCCTTCCGCGGCGAACGTGAGGCGCACCCATGCACCGCGTCCGCCGGATATGTCCGCCGGTGCATCGTTGAGTTCGATGCCGCCGCCGTGTTCCTCGAAAATCTTGCCGACGATCGCGAGACCGAGGCCGGTGCCCTTCTCGCGCGTGGTCACATAGGGTTCGAGCAGGCGCTCGCGGTTTTCCTTGGGCAGGCCCGTGCCGTTGTCGAAAATATCGATAACGATCCTGTCACTTTCGCGCTTGGCGCGAACGAGAATGCGGCCCTTGCCACGCTCCTGCTGCGGTACCGCTTCGACCGCCTCGCCGGCGTTCTTGAGAATGTTGGTCAGCGCCTGCGAGATCAGCCGCCGGTCGAAGCGCGCCGTCATGGCGCCTTCGGGCAGCTCGATGTCGTAGGTGATCTCCGGTTTACCGACGCGCTGGAGGAACACCGACTGCCGGATGGTCTCGGCGAGGTCCTGCGCCTCGACGACCGGCTTCGGCATGCGCGCGAAGGAGGAAAACTCGTCCACCATGCGGCCAATGTCGCCGACCTGCCGGATGATCGTCTCGGTGCACTGTTCAAAGACTTCGCGATCCTGCATCGGCGTCTTGCCGTATTTGCGCCGGAGGCGTTCGGCGGAAAGCTGGATCGGCGTCAGCGGATTCTTGATCTCATGCGCGATGCGCCGCGCGATATCCGCCCACGCGGAGGTGCGCTGCGCGGCAACCAGTTCGGTGATGTCGTCGAGTGTAATGACATAGCCGTGCTCGGACTCGTCGGACTGCTCGGACGTCACGCGGACATTGATGGTGCGCTCGCGCCCTTCGCGAACGATGGTGACCGTGCCCTGTACGCGCTGCGCGTCGGCCAGCGCTTCGCCGACGAGTTTTTTCAGTTCGGGCACCACGTCCGCTGCGGACTTGCCGATCAGATTGGCTTCCGTTTCGCCGAGCAGCCGTTGTGCCGAACGGTTGACGATGGTGATCTTGCCGTCCTCGTTCATGCCGACGACGCCCGCGCCGACGCCCGCAAGCACGGCCTCGGAAAAGCGGCGGCGCTGGTCGATCTGGTCACGCGCGCGAACGAGGTCCATGTTCTGCGAGCGCAACTCGGAAGTCATCTTGTTGAAGCTCTCCCCGAGGCTGCCAAGATCGCCTTCGGAGGAGCGCACCGGCACCTGCACATAGAGATTGCCGGAGGCGACAAGGTCGGCCGCCGTGATCAGACGCCGGATCGGCGCGACCAGACGGTTCGCAAAGTTAAGCCCCAGCCACACCGACGACAGCAAAAGGATCAAGGCGATCACCGCGTACATCAGCGCGAACGCCACCTGCACGCCGAAACGCCGCTCGTCCATGCCGCGATATTCGGCGATATTGGCTTCCGTTTGCCGGAGATACTGGATCACGCGCGGGTCGATCGGCCGCGCGATGTAGAGGTAGGTGTCCTCGAACCCGCGCAGCGGCATGATCGCCGCCACGTAGTCCGCAGCCGGTGGTACGTAGATGATCGGCCGCTCCAGCGTGGACTCTTTCACCACGATATTCTGCGGGATAATGAATTCGCGACCGATGTTGATGTCGGCGCGATCCAGCACGGTGAGGTCGGCGCGGATCAGCATCGCGCTCGGCACGCCGCGGAGTTGCGCCTGTGCCGTGAGGATCTGGCGGAAGCGGTCGCGATTGTTGTCGTAGGCTTCCTTCAGGTTCGAGAGGTCTGCCGCCATCGCGACCAGATCGGCGCGGATGTTGAAGCCATGCTCGCGGACATAGGTTTCCGCAACCACGATCGAATTGCCGATGATCGCGCGCGTGCGTTCCGAGAACCAGCGATCCAATCCCTGATCGAGCGTGATGCTGGCGACCACCGCGACCAGCACCGCCGGTACAGTCGCAACGATGCCGAACAAAAGCATGACGCGACTGTGCAGCCTTGCGCCCGCGCGCCCTCGCCGCTGTGCACGGATCACACCGAACACTTCCCACGCCACGACCGCGAGCAGGATCAGCACCATCGCGCCGTTGACGAGCAGCACGCTTGTCACGACGCGCCGCGTGGGCACGTATGGCGTGAGGCCGGTCAGGACAAGGAAGGTGGCGAGCGCAGAGAGCAGCGCCAGAAAGACCGCGATGGGCGGGAAATAGGATGCGATCCTTCGCGGCGGCTTCGCGAACGGTGCCGAGGCCGGTGCGGCTGGTTGTTCAGGCGTGGTCAGGGATTCGGCCATGCAATGCCATAGGAGCGCGGGAACTGCCCCGCGCGATGATGCATAGCGACAACACTGGTGCAAAAATGTGACATTTCCAGCTCCTGAAAGAGCGGAAATGCCTTATTTCGCGGGGATCAGCGGGTCGAGCGGATCACCTGAATATCGAGGTCCCGGATCTTCTTGCGGAGCGTATTGCGGTTCACGCCCAGCAATTCCGCGGCCTTGATCTGGTTGCCACGGGTCGCAGCCAGCGCGGCCGAGATCAGCGGCGTTTCCACCTCGCGTAACACCCGGTGGTAAAGCCCCGGCGGCGGCAGGCCATCGCCGAAGGTGCCGAAATACCGCGACAGATAGCGCTCCGCCGAGTTGAGCAGCGTCTCTTCCTGCCGTGAATCGTCGGACGGCATCTCGCTTGCCGGTTGCGACAGCTCCGCCTCGATGATTTGCGAACTGATGACTTCCTGAGGGTAAAGCGCTGCAAGACGGCGAACCAGATTCTCCAGTTCGCGCACGTTGCCCGGCCAGCGGTATCTACGCAGCCGGTCCATCGCAGCGGACTCGATCTGCTTTTGCGGCAGCCCTTCCCGCTCCGCCTGCGCGAAGAAATGCCGGATGAGATCCGGCACGTCTTCGGTGCGCTCGCGCAGCGGCGGCAGGCGCAGCGGCACGACATTGAGACGGAAGAACAAATCTTCGCGGAACAGGCCCTGCTGGATGAGGATGCGCAGGTCCTTGTTGGTGGCCGCGATGATGCGCACGTCGCTCTTGATCGGCGTGCGCCCGCCGACGGTCGTGTATTCGCCCTGTTGCAACACGCGCAGCAATCGTGTCTGCGCTTCCATCGGCATGTCGCCGATTTCGTCGAGGAACAGCGTGCCGCCTTCGGCCTGCTCGAAGCGGCCGATGTTTTTCGTATTCGCGCCGGTGAACGCGCCCTTCTCGTGGCCGAACAGTTCGGCTTCGATCAGATCGCGCGGAATCGCGGCCATGTTGATCGGCACGAACGGGCCGGTGCGGCGCTTGCCGTAATCATGCAGCGCGCGCGCGACCAGTTCCTTGCCGGTACCAGACTCGCCGTTAATCATCACGGTGAGATCGGTTTGCATCAGGCGCGCGAGCAGCCGGTAGATTTCCTGCATCGCCGGCGAGCGGCCGACTAGCGGAATCGCTTCGATATCTTCGGGCTTCTCCGGCGCAGCGCCGTTGCGCTTCGGCTCAGCCAGCGCGCGGCCGACAATCGCGATCAATTCCTTCAAGTCGAAAGGTTTGGGGAGATATTCGTAAGCGCCGTGCTCGGAGGCCTTGATCGCGGTCATGAACGTATTCTGCGCGCTCATGACGATCACCGGCAGGTCGGGCCGCATCTTCTTCAGACGCGGCAGCAAACCGAATGCGTCTTCGTCGGGCATCACCACGTCGGTAATCACGAGGTCGCCGTCGCCCTGGCTGACCCAGCGCCACAGCGTCGCCGCGTTGCCGCAAGAGCGCACTTCATAGCCAGCCCGCGACAAGGCCTGGCTGAGCACCGTGCGGATCGCGGCGTCGTCGTCTGCTACCAGAATGTTTCCTGTTGGCATTCGCGCCATCCTCACTGGTGTTCGTTGGGCGCGCCCGCGCCCTCGGCATAAATCGGCATCAAAACGCGGAACGTGGTTCGCTTCGGCTGGCTGTCGCACTCGACGATGCCGCCATGGTCGCCGACGATCTTCGCGACCAGCGCGAGACCAAGCCCGCTACCTGTCGGCTTGGTGGTGACGAACGGATCGAACAGATGCGGCCGCACATCCTCCGGTACGCCGGGACCGTTGTCGCGCACGCAGAACTCCAGCGGCAGGCTGACGCGATGCGAGGAACCCGGCACTGTCAGGCGCACGCCCGGACGAAATGCGGTGGTGAGAAGAATTTCGCCGTCATCGGCGTCGCCGATGGCTTCCGCCGCGTTTTTCACGAGGTTCAGGAACACCTGCACGAGCTGGTCGCGGTTCGCGTAAACCGAAGGCAGCGACGGATCGTATTCCTCGACGATCTTGATATGCCGCGCGAAACCGCTCTGCGCTAGCCGTTTCACATGCTCCAACACGGCGTGGATGTTCACCGCTTCGCGCTCGATCGGTCGCTCGTCGGAAAAAACTTCCATGCGATCGACCAGCTTCACGATGCGGTCGGCCTCGTCGCAGATCAGGCGCGTCAGCGCGCGGTCTTCGTCGCCAGCGGACTGTTCGAGCAGTTGCGCAGCACCGCGAATACCGGACAGCGGATTTTTAATTTCATGGGCGAGCATCGAAGCCAGCGCCGTCACCGAACGCGCCGCGCCGCGATGCGTCAGCTGGCGGTCGATCTTGTCCGCCATCGTGCGTTCCTGAAGGATCACGACGACATGGCCCGGCTCTTCCGCGATTGGCGCGACATGCAGATCGACCACGCGCTCGCCGCCGTTACGCGGCGTGCCGAGATCGACGCGATACTCGTTCACCGCCGCATTGCGTTCGCGGACCTGATCAATCAGCGCAATCAGCGGGCTGCCGAACGGAACGACTTCGTGGATGCGATGGCGGCGCAACACCTGCGCGCCCGCTTCAAAGAACGCCTCCGCGGCAGCGTTTGCATTCGCCACATGCCCGCTCGGCGCAACGGTCAGCACCGGATGCGGGAGCGCGTCGAGCACGGACTCGGCAAGACTTCCCGCGGCCAGCGGCTTTTTCTCGGCGTGCGCGTTTCTCATGCCGCCGCCTGCCATCCGAGTTCGTCGAAGGCATCGTGGATGCCGAGCACCACTTTCGACGGCGCATTCTCCGCAAGCAGTTGCGCGCGCCAGCCCTTGAGCCAGTCAGCCGTGGCGCCGGCTGCTTTCGCGGCTGCTTCCATCCCCCAGCCGATATGCTTGCGCGCTTCCCGCGAGCCGCGCGCATTGCCGTATTGTCCGAGCCATGCGTCGTAGAGTTCGATCAGCGTGTCGCGCTGGTCTTCCAGCGCGGGATCGCTGGCCCGCGCTCCGGTTGCGAGGAAGCGCGCGATGTTTCCGGCGAGCCATGGCTTGCCACGCGCCGCCCGCCCGACCATCACGGCGTCGGCACCGGAGTCGCGCAGCATCGCCGCCGCGTCTTCGTAGGTTTCCAGATCGCCGTTCGCGACCACCGGAATCGAAACCGCATTCTTGACGTGAGCAATCGCGCGCCAGTCGGCGCGGCCCTTGTAGAACTGACAGCGCGTGCGGCCATGCACCGTGACGAGCTTCACGCCCGCTGCTTCCGCGCGGCGCGCTAGCTCCGGCGCGACGATGGTGTCGTCATCCCAGCCGAGGCGCATTTTCAGCGTGACCGGGACACGCACCGCGCCGACTGCTGCTTCGACGATGCGCGCTGCATTCTCGACATCCCGCAACAGCGCGGCTCCCGCCGCGCCCGTCGTGACGCTTTTCGCGGGACAACCCATGTTGAGGTCGATGATGTCCGCACCCGCCGCCTCGGCAACGCGGGCGCCTTCCGCGATCCAGCGCGGCTCGCATCCGGCAAGCTGCACGACATGCAGCCCAACGCCCTCGCCTTCGGCGCGCAGACGCGCTTCCGGGCTGGCCGAAGCGAGCCATTCACAGGCGATCATCTCGGAGACCACAAGACCGGCTCCGAAGCGCGAAGCCATCCTGCGGAACGGAAGATCGGTAATGCCCGCCATTGGCGCGAGGAAACAACGCCCGCCAATCTGGTGCGGGCCGATAGAGAGCGCAGCGTCGCGCGTAGAAAAGGCCATTTCGCCTCTAATGCCTACAAAATAGGCCAACCATGAACTGCCCACATCTTAGTCAAAGCTGAAATAAGGGCAAGCGGAATATTGCAACGCAACCAAGGGCACTTTGGCCTGGAAAATCGGCTAAAAGCGAAGCACTGGAGGCGGGAAACCCCGAAATCGGATGGAAGTTGCAGTCATTGTCGTTGCCGCCGGGACCGGCAGCCGGGCCGGAGCGGGCCTGCCCAAGCAATATCGCCTTGTTTCCGGTCAGCCGGTTTTGCGGCATTCGCTGAAGTTATTCACAGATCATCCGGCTATTTCCGCGGTCCAGCCCGTCATCGCGCCGGACCACGGCGCGCTCTTCTACGGCGCGGCAGCGGAACTCCCCCGATGCTTGCCCCCGGTGAATGGCGGCGACACGCGGCAGCAATCGGTCTTCGCCGGCCTGAAGGCGCTTGCGAAACATAAGCCGCACGCGGTGCTCGTTCACGACGCTGCCCGCGCCTTTGCACCGCGTACCTTGATCGACAGCGCACTGCTCTCGCTCAAGAGCAAAAAGGCGGCGATCCCTGTGCTCGCCGTCACCGACACCATCAAGCGCGTGGACGGATCGGGAAACGTGCTCGGCACCGTTGATCGCGGAGAACTGCGCGCGGTCCAGACCCCGCAAGCCTTCGCCTACGACACGCTGCTTGCTGCGCATGAGAAGGCCGCACGCGAAAACCTGCACGATTTCACCGACGATGCGGCGATCATGGAGTGGTTTGGCCAAGCCGTGAGCGTTTTTCCCGGCAGCGCAGAGAACATCAAGCTCACCACCGAGAGCGATTTCGACCGTCTCGCCATCGCGGAGTTCGCTCGCCTCGGCGACGTGCGTACCGGCACCGGCTACGATGTCCATGCCTTCACCGAAGGCAATGCCGTAACGCTTGGCGGCGTGCGTATTCCGCACGGCCGCAAACTCGACGGCCATTCCGACGCCGACGTGCTGCTGCACGCAATCACCGATGCAATCCTCGGCGCAATCGCAGATGGAGACATTGGAGCGCACTTCCCGCCTTCCGATCAGCGCTGGCGCGGCGCGGAATCGAACGTATTCCTCACCTTCGCCTGCGAGCGCGTGCGCGCACGCGGCGGCATGATCGCGCATATCGACGCGACGCTGATCTGCGAGGCACCGAAGATAGGCCCGCATCGCGACGCCATGCGCGCGAAAATCGCGGAAGTTTGCGGGATCGATCCGGGCCGCGTCGGCGTTCAGGCTACGACCAACGAGAAACTCGGCTTCATCGGCCGGGGCGAAGGGATCGCCGCGATGGCCACCGCTACCATCCGCCTGCCATGGACCGGAGCGTGACATGATCGAGACGGAAGCGCGCGAGGCCGCGACCCGCATCCTCGATTTCTGCCGCGAGCGAAAACTGACGCTCGCGACCGCAGAGTCCTGCACCGGCGGCCTGATTGCCGCGACGCTGACCGACATTCCCGGCTCGTCGGACGTCTTCGACCGCGGCCTCGTCACCTACTCCAACGAAGCGAAGCACAAGCTGCTCGGCGTGCCGGAGGAGATGCTCAAACAATACGGCGCTGTCAGTGCGCAGGTGGCAAAGGCAATGGCGGAAGGCGTGTTGCGCGCGGCAGGCGCCTCCGCGGGCATTTCCGTCACCGGCATTGCCGGCCCCGGCGGCGGTAGCGCGGAGAAGCCGGTCGGCCTCGTATTCGTCGGCGGCGCGCTGGCAACGGGCGAGAGTCACGTCCGCGAATGCCGCTTCGGCGATCTGGGGCGCAGCGAGGTGCGAGAGCGCTCGGTCGTCGCCGCGCTGGCGCTATTCGAGGAACTGCTGCGGAAACCGATCAAGCCCTAGTCGGCGAGCTTCTTTCGTACCAGCGAACCGATCAGGTCGGAGAAGTCGTCGGTCCACGGCGCAACGCCATCCGGGCGTGTGCGCTGCCAGCCATACAGTCCCGCCAGGCCTTTCAGGTCCACTTCTTTGCGGGCGAGCGCGGCGACCGTCGCATTGGATTTGTAGTCGGTGGCAAAGTCGTTGGCTTTCGTGTCGGTTTTCACGAAAGTCACGAGGCCTTCCGTCTCGCCGACCGCTGCGACAAGGCGCGCCAGCTCAAGATGGCGGTTGGAAATGTGAATCACGATCACGCCGCCCGGTGCGAGCTTACTCAGGTAGCCGCGCACGGCTTCGCGCGTGAGTAGATGCGCGGGAATTGCATCCGAGGAGAAGGCGTCAAGCACGATCAGGTCGTACTGACCTTGGCTTGCAGCGAGCGTAAGCCTTGCGTCGCCGAGTATGATCGGCACATCCGGCGCGCAATCCTTGATGAAAGAGAAACGCCCGGCGTCGCGCGCCAAGCGCACGACTTCCGGGTCGATTTCGAAGAACGTCCATTCCTCGCCCTGCCCGCGATAGCAGGCGAGGCTTCCGGTGCCGAGACCGACCGCGGCGACCCGCGAAAGTTTTCCACGTAACGCGCGGGTTGCGAGGATCGTCTCCGAGATTGGCCCGCCGCGGTAATAATAGGCGAGCGGCTCGGCAGGACCGGAAATGTTCAGGCGCTGTGCGCCGTGAATCGTGGTGCCATGGAACAGCAGGCGATGTGCGCCGTCCGCCGTATCGCTCACGCGATGCACGCCGAAGAAGCTGCGCGTAGTCTCCACGCGGCTTTGCCCCGGTTGCCACAGCGCGGACAGTGTGAACGCAACCACTACCAGCCCGAACAGCCGCGCCGGATGCCGCTTCAGGAACAGCATGAACGCGGCCAGCGAGATCAGCAGCGCCTGGAACGCGATCATGTAGTCCTGCGGCAACCGCCAGTCCGTGATGGCATGCAGAACGACGAGAACCACGGCCACCACGAGCATCGGGGCCGCTTCGCGCAACGCTCTCGCGAAACCGCCGGAGAATGCGCCCGGCAGCGCCAATACGGCAGCGGCAATCAGGATCGGATATTCGGTCGTATTGGAAAACAGGTTCGGTGCGAGCAGCCCGGTGAAGATGCCGCCAAGCACGCCGCCGATGGAGGTCGCGAGATAGAAGTCCGTCAGGCGATCCGGCGCGGGACGGCGCACATAGAGTTCGGTGTGGCATGCGAGCGTCAGCACGAAGAACGCCGCCAGATGCAGGATGATCGACACCAGCCAGAACGCGCGGTCACCGCCGAACAGGCTGATCGCA
Source organism: Xanthobacteraceae bacterium (assembly GCA_019454205.1). Lineage (NCBI taxonomy): Bacteria > Pseudomonadati > Pseudomonadota > Alphaproteobacteria > Hyphomicrobiales > Xanthobacteraceae > Xanthobacteraceae bacterium. The sequence goes on from CP075369.1 coordinate 1,430,357, forward strand.
AGCGGCACGATCAGGTATGGCGCAAGCATCGTCACCGTCTCGCGCGAAATCCATGGCCGTTCGCGGAAGGAAGCGACGAAAGTCAGCAGGTACAGCGCCAGCGGAACGACCCAGAGGAACGGCGCAGCGGCGACATCCGTACTGATATGGGCGGTCACCGCGACGACCAGACCCGCGGGGATCGCAGCCAGCAGGACCCATGATACAAGCGCCATCCAACCCGGCGCAGCAGAGCGTTTCGTTTCTACCTTCTCGCCGGATACGGAAGCGACTGTCAGTGCCGCGACCGCGATCAGGATCGCAAGCAATGCAAAACCCGCTGCCCAAGCCCCGCCCTGTCCTCGCAATGTGAAAAACGGCTCGATCAGCAGCGGATAGGCCAGCAGCGCGGCGAACGAACCAAGGTTCGACGCGGCATAGAGCACATAAGGGTTTGCTGCTTTCGGGTGACCACTCGCCGCGAACCAGCGTTGCAACAGCGGCGCGCTTGCCGCCAGCGCCGTGAACGGCAGGCCGATGGAAGCCGCGAACAGCATCAGCAGCCAGATTTCCAGATTATGCAATGGCGGATTGCCGAAGCCCCCTGCGATACCGAGCGGCAACGACAGCGCGGCTACCGCGAGAAAGCCGAGATGCACCATCGCGCCATAGCGCGGCGAGAGGAAGCGGCAGAGTACATGCGCGTAGGCGTAGCCGAGCAGCAGCGCGCCCTGAAAGAACACCATCGCGACCGACCAGATCGCCGGTGCGCCGCCGAGCTTCGGCAGCACCATCTTCGTGAACATCGGCTGCACCGCGAACAGGAGCAGCGCAGACACGAACAGCGTGAGTGCGAAAATCGCGGGCGCAAAACGAAACAACCGCGTCTGGATACTGGAAGGCATCGGCGTCAGATCGATGGAGGACATGCTGGCTCGCTGGAATCGCTCGGCAAGCCCTACCCGCAAACTCTTAATTTGCGTTTACGCGCCCTATTCCGCCGGCTGGCGATAGATCAGGTCGGCCCGCTTCTCGAATGCCTCGGCGAACCGCCGGAAGGCCGAGTCGAACAGCGCGCCCATCACCATGCCGAGCATTTTCGAGCGGAACTCGTAGGCGATATAGAAATCGACTTCCGAAGCGGTTTCGCTTTCTGGCCGGAAGCGCCAGCGGTTCTCCAGATGCGAGAATGGCCCGTCGAGATATTCGACCAGGATACTCAGCTTCGGCCGGTCCAGCGTCACCTTGCTGGTGAAACGCTCGCGGATCGCCTTGTAGCCGACCGCCATGTCCGCGATCAGGATTTCCACGCCGTCCGGCTCGCCGCTGCGCTTGCGCACCGAGAGGCTCTCGCACATCGGCACGAATTCGGGGTAGCGGTCGACGTCGGCGACAAGATCGAACATCTTGCGCGCCGAGTGCTTGACCCGGCGGGTGGTGCGATAGGTGTTCATGGAAGTCAGCCGCGCGTCTTGGCGTCGCGCGCCGCGCGGAGCTTCTCGAAGTCATCGCCCGCATGATGCGACGAGCGCGTCAGCGGCGACGAAGAAACCATCAGAAAGCCCTTCGCGCGCGCGATGGAAGCGTAGTTCTCGAATTCATCCGGCGTGACGTAGCGCGCGACCGCATGATGCTTGCGGCTTGGCTGGAGGTACTGGCCGATGGTGATGAAATCGACATCCGCCGAGCGCAGGTCGTCCATCACCTGCAAGACTTCGTTCCGTTCCTCGCCAAGCCCGACCATGATGCCGGACTTGGTGAACATGCGCGGGTTTAGCTCCTTCACCCGTTGCAACAACCGCAGCGAATGGAAATAGCGCGCACCCGGCCGCACCGGCAGGTAGAGCGACGGTACGGTTTCAAGATTGTGGTTGAACACATCGGGCGCAGCGTCGACCACGACTTCCAGCGCGCCGTCCTTGCGCAGGAAATCCGGCGTCAGCACTTCGATGGTGGTCTCCGGCGTGCGCTCGCGGATCGCGCGGATGGTGCGTGCGAAATGCTCCGCGCCGCCGTCCGCGAGATCGTCGCGGTCTACGGAAGTCACGACCACGTGCTTGAGGCCGAGCCGCGCCGTGGCTTCCGCGACCTTCAACGGCTCATCGCCATCGAGCGCACCCGGCAAGCCGGTCTTCACGTTGCAGAACGAACACGCGCGCGTGCAGGTGTCGCCCATGATGAGGAAAGTCGCGTGCTTCTGCGCCCAGCATTCACCGATGTTGGGACAGGAGGCTTCCTCGCAGACCGTGTGCAAGCCGTTGCCACGCACCAGCCGCGCCGTCTCGCCGAATGCGCCCGGTCCCGGCGCGCGCACGCGGATCCAGTCGGGCTTCGGCAGAAACGCCGTATCCACCCGGTGCGCCTTTTCAGGATGGCGTGGCCGGGCGGTTTTCTTCAGCGTATCGATGACGACGGCCATTACGTTCCGTTAGCTCACATGCCCTGCCGGCGGTTGGTGATCGCGCGCCAGACGAAGATCAGGATGATCGCGCCGATGCTCGCGGAAAGCAGTCCACGCCAGAAGCCATAAACCGGGATTTGCGCAACTTCCGCGAGCTTGTTGCCGACAAACGCGCCCGCGACGCCCACGATCAGGTTCGTGAAGAGACCGTGATTGCTCGAGGTCACCTTCTCCGCGATCCAGCCGGCGATGATGCCGATAAGAAGCGTGAGAAAGAAGCCGGCCGCAGGATTTCCCAGCAGTGTTTGTGCGTCGTTCATCGTGTCACCCCGTTGTTAAAGAAGGCAGCGGTACCATTATACATGGATAACCCGCCCATAAGCATCAAGTACGCTCTCATGCATCATTTCCGAAAGCGTCGGATGCGGGAAAATGGCGTGGATCAGTTCTTCCTCGGTCGTCTCGCAATTCATGGCGATCATGAAGCCTTGAATCAACTCGGTCACTTCCGCGCCGATCATATGCGCGCCGAGTAGTTCGCCCGTCTTCTTGTCGAAGATCGTCTTCACCATGCCCTCGGTTTCGCCGAGCGCAATGGCCTTGCCGTTGCCCATGAACGGGAAACGCCCAACCCGGATTTCGCGCTTCTGTTCTTTCGCCTTCTTCTCGGTCAGCCCGACCGAGGCAATCTGCGGATGACAGTAGGTGCAACCCGGAATGCGGTTCTTCTCCATCGGATGCGTCTTCAGTCCCTTGATCGTCTCGACGCAGATCACGCCTTCATGCTCAGCCTTGTGCGCGAGCATCGGCGGTCCCGCGACGTCGCCGATGGCATAGATGCCGGCAACGTTGGTCCTGCCGTAGCCGTCGATCACGATGGTGCCGCGGTCCGTCTTCACGCCGAGCGCTTCGAGGCCGAGGTTCTCGATGTTGCCGACTACGCCAACCGCGGAGATCACGCGTTCGAATTCCACGCTTTGCACCTTGCCCTTGCCGTCGTCGATGCTGGCGATCACGGAGTCGGCCTTCTTCTCCAGCTTCGTCACCTTCGCGCCGGTAAGAATCTTGATGCCTTGCTTCTCGAAGCGCTTGCGCGCAAACGCGGCAATCTCCTCGTCCTCGACCGGAAGGATCTGCGGCAACAGTTCGACGACCGTTACTTCCGTGCCCATGGTCCGGTAGAACGATGCAAACTCGATGCCGATGGCCCCGGAGCCGATGACGAGCAGCGACTTCGGCATTTTTTCCGGCACCATTGCCTCGAAATAGGTCCAGACCAGTTTCTTGTCCGGCTCGATGCCGGGCAGCACGCGAGGGCGCGCGCCGGTCGCGACAATGATGTGCTTGGCCTGATAGGTGCCGGCACCCTTCCCGGTCACGGTCACGGTACCGGGCTTGGCAATCTTCGCCTCGCCGTCGATCACCGTGATCTTGTTCTTCTTCATCAGGAAGCCGACGCCGTTATTGAGTTGCTTCGAGACGGCGCGGGAACGCGCAACGACCGCCGCCGCATCGAACGAAACATTCGAAGCCGACAGCCCGTAATCCTTGGCGTGGGTCATGTAGTGATAGATTTCAGCCGAGCGCAGCAGCGCTTTTGTCGGGATACATCCCCAATTCAGACAAATGCCGCCGAGATGGGCGCGCTCGACCACCGCGGTCTTGAAACCAAGTTGCGCCGCACGAATTGCGGCGACGTACCCGCCGGGGCCGCCGCCAATAACCAGAATATCAAAACTCGAATCGGCCATGCTGCATCGCCATAATTGCCTTCACCGGAGGCATCTAGCAGCCAAACCGCTCTCAGGTCATCCGCTATGCGGGACTACAGCTCTGAGTGCGCTGCATACGGGGCATTTACGGTCATTCGCCCTTGTGCCTGCCACCCCCCAGCGCGTACCCTTTCGCCAAGGAAAACAACAAGCGGACGGGGGAAATACCCCGCCGTAAATCTGGGAGAGGAAATGATGAAACGCCACGTTACAGCGGCGGCCCTCGTATTGGGTCTTGCCGTTCTTGCCGTGCCGGCCACGGCGCAGGAAGTCCGCCTGATGACCGGCCCGCAGGGCGGCGTCTGGGTTCCGCTCGGCGGCCAGTTGAAGGACCTTTGGGAAAAGGCGATCCCCGGTTTCAAGATTCAGTCGCTTCCCGGCGCCGGCATCGCCAACGTCCGCGGCATCGAGGAAGGCAAGGCCGAAATCGGCTTCGGCAACTCGATCTCGACGGTCGACGCGCTCGCAGGCCGCGAGCCGTTCAACAAGCCGCACAAGAACGTATGCAACATCGCGACGCTCTATCCGCAATACTTTCAGATGATCGTGCGCGCTGACGCGAACATCAACAAGGTAAGCGACCTCAAGGGTAAAGGCATCACCACCCAGCAGCGCGGTAACACCGGCGAACTCATTACCCGCCAGTTGCTGCAGGTGAACGGCCTTACCTACAACGACGTGAAGATGAGCTTCGTGTCCTACACGGACTCGGTCGCTCAGATGCAGGACGGACACGCGGTCGCGTTCTCGCTCGGCACGACGATCCCTGCCGGTTCGGTACTCGACCTTGCCACCGCTCGCGACATCAAGGTCCTCGATCTTTCCGGCAGCCTGGATGCCATGCGCAAGCTGAACCCCGGCTACACGCTCGTCACCGTGCCCGCAAAAACCTATCCGAAGAACGACAGCGACGTGAAGGTGATCGGCTACGCCACGCATCTGGTCGCAAGCTGCAACCTGCCGGAAGAAGTCGTCTACCAGATGACCAAGACGATCGCCGCGAACATTCCGACGCTTGCCACCGTCAACAAGGCGATGACGGGATTGACGCCGAAGGCGATGGCCGAAGACATCGGCATTCCCTTCCATAAGGGCGCGGCCCGGTTCTATAAAGAATCCGGCCTGAACGTCGTCAGCAACTAACTTTAAAAGCGGCGCGGGCAAAAAATCCCGCGCCGCACTTTTTCTGGCGGTTCCCATGAGCATAACGACTGCAAACCCGCTCTTCAGCCATGCGGGGCTGTTTCGCATAGCTGTTGTCGCCATTTCGTTGGCGATGGGCCTCTACCATATCGGCATCATCGTGCTCGGTTCCGCCGAGGCGCTGACCTTCCGCGGCATGCATGTGCTGTTCGCAATGACGCTCACGTTGCTGCTTTACGGCACGTTTGCGCAGAAGGACGGATCGCCTCCTAAGTTCGTCGATTATCTCGTCGCCGTGATCGGAATTATTCCGGTCCTCTACATTCTCTGGAACCAGCGCTACATCGACGAGCGCATTCCGTTCGGCGTGGAGCCGATGACCACGACCGAGATCGCGATGTCCGTCATCATGATCGCGGCCGTTCTGGAAGCGACCAGACGCGTCATCGGTCTTGCGCTGCCGATCACTGCCGCGATTTTCCTTGCTTATGCCTTTTACAAATTCGGCAAGGAACCGACCCGCATTCTCGAACAGGTGTATCTGGGCACCGAAGGCATTTTCGGAATTCCGATCGCGGTTTCGGCGACCTACGTGCTGATCTTCGTGCTGTTCGGCAGCTTCATGGAGCGCACCGGCACCGGCCAGCTTTTCATGGACTTCGCGATGTCGCTGACCGGCCATACCGCAGGCGGTCCCGGCAAGGTTTCCGTCGTCAGTTCCAGCATGTTTGGCACGATTTCCGGCAGCGCCGTCGCCAACGTGATGGTTGACGGACCAATTTCGATTCCGCTGATGAAGCGCACCGGCTTCCCGCCGCACTTCGCAGCAGGCGTAGAAGCGACCGCATCAACCGGCGGGCAAATCATGCCGCCAATCATGGGCGCCGCGGCATTCCTGCTCGCGCAGAATTTGCAGGTCGGCTACGGCCAGGTCGTGATCTGGGCGGTTATTCCCGCCATTCTTTATTACGTCGCTTGTTTTTGCGCCGTTCATTTCGAAGCGAAACGGCACCACATTCTCGGCGTGCCGCGCTCGGAATTGCCATACCTTCCCCGCGTGATGGTCGAACGCGGGCATCTGTTCATACCTGTGCTGATCATCCTTATCGTGATGTATTCCGGATACAGCGCGCCGCTGGCTGCGCTGGCGGGTACGTTGTTCTGCTTCCCGATGGCTTGGTGGGGTCCGCGCGCGTTGCTGGCTTACCCGGTCCTGAAGGTTCTCTCGGTAATCGCTCCGCCGGTAATCGCGGCGCTTCCTTCCATTCCATTTCTGAAGAACGGCTTTACCGACTCTTTCTGGGCTGCAATTTCGAGCCTGCTTGATGGTCTGCCGGCTTACACACCGTTCCATCCTTTCATCGAAGCCGCGATTTTCACAGCAATCATCCTCGCATGGCATCATGCAGTACGTCACCGCATCGTTCTGCTGCCGATGCAGGGCATGGCGATTATCGAAGCATTCGTAGACGGCGCGAAGAATGCTCTCGGTGTCGCGATGGCATGCGCTTGCGCAGGCATCGTGATCGGCGTGGTCAACCTGACCGGCGTCGGCATCGACTTCACCCAGTTTGTCGTCGGGCTTTCGAAAGAATACCTGCTGCTCGCACTGATCGCGACCATGATTGCCGCAATCGTCCTCGGCATGGGCATGCCGACGACACCCGCGTACATCATCCTGACCGCGCTGCTGATCCCCGCGATTATCAAGCTCGGTGTGCGCGAAGAAGCGGCGCACATGTTCGCGTTCTACTTCGCCGTGCTCTCGGCGATCACGCCTCCGGTCGCGCTCGCCGTATTCGCGGCGGCCGGCATCGCGAAAGCGGACCTGTGGCGAAGCGGCTGGGCCGCAGTGAAGGTCGGCGCTGCGGGGTTCATCGTACCGTTCATGTTCGTGTACGAGCCGGCACTTTTGATGATCCACGATAGCTGGACATGGATTATCTGGCGCTTCGTGCTTGCCGTACTCGGCATCGCGTTACTCGCGGGCGGGTTGCACGGTTATTTCCTGAGCCGCGCCAACATGTGGCAACGCGCCTTGCTCGCAGCCGGGGGGCTGCTGCTGGTGGCGCCCTATCTCTGGACCGACATCGCAGGTTTCGTTGTTGCCGCTTTAGTCCTCGGCTACCAATGGTTCGAGCGTAAGCGCACGCCGGAGGCGATGGCGAAAACCTGATCCGCTAGAACCGCGTGGTCGCGTTTTTTACGCAATCGGCGTTCATTACGCCGAAAAGTGCGTCGGCCTTTTCGAACAATGCCGATACATCGGCAGTTGCCGGCCGTTGCGCTTCGCCGACGATGCGCGCCAGTTCGTTCGAGAGTGCGGTGTATTCCGAACGCTTCTGCTCGCCCAAAAAGTTTGCGAGGTAAGTGCCGTAAGCTGCGAAGCGGCTGGCCGCATTCTGCGCCTCCGACAAAGCGGAGATTACGGCTGACGAATTCGTGTCTTTGTCGCGCTGCACCGCGGCGGCCAGTGCGGCCGTCCTGAATTTGATCTGGAAATAGCCGTCGATCAGATCCTTGCAAATGCGCGCAGTCTCGCCGCGCGCCACGTTGGACTGCACGATCTCGACGAAGCGCGTGTTCAGGTAACCCTGATACATCGACGTCACCAGCGACAGCGCAGCGACGAAGAACGAAATATAGGCAAGCGTATTCGCGTTGCTTTTGCCGCCTTGCGGATTTCCGGAATCGGCCATGATCGAGACCCCAGCAGGTCTCGCATCTATATCACAACATCAAGGAAAGCGGCTTCTCGATCGCGGCCTTGAAGGCGGCAAGCAGTTGCGCACCGAGCGCGCCGTCCACCGCCCGGTGATCGCAGGAAAGCGTGACCGTCATTACGTCAGCGACGACGATTTCGCCGTCACGCACCAACGCGCGTTTCTCGCCCGCGCCAACCGCGAGGATGGTCGCGTGCGGCGGGTTGATGACGGCCGCAAAGTCGCGGACGCCATACATGCCGAGGTTGGAGATCGCGGTGGCGCCGCCGAGGAATTCGGTAGGTTTCAGCTTCTTGTTCTTCGCGCGCGTGGCATAATCCTTCATCTCGCCGGAGATGGCAGAGAGCGACTTGCCTTCGGCATGACGAATAACGGGCGTCACCAGCCCGCCCGGAATGGCGACGGCCACGCCAACGTCCGAATGTTTGTGCTTCAGCATCGCGGACTCGGTCCACGTCACGTTCGCGTCGGGCACTTTTTGCAACGCCAGTGCCAGCCCCTTGATGATGAAATCATTCACCGAGAGCTTGAACGCGGGTTTGCCATCCTGGTCCTTCGGCGCGGTCGCGTTGATTTCCTCGCGCACGCGAAGCAGCGAGGTCAGCTCTACATCGGCGTTCAGGTAGAAATGCGGAATGGTGAGTTTCGATTCCAGCAGACGCCGCGCGATGATCTTGCGCATGGAATCGTGTGGGATCGTCTCGAAACTACCAGCTTCGTATTGCGCCCTGATCTGCTCGTCGCTTGGCGTAGAGACGCCGGGAGCCACGGGAGCGCTGCCGGGCTGCGGCGCGCGTATCTGCGCCGTACCGCTGCCGCGCGCGCCTTCGACGTCACGCGCAATGATGCGGCCATGCGGCCCGGTGCCTGTCACTTGCGAAAGATCGACGCCTGCGTCCTTTGCAAGGCGGCGCGCAAGCGGCGAGGAGAAAATTCTTCCGCCGCTGCCATTCGCCTTTACGGCAGGCGCGGCCATCACCGGCTGCGGCGCGGCTTCCGGTTTCTTTTCCTCGGCCTGCACTTTCGGAGCGGCTGCCGCGGCCTGCGGTCTCGGCGACGGAGCAGAACCGGCCGACTTCGCCGCCGCGCTCGCGTCCTCGCCTTCTTCGGCCAGCACGGCAATCACCTGATTGACCGGGACATCGGCGGTACCTTCCGCGACCATGATTTTCGCAATCGTGCCTTCGTCGACCGCCTCGACTTCCATCGTCGCTTTGTCGGTCTCGATTTCGGCGATCACGTCGCCAGCCTTGACCTTGTCGCCCTCTTTTTTCAGCCACTTCGCGAGATTGCCCTTCTCCATCGTGGGCGAAAGCGCGGGCATGAGGATGTTGACGGGCATGGCGCGCGCTCAGCGATAGGTCACGGCGCGGGCGGCGGCGACGACTTTCGCCACGCTCGGCAGCGCGAGTTTTTCGAGGTTGGCGGCGTAAGGCATCGGCACGTCTTCGCCGGTCACGCGCTTCACCGGAGCGTCGAGATAATCGAATGCTTCGTCCATGATGCGCGCCGCGATTTCCGAGCCGACGCCGAATTGCGGCCAGCCTTCTTCCACGGTGACGCAACGGCCGGTCTTCTTCACCGACTCCACGATGGTCGCGACATCGAGCGGACGGATGGTGCGAAGGTCGATCACTTCCGCGAAGATGTGCTTCTTCGCAAGTTCTTCCGCCGCTTCCAGCGCGTAGGTCATGCCGATGGACCACGACAGGATGGTCACGTCCTTGCCGGGCCGCACCACCTTGGCCTTGCCGATGGGCACGATGTAATCGTCTAGCTTCGGCACCGGGAACGACTTGCCGTAGAGGATTTCGTTCTCAAGGAAGATCACCGGGTTCGGATCGCGGATCGCGGCTTTCAGCAGACCCTTGGCGTCCGCAGCCGTGTAAGGCGAAACCACTTTCAGCCCCGGCACATGCGCGTACCACGACGCGAAGTCCTGACTGTGCTGCGCGGCAACGCGCGCGGCCGCACCATTCGGCCCGCGGAATACGATGGAGCAGCCGATTTGGCCGCCCGACATGTAGAGCGTCTTCGCTGCCGAGTTCACGATCTGGTCGATGGCCTGCATCGAGAAATTGAAGGTCATGAATTCGACGATGGGCTTGAGGCCGGCGAAGCCCGCGCCAACGCCGACGCCGGTAAAGCCGTGTTCGGTGATCGGCGTATCGATCACGCGCCTTGCGCCGAATTCCTGCAACAGTCCCTGCGTGACCTTGTACGCGCCCTGATACTCCGCGACTTCCTCGCCCATGACGAAGACATCGGGGTCGCGGCGCATTTCTTCCGCCATCGCATCGCGCAACGCTTCGCGTACGGTCTGGTTCACCATCTCGGTGCCTTCCGGCACGTCAACTTCGACCGGCGCTGCCTCGACCGGCTTCTCGGCTGGAGCTTCGCGCTTCTCCAGCGTCGCTTCCGCTTGCCTGGCAGGCGCGGCGGCCTTCTTCGGCGCAGGCGCGCTCGCTGCATCGGCGCTTTCGCCTTCGCCGAGGATCAGCGCAATCGGCGTGTTGACGGCAACGTCCTGCGTGCCTTCGGGGATCAGGATTTTTCCGAGCTTGCCCTCATCGACTGCCTCGACTTCCATCGTCGCCTTGTCGGTCTCGATTTCCGCGATGACGTCGCCCGCCTTCACGTCGTCGCCTTCGGCTTTCAGCCATTTCGCGAGGTTGCCCTTTTCCATCGTGGGAGAAAGAGCGGGCATGAGAACTTCGATCGGCATTGCGTTTCCCGCTTATCGTCCCGTGGTGGCGAAGAATAGCGCCGCATACCAGGCGCCGATGGCAGTCAGCAGACTGAAGAAGAATCCGATCATCGCCATGTTCACCTTGCGCGCGCTCTCGCGCGCATCGCCGCTCAGTTTTCCGAAGGTGAACATCCAGGCGAAGAACAATGACCCGCGCAGATGGGAGTCGGCCGGAGAGAGCTGCGCATGGGTGCGGATATAGAAGAATATACCGACGCCCCAGCATACGAACGCCGCGATCACGGCGACATAGGCAACGATGAAGGAGGTACCGGCCATGCTACGCCCTACCGCAGAATATCCGTCATCAGTTCGGACGGATCCGGCTCCTGATCGTTGGTGGCGAACTCCGCGGAGTCGTTGACGATAGCGCGGATTTCCGCGTCGATCTTCTTGATCTCGTCCTCGGTCGCGAGCTTCTTCTCCAGCACGCGCGCGCGGACCTTCTCGATGGGATCCTGCTGCGTGCGGACCTTCTCCACTTCCTCCTTCGCGCGATACTTCGCGGGATCGGACATGGAGTGGCCGCGATAGCGGTAGGTCTGCATTTCGAGAATGAACGGGCCGTTGCCTTCGCGTGCGAACTCGACCGCGCGCAATCCCGCTTCATAGACGGCCCGCACGTCCATGCCGTCCACCTGTTCGCCGGGAATATTGAAGGAAACGCCGCGCTTCGAGAAATCCTGCTGCGCCGACGCGCGCGATACGGCAGTGCCCATCGCGTATTTATTGTTCTCGATGATGTAGATCACGGGGAGCTTCCAAAGCTCCGCCATGTTGAAGCTCTCGTAGACCTGCCCCTGGTTCGCCGCGCCGTCGCCGAAATAGGTCAGGCATACATTGCCGTTCTCGCGGTAGCGGTTCGCGAAGGCGATGCCGGTCCCAAGCGAAACCTGCGCGCCGACGATGCCGTGCCCGCCGTAGAAATGCTTCTCGGTCGAGAACATGTGCATCGAGCCGCCCTTGCCCTTGGAGTAGCCTCCGCGGCGGCCGGTGAGTTCGGCCATGACGCCTTTGGCGTCCATTCCGCAGGCGAGCATGTGGCCATGGTCGCGGTATGCGGTGATGACCTGATCGCCCTGCTTGAGGGCCATCTGCATCCCGATCACGACCGCTTCCTGTCCGATGTAGAGGTGGCAGAAGCCGCCAATCAGACCCATGCCGTAGAGTTGGCCCGCCTTCTCTTCAAAGCGGCGGATAAGGAGCATTTCGCGGTAGGCCGCGAGTTCTTCCGATTTGCCCCATGCGGCCGGCGCGGCCTTGGCGGTGCGCGGCGCGGATTTCGATGTGCTGTCTGCTTTGGCGGCGGCGGGCATTTTCCTGCTCGTTCTCGCGGATGAAATTTCTTACCCGATATTCCGCGTTCGCGCTACCGCCGAACCGTGCGGTGCATGACCGATGCGCCTGAAACTAAAGGAAATTTCACGGGCCGCGCGGAGCGCGACACAGGATTGCGAAACGCCGTTTATTGGCGCTTCAGCACCATGATGAGGTCGTTTGGCATCGCAAAAGCGAGGTCACGCCGCGCCAGTTCTTCGAGCAGGTCGGGATCGATACGGTCCGTGCGCAACAGTGAATTGCGCCGCTCCAGCGCCGTGCGCTCTGTGACCAACCGGTCACGTTCAAGTTTCAGGCGCGTAATCTCTTCCCTGAGCGCCCGGCCTGCCTCGATACCGTAATTGCCGTGCTGGGCGTGAAACGCGAAATAGCCGATCAGCGCGGCGGCCACGCAGTAAAGCGCGAACACACGAAAAAACCGGCCGAGACGGGTGCGCGTGACCATCCCGCCTTTATGGCGGCTGGCGGTTGCCCGGGCGTTAACGGCGGATCAGGCCACCCGGCACTGCATTGGGAACATTCGGCAGCGCAGGCACGGCCGGGTTGAGCGCATTCGTGGCATCTCCGCCCGGCGGACGGATCGTGACCGGAAGCTGCTTCGGCAAGTCCTGACCGGACTGCGTGATCGCATCGCCAACCTTGCGGCCCTGATCCTGCACGGTAACCGGAGCGCTTTTCAGCGCATCGCCAAGCCCCGTGACGGGATTGCCGGGAAGTAGCGAGTCCACATCGAGCGAAGGCACTTCCACATTCACGTTCGGTCCGGTCGGCGCAGCTTGGTAGAATGTCGTGCCGCGATAGACCGGATATTCCCAGAAGCTTCCGGAAAAATTAGAATAGCTCGGCGAGTATTTATTCGGCGCAATCTCGTTCCTCGTCCGGCCCGGAATCTCCGGCGAGGTCTCCGGCAAAAGCAGGTTCGCTGCGGGAATGGCGATTTCGGGCGCTTCGGGCAGACCGTAATTCGTGCCGACGGAAACGAGCGCCACGGCAAAGACAAGGAACGAAATGGCCGCGAAGGCCATCTTGCGATAGTGCCCGGAAGATTTCGCCATGCCGCCCTCCTCTTTGTAATGTTCGGAGAGATTGGAGCGGTATCGTGGCGGACTTCCGCCGCGATCACAACTTCAGGGCAGCCCGTCCGCCGTAGCGCGCCTGCGCACCGAGTTCGTGCTCAATGCGAAGCAACTGGTTGTATTTTGCAGTGCGGTCGGAACGCGCCAGCGAACCGGTCTTGATCTGTCCGCAGTTGGTCGCGACCGCGAGGTCGGCAATCGTCGCGTCCTCGGTCTCGCCGGAGCGGTGGGACATCACCGCGCGATAGCCCGCGCGCTGCGCGGTATCCACCGCGGCCAGCGTTTCGGTGAGCGTGCCGATCTGGTTGACCTTGACGAGGATGGCGTTGCCGACGCCCTTGGTAATGCCGTCGCGCAGACGCTTCTCGTTGGTGACGAACAGGTCGTCGCCGACAAGCTGCACCTTCGCGCCGATCTTGTCGGTCAGGATTTTCCAGCCAGCCCAGTCGTCCTCGGACATACCGTCTTCGATGGAGACGATGGGATAGCGTTTGCAGAGATCGGCGAGATAATCCGCCTGCTGCTCCGGCGTGCGGCTTTTGCCTTCGCCTTCGTATTCGTACTTGCCGTTCTTGAAGAACTCGGTCGAGGCGCAGTCGAGCGCTAGGAACACATCGCTGCCCGGCTTGTATCCAGCCGCTTCGATGGATTTCATCACGAAGCCGAGCGCCGCGTCGGCATCTTTCAGGTTCGGCGCGAAGCCGCCTTCGTCACCGACGTTTGTGTTGTGGCCTGCTTCCTTGAGCGCCTTCTTCAGTGTGTGGAAGATTTCTGAGCCGATACGCAGCGCCTCGGAGAACGTCTCCGCGCCCGCCGGCATGATCATGAATTCCTGGAAGTCGATCGGATTGTCGGCATGCGCGCCGCCGTTGACGATGTTCATCATCGGCACCGGAAGCACGCGCGCGCTCACGCCGCCGATATAGCGATAGAGCGGCATCCCGGCGGACTCGGCCGCCGCCTTCGCGACCGCCAGCGACACGCCGAGGATGGCGTTCGCACCGAGGCGGCCTTTATTCGGCGTGCCGTCGAGCGCGATCATCGCTTCGTCGATCTTGACCTGTTCCTCGGCATCCAGCCCGCCGACGGTGTCGAAGATTTCGCCGTTCACGGATGCGACGGCGTTCAGCACGCCCTTGCCGCCGTAGCGCTTCTTGTCGCCGTCTCGCAGTTCGACAGCTTCGTGCGCGCCGGTGGATGCACCGGACGGTACGGCAGCGCGTCCGAGTGCACCGTCTTCAAGGCGGACTTCTACCTCGACGGTGGGAAAGCCACGGCTGTCGAGAATTTCGCGGGCGAGGATGTCGGTGATTGCGGTCATGATGGGCAGGGCTTCTACCCGAACTGCGTGCCCCGCGCAAAGACCCGAAGCCTAGCCGGTGCTTCGTGCAATCCAGCCGAAGTAGAACTCCCAGCGAGGTACCGCATCGGTGAAGCCGCGTACGGCGTGACAGCCTGCGTCGGGCTGAGGCCTCGCATACCGCTCGAGGTCCGCGTAACGGACCAGCCGAACGGAGTCCTTTAACTCCGTCACGTCGCGGCTTTTCGTGAACTGGTACTGCGTGGTCCGCTCGTCGATGCAGCGAAGCGATGCGAAGGAGTTGTTGGCCGGTTCGTAAACGACCCAATCGACCACCCTTTCGATGGTCGAAGGCGCCACGAAGTACCAGGACAACACGAAGATCAGCAGCGAGGCTGCGAGGAAGTCGAGAAAGCCAAAAGAAGACAGGCCGGGGCGCTTGAGGCGCTCGCGTCTCGAACTGGACAGGCCGCGATATTCCAGCTTCATAAGGCTATGCCCCATAAAAACTTGAAACTCGGTGTCCCTACCCCTGTTCCTTCCTCCCCGGATCAGGCGACGTTGGACCGCGTGCCCAACCCACATCCGGATACGGATTATGCGGCTCGATTCGTAACTCCAGAGTTTACGGCCCTGTGCCCGATCACCGGCCAACCGGATTTCGCACATATTGTCATCGACTACGTGCCGCGAAAATGGCTGGTGGAGTCGAAATCGCTCAAATTGTATTTCGCCAGCTTTCGCAATCACGGCGCGTTTCATGAAGATTGCACCGTCGCGATCGGCAAAAAGCTCGTAAAATTGCTTTCTCCCAAATACTTGCGCATCGGCGGCTACTGGTATCCGCGCGGCGGCATGCCGATCGACGTGTTCTGGCAGCATGGCCGGCTTCCGTCCAGGGTATGGATTCCGGATCAGGGCGTCGCCCCCTATCGCGGCCGCGGATGAGCCTGCGCGGCCAATGGCAAGAATCATCATCACCAACGGCGACCACGCCGCGACCGCCCTTTCCGCCCACTTTCCCGACGCCGAAATCCTGATCTGGCGCGACGTGCTGATCGAGGGTCCGGTTCCCGGCGGCATCTCTGATGAAGCATTGGCAGACGTGCGCGCACGTTACATCGAGCAGGCGTTCGGCATGAACGGCGTGCGCGAAGATTTCACGCGCCGCGACCTTGCCTTCGAGCGCATCACGCCTGCCGATCAGGTCGAACTCTGGTTCGAGACCGATCTGCACGATCAGTTGCAGCTCATCCAGATTCTCGCGCTGTTTCATGCGCAAGCCGCGCGCCCCGCGCTCGCGCTGACGCTGGATGCGCCCCCGCTCCTGAAACACATCGAGGAAATGGCGAAGAAGCTCGCGCCGGTACAGGACGCGCAGCTTGAAGAAGCCTCCGTACTCTGGACCGCATTTCGCACAGACGACCCCCGCAAGGTCATCGCGCTATCGAACGAAAGCGGCGCATTGCCGGAAGCACGCGCCGCATTCCTCAGGATGCTCGAAGAATATCCGGGAGCGCGCGACGGCCTTGGCCGCATCGAAAGAAAAGCGCTGCTCGCTGTCCGCGACGGCGCCGTTGCACCGGCACTTGCATTTCGCCATTACCAGCAAACCGAGGCTTTACCGTTCCTCGGCGATCTCGGTTTCTTCTCCCGCCTCGATGCACTGGCGTTCTGCAAGCATCCGCTACTGCACGGAATTCCGGAAGGCGGCATCGCGCGCGCCAGCCGCGAAGGCAAGACGCTCGAATATTCGCACGCGGAAATCGGCCTCACCGAGACCGGACAAGCTGTGCTGGAAGAACGCGCAGACTTCGTGAAGCTGAACGGCGTAGACCGCTGGATCGGCGGCGTGCATCTCAATGGCCCGGACGTATTGCGGCGCTAGACGCCGCCAGCCGCATCCTTCGGAAACAGCTTCTTCGCGCCCATCAATCCGGTGACGGCGATCAACGCCGCCGCGAGCAGCAATGTCGGCGCGATGCCGAGCAGCTTCAGTCCCCAATAATAGAACACCGGGCCGATTGCGTGTCCGATGAAGAAGAACGACGAATGCAACGAAAGCGCGGAGCCGCGCGCAGCCGGCGCAATCTCGGATGATGCAAGCTGGAAGCAGTTGTGCATCATGTAGAAGCCGACACCCATCACGAGGAACACGGCCGCCTCGACCGGCCAGCTCAGCCGTTGCGTCGCGACGCAAAGCATGACGGCGGCAATCGCAGCGCCCCAGATCATCAATCCGCGCGTGCCGAACCAGCGCACCATCTGCGGCACGATCAGTCCGAACATCGCACCGCCGAAAGCAAAGCTGGCGATGACGAAGCCCGCGATCGTCGCGCGATACTCGCCTACTTCGTGCAGCAGAATGGCGACGAACGGAAACAGGCCGAAGATCGCGACCCCCTCGAACAGCACGCCGAGGTAGGTCCACTTCGCCCGCGGATTCGAGAACACCGTGCGATAGCTGTTCACGGCAAACGCGAAATCGAAACGCTGGCCGCGTTCGTGTTTCACGTTCCGGAAACCCCAAAGGCCCAACGCGAAGGCGATCAGCCCACAAATCGTCGCCGCGATCAGAACGCCGCGCCAGCTCGTGAAGTCGCCGACAATGCCGCCCGCCCACGCGCCGGTCAGGTTGCCGCTGACGGCGGCGGCCACATAGCGCCCCAGCGCGACCTGCCGCCGTTCGACCGCGACCGAGTCCGAAACGAAGGCGAGACCCGCCGGGAAGATTCCGCCTGCAGCAATACCGGATACGGCGCGGCTGATCAGCAGCCAGGTGAAGTTCGGCGCGAAGGCGCCCGATAGCGTTGCGATCACCAGCAGCCCGACGCCGGCCATCATCAGCCGCGTCTTGCCGAAGAAGTCGCTCACCGGACCAAGCAGCGGTTGCACGATGGCGAACGGCAACGCGAACGCGGTCGCGAGCAACGCGACATCGGCGGCGGGGATACCGAACTCGGCAGAGATTCCCGGTACGACCGGATCGATCGCGCGCATGAACAGGCTGGTCGAGAATGCGATAAAGCCTACGACGATCAGCGCGCGGTTCATGTTTTTGTCTGCGGAGTACCGCGCCTAACGCTTCGTCTTCGCGAGTTTGTCGAACGCCATAAGATCAGTGAGCAGCGCCGGAAGGTCTTTGATGTGGATCATATTCGGTCCGTCGGACGGCGCATGGTCCGGGTCCGGATGCGTCTCGATGAAGACCCCCGCCACTCCGACCGCCACGGCCGCGCGCGCCAGCACGCCGACATATTTGCGCTCGCCGCCAGAGGAAGTGCCATGTCCGCCGGGCTGCTGCACCGAGTGCGTCGCATCGAAGATCACCGGCGCGCCCGTATCGCGCAGCACGGGAAGCGCACGCATGTCGCTGACCAGCGTGTTGTACCCAAAGGAAACGCCGCGCTCCGTTACCAGCACGTTCGGATTACCCGCACCCGTTACCTTCTCGACGACATTCTTCATGTCCCATGGCGCGAGGAATTGCCCCTTCTTCACGTTCACCACGCGGCCGGTCTTTGCGGCGGCGATCAGGAGATCGGTCTGGCGGCACAGGAACGCGGGGATTTGCAGCACGTCGCAGACTTCCGCCGCACGCGCGCATTGGTCGATCTCATGAACATCGGTCAGCGTCGGCAGGCCGAGCGTCTCGCGGATTTCCGCGAACACCGGTAGCGCCGCATCCATTCCCATGCCGCGCGTGGCTTTCGCGCTGGTGCGGTTCGCCTTGTCGAACGAGGTTTTATAGACGAGGCCGATGTTCAGCCGTGCTGCGATCTCCTTGAGCGCGGCTGCGACTTCGAGCGCGTGCGCGCGGCTTTCCATCTGGCATGGACCGGCAATCAGACTGAGCGGCAAGTCGTTGCCGAAACCCACGTTTCCCGCGGAAACGACGGAGTTGGGCGCAGGGTTGGCAAGGGGCTTATTCATCGCGGCGGACCATGCTTCGCGCCGCCAGCCGGGTCAACCGGGCTGGCCTGCCGTACCGGCTTCGAAAGCGAGCACTGCGCCATGGGCATGGATCGCGAGGCGGCCGTTCCGTTCCTGTGCGGACAGCCCGCTTTTTGCAACCGCAGCGCGGAGTTTCGCAGCATCGCCCGCGAAACAAGCGGCGGAGAAGCGAAGGCCTTTCGCAACCGGCGGCATGAAACCCAAAGCATCCTCGAACGGACGGGGTTCGGTGACTTGCACGGTGCCGAGCGGTGTTTCGAAAGTTACGCCGAGCGAAGTCGAACGCGGGTCGCGAATGCCGGTCCAGGTCTGGAAGAAATATTGCTGATCGGTAGGGCTGTCGGCGGTGAAAATCACAGCGGACACGCTCGCCGCACCGTTCGGATGCGCCTGCAATTCCTTGAACCAGAAATTCTCCGGCCGCTTGTGCTGGCAGACGAAGGTCATCGCATCGGAGGAGTCCGGCTCGCGCAGGAATGCGAGCGAGAAGGCAAGCTCCGCTTCGCTGCCGTCAGGGCGCTTTCCCATCCGTCCGAAATCGAACACCGGAAATCCGCCAAAGCCTGCCTTGTCGAAGATGGCCTTGTCGGCATTCGCATCGGCGCTTGAAAGCACCAGCCCGCTCAGGCCTTCGCCATTCCGGGCGAGAAAGTCGCGGTGAAAGTGCGCGAACGAAACCGGCCCGCCCTCGCCTTGAATCTTCTCAGGCTCCGCGACTTCTAAAATCTCGATGTAGGAGCCATCGAGTTGCACGATGCGGTTATGCGTGCCGAACGGATGCTTGTTCCGCGTGCCGACCAGAAAGCCCAGCTTCTCGTAAGTTGCAGCAGCCGCGTCGAGATCGCGGACCAGGTGGATGACGTGGTCGATGCCGCGGGACATTCAACCTCCAGCCAATCGTTTTACAGTCGCAAGACCAATTGGCCGCTGGCCATTCTTCTGCATCGCACCCGCGGCGTCCCAAATTGGCTTACCGGGGCCATCGTAAATGACCTCAGCAAAATCAGTATTCACCACCCGTAAAACTATCAGCCGATCACAGCAAGCATTAAGCGCAATTCGCTTTCCTGCGGTGAGCTTAATTTGGACGAAGCATCCATCTTCATCGACCGCATCATGAACACTCGTGGAGCCGGGAAGCAGTTTTAGATTGAAATGTTCCGCAGCAATAACCTCACCGATTGAACCCACAAGATGGCCGTCGGGTGTAAATTTCCTGCCCAAACCGTTATAAAGAGCATCTAACTCTGCAACCGCTTCATAGATTTTTGCGACGGGCTTCGGGAGTTTAATTTCGCGCGC
Source organism: Xanthobacteraceae bacterium (assembly GCA_019454205.1). Taxonomy (NCBI): domain Bacteria; kingdom Pseudomonadati; phylum Pseudomonadota; class Alphaproteobacteria; order Hyphomicrobiales; family Xanthobacteraceae; species Xanthobacteraceae bacterium. The sequence continues at coordinate 1,450,094 of CP075369.1, forward strand.
GGCCACGTGCGTGCCTGAAACTAAACGAGACGGCTCTGCTCGACCGCAGCACCCACGAACGACGAGAACAACGGGTGCGGCTCGAACGGACGCGACTTCAGTTCGGGATGGAATTGCACCCCGACGAACCACGGGTGATCCGGGTATTCGATGATTTCGGGGAGCACGCCGTCCGGCGACATGCCGGAGAAGCGCATACCTTTCGCTTCGAGGCGCTCGCGATAGATCGTATTCACTTCGTAGCGGTGGCGATGCCGCTCCGAAATCTGCGTGGTACCGTAAATCTCCGCGACGCGGCTGCCTTTCGCGAGCGCCGCCTGATAGGCGCCGAGACGCATGGTGCCGCCGAGATTGCCGCCCGCCTCGCGCCGCTCGCGCTCGTTGCCGCGTAGCCATTCGGTGAGCAGGCCGACCACCGGTTCCGGCGTCGCGCCGAACTCGGTTGAGTTAGCGCTGTTGATGCCAGCGAGATTGCGCGCGGCTTCCACCACCGCCATCTGCATCCCGAAGCAGATTCCGAAATACGGCACGTTGCGCTCGCGCGCGAATTGCACCGCGCGGATTTTTCCTTCCGCGCCGCGATGCCCGAACCCGCCGGGCACAAGAATACCGTTCACATGCTCAAGGTATGGCGACGGATCTTCCTTCTCGAAAATCTCGGACTCGATCCAGTCGAGCTTCACCTTCACCTTGTTGGCGATGCCGCCATGGGAAAGCGCTTCGATCAGCGACTTATAGGCATCCTTCAGTCCGGTATATTTGCCGACGATGGCGATGGTCACGTCGCCTTCCGGATTGCGGACGCGATCCTCGATCACCTGCCAGCGCGCGAGGTCTGGTTTGCGCGCGTCGGTGATGCCGAACGCCGCGAGCACTTCGTTGTCGAGGCCCGCCGCGTGATAGGCCGAAGGCACCGCGTAGATACTATCTGCGTCGCGCGCCTCGATCACCGCGCTTTCGCGCACGTTGCAGAACAGGCCGAGCTTGCGGCGCTCCTCTTTCGGAATCTCGCGGTCGGTGCGGCAGAGCAGGATGTCCGGCTGGATGCCGATGGAGCGCAGTTCCTTCACCGAATGTTGCGTCGGCTTCGTCTTGAGTTCGCCCGCGCTCGGAATGTAGGGCAACAGCGTGAGGTGGACGTAGATGCAGTGACCGCGCGGCAATTCGTTCTTCAGTTGCCGGATCGCCTCGAAGAACGGCAGGCCTTCGATGTCGCCGACCGTGCCGCCGATCTCGACCAGCACGAAGTCGAAGCCATCGTTGCCTTCCAGCACGAAATCCTTGATCGAATTCGTGACGTGCGGGATCACCTGGATGGTCGCGCCGAGATAATCGCCGCGGCGCTCCTTCGAGAGAATCTCCTGATAGATGCGCCCGGTCGTGATGTTGTCGCGCTTGCTCGCAGGCACGCCCGTGAAGCGTTCGTAGTGACCGAGGTCGAGGTCGGTCTCCGCGCCGTCGTCGGTTACGAACACCTCGCCGTGCTGATACGGACTCATCGTGCCCGGATCGACGTTGAGATAGGGGTCGAGCTTGCGAAGGCGGACCTTGTAGCCACGCGCCTGCAACAACGCGCCGAGCGCTGCTGAAGCGAGACCCTTGCCGAGGGAGGAGACCACGCCGCCGGTGATGAAAATGTACCGCGCCATGGGACTTAAGCCTTAAACCCCTCGAATCGATTCTGCGAGGGCGAAAACGTCGCCCCTGCACTGAAAAATCGGGTGACCTCGAAAACCAAAGAAGAAGGGCCGGTTTCCCGGCCCTTTCGACTTACTTGGATTGCGGAACCTGCGGTCCCTGCGGCGTCTGCTTTTGCAGCTGCTCCAGGATTGTCGGCGCATTGGGGTTCAGCGGCGCCGGGGCGGCCGGACCGCCGGGCTGGTTCTGCTGGATTACGGTCGGCGCGGCGGGCCGCCAGCCAGCCAGGATCGAGAGCGAAAGACTGGTGATGAAGAAGCCGGTCGCCAGCAACGCGGTGGCGCGCGTCAGCATGTTGGCGGTGCCGCGATTGGTCATGAAGCCGCCGCTGCCGCCGCCGATTCCCAGTCCGCCGCCTTCGGAGCGCTGGAGAAGCACAACGCCGATCAGGGCGAGCACGATCAGCAGGTGAATAACGATCAGAACAGTCTGCATGGAGATTCCGGAGCCGAGAACGGCACAGCAAAAGCCAAATTCGCGGCGAGGCATACACGATTAGGCCGCCACGTCCAACCGTCGCCTGATCGGATTCCGTTACAGTGATTTTCTATGAAATCAGATCAACGACTTAAAGGAGATTTATAACTCTAGAAATTATATGTAAGCACCAGAAATACCATGAAAATCAGATGATTTTAAGCTGGCGCCACCGACCAGCGCACCATCAACATTATCCTGAAAAAGAATGGTCTTTGCATTGTCTGGCTTGACCGACCCGCCATAGAGAACCCGGATATTCCCCGCCTCGCCGCTGAAGCGGTCCTCCAGTACCTTTCGGATCGCGGTATGAACCTCAGCCACGTCCTGCGGCGTCGGCGTCAGCCCCGTACCGATCGCCCAGACCGGTTCATAGGCCACCACCAGCCGCGCACCGCTGGCGCCGTCCGGAATCGACCCCGCCAGTTGCGCGCTAACCACCGGAATCGCCTCTCCTGCCTCCCGCTGCGCCCTGCTTTCGCCGACGCACACGATGGCACTCAGGCCCGCCCGCCACGCGCCTTCGGTCTTGGCCCGGACTACGGCATCGGTTTCGCCGTGATCGGCCCGCCGCTCGGAATGGCCGAGGATGACGTAACGCGCGCCGGCGTCTTTCAGCATCTCGGCGGAAACATCCCCCGTGTGGGCGCCGGAAGCCTTGGAGTGGCAGTCCTGTGCGCCGATCGCGACGCCGCTATTTCCGGCGCGGCGGACGGCCTCGAAAAGCAGCGGGAACGGCGGGCAGATCAGAAGCTCCGTCTTGGCCGCAAGCGCCTGCGAATAGCCCCGGCAGATCGCATCCAGTTCGGATAGCGAAGCCGTAAGCCCGTTCATCTTCCAGTTGCCCGCCACCAGCGGCCGCCGTGTCCGGTTCATTCGCTCCCCCCCAGATCGCTGTTTTTCTCTTTCCGAACGGGTTAATAGGCCCCGTCCGTTGCGGCAACCGCGACCGTTGCCGCAGCGGAGCGCCATCCCTATTATCCGCCGCTTTCGCGGGGGCTTAACCCCTGCATTTCATGGGAAAATTCGATGCTTCAAGGCTTACGTTCAGGCTCGCGCAATCTGGCTACCAAGATTGTGCTCTTCATCTTGATGGGCCTGCTTATTGTCAGCTTTGCCTTCTGGGGCATCGGCGACGTTTTCCGCAATTTCGGCACCGCCTCCGTGGCGCGAGTCGGCTCGACCGACATCAGTTCCGAATTGTACCGGCGCGCCTTCACCGAGCGCGTGCAGCAGATCGGCCGCCAGTTGAACGTCGCGCTGAACGCCGAAGCCGCGCGTGGCTACGGCATCGACCGGCTTGTCCTTGGCGAACTTGTCTCGCAGGCCGCGCTCGACGAGAAGGCGCGCCAGTTCGGTCTCGGCGTCACCGACCAGATGATCGCGGAGCGCGTCCGCGCCTACCCGGCGTTCCGCGGCCCGGACGGCAACTTCAATTCGATGCACTACCTCAATGTGCTCCGCGACAACAACTACACGGAAGCGACCTTCCTCGCCGCGCAGCGCCGCGAGATCGTGCGCGAGCAACTGCTGAGCGCGCTCGGCACGAACAACCCGCCGCCCGCGTCGCTCGTTAACGCGATCTGGCGCTTCAATGTCGAGCAGCGCACGGTCGAAATGATCCGCCTTACCCGCGCGCAGGCCGGCACCATCGCCGCACCGACCGAGGACGACCTCAAGACCTATTACGAAGCGAACAAGAAAACGCTCCGCACCAAGGAGTTCCGCAAGCTGCGCGTATTGCAGCTTTCGCCAACGCCGTATCTCGCGGCGATCACGATTTCCGACGACGAGTCGAGGAAGGAATACGAGAACCAGAAGGAGCGCCTGACCCAGCCGGAGAAGCGTCTCATCGAGCAGGTCAACTTCCCGTCGCTCGATGCCGCGAAAGCCGCCGCCGAGCGCCTCAAGAAAGGCGAGAAGCTCGAAGCAATCGCGAAGGAACTGAAGCTGGAAATCGTTTCGCTCAATCTGGTGACGAAGACCGAAATTCTCGATCCCGCGGTCGCGGATGCAGCGTTCGCCCTAAGCGCGAACCAGACCAGCGAGCCGGTGAGCAGCCGCTTTGGTCCGGTGATCCTGCGGGTCGCGAAAATCGAGGCCATCCGCACGCCTTCGTTCGAGGAAGCCAAGGACCAGATCGCCAACAACCTGAAGCTCCAGCGCGCCTATGAGCAGACCCGCAAGATCCACGATCAGGTCGAGGACGAACGCGGCGGCGGCTCCACGCTCGCGGAGATTTCCGAGAAGCTGAAGCTCAAGCTCACCGACGTCGAGGTCGACGCATCAGGCCGCAAGCCCGACGGCAATCCCGTCATCGACATTCCGAGCTTCGAGACGATCCTGAAAACCGCATTCGCGACGCCGAAGGGCGTCGAGATCGACCCGATCGAGCAGCGCGATACGCGCAGCACCATCTGGTACGAAGTCGCGGACATCGTGCCGGAGCGCGAACGCACCTTCGAGGAAGCGAAAGCCGACGTAGAAGCGCGCTGGAAGGACGAGCAGACCACGAAGAAGCTGCTCGAAACCGCGCTCGAAATGCAGAAGAAGCTCGATGCCGGCGCGCCGTTTGCCGAAGTGGCGCCGGGCGTCCGCGTCGAGAAGCTCGACAATATCCGCCGCAACGCGCAGGTGCCGGGCGTCAATGCGAACCTGATCGCGCAGATTTTCGTCACGCCGCAGGGCAAGAGCGGCGTCGGCAATCCGCCGGATACGGTCGACAAGATCGTGTTCCGCGTCGTCACGGTCGGCGTGCCGCCGGGAGAACCGCCGGCCGAGGTCACGCAGCAGATTCAGCGTGCCATCACCAACGAATTGCAGGACCAGTTTGTCCAACGATTGCAGGACGAACTGGGCGTAAGGGTCAACGAGAATGCGGTTCGTCAGGTCACCGGCGACACCGCGAGAAACTAGCGCATGGAAATTTTTCCGGACGAACGGGCTTTCGGCGCGCGCCACGCCGAAGGCAAGGCGCAACTCGTCTGGACGACGTTGGTCGCGGATCTGGAAACGCCGGTCTCGGCCTATCTGAAACTCGCGCGCAACCGCGCGAACTCTTTCCTGTTCGAGTCGGTCGAAGGCGGCGCGGTACGCGGCCGCTATTCCATCATCGGCTTCGACCCCGACGTGATCTTCCGCGTGCATGGGGCATCCGCGGAGATCAACCGCAACGCGCGCAACAAAGGCTCCGCGTTCGAGGCCGTCGCGAAGCCACCGCTGGAAGCGATCCGCGCGCTGATCGAGGAAAGCAAACTCGAAGTGCCCGACGGCCTGCCGCCGATGGCGGCGGGCGTATTCGGCAATCTCGGCTACGACATGGTGCGGCTGATGGAAAAGCTGCCCGCGCAGAAGCCGGACCCGCTCGGCATCGCCGACGCCACGCTCATCCGCCCTACCATCGTCGTCGTGTTCGACGCCGTGAAGGACACGATGACGGTGATCACGCCGGTGCGTCCCGCGAGCGGCACCAGCGCGAAGTCCGAATATGCGCAGGCCGTGGAGCGGCTGACCGCTGTCGTCGATGCGCTCGACCTGCCGCTGAACAAGGAAGACATTGCTCACGCCGATGAAACCATCGGCGCGAATGCGGTATCGAACACCACTGCTGCCGAATACGAAGCGATGGTCGCGCAGGCGAAGGAATACATCTTCGCGGGTGATATTTTTCAGGTGGTGCTGTCGCAGCGCTTTGAATCCGAGTTCAGGCTGCCGCCGTTCGCGCTGTATCGTGCGCTGCGCCGCGTGAACCCTGCGCCGTTTCTCTATTTCCTCGACTTCGGCGATTTCTCCGTCGCCGGTTCCAGCCCGGAAATCCTGGTGCGCGCGCGCGACAACAAGGTCACGATCCGCCCCATCGCCGGAACGCGCCCGCGCGGCGCAACTCCGCACGACGACAAGGCCCTCGAAGACGAACTGCTCGCCGATCCGAAGGAACGCGCAGAACACCTGATGCTCCTCGACCTCGGCCGCAACGATGTCGGGCGCGTCTCGAAGATCGGCACCGTCAAGGTGACGGACCAGTTCTTCATCGAGCGCTACAGCCACGTCATGCACATCGTGTCGAACGTCGAAGGCGAGATGCACCCGAGCCACGACGCCCTCTCCGCCCTGGTCGCGGGTTTTCCCGCAGGCACGGTTTCCGGCGCGCCGAAAGTGCGCGCCATGCAGATCATCGACGAACTGGAGAAGGAAAAGCGTGGCGTCTATGCGGGCTGCGTCGGCTACTTTGCCGCCGACGGCTCGATGGACACCTGCATCGTGCTCCGCACCGCTATCGTAAAAGACGGAAAGATGTACGTGCAGGCGGGCGCGGGCATCGTCGCCGACTCGAATCCGGCTTCCGAACAGCTTGAGTGCGAGAACAAGGCGAAGGCCCTGTTTCGCGCCGCCGAGGAAGCGCGCCGCTTCGCTTCCGCCGCAAAGCGGGGGCAATAACCTTCATCCGGAAAGCGGCTGGCCGCCGCACCGGACATGACCTAGAAAGACATGGCCTAGAAAAACGCTATGAACGTCGTCCTGATCGACAACTACGACAGCTTCACCTGGAATCTCGTCCACTATCTGGGCGAACTGGGCGCGGATGTGCATGTCTATCGCAACGACGCGATCACTGTGGACGAACTGAAGGCGCAGAAGCCCGACGCGGTGGTGCTCTCGCCCGGCCCCTGCACCCCGAACGAAGCCGGCATTTGCCTCGACGTGATCAAGCAGATGGGCGCTAACACGCCGATCTTCGGAGTCTGCCTCGGCCAGCAATCGATCGGTCAGGCTTACGGCGGCGACGTGGTGCGCGCGCCGACGCCGGTGCATGGCAAGCTGTCCATTGTGAACCATTCCGGCGAAGGCGTTATGCGCGGGATCAATGGTCCGTTTCATGCGACGCGCTATCATTCGCTGGTGGTCGACCAGAAGACCATGCCGAAGGCCCTGAACGTCACGGCACAGACCGATGATGGTCTTGTCATGTCGCTTTCACACAAGGAACACCCCGTGCACGGCGTGCAGTTTCATCCGGAAAGCATCGCGTCCGAGCACGGCAAGGTGATCCTGAAGAACTTCCTCGATCTCGCCGCCGCGTGGAACGCGGCGAAAAAGAAGGCGTGACGCGATGGAACGCTTCCGCGCACTCCTCACCAAAGTCGCGACCGGCGCGCCGATGACGCTAGAAGAGTCAGCGCACGCCTTCGACAAGATGATGTCCGGTGAAGCCACGCCCTCGCAGATGGGCGGATTGCTCATGGCGCTGCGCGTGCGCGGCGAGACGGTGGACGAAATCGCGGGCGCAGTCGCTACCATGCGCGCGAAGATGACCCGAGTGCAGGCTCCGGCCGACGCCATTGACGTGGTCGGCACCGGCGGCGATGCCGCGGGCAGCTACAACATTTCCACCTGCGCATCGTTCATCGTGGCGGGCGCAGGTGTGCCGGTCGCGAAGCACGGCAACCGCGCGCTCTCTTCCAAATCCGGCGCGGCGGACGTGCTGGCCGCGCTCGGCGTCAATATCGAACTCGGACCCGACGGCATCGCGCGCTGCATCCGCGAGGCAGGGATCGGCTTCATGTTCGCGCCGATGCATCACCCGGCGATGAAGCACGTCGGTCCCACCCGCGTCGAACTCGCCACACGCACGATTTTCAATCTGCTCGGTCCACTCTCGAACCCGGCGGGCGTGAAGCGCCAGATGGTCGGCGTGTTCGCGAAGCACTGGATCGAACCGCTCGCGAACGTGCTGGCGGCGCTCGGTTCGGAGAAGGCGTGGGTCGTCCACGGCTCCGACGGCCTCGACGAAATCACCACCACCGGCCCGACCCATGTCGCAGAACTCGACAAGGGAAAAGTGCGCACCTTTGAAATCTCTCCCGCCGATGTCGGCCTGCGCGTCGCGCAACCGGCCGAACTGAAAGGCGCGGAAGCGGCGTTCAACGCCGAAGCGCTCCGCGCCGTGCTCGACGGCCAGATGGGACCGTTCCGCGACGTCGCGATGTTCAACGCCGCCGCCGCCCTTCTGATCGCAGGCAAGGGCGCAAACCTGAAGGAAGCGTTCGCAGTCGCGGAGAAATCGGTTGACAGCGGCGCAGCAAAGCAGCGCCTCGACAAACTCGTCGCCGTTTCGAAGGTGGCGTGATGGCGGACGTGCTGGAAAAAATCGGCGCGTACAAGCGCGAGGAAATCGCGAAGGCGAAACGCGAGCGCCCGTTCGCGGATGTGGAGACAGCTGCGAAATCCGCTCCCGCGCCGCGCGGCTTCATCCGTGCGTTGGAAGCAAAGCTCGCACGCGGCGATTACGCGCTGATTGCCGAGATCAAGAAGGCCAGCCCGTCGAAGGGCCTGATCCGCGCCGACTTCGATCCGCCTTCGCTCGCGCGCGCCTACGAGGCGGGCGGTGCGGCCTGCATTTCGGTGCTCACCGATACGCCGTCATTCCAGGGCGCACCGGAATTCCTGACCAACGCGCGCAGCGCGATCTCGCTGCCCGCGATCCGCAAGGACTTCTTCTACGACACCTATCAGGTCGCGGAAGCGCGCGCGCTCGGCGCCGACTGCATCCTCATCATCATGGCCGCGGTTGACGACGCCCTCGCCCGCGATCTCCTCGCTGCCGCGCATGACTGGAACATGGATGCGCTGATCGAAGTTCACGACGCGCCGGAACTCGATCGCGCGCTGAAGCTGGACGGCAAGCTGGTCGGCATCAACAACCGCAATCTCCGTACTTTCGAGACGAAGCTGGAGACCACCGAGCAACTCGCGCCGCGCATTCCGAAAGACAAAGTCGTCGTCGGCGAAAGCGGCCTGTTCACTCCCGCCGACCTCGCGCGCCTCTCGCGCGCCGGCGTCAACACCTTCCTCATCGGCGAAAGCCTGATGCGCCAGCACGATGTCGAGGCCGCTACGCGCGCGCTACTCGACCGCACGGCGTTGCGCGCGAGTGCCTGACATGCCCAAGACAAGAAAGAAAAAGACCGCAAAGAAACCCGCGAAAAAATCCGGCACGCTGACCCACATCCGCGCCGACGGCACCGCGCGCATGGTCGATGTCTCCGGCAAGGCCGCCACCGAGCGCATCGCGGTCGCCGAGGGCCGCGTCATCATGAGCCGCGCCACGCTCGAACTGGTGCTGACCGGCAACGCCAAGAAAGGCGACGTGCTGGGTGCCGCGCGCATCGCCGGCATTATGGCCGCGAAGCGCACCCACGAACTGATCCCGCTCTGCCACCCGCTGTTGCTCTCGAAAACCGAAATCGACATCGGCGTCGATCCGGCACAGGCGGGCTTGCTGGTGCGCGCCACCGTGAAGATGACCGGCCAGACCGGCGTCGAGATGGAAGCGCTCACGGCCGTCAGCGTCGCCTGCCTCACCATCTACGATATGGTGAAAGCCGCCGAGCGCGGCATGGTGATCGAAGGCATCCGCCTGGTCCGCAAATCCGGCGGCGCTTCGGGGGACTATCTTGCCGGGTAAAACACCGTTGCTCCCCGTCGATCAGGCGCTCGCGCGTGTCGTCGATGGCGCAACAGTTCTCGCTTCCGAACAAGTCCCGCTCCGCGAAGGTGATGGCCGCGTGCTTGCGGCCGACGTGAAGTCGTTACGCACGCAGCCGCCGTTCGACGTATCCGCGATGGACGGCTACGCGGCGCGTGCACAGGATCTCGCAGGCGGCGCGCGGCTGAAGCTGGTCGGCGAGTCCGCCGCGGGTCATCCGCTGAAACACGAAATCGGCGCGGGAGAAGCCGCGCGCATCTTCACCGGCGCGGTGGTGCCGCAAGGTGCGGATGTCGTGGTCGAGCAGGAGTCCGCGCAGCGCGACGGCGATCATGTCACCCTTCCCGCCTACGAATCCGGAAAAAACATCCGCGCGGCCGGCGTCGATTTCCGCGCAGGCGAAGCGCTCTTGAAAAAGGGCGAACGCCTGACGCCGCGCGCGCTCAGCCTCGCCGCCTCGATGGATTACGCCACGCTCGAATGCGCGAAGCGGCCGCGCGTCGCGATCTTCGCGACCGGAGACGAACTGGTCGCGCCCGGTGCTGGCGGTCCGCCGGAACGCATCGTCGCGTCGAACCATTATTCGGTCGCGGCACTCTGCGAGCGCGAGGGCGCGGTCGTGGTCGATGCGCGAGTCCTGAAGGACCGGCTCGAACTCATCACCGCAGCCATCGAAGGTGCGAAGGAAACTGCGGACGTCATCGTGACGCTGGGCGGCGCTTCGGTTGGCGATCACGACCTGATCGTGCCCGCGCTCAACGCGGCCGGCGCAACCATCGACTTCCACAAGATCGCGCTACGCCCCGGCAAGCCGACGCTCTCCGGCGGCGCGGGCAAGGCGCGCGTACTCGGCCTGCCCGGCAATCCGGTCTCGACGTATGTATGCGGCGTGATCTTTCTCCAGCCGCTGCTGCGCAAGTTGCAGGGCATGAACGAAACGGTCCCCGTGCCGCAGCCCGCGATCCTCGGCGCGGATGTGTGGGAGAACGACCACCGCGCGGATTATGTGCGCTCGAAAAGTTCGTGGGACGAACAGGGCCGCCGCGTGGTGATGCCGTTCCTGAAGAAGTCGCAGGACTCTTCTTTTGCGTCGGTGCTGGTGAAGGCTGATTGCCTGCTGCTCCGCGCGCCGAACGCACCCGCCGCGAAGAAGGGCGACGTGGTGCACGTCATCCCGCTCGACTGACGAGGATCTTCTCTCGCGCTTGATCGCAATTTCTCTCGCAGGCGGCGGGTTTCACGCGATCTTAAGGGCATATATCCCCTTGGGCCATGTATCGGCGGAACTCCGCGCGGGAGCGCGGTAAGTGAGCCAGTTTTCAAATTGGCTACGGAATAGTGATGCCTTCGCCCGGCTGAAACAGTTGTGGCGTTGCAGTCGCTTCAGGCTTCTCCGGTCTGCTCGACTCTGCAAGCTTTCCGTCTACCCACTTTTCTTCATAGTTGTAATAGTCTCCGCCAACGGCAAAGACGGCTTCAGTGTCGGGATCGCGGGCAAAGCAAGAGTATCTAATATATTCAGTACCGCCGACATCTTCGTAGCGAATGACCGGGAAACCAACGAACCAAGCAGTTTTGTTTTTCAATTTATCGAAGTCTGTAGTCGGCGGGTCATACTTGAAATAGAAGCGTTGAGGTTTGCTGATGTTGCCAGCAGCCATAATTGCTCTACCGCCGACAGAGCCACGGAAATCAGGCTCTGGGTAAATCGTCGGCAAAATGCCACTCGGCAAGATAGCCATTCTGCATCCGAAATTCAGGATAATTGCAGGGGTTCTGCCAACATTTTCAAAAGCAATTTGGACGTTTGGTCTGTTTGGATATTCTCGCGCGTTGAGGTTTCCGGCTGGTTCTGGAAAAATTTGCAGATCAACGCTTTTCAAAAACAAAAACGGCCGCTCGATACGAGCAGCGGACTGAGCATTGAGTTTCGCAATCTCAAGCGTCTTGCTCATATTGCTGAGTTGAAGGCCGAACAAAACGGCTTGAGCGCCAGCAATAAGGAACAGCGCAAAAGTCCAATAATTTATCCACTCGGTAGCGCCGGTAATTCTACGATCAAGTTCTTGTTTCTCAGCTTCCAGCTTAAGACGATTATCGCGCTCTTCTTTTTCAGTCTTTGTTTCTGCTTCATTTTTCTCAGTTGGTATTACCTTGATAGACAAAGGGTTCTTTTCAGTGCCTTGTCGTTCAGTGGTTTCGTTGGAAGTGCTTGGCTTATGGCGGCCTTCGTAAACCCATACGTTTTCGGGGACGTTTGGCTTCTCCTGAGATAGAGTCGGAATCGAGAGTGACGCGAGAATCGCGATGGCAAAGAACGCTGTAGAAAATCGTTTCAACCGTTTGCTTTCGGCAATGGCTCAAGGCGGACCCGCGAAAAAGCGGAAATCAAAATCTCCGGCATCACTTCAAAATTGCCACGACTAAAGCTGCCACGCCACTAAGCGCTTTCACCATTTCCCAACCATCCCACGACTTCAGCCGTAGCCACGCGCTCGTGCTACGTTTTCTCTTGGGAGATCGTTTCTTGCCCCGAGCCATTCCGTCCTCGAAGCCCGGATAGCGCTGCTCAATTTCGTGAGCAACGCACCGGGTCTGTAGGCGCAGTTTCACCTGCTCTAAGTCCGGTAAACCGCGGGATCCATGAGGGTTGAGATTGGGGCTCGTAGACCCGCGTTCAGCGGGCCATTCACCCGTTCTTAAGTGCTTGCGGAACACAACTAGAACAGATACAACCGTTCTTGATTTGTACCGACTCGCAGGCGCCCGAAAAGGCCCAGAATCAGGGATTTTTGCGACGATGCTGACCCGAAAACAATACGAGCTGCTCCGCTTCATCCATGAGCGCCTGAAGGAATCCGGAGTGCCCCCGTCCTTCGACGAAATGAAGGATGCGCTCGACCTGCGCTCCAAATCCGGCATCCACCGCCTGATTACCGCCCTTGAGGAGCGTGGCTTCATCCGCCGCCTGCCGAACCGCGCGCGCGCGCTGGAAGTAGTCCGCCTGCCGGAGACGGTCGCCCCCGCCATGGGCAGCCCCCGCAGCCGTGGCGGCTTCTCGCCCAACGTCATCGAAGGCTCGCTCGGCAAGGTCACGCGACCGCCCTCCGACAAGGAGGACGCCGGCAGCAGCACCCGCCCCATCGCCATCCCGGTCATGGGCCGCATCGCCGCCGGTACGCCGGTAGAGGCGATCCAGAACCGCAGCCACACCGTTCACGTCCCGCCGGAAATGCTTTCCACGGGCGAGCATTACGCCCTCGAAGTGAAGGGCGACTCCATGATCGAAGCCGGCATCCTCGAAGGCGATCTTGCGCTCATCCGCAAAGCCGACATCGCCGATACCGGGGATATCGTGGTCGCCCTCGTCGATCAGGAAGAAGCGACGCTGAAGCGCCTGCGCAAGAAGGGCGCGTCCATCGCGCTCGAAGCCGCAAACCCGGCCTACGAGACCCGCATCTTCGGTCCCGACCGCGTGCAGATTCAGGGCAAGCTGGTCGGCCTCTATCGCCGCTACTGATCGTCCGCCGTTTCGCTTTCATCCGGAACTTCGGGCGCGGCGTTATCGCCCGCGCCTGACTCCGGCGTGACCAGCGGCGGAGATGCTTCGCGCTTCGGCTGCGCCTGCACCGCAAGCCGCTGCAACACGGAAGGATCGGGCGGGTTCGCGCGGCCGTACCAGGGCCGGTCCGCGAACGGCGAACGCGCAGGACGCACTTCCCAGCCGTCGCGCGTTTTGCGGAGCGCCAGCGCGCCGGTGGCCGCCAGTGTATTGCGGTCGATGACGGGAAGCGGGCAATTCGCCGGCACCTCACGGCGCGAGATGATCAGTGCCGCGCGCGTGCAATCATCCGCCAGCGCTTCCGGCTTCAGCGGCAGCGCGATCAGCGTGCCGTCTTTCAGCTTCGCGGTGCAGCCTTCCGCATCGCAGGTGAACGCGCGTGCCAGCTCGCTCGCGGCGATTGCGCCCTGCCCGTCGGCAGCAAGCCAGCTTTCGGTCGCGAGACGATCGCGTCGTAGCGAGTGAATGGAGAGCTTGCCGTCCTCCGCGCGCACCGCGATGGCGTCGCCCTCGGCATCGACATAAATGTCGTAGCGCGGCGCGTTCCAGATGAGAAATAGCGCGCATAGCGCAAGCGGCAAGCCAATCAATCGTAGCCGTGTCGCGGGAATGGCCAGCACCAGCAACGCAACGGTCGCGAGCAACGCCGCGCCTGCGCCGAACGCGCCGATCCTTCCATCCGCGCCGTCGATGGCAGCGACCCACTTCGCAACATGGATCATACCCCCGATGCCGAGGCCCATGACCTGCCATGCATAGGCGTCGAAACCGAACGGCAGCAGCAGTATTCCGGCCAGCGCCATCGGCATGATGACGAACGCGATCAGCGGCATCGCCAGCACGTTCGCAAGCACGCCGTAGGGCGCGGCGCGATGAAAATGAAACGCGGCGTAAACCGCGGTCGCAAGTCCCGCGACCAGCGAAGTCGTCGCACCGAGCAAAATCCAGCGGCCCGTACGGCCCGCGGTTTCCCGCAGCAGCGATGCACCGGGCGCAGGCGGCTGCGCGATGGCAGGCGACCAGCGTTCGTAAAAGCTGACCAGCGCCAGCGTCGCCGCGAACGACATCTGGAAGCCGGGATTCATCCCCGCTTCCGGCGAAACGATCAGCGTCACCACGACGGCCGCGGCGAGCGTGCGCAATGTTAGTGCGGGCCGGTCGAACAGCACGCCGACGAGCACCACCGCGATCATCACGTAAGAGCGCTGGGTCGCGACCTCCGCGCCTGAAAGAACGAGATACGCGGTGACGCCGAGCAGCGCCAGCACCGCCGCCCATTTCTTGATGGGCCGCCGCAGCGCGAGCCCGGGGATCAGCGCCAGCGTGCCCCGCGCCAGCGCGAATAGCGCGCCCGCGATCAGCGCCATGTGCAGGCCGGAGATGGAAATGACGTGGTAGAGACCGGAGACCCGCAGCGCTTCGTTGGTCTCGCGCGAAATGTCGTCGCGAATACCTGTCACCAGCGCCGCCGCGACCGCGCCTGCATCGCCCGGCACGGACGCCCGGATGCGCGCCGTCAATCCGCGCCGCACCTTCTCTACTTCGGCATTCGCCCTGATCCAGAACGGCGGCTCGCGGTCGGTCGCTATTGTCTTATGCCTGCCGAGAATGAACCCGGTCGCGCCCAGGCCATTAAAATATGCACCGAGCGCAAAATCGTAGCCGCCGGGCCGCACCGGTCCGAGCAGCGGCCGCAACCGCGCGCGCAGTTCGATGTGCTCGCCGACCTTCGGTGCCGCACCCTTCCGGAATGCGAGACGCACGCGCTCCGGAATGGCCGTCTTCGCCTTGGGATCGCTTTTCGTGACCCGCAACACGATCCGTTCGGAACGCTCGGTAGAGTCCTTCGACTCGACAAAGCCGCTCAGTGTGACGGCGGCAAGCGGGCGGGTAAGCACGGAATGGTGGATCATCGCCGCACGGACGGAAGCGACCGCGAACCCCGCCGTCAGAAAGGCAAGCAAAAGCGCCAGCGCAAACGGCACCGGTCTCTCCCGCATCAGAAATGCGAGTGCCGCGAGCGAAACGGCCAACCCCGCCGCCAGTTGCCACAGCGGCTCAGCGGGAGCGGTGAAATAAAGGAGGACACCGGAGCCGAACGCCACCGCCAACCACGGCGCGAAGCGGCCCGCTTCGGCTTCGGCGGCAATGGCCACGCGCAAAGCTTCCGGAACCGCGCGCAGACGCGCGCCGAGGCCGAGCGATATGCCCGCACCCGTGCCGCCGAGCACCGCCGCGCGCCGCCCTGCGCTCGGCCGTTGCCGCTCCCGCTCCGTCATCGGGCTTTCCCCGCCCTACTCGCAGCCAATTCCCTATGCTACACGGGCCGCCGTTCCGCGCTATGCATCGCAAATCATGACCGAACCCGTCGTTACCCGCTTCGCTCCCTCGCCGACCGGCTTCCTCCATATCGGCGGGGCGCGCACCGCGCTGTTCAACTGGCTGTTCGCCCGCAACATGGGCGGCAAGATGCTGCTGCGGATCGAGGACACCGATCGCCAGCGTTCCACGCAGGAAGCCATCGACGCCATCATCGCCGGACTGAAATGGCTCGGCCTCGACTGGGACGGCGACATCGTTTTCCAGTTCGCCCGCGCGACGCGCCACCGCGAGGCGGCGGAAGCCTTGCTCACGCTGGGCCGTGCGTACAAGTGCTACGCCAGTCCGCAGGAACTCGAAGAGATGCGCGAAAAGGCCCGCCGCGAAGGCAAGCCGCCGCGCTACGATGGCCGCTGGCGCGACCGCGACCCCTCGGAAGCGCCCGCCGGCGTACAGCCCGTCATCCGTCTGAAAGCACCGCAGGAAGGCGAAACCGTCGTCGAGGACATGGTGCAGGGCCGCGTGGTCTGGCCGAACAAGGATCTCGACGACCTTGTCCTGCTCCGCTCCGACGGCACGCCGACCTACATGCTCTCCGTGGTGGTGGACGACCACGATATGAACGTCACCCACATCATCCGCGGCGACGATCACCTCACCAATGCCGCGCGCCAGTCCCAGATCTACGAAGCGCTGGGCTGGAAAATCCCGCGCATGGGTCATATCCCGCTCATCCATGGGCCGGACGGGGCGAAACTCTCAAAGCGTCATGGCGCACTCGGCGTCGAAGCCTATCGCGCGATGGGCTATACGCCCGAAGCGCTCCGCAACTATCTGGTACGGCTCGGCTGGGGCCACGGTGATCAGGAATTTTTCTCGACCGAGGAAATGATCCGCCTGTTCGACATCGCGAAGGTCGGCCGCGGCGCAGCCCGGTTCGACTTCGCCAAGCTCGAGAATGTCAACGGTCACTACCTTCGCTCGATGCCCGATGAAGAGATCGTCCGCCAGATCGAAGCCCTGCTTCCGGACCTGCCGGGCGGCGGCCGCACCGCGGCGCTCCTGAAATCGCGCCGCACGCAGTTGATTGCCGCCATGCCCGGCCTGAAAGAGCGCGCGAAGACTCTGATCGAACTGATCGAGGGTGCCGGCTTCCTGTTTGCCGAGCGCCCACTTCACATGGACGAGAAAGCTGCAAGCCTGCTGACTCCTGAAGGCCGCGAGACGGTGAAAAAATCCGTCGCGGCGCTCGAAAAAGTGGAGCCGTGGACCGCGGAAGCGGTTGAAGCCTCGATTCGTGAACTGGCTGAAACGCTTTCCATGAAACTCGGCGCGATTGCCCAGCCGCTACGCGCCGCCCTCACCGGAAAATCCACCTCGCCCGGAATTTTCGACGTGCTGGCGGTGCTGGGGAAAGACGAAAGTCTAGCCCGGCTCCGGGATCAGGTACCTGGTACCGCCACGGCCTGAAGTCACACCGTTTTTACGGGCGCTTGTCACCTTGTCGCGACGCAGCGAAGGGTTTAGTTTTGCCCATCTGCCGGACCCTTTGTTCCCGGCGCCCACATTCCCGGCATGGCTTCCGGCCGAACGGCCCAGAGCCGGTCCGCAATAAATCAGGAGATACGGATGGACGCCAAAAACACGGCCAAATCCGCTGCGCTCGCCGTAGGCGATAAGAAGCTCGACATGCCGGTAAAGGCCGGGACCATCGGTCCTTCGGTCGTCGACATCGGCAAGCTCTACGGCCAGACCGGGATGTTCACCTACGACCCGGGCTTCACTTCGACCGCAAGCTGCGAAAGCAAAATCACCTATATCGACGGCGACGAAGGCGTTCTCCTTTATCGCGGTTACCCGATCGAACAAATCGCCGAGCACGGCGACTTCCTCGAAACCTGTTACCTGCTGCTTTACGGCGAACTGCCGACCGCCGCGCAGAAAGCCGATTTCGACTATCGCGTGAACCGTCACACGATGGTGCATGAGCAGATGGCCCGCTTCCTTCAGGGCTTCCGCCGCGACGCGCATCCGATGGCGGTAATGGTCGGTTCGGTCGGCGCGCTCTCCGCCTTCTATCACGACTCCACCGACATCTCGGACCCGCAGCAGCGCATGATCGCGTCGATCCGCATGATCGCGAAAATGCCGACGCTCGCCGCGATGGCCTACAAATATTCGATCGGCCAGCCTTTCGTGTATCCGCGCAACGACCTCGACCTGTCGTCGAACTTCCTGCGCATGTGCTTTGCCGTGCCAGCTGAAGAGTACAAGGTGAACCGCGTGCTCTCGCGCGCGATGGACCGCATCTTCATCCTGCATGCTGATCACGAACAGAACGCCTCGACCTCGACCGTGCGTCTCGCTGGCTCGTCTGGTGCGAACCCGTTCGCATGCATCGCCGCTGGCATCGCCTGCCTCTGGGGTCCGGCACATGGCGGCGCGAACGAAGCCGCGCTGAAGATGCTGACCGAGATCGGTCACGTCGACAAGATTCCGGAATATGTCCGCAAGGCGAAAGACAAGAACGATCCATTCCGCCTGATGGGCTTCGGTCATCGCGTCTACAAGAACTACGATCCGCGCGCGAAGATCATGCAGAAGACTTGCCACGAGGTTCTCACCGAACTCGGCATCAAGGACGATCCGCTGCTCGATGTCGCGATGGAGCTGGAAAAGGTCGCGCTGAAGGACGAATACTTCGTCGAGAAGAAGCTCTACCCGAACATCGACTTCTATTCGGGCATTACGCTCAAGGCGATGGGCTTCCCGACCGCGATGTTCACCGTTCTGTTCGCGCTCGCACGTACCGTCGGCTGGATCGCGCAGTGGAAGGAAATGATCGAGGATCCGGGCCAGAAGATCGGCCGTCCGCGCCAGCTCTACACGGGGGCCGCGCGCCGCGACTATCTGCCGATCTCGCGCCGGAAATAACTTCCCGATCTCTACGAATAGGAAAGGCGGCGTTCACGCCGCCTTTTTTGTTGCGCCGTCATAGGCCCACTTCACATAGGCCCCTGCCCATGTGAACCCGCCACCGAAAGCCGCCAGCATCAACCGGTCGCCTTCCTTCAGTTTGCTTTCGTAATCCCAGAGCGAAAGCGGAATCGTTGCGGCGGTGGTATTGCCGAACTTGTGAATCGTCATCATGACGCGGTCCATCGGCATCTGCATGCGTTCGGCGGTCGCCTCGATGATACGCCGGTTGGCCTGGTGCGGCACCAGCCAGTCGATGTCAGCGCCCGTAAGCGCATTGCGTTCCATCAGTTGCCGCACGACTTCCGCCATGTGCTGCACGGCGAACTTGTAAACCTGCGCACCTTCCTGATGCACGTAATGCAGGCGCTTCTCGACCGTTTCCTTGGTCGGCGGCATTCGGCTGCCGCCCGCCTTCTGGTGCAGATGCACCCAGCCGGCACCGTCCGAGCCGAGCATTGCATCGACGATACCGGTTCCGTTGTTGCTGCGCTCTACCAGCACCGCCCCTGCGCCGTCGCCGAACAGCACGCAGGTCGCGCGATTGGTGTAGTCGATGATCGCGGACATCTTGTCCGACCCGACCACGATAGCTTTCCGCGCTGCGCCGTTCTCGACGAACTGTTTCGCGACGGTCAGCGCATAGACGAAGCCGGAGCACGCGGCCTGTACGTCGAAGCTGGGAATGCCGCGTATCCCGACCATGTCGCAAATCAAATTGGCGGTGGACGGAAACACCATGTCCGGCGTCGTGGTCGCGCAAATCAGGAGATCAATCTCACCGGCTTTCGCACCGGTCTTTGCCAGCAACCCACGGACGGCCTCAGCACCCATGTGTGACGTGCCGAGTCCTTCGCCTTTCAGGATGTGCCGTTGCTTTATGCCGGTACGTTCGGTGATCCACTCGTCGGTGGTATCGACCATGCGCGCGAGGTCGGCGTTGGTCAGTACGTCCGGCGGCACATAACCGTGAACGCCTACAATGGCGGCCTTGCCGTCGGTCATCGCTGAGTGATCCCGCACCGTTCGAGTCGAATTATAGTCCCCGCAGTGCAGTCTAGAAACCGATGGTTAACCCCTCCTTGCGAACGCCTCACCGGCCCGCACGAGACGATTTATCCAATAATTCCATGACCATAGCCGCCGCCCGTTCGCTCGGTAGCGATGTGCCCGTTTCCAGTATGGCATCCATGCGGCCGAACGCAGCCGCCTGACGTTCGCGCTCCTCGCCGCCACGTAGCAGCCGAATGGCTGCGTCCGCGATATTTCCGGCCGTGCAATCCTCCTGAAGAAACTCCGGCACCACCGTTTCTCCAAGCAGCAGATTCGGCAGCAGCACATTCGAAACCCGCACCAGCCGCCGGACGATGAACGCTTCCCACGCACGTACTTTGTACGCACCGACATGAGGGACATGAGCAAGCGCAAGCTCCAAAGAAGCCGTACCGGAGGCGGCAATAGCCGCATGCGCGTTCCGGATTGCGGCGAGTTTCTCCGCTTCCATGATCACGATACGCGGTTTAATAGGCCAGTTTGCGCTTGCCGCCTCAACCTGCCCCAGTACATGCGGCAGGGTCGGCAGCACGACTTCGACCTCGCCATACTGCTTCGCGATCATGCCAAGCGCGTCACCAAAGACATCGCTCAGGGAAGCGATTTCCGCGCGGCGGCTTCCCGGCATGACCAGCAGAAGCGGCGGCTTCGCATCACGCCGCGCCTGTTCCTGACCCGAGGGCCGCAATTCGTGCAGGCGCTCCATCAACGGATGGCCGACATACGTGCTCGGCGGACCGCCAAGCTCGCGCAACACCTTCGGCTCGAATGGAAACAGTGTGAGTACATGATCGAAGTAACCGCGCATCTTCTTCGCGCGGCCCTGCCGCCATGCCCAGACCTGCGGTGAGACGTATTTGATGATCGGAACGCGCGGCAGCAGCTTGCGCACGCGCTTGCCCACCTGCGCGCTAAAGCCGTAACTGTCGATCATCACGATTGCGTCGGGCGGGTTGCGGACAATCGCTTCAGCCGTTTCGCGAATACGCGCACGAATCCGGGAGAGGTTGCGGATCACGTTGCTGAAGCCCATCACCGCCAGATCGGAAATCGGAAACAGGCTATCCAGTCCTTCGGCTTTCATCGCAGGACCGCCGACACCGAAAAACCGCGCTTCAGGGTCTTTCCTCTTCAGCGCCTGCATCAGGCTGCCGCCGAGATGATCGCCGGATATCTCCGCAGCGATCAGGAAGTAGTCGCTCACGGCACACCCGTTTCCGATGCCGGGAGTGCGATCACGAACAAGCCTGCATGATTGGCCGCCGCGGCGAATTCCTCCACGTCTGTTACGATGGATCCTCCCGCTTCGAGCGCAATTCCGGCAAGCCCTGCCGTCTTCGCCTCGGCGATGGAGTTGAGGCCAATGGCAGGCAAATCGAAGCGGCGGTCCTGATTGCGTTTCGGCGCTTTCACCAGCACCCCTTCGCGGCTTCCCAGCCGCAGGCGTCCGTTCGCACGCATATCCGCCACGCGCGCCAGCATGGCCGACGTTCCTTCCGAGGCCTCAATCGCAACTGCGCGGCGCTTGGCGATGACCGCAGCCTGGCCGACATCGAAAGGTCCGGTTGCGTGCAACAGGCGGAAACCGAAACGGATGTCTTCCATTTCATCTGCCGAAGGCTTCGTCCGCGTGAGCAAGCCTTCCGGCATGAGAATATCGGGCGCGACTTCATGCGCGCCGCGAAGTTTCACGCCATAGGACTCGAAAATCTCGCCAGCACCCTTGAGCAGCCTGTCGTCGCCGCCAAGAAAAATGCCAGCTGCGCGCGGCAACAACAGCAGCGAGCGCCAGTCGAATCCGATCTGGGAGATGCGCGGCCGGATCACGTCGCCGATCAGCACCAGTTCCTTGAAACCATGCTCGCGTTGTGCGTTTGCCAGCTTCGAGAGTGAACCCAGCTTCGCCCACACATGCGGATAACGTTCCAGCGCGGGGTCGGCGAAGCCTTCAAGCAGGAACAGGAATACTGTGCGACCCTGCCGCAGCACGGAAGCGATCACGGCTTCCGGAAACTTGCCGCCTCCGCAGGCAATCGCGATCGGCGGCGCGCTTGCGGTTTCGGGTGTGGCCAAGCCTAGTCTTCTCCAGTGGCGGCTGCGCGCGGCGTACTGATGCGCCGCTTGCCGGCGGTACGGATGAAATCGGCAATGCGAACGATGGGCGGCACGTCCGCGTATTTCGCGGCAACCTCGTCGACGCGTTCCTTCAGGCTGCCGGGACCGAAGAATATCTCGCGGTAAGCCGCACGCAGTTTATGGATCGTCTCGCGGCTGAAGCCGCGGCGCTTCAGGCCGATCAGATTCAGCCCGCCCAGATCGCCCTGCGCATCGGACGCACCGAACGGAATGATGTCGTGGCGAACGCCGGCACAGCCACCGACAATTGCCTGCTCTCCGACGCGCGTGTTCTGATGCACGGCGCCAAGGCCGCCGATGAAGACGTTGTCGCCGATCTCGGCATGACCGCCGAGCGTCGCGTTGTTCGCGAAGATTACATTATTGCCGACGATACAGTCGTGGCCGACATGCGCGCCGGTCATCAGCATCACCTTGTCGCCGACCCGCGTTTCCATGCGGCCGCCGGCGGTACCGATATTCATCGTCACGCCTTCGCGGATGTCGCAATCCGCACCTACAATCAGACGCGCGGCCTCGCCCTTATAGTGTACCGATTGCGGCGGGCTTCCGAGGGAAGCGAACGGTTGGATTTTCGCGCGCGGGCCGATGCTGGTATGCCCCTGGATGGAAACATGGGAGAGCAACCGGCATCCGTCTCCAAGCGTTACGTCCGGACCGATTACGCAGTACGGTCCTACTTCAACATCCGCCCCGAGCCTGGCGCCGTCAGCCACACGCGCGCTTGAATCGATCTTTGCCACGCGACCTAGCTCTCAACGATCATTGCGCCGACTTCGGCTTCGCAGACGGTTTCGCCGCGCACTTTCGCATCGCCATTGAACCACCACATCTTCCGGCGCTGCGATTTCTTCTTCATGTGAAAGTGGATGGTGTCGCCGGGAATCACGGGTTTGCGAAACTTCGCCTTGTCCACGGTGAGGAAGAAAACGTTCGGCAGCGTATCGACGTAACCTGAACTGAGCGAGCAGATCGCACCGGCAGTCTGTGCCATCGCCTCGATCAGCAGTACGCCCGGCATCACCGGCCGTCCGGGAAAATGCCCCTGAAAGAACGGCTCGTTGAAGGTGACATTCTTGATGCCGATGCAGGACTCGTCGCCGTTCACTTCGATAATGCGGTCGATCAGCAGAAACGGATAACGGTGCGGAAGAATCCGCAACAGATCGGCGGGTTCGATCGTATTGTCTTTGGAAATTATGCTCATCTCTATTCCGTCGCCATTTTGCCGGTGCTTCGCGTATTCTTAGTACCGGTATCTTACTTGTTGCCGTTCTTCGCGGCGAGACGCTGCAATGCGACCTGCTCGCGGAAAAACTCGCGGATCGGCTTGGCCGGCGCGCCGCACCACTTTTCCCCTGCGGGAACATCGTGCATCACGCCGCTCAGCGCGGCCAGTTGCGCGCCGTCGCCGATAGTCCGGTGATCGGCGATGCCGACCTTGCCGCCGAGCATCACGCGGTCGCCGATGGTTACGCTACCGGACAGACCGACATGGCCCGCGATCAGGCAATAACGGCCGATGGCGACGTTGTGCGCGACCTGCACTAGATTGTCGATCTTGGTGCCCTCGCCGATGGTGGTATCGCGTCCGCCGCCACGATCCACGGTCGTGCCTGCGCCGATTTCGACGTCGTCCTGAATGATCACGCGGCCGACTTGCGGCACCTTCAAATGCGAGCGCCCCGGAATGTAGCCGAAACCGTCCTGCCCGATCCGCGCCCCCGCATGAATGATCACCCGGTCTCCGATCAGTGCATGCGAAATGCTGGCGCCGGGGCCGATGCTGCAATCTCGGCCAATGCGGCAGCCGGGGCCGATCACCGCGTTCGCACAGACCACGGTACCCGCGCCGATCTCGGCATCCGGTCCCACCACCGCGCAAGGATCGACGGTCACGCCGTCTTCGAGGCGGGCGTCTTCATGCACGGAAGCGCCCGGATCGATTCCGCGCACGCCGAACACGGACAGCGGTCGCAGGTCGTCGGGATAGAGCGCGCGCGCTACTTTCACGAACGCCGCGTAGGGATGCGGTGTGATCAGCGCGACCACATCCGGCGGCATTTCCGAAGCGAGTTTCGCGGTCACGAAGCAGGCCGCGGCATCGGTGTTGCGCAGATCGTCGAGATAGTCGGCGTTATCGCAGAAGGTGATGTCTTCGGGACCGGCAATGTCCAGCGGACGTGCACCAGCGATGTGGATTGCGCCGTCGCGTTCGGCTTCGGCAATGCCGGTTAATGCGAGGATTTCGCCGAGTTCAAGCGGGCTGCGCGGACGAAAGAATGATGGCTCGGTCATGCGGAATCGTCCGGCCTTACCCGTCCGCGAAATCCGCAGGACGTTATCCCATCAGAACTTGGTGCCGCCGCCGAAGCGGAAGAACTGCGTCCGGTCGTACGGATCCTTGAGGATCGGCACCGCCAGGTCGAAACGCAGCGGACCGAACGGCGAAGTCCAGATGAAGCTGACGCCGGTCGATGCACGGATCGAGCGCGAGTCGTAGGCGCAAACGCCGCCTGCAACCGTCACGCCGTCGCACATCGCAGGAACGCCGCCCGTGACCGAAGTCGCACCGTCGTAGTTGAACAGCGAACCGACATCCACGAACAGCGCGGTTTTCACGCCGGCTTCCTTCGGCATGAACCAGAGCGGGAATTGAACTTCGCCGGTCAGGCCCCAGTACGTCGTGCCGCCGAGCGCGTCCGGATAGGACAGGTTGGTGTTGAGATCGCGCGGGCCGAAGCCCTGGGTCGCGAAACCGCGCACAAGGTTATGTGAGTTATTGAAGTGGTCGAGGATGCGAAGCTGATCGCTGCCCCACGAGAACACGTGGCCACCTTGCGCGCGCACCATGCCGACGAAATCGCCCGTGATCGGCCTGTAATAGCGCACTTCGCCGGTCGTCTTTACGAACTGCACGTCGCCACCGACGCCCGCAAAATCCTGCGCGAAGGTCGCGTACAGGCCGCTGCTCGGATCGCGGTTATTGTCGAGCGAGTTGTAGGAGAGCGTGTAGCCGACCTGCGAGATCACGACCTGACCGAGCACCTGGCGGATCGCGTTCGAAACTTCGCGCGAGTCGAAACCGTTTGCCTGCAGCGTGGCGAGCGTCTGACCGTTACAGTTCGGATCGTTACTGACGCCGAGGTTGGTGTTGTAGTTGAATGCGCAACCGTCCCTCAGGCCGTCGGCAACCTTGATCTCGCGCTGCATGCCGGTGTAGCGCAGCGCCAGCGTGACTTCTTCGTTCAGTTGCATGCCGAGGCGCAGCGTGCCGCCAACCTGGTCAATGCCGTACTGAACGTAATTGTTCGGCTTGGTTTCCTTGTAGAAGACGTCGAAGCCCGCCGCGAGCCGGTAGTCCATGAAGTACGGCTCGGTGAACGAGAATTCGATGCCCTTCACGCGCTGGCCGTAGGTCAGCGTCAGGCGCACGAACTGGCCGCGACCGAGGAAGTTGCGTTCGCCGATCGTCAACTCGCCGAGTGCGCCGTCCGAGGTCGAATAGCCGCCGGAGATGGAGAACTCGCCGGTAAGCTGTTCTTCCACGTCCACGTTGATGATGACGCGATCCGCAGCCGAACCCGGCTCGTTGGAAACACGAACGGCCTTGAAGTAACCGAGGTTCTTCAGGCGGCGCTCCGCGCGGTCGATCAGCACGCGGTTATACGGATCGCCTTCCTGCAATTCGAACTCGCGCCGAACGACCTGTTCGCGCGTACGGGTGTTGCCGCGTACGTTGATGCGCTCGACGTAAACGCGCGGGCCTTCCTCGACGACATAAACCACGTTGATGCGGCGGTTCTGGAAGTCGCGGTCGCCGCGCGGGCGCACCTGCGAGAACGCGTAACCGCGCTTGGAAAGCTCGATGGTGATCAGCTCGATCGTCTTCTCGACCAGTTCGGCGTTATAGACGTCGCCGCTCGTCGTGCGGACGAGGCTGCGCACCGACGCGGCGTCGAAGTCGCGCACGTTCGAGATCACTTCCACTTCGCCGAAGCGGTACTGCTGGCCTTCGTCGACGGTAAAGGTGAGGACGAACGCGTTGTTATTGCGGTCGAGATCGACATTGGCCGACAGCACGCGGAAGTCGGCATAGCCGTGCTTCAGATACCAGCGACGCAGCAGCTCCTGATCCGCGTTCACGCGGTCCGGATCATAGATGTTGGTGTTGCGCAGGAAGCTGAGCCAGTTGGTCTGCGTCGTGTTGATCACGTCGCGCAGGCGAACCGACGAAAATACGTTGTTACCGACAAAGTTGATCGTCGAGATATTCGTGACCTTGCCTTCGTCGATCTTGAAGATCAGGTCGACGCGGTTGTTCGCGCGATCAATGATCTGCGGTTCGACCTTGACGGCGTAGCGGCCACCGCGGCGATAGACTTCGACGATGCGCTGCACGTCTGCCTGCACGGTCGGAAGAGAGAGCGAACCGCGCGCCTTCGACTGCACTTCGGCGTTCAGCGCGTCGTCCTTGACCCGGCGATTGCCTTCGAACACGACGCGATTGATGACCTTCGCCTCGCGCACGCTGACGACGAGTCGCGTGCCGACATAACGGATCTGAACGTCTTCGAAGATGCCGATGGCGTACAGCGCTTTCAGCGCTTCGTCGATGCGAACCGGATCGGCGCGCTCACCCGGACGGATTTTGACGTAGCTGCGGATGGTGTCGGCGTCGACGCGCGAGTTGCCTTCGACCACGACTGCACTAACGGTCTGCGCGGCGGCCGGCGTCGCGGTAACGAACGCGCTCGCCGCAACGCAACAAACGAGAGCAAGGGCGAGCGAGAACGCTACCCCCAGCTTACGAACGACCCCTACCCGTACGCCGAATTTCATTGCCGCCAATTCCAAAAGCGGCCGACAAGACCGCTCCCCCATCCGCGCGGGAACCCGCACGGAATCTCTTCAGAACTCGACCGGTTTTACAGACTTTCCAGTGGCTTGCAAACGAAGCGGGCAGTTTTTGCCGGCCTTTTCCGGGGTCCGTTGCGCCCATGCCACGCGGCGCAATGCCCTACCGGAACCGTACTCAAATACCACTGACGAATCCCCCGTCGAAACAAGCGCCCTGCTTCACCCCCAAGATGGCCGGGAGTATGGCAAGCGCCTGTTACCGGGGGATTACCGGCCCAAAAGGGCCGGCAAATCTCAGGTGCGGATGAAAATCTGGAAGATGTCGTTCCAGGTGGCGACGATCATCAGCAGCATGACCATCGCAAACCCGATCCGGAAGCCATATTCCTGCGCCCGCTCGCTCAGCGGACGGCCCCGGACTGCCTCGATGAGATAGAACAAAAGGTGACCGCCGTCCAGCAGCGGGATCGGGAACAGGTTCAGAAGCCCGATGCTGACCGAAAGAACCGCGGTCAGCCGGATCAGGTGCTCAAGCCCGCCGCGAGCGGTGACGTCGCCTGCCACCTGCGCGATGCGGAGCGGCCCGCCAAGCTGATCGATGGATTCCTTCCCGACGAAAATCTTGCCGATGTAGATCATGGTCTGCTCGACCACGAACCAGGTCTCGCTCACGCCCATCTGGAGCGGCGAAATCAGGCCGTAATATTTCCGGAACGTGTCGGCCGGCTCGACATAGGTCGAAAAGCCGAGCATCCCGATCTTCGGATCTTCCTTGCGCGGCTGCGGAGTCGCGTTGACCTTCAGTTGCTTGCCGTCGCGCTCGATGGTGAGCAGCAATTGTTTGCCGGGATTCGCGGAAATCACGCGCACCACGTCGTCGAAGGCTGCGACCTGCGCGCCGTCGATTGCAACGATGCGGTCGCCGCGCTTGAGGCCGGCCTTTTCGGCAGCGCCGCCGGCGATCACGTCGCCTACCCGCGAGGGCCAGCGCACGATGCCGATGTCGCCAAGCTTGTGCACGACGCCGCGCTCGATCACTTCGCGCGTGCCGGGCGTAACCGTGAAGGTGAGAAGCTGGTTTTTGCGCTCGACCACGAATTCCAGCGGACGGCCGGAGTTCGGCACGACCGCGCGCATCACGTCCTCGTAGCCGTCAACGCGCTTGCCATCGACCGATACGAACTTGTCGCCGTGGCGGATACCGGCGGCATAAGCCGCACCGTCGGCACGGACGACTTCCGCGACCGGCGTCGAGAGCGTGCGGCCGTAGATGTAGAGCGAACCGGCGAAAATCACGATGGCAAGGATGAAGTTCGCAATCGGACCCGCGGCGACGATGGCCGCGCGGTTACGCACCGGCTGATGGAAGAACGAAACCTTCTTGTCGGCTTCGCTCATTTTTTCGAGCGCCTCGATGTTCGGCGTGCTCGCTGCAGAGTCGTCGCCGTGAAAGCGCACATAGCCGCCGAGCGGGATCGCGGCGAAGCGCCAGCGCGTGCCGTGGCGGTCGTTGAAGCCGAACAGTTCAGGGCCGAACCCGACCGAGAAGGCATCGATCTTCACGCCGCAGCGGCGCGCCACCCAGAAGTGGCCGAGTTCGTGGAAGAAGACGACGACCGTCAGCGCAAACAGAAACGGCAGCAGGTAGCCAAGCAGCCATCCGCCCTTGGCAAGTAACGCCTGTACGAGTTCCATCGCGCCTGAGCCTTTCTGATCCGTTATCGCGTTAGGATGCCTTTGCGGCGAATTGAGGCAAGAGGGTCCGGGCTAAACTTCTCGCCGTATGGTCAACGCCGAGCGCCGCGTTAACCGAAGCAGGCTCGGTAAACAGGCCATCCTGCTGCGCGCGCTCGAGCACCGCCTCGATCAGCGCCGGGATGCCTGTAAACGACAGTCGCCCCTCGCGGAAGGCCTCGATTGCAATCTCGTTCGCCGCGTTAAGGACGGTGGGCGCGCCGCCGCCGGTCCCCATCGCCGCTTTTGCCAGTCCGAGCGCCGGAAACCTGCGCAGGTCAGGTGCCTCGAAATGGAGTGCGCCAGCCTTCGCCAGATCGAGGCGCGGCGCGGTTCGCGCTTTCCGCTCCGGCCAGTCGAGGCAGAACGCAATCGGGATGCGCATGTCCGGTTCGGCAAGCTGCGCGATCACCGCACCGTCGTGAAATTCGACCAGCGCGTGGACCAGCGATTGGGGATGGATCAGCACGTCGAGCTGCGACGGCGCGAGGCCGAACAGGTGATGGGCCTCGATCAGTTCCAGCCCCTTGTTCATCAGCGTCGCGGAGTCGATGGAGACCTTAGCGCCCATCGACCAGTTCGGATGCTTCACCGCCTCTTCCGGCGTGACGAAACGAAGCCGCTCGGCGCTATAGGTGCGGAACGGTCCGCCGGACGCGGTGAGCGTCACTTTCGCGACCGTGTCATGCGCGCCGCAGGCGAGCGCCTGAAACACTGCATTGTGCTCGGAGTCGACCGGCAACAATGTTGCCTTGTGCTCCTGCACCGCCGCCATGAACAACCTGCCCGCGGTCACAAGGCATTCCTTGTTGGCAAGCGCGACGGTGCGGCCTTGTGCGAGCGCGGCAAGCGTCGGCTCCAGTCCGGCAGCGCCTGCGATGGCCGCAACGACAAGATCGCTGTCAACGCTTGCTGCTTCGGCAACGCCTCCGGCTCCCGCGAGTACGCGCGTGCGGCTCCCCGACAAAGCGTCTTTCAATTCGGCATGGCACTTCTCGTCCGCGATGGCGGCAATTTCCGCGTCGAACTCGCGCGCAAGCGCGGCGAGCTTTTTCGCGTCCCGATGCGCAGTCAGCGCAACCACGCGGTAGTGCGAAGGATCGCGGCGGAAAAGATCGAGCGCGCTGGCGCCGATGGAGCCGGTCGCGCCGAGAATACTAACGCGCTTCACCATTGCAGCAGGCCCCGCGCGGGTTCGGGTACCCCGCCATGCGCAATGCCGATCAGCAGCGCCAGCAGTGACGCGGCAATGAAGGCATCGAGGCGGTCCATCAGGCCGCCGTGGCCCGGAATGATGCTGCTGGAATCCTTCTGCCCGCGCGAACGCTTCACATAGGATTCGAAAACGTCACCGGCCTGCGAGAACGCCGACACCAAAGCTGCGATGACGATGTGCATGACCGAGAATGTCGCGGTCGCGTATAGCGCGACCACCATGCCGCCGAGCGCGCCGAAAACGAGGCCGCCGATTGCGCCCGACCAGGTTTTGCCGGGGCTGATGTTCGGCACCAGTTTCGCCCCACCAAATGCCTTTCCTACGAAGTATGCGGCAATGTCCGTCAGCCACACCACGGCATAAATCCAGATCGCAGCGTAGAGACCGAACTTCGCGTCCTCGCGCAGCAGCACGATCGGCAAAAATGCGAGCGCGCCATACACGATACCCGCGCCCGCCCATGTGCGTTGCTCCATGTTCGCGGCGCGCACCAGCAGGCCGATGATGAGGACACCCGCCAGCGCCGCGGCAACCGCGAGCGCCGGCAATTTCACGCTGAGCAGCACCGCGACCGTGACGACCGCCAGCGCGCCCGCGCCGAGCACGGTCGTGCGCGGACTGACCTGCATCAGCGTCGCCCACTCGAACCAGATACCCGTGCCCGCAATCGCCCAGAACAGGAGAAACGGAAAACCGCCGTACCAGGTCGCGGCGAGCGCCAGCAGGCCGAGCGCGACCGCGGACGGCACGCGCCGTTTCAGATCGGCTGCGAGTGTCGAGTCCGCCATTTCTACGCGCCCGCCCGTGCGGTCAGACCGCCGAAGCGCCGCTCGCGGCGCGCGAATTCCTCAAGCGCTGCTTCGAGCGCGGCGCGGTCGAAGTCGGGCCAGTGTACCGGCGTGAACACGAACTCCGCATAGGCCGCCTGCCACAGCAGGAAATTCGAGAGCCGCATCTCGCCGCTGGTGCGGATGATGAGGTCGGGGTCAGGGATATCGTGCGTCTCCAGCCTGCCAGCCACCGCTGCCTCGTCGATCTGTTCGAGGCGAAGCGCTCCGCGCGAAACTTCCGCCGCGAGCTTGCGCGCCGCTTTCGCGATTTCCTGCCGCGCGCCGTAGTTGAACGCGATGACGAGCGTCGGCCCCTTGTTCTCTTTCGTGAGTTCTTCCGCCTCGACCAGCAATGCACGGATGTCAGGCTTCAACGTCTCGCGCTCGCCGATTACGCGCACGCGCACGTCGTTCTGGTGAAGCTCCGCGAGGTCGTTGCGGACGAAGCGTTTCAGCAGGCCCATGAGGTCGCTGATTTCGTCTGCGGGCCGCGTCCAGTTCTCGGCGCTGAAACTGTAGATCGTGAGATAGCGGATGCCGAGTTCGCCCGCGGCTTTCACAATGCCGCGCAGCGCCTCGACGCCACGGCGGTGTCCTTCGCGGCGCGGCAGCCCGCGCGCCGCGGCCCAGCGGCCGTTACCGTCCATGATGATGGCGACATGAACCGGTGGCGCGGAAACGCCGGCTTTCCGGATTGGCGCGGCGTCTGGCATCGACATCCGGTGTCCCCGTCAGACCGACAGGATTTCCTTTTCCTTTTGCGCCAGCATCTGATCGACGTCCGCGATGGCAGCGTCGGTCGCTTTCTGTACGTCCGCTTCGTGGCGCTTGGTCTCGTCTTCCGAAACGTGACCGTCCTTTTGCGACTTTTTCAGGAGGTCGATGCCGTCGCGCCGCACATGGCGGATCGCGACCTTCGCGGCCTCCGCATATTTGTGTGCGACCTTCACCAGCTCCTTGCGGCGTTCCTCGTTGAGATCGGGAATGCGCAGGCGAATAACCTGCCCTTCGGTATTCGGGTTGAGGCCGAGGTTGGAATCGCGGATCGCTTTTTCGACTGCGCTCACCACCGACTTGTCCCAGACCTGAATCGAAATCAGGCGCGGCTCCGGAATGGCGACGGTCGCGACCTGCGACAGCGGCATGTTGGAGCCGTAAGCCTCGACCGTGATCGGCTCGACCAGCGAGGGCGTCGCGCGGCCGGTGCGAAGTCCCGCAAGCTCGCCCTTCAGTACGCCGTGCGTGGCCTGCATGCGCCGCTTGAGGTCTGCGAGATCGAACGCTTGCGCTGCCATGTTTCTTCTTCCGGTTTCTTGAAGGCCGCGAGGCCGGGTGTTCGTAAACTTAGGCCGTTACGATCGTGCCGCGCGAGGGGTCGGCAATCGCCGCGGAGATCGCTCCCGCGTCCTTGATCGAGAACACGATTATCGGCAGCTTGGCGTCTCTCGCAAGGGCGAACGCGGCAGCGTCCATCACCTTGAGATTCTTCGATAAAGCGTCACTGTGGGTCAGGGTCTTGAAGCGCTTGGCCTTCGGATTCCGGTTCGGATCGGAATCGTAGATTCCATCCACGTCGGTCGCCTTGAAGATCGCCTGGCAGTTCAGTTCGGCGGCGCGCAATGCGGCGGCCGTATCGGTCGTGAAGTACGGATTGCCGGTACCACCCGCGAGCACCACGATGCGGCCTTCGGAGAGGTCCTTGATGGCGGGCTGACGAGCGTAGGGCTGGCACACGGTCGGCATATCGAGCGCCGAGAACGCGCGGGCCGGCGCGCCCGCCGCTTCGATTGCGCGCTCCAGCGCGAGCGCGTTGATGACCGTCGCCAGCATGCCCATCTGGTCGGCGGTCGCGCGCGGCATGCCGGTGGTGGCGAGTTCAGCGCCGCGCAGGATGTTACCGCCGCCGACGACGACTGCGATTTCCGTACCCGCCTTGCGCGCCTTCGCGAGATCCTTGCCGATGCGTTCCAGCGTTTTGGGGTCGAGACCGAAATCGCGGCCGCCCATCAAAGCTTCGCCCGAGACTTTGACGAGTACCCGGGCGAAACGTTTCTTGGACATGGATGAAGCTCTTTAGGCTTTTCCGCCCGCGGCTGCGACTTCCGCGGCGAAGTCCTGTTCCTGTTTCTCGACGCCTTCGCCGAGCGCGAAACGGACGAAGCCTTTCACGGCAATCGGTCCGCCCACCTTGCCTTCCGCTTCCTTCAGCGCCTGTGCGACCGACTTCGAGGGATCGTGCACGAACGGCTGATCGAGCAGCGTGACTTCCTTGTAGAAGGTCTTGAGGCCGCTATCGACGATTTTCTCGATCACGTTGTCGGGTTTTCCAGAGGCACGTGCCTTCTCGGCGAGCACGCCGCGCTCGCGCTCGACGGCGCTGGCGTCGATGCCCTTGGCATCGACCGCAAGCGGGTTCGCAGCGGCGATGTGCATCGCAACCATTCGGCCGAGCCGCGTCAGCTCGGTAGCGTCGCCCTTCGACTCCAGCGCAACCAGTACGCCGATCTTGCCGAGGCCGTCCGAGATCGCACCATGCATGTACTGGCCGATCACGCCCTCGCCGACCGAAATCTCGGCCGCGCGGCGGAAGGTCATGTTTTCGCCGATGGTGGCGATGGCCGAGGTGATCGCTTCCTCGATGGTCGAGGAACCGGCCTTCACGGCCTTGAGCTTTTCGACGTCGGTGCCGTTGTGGAGCGCCGCCTGTGCGATCAGCTTCACGAGGCCCTGGAAGTGGTCGTTGCGCGCGACGAAATCGGTCTCGGAGTTGACCTCGACGACCACGCCCTTCTTGCCCTCGACGGCGATGCCGACGAGGCCTTCAGCCGCCACGCGGCCGGACTTCTTTGCAGCCTTCGACAGGCCCTTCTTGCGGAGCCAGTCGACGGCGGCCTGCACGTCGCCATTGGTTTCTTTGAGCGCGGCCTTGCAGTCCATCATGCCGGCGCCCGAGAGTTCGCGCAGTTCCTTGACCGCGCTCGCGGTGATTTCAGCCATTTCGTTTCTCCGTTCGCCTGTGCGGCGCGGTTATTCGTCGGCGGACAGCTTCTTCGCCTGCTCGATCCAGCCCGCGACGCGCGCGGGCAGACGGACCTCTTCGCCCACGCGATGCGCGTCGGCTTGGGTCAGTTCGGCGATCTGCGAATAGTGGAAGATGCCGAGATCGTTGAGCTGTTTTTCGACGTCCGGGCTGACGTGGCCGAGCTTCTTGAGATCGTCCGGCGCGCCGCGCGGACCCGGCAGCGGCTCGAGCTTTTCCCATTCCGTGGCAGCGGCGGGAATTGCCTCTGCCATCGGCTTTTCGGCAGCGCCGAGATCGACGCCGGCTTCACCCTGCGCGCGGGAAATGCCGTCGATCACCGCCTTCGAGATCAGGTCACAGTAGAGGCTGATGGCGCGGGTGGCGTCGTCGTTGCCCGGGATCGGATAGGTGATGCCATCGGGATCGCAGTTGGTATCGACGATTGCCGCAATCGGAATACCGAGACGGCGCGCTTCCTTGATCGCGATGTCTTCCTTATTCGTGTCGATCACGAACAGGAGGTCGGGGATGCCGCCCATGTCGCGGATGCCGCCGAGCGCGGTTTCCAGCTTTTCTTTCTCGCGCGAAAGCGTGAGCTTTTCTTTCTTGGTGTAGCCGCCGGACTCGTTGGAATTCAGCATCTCTTCGATCTTCTTCAGACGCGCGATCGAGTTCGAGATGGTTTTCCAGTTGGTCAGCGTGCCGCCAAGCCAGCGCGAATTGACGAAATACTGCGCGCTCTTCTTCGCGGCATCGGCGATAGAATCTGCCGCCTGCCGCTTGGTGCCGACGAACAGCACGCGGCCGCCCTTCGCGACCGCATCGGAGACCGCCTGCAACGCGCGCGTAAGCGCGGGCACGGTCTGCGCGAGGTCGATGATGTGAATGTTGTTGCGGGTGCCGAAGATGTACGATTGCATCTTCGGATTCCAACGATGGGCCTGATGGCCAAAGTGGACGCCAGCTTCCAAAAGCTGACGCATGCTGTAATCGGGCAGCGCCATTTCCAAACTCCGGTTTGCCTCCGCGAGCCGCACAAGGCGTCATGCCTTGCACCGGATGATCCCTCTCGGGATCGATTAGCTCGCGTGCGAGATGGCGAGGCTTATAGGCGCTGCTGCTGGCCCGCGCAAGAAAATGTCCGCGCGGCAGGAATCTTGTCTAATATATTGATATTATTACGCTTCTTGGACTTCTAGCACGCCGGGCATGCTACGCAGGATACCCGCCATCCGCGGCGATACGGGGTAGCGGCCCGGCAGGCGCACCTGCACCTCGGCGGAATCGTCGTCCAGCGCGATGATCATGCTGACTTCGCCTTTGGCCTCGTTGGCGTCCGCTTTGCCGTTGCCATTCCCGTTGCCGCCGTTCTCCAGCCGCTTCGCGATCTGGTCGATGGAGGCTTCCGGTTGCACGCGGAGCAAAAGCCCGCGCTGACTTTGCGCGGCGACCTTCTCCAGCGACTCCGCTCCATAGATTCGGAGCCGCACTTCGTCGCCCTGTACATCAGCGCCGAGTTGCAGGAGCACCGCATTGCCCGGCTCCAGCAGCTTCTGGTGCTGCACCAGACCTTCCTGAAAGATCACCGCCTCGAAATGGCCGGTTGCATCGGAAAGGCGGATATTGGCCATGCGCGCGCCTGCTTTCGTGCGCCGTTCCTGCCGGGACACCACTGTCGCCGCCAGCCTTCCCGCCGCCGCGCCCGCGCGCACGCTCTGGACGAACTCGACATAGGACTGGATGTTCAGGCGCTTCAGCGTATTCGCGTAATCGTCGAGCGGATGGCCGGTGAGGAAGAACCCCGCCGCATCGAACTCGCGCGCAAGACGCTCGGTCGGCAGCCACGGCTCGGCTTCGGGTAACCGCAACGCGCTTGCGGCCGCGGGTCCCCCGAACAACTCATTCTGGCCGGAAGCGCGGTCCTCGCCGCGCCTTTGCGCATGACGCAGGATCGCTTCGGCGGAAGCAAAAACCCTCGCACGGTTCTTCTCCAGTTCGTCGAACGCACCCGCGCCAGCGAGGCTCTCCAGCATCCGCTTGTTGATCGCGCGCGGATCGACTCGGTTCGCAAAGTCGGAGAGATCCTTGAATGGCTTATCGCCGCGCGCCTGCACGATGGCTTCCACTGCCTGCCCGCCGACGCCTTTCAACGCCGCAAGCGAATAGAAGATCGTATTGCCGGACACCTCGA
Organism: Xanthobacteraceae bacterium; assembly: GCA_019454205.1. NCBI lineage: Bacteria > Pseudomonadati > Pseudomonadota > Alphaproteobacteria > Hyphomicrobiales > Xanthobacteraceae > Xanthobacteraceae bacterium. Next base: position 1,485,654 of record CP075369.1, read on the forward strand.
ACGCCTTGCCGGAGCGGTTGACCGAAGGCGGCTCGACCTTGATGCCGAGCCGTTGCGCCTCGCGGCGGAATTCCGAGAGCTTATCGGTATTGCCGGTGTCCAGCGTCATCGACGCGGCCATGAACTCGACCGGATAGTTCGCTTTCAGGTAGGCGGTCTGATACGCGACCAGCGCGTAGGCAGCGGCGTGGCTCTTGTTGAAGCCATAGTCCGCGAACTTCGCGAGCAGGTCGAAGATCGCATTGGCCTGCGACTTGTCGATGCCCTGCTCGACCGCGCCTTTCACGAAGCGGTCCTGCTGCGCGGCCATTTCCTTCTTGATCTTCTTGCCCATCGCGCGGCGCAGAAGATCGGCTTCGCCGAGCGAATAGCCCGCGAGCACGCGCGCGGCTTCCATCACCTGTTCCTGATAAACGATGACGCCGAAGGTTTCTTTCAGCACCGGCTCCAGCTTGGGATGGATATATTCGGGCTTCTCCTTGCCGAGCTTGCGGAAACAGTAGGTCGGAATATTCGCCATTGGGCCGGGACGATAGAGCGCAACCAGCGCGATGATGTCCTCGAAGCGATCGGGCTTCATGTCGGCCAGCGCGCGCCGCATGCCCTGACCTTCGACCTGGAACACGCCGACGGTTTCGCCGCGCGCCATCATCTCGTAGGTCTTCTTGTCGTCGAGCGGAATCTTGTCGATGTCCACGTCAACGCCGCGCTGTTTCAGCAGCTCTGTCGCGGTGCGGATGACGGTGAGCGTCTTCAGGCCGAGGAAGTCGAACTTCACAAGGCCTGCCGCCTCCACCCATTTCATGTTGTACTGGGTGACCGGCATGTTCGAACGCGGATCGCGATAGAGCGGGATCAGTTCGCCGAGAGGACGGTCGCCGATCACGATACCGGCCGCATGCGTCGAAGCGTGGCGGTGCAAGCCTTCCAGTTTTAACGCGATGTCGAACGCGCGTTGCACGATTGGTTCCTGCTCGGCGGCAGCCTGCAACTGCGGGTCGCCGTCGATCGCCATTTTCAGCGTGACCGGGTTGGTCGGGTTGACTGGAACCAGTTTGCATAGCCGGTCGACATGCCCATAGGACATTTCCAGCACGCGGCCCACGTCGCGCAACACACCGCGCGCCTGTAGCGAGCCGAAAGTGATGATCTGCGCGACCATCTCGCGCCCGTAGCGCTCCTGCACGTAACGGATCACTTCGTCGCGGCGGTCCTGACAGAAGTCGATGTCGAAGTCTGGCATCGACACGCGTTCCGGGTTCAGGAAACGCTCGAACAGCAAACCGAAGCGGATCGGATCGAGATCGGTGATCCGCAACGCATAGGCGACCAGCGAACCCGCACCGGAGCCGCGGCCCGGCCCGACCGGAATATTCTTGTTCTTGGCCCAAACGATGAAGTCGGCGACGATCAGGAAATAACCCGCGTACTTCATCTTCTCGATCACGCTCAGCTCGAATTCGAGCCGCTGGCGATAATCCGCTTCGGTCTGGCCTTCGGCAGGACCGAAGGCTTTCAGGCGTGCGCGCAATCCATCTTCCGCCTGCCTGCGCAGTTCGGCGGATTCGTCGGCTTTCTTGTCTCCGAAATGCGGCAGGATCGGCTTGCGTTGCGTCGGCCGATACGCACAACGCCGCGCGATCTCCATGGTCGCGCTGATCGCTTCCGGCAAATCCGCGAACAATGCAGCCATTTCTTCACGCGACTTGAAATAGTGTTCCGGCGTGAGTTGCCGCCGGTCGCTTTCCGCCACGCGGCGGCCTTCCGCAATCGCAAGCAGTGCGTCCTGCGCTTCGTAGTCGTCGCGCGTCGCGAAGAACGGTTCGTTGGTTGCGACCAGTGCAATGTCGAGTTCGTCCGCAAGCGCAAGCAACGCAGGCTCAGCGCGCATTTCCTGCGGCGTACGGTGACGCTGCAATTCTATATAAAGCCTGTCGCCGTAGATGGCGGCGAGGTTTTCGAGCCGCGCACGCGCAAGCTCGGGGCGGTCGATGATGAAGCGATCAACCGGGCCATTCGGCCCGCCGGTCAGCGCGATCAGTCCTTCGCTATATTGCGCGAGCCAATCGCCCTTCACATGCGCGGTTTCGTTGTCGCCGCTATCCATGAAGCTGCGCGAGGTCAGCGTCATCAGGTTGCGGTAGCCCTGTTCGCTCGCGGCCAGCAGCACGATGCGCGGCAATTCAGGCGGCTGCGCGCCCGTGCGCAGCGGAGGCTCGTCGCCGAAGACAACCGCCAGCGCACAGCCGACGATGGGCTGCACGCCCGCGTCCCACATCTTCTCGGAGAATTCGAGCGCGCCGAACAGGTTTCCGGTATCGGTCAGCGCCAGCGCAGGCTGGCGGTCACCCGCAGCGAGCTTCGCAAGGCGCGCGATGGGCAGCGCACCTTCGAGCAGCGAGTAAGACGAGTGGAGATGGAGATGAACGAAACCGGGCTTCACGGAAGGCACTCTCGATTCTGAAAAAATGAATGGTGCGCCGCGTAGACGGCTGCGTAAACCTTCAAAAAAGCAACGCACAGGCGACTGTGGATACTATTCCAGTTCCACCAGTTTACCGTCGCGCAGCGTCACGCGCCGCGTCATGCGCGCGGCGAGATCGAGGTTATGGGTCGCGATCAATGCCGCAAGTTTGGTCGCGGAAACCAGTTTGGAGAGCGTATCGAATACATGCTCGCCGGTTTTCGAGTCCAGATTTCCGGTCGGCTCGTCCGCGAGCAGGAGCCGGGGCGCATTGGCAACCGCGCGGGCAATCGCGACGCGCTGCTGCTCGCCGCCCGAGAGTTCCGACGGGCGGTGATCGAAACGTTCTCCGAGGCCGAGAAATTTCAGAAGTTCCTTGGCGCGTGCGCTCGCCTCACCGCGGTCCAGCCCCGCGATCATTTGCGGCAGCACGACATTCTCGACCGCGTTGAATTCGGGAAGCAGGTGGTGAAACTGATAGACGAAACCAATGTCGGTACGCCGCAGCGCCGTACGGGCGCCGTCCGACAACCGCGCGGTCGGCTTGCCGTTGATGAAGATTTCCCCGCTGTCCGGATGCTCCAGCAAACCGGCCAGATGGAGGAGCGTGGATTTACCCGCGCCCGACGGCGCAATCAACGCAACCGACTCTCCCGGCCAGATCGAAAGCATCACGCCGCGCAGGATTTCGAGGACAGAGTCGCCCTGCCGGTAGCCGCGTTCGACTGCTTCAAGATGGAGCGCCGGCGTTTCTTTTGCCATTCCGCTCACTCGTACCGCAACGCTTCGACGGGATCGAGCCGCGCCGCACGCCAAGCCGGATAGATCGTCGCGATGAAGGAAAGCGTCAGCGCCATGCCGATCACTATCGCGGTCTCGGTATTGTCGATCCGCGCCGGCAAGCGGCTGAGGTAATAGATTTTGGCGGAGAACACCTCCTGCCCGATCACCCATGACACGAACTGCCGGATTTCCTCGATGTAGTAGCAAAACACCACGCCGACGATAAAGCCGACCAGCGTGCCGACGATACCGATGGCCGAGCCGGTGATGAGGAAAATCCGCATCACCGAATATTTGCTGGCGCCCATCGTGCGCAGGATCGCAATGTCGTGGCCCTTGTCCTTCACAAGCATGATCAGGCCGGAGATGATGTTTAGCGCCGCCACCAGCACAATGAGGGTGAGGATCACGAACATCACCCAGCGCTCGGTCTGGAGCGCGGTGAAGAATTGCGAATAACGCTGCCGCCAGTCGACGATGTAGATTTCGCGGCCCGCGTTCTTGTTAACCAGCTCGCGGTAGAGCGCGATGCGGTCCGCGTTCTCGGTGTAAACCTCGATCGCGCTCACGTCGTTGTTGCGGTTGAAATACGCCTGCGCTTCGGCGAGCGGCATGAACACGAACGCGCTGTCGTATTCGGACATGCCGATCTCGAACACCGCCGCGACCTTGTAGGTCTTCGTGCGCGGCGTCACGCCGAACGGCGTCACCGCGCCGCGTGGCGAGATGAGCGTAATGTTGTCGCCCGCGCGTACCACGAGACTGTCCGCAAGCCTGCGCCCGATGATGACGCCTTGTCCGCCGTCGAATCCTTCGAGCGTGCCTGCGCGGATATTCGGACCGATGGCGGGAAGTTTCTTGATGTCTTCCTCGCGCATGCCGCGCACCAGCACGCCGCCGGAGAAATTGGGCGAGGACGCCAGCGCCTGCCCCTCAACCAGCGGGATGGCGTGGGTGATGCCCTTGATCTTGTTGAGGCGCTCGGCGACCTGCGCATAATCGGTCAGCGGCGTACCGATGGGCTGTACCAGCATGTGGCCGTTGAGGCCGAGAATCTTATTCAGCAGTTCGAATCGAAATCCGTTCATCACCGCCATGACGATGATGAGGGTCGCGACGCCGAGCATGATGCCGAGGAACGAAAACCCGGCAATGACCGAGATAAATCCTTCCTTCCGCCGCGCACGCAGATAGCGCAGCGAAATCATCCACTCGAACGGCGAGAACGGAAGCGTTCCGCGCTTCGCAGCCATGATCCCTCCCTCAGACGGCAGCCGCGCTAACCCGCGATCCGCCGTACCGCATCTTCAGGCGTCATCATCTCGCGCGCCCCGCCGGCGCGCAGCTTCAGTTCGATCTTGCCTTCCGCCAGCCCCTTGGGGCCAACCAGCAACTGATACGGCACGCCGATCAGGTCGGCGGTCGCAAACTTCGCGCCCGCACGATCTTCGGTATCGTCGTAGAGAACGTCGATGCCGCGCGCCGCGAAGTCGCGATAAAGTTTCTCGCACGCACCGTTCGTTGCGCTGTCACCTTGCTTGAGATTGAGGATCGCGACCTTGAACGGCGCGACCTCCTCCGGCCAGATGATCCCGGCTTCGTCGTGGCTCGCTTCCACCAGCGCCGCAACCAGGCGCGTCGGGCCGATGCCGTAGGAACCCATGTGCACTGGCGCAGTAGTGCCGTCCGGCATCGCGACGGCCGCCTTCATCGGTTCGGAATACTTGATGCCGAAATAGAATATATGGCCGACCTCGATCCCGCGCGCGGACATCTGTTTCTCGGCTGGGATAGCGCCGAACGCGCTTGTATCGTGTTTCTCGGAAGTCGCGGCATAGAGCGACGTCCATTTGCCGACGAGGCTTTCCAGTTCGGCCGCATTGTCGAAATTAACATTCGCGGACGGAACGTCGAAGGAAAGATAGTCCTTGTGGCAAAACACTTCGCTCTCGCCGGTCGAGGCGAGGATGATGAATTCGTGGCTGAGGTCGCCGCCGATGGGGCCGGTATCCGCCTGCATCGGAATCGAGCGCAGGCCCATCCGCGCGAAGGTGCGCAGGTAGGCGACGAACATCTTGTTGTAGGAGTGCTTCGCGCCCGCCGCATCCGTGTCGAAGCTGTAGGCGTCCTTCATGAGAAACTCGCGCGAGCGGTAGACGCCGAAGCGCGGCCGCAATTCGTCGCGGAATTTCCATTGCAGGTGATAGAGATTGAGCGGCAGGCTCTTGTAGGACTTCACATAGGCCCGGAAGATTTCCGTGATCATCTCTTCGTTGGTCGGGCCGTAAAGCATCTCGCGCTCGTGGCGGTCCCTGATGCGCAGCATCTCCTTGCCGTAGTCGTCGTACCGGCCGCTCTCGCGCCAGAGATCCGCCGACTGGATCGTGGGCATCAGCATCTCGATCGCGCCGGAGCGATTCTGCTCCTCGCGGATGATGCGGGTCACCTTGTCGAGCACCCGCAACCCTAGCGGGAGCCAAGCGTAAATACCCGCGGCCTCCTGCCGGATCATGCCCGCGCGCAGCATCAGCCGGTGGGAAACGATTTCGGCTTCGCGCGGCGCTTCGCGGAGAATGGGCAGGAAATAGCGGGAGAGACGCATTCGTTCGACTCAGTTCAGGGCGGGACGGCGGGGCATCAACGCATACCGGCGGGTAAGCACAAGCCCCTGCGGCGGAGACAGGCTCTTGGGATGGCAATTTTATTGCGGCGCAAGAATGACAAGCGCAATCAAGATGTTCTACTGTCACGAACCGATCGGGAAAGTCGGCGGGGGATAAGCCGACGCCCAAGTCTCGGGAGGAAGAGAAGCCCCGGAAGGATGTTCAGGCGCCCCTGTGGCGACGGACGAAACCGGGGCCAAAAGAAGCGGGCGGGCTTGTTTCAGGCTCGCCCGTTCGCTTTTCCGGCCTAGAACTTCACATCGTTGAAGGGCATCGGGATACGGTCCAGCGAGACCCAGCCCGCTCGCCATGCACCCCAACCTGCCGCAAACAGCACCGCCGAAATCAGCGTGGTCGCGAGCGCCTTCTTAATAAGCTGCGGCACCACCGGCGCGCCGGGGTCCGATCCTTCCGGCACGCCCTGCCCGGCTTCCCTGTGCGAACGCACGCCCCACGGCAACACGGCGAACAGCACCGTCCACCACAGGATGAAATAGATCGCGACGGCGAGCGTCGTGTTCATGGCGTTATGCCTGCTCGATCTCGGTAAGTGTGCCCAGGAAATCTTTCGGGTGCAGGAACAGCACCGGCTTGCCGTGCGCGCCGATCTTCGGATTGCCGTCGCCGAGCACGCGTGCGCCGGTCGCTTTCAACTGGTCGCGCGCGGCGAGGATGTCGTCTACTTCGTAGCAGACGTGATGCACGCCGCCGTCCGGATTGCGTTCGAGGAATTTCGCAATGGGCGAATTCTCGCCGAGCGGCTCCAGCAATTCGATCTTGGTGTTCGGCAGGGTAATGAACACGGTGGAAACCCCGTGCTCCGGCTGCGGCACGATCTCGGAGACTTCGGCGCCCAGCTTGGCCTTGTAGACTTCCGACGCGGCCTTGATGTCTTTGACGGCGATGGCGACGTGGTTGAGACGTCCGATCATGGGCCTGCTCCTTTTCCGCGATTATACGTGCAGCGCCAGCACGTGGCATATCGGCTTTTTGCCCCATGCGGCGTTCACCGCTCCGCGCACGCTGCGCGTAACGGCTTCTACTACAGCATCCGGGTCACGGCGGCGCGGCTTGGGCAGGCTTTCGATGCCGGAATGAACCGCATCGACGATCAGGTCGAACATGCTCTCGCCTGCACTCGCCTGTTCGGGAATTCCGGCGAATTCCACGATCGGCTCGTCGGCCAGTTCGCCTTTGGAGTCAAACGCAATTGCAATCGAGATGACGCCCGCGAAGGAGAGCTTGCGCCGCTCCGGCACCACGCGGTCATCGGCCGAGATCAGGAGGCGGCCATCCTTGTAAATGCGCCCGGACTGGAACTGGTCGTCGATTTCGGCCGGTCCCGGCGAGAGCCGCACGATGTCGCCGTTCCGGCAGGTGAGCACCTCACCGACACCCATCTCGCGGGCGACCTCGGCGTTTTCGGAAAGATGCAGTGCCTCACCATGCACCGGCACCACAAGCTGCGGCCGCAGCCAGGAATACATCTGTTTCAGTTCGCCGCGCCGCGGATGGCCGGAGACATGGACCAACGCATCGCGATCCGCGACGATCTCGATGCCCTTGGAAACAATGGCATTCACGATCCGGTTCACGGCCTTCTCGTTGCCGGGGATGGTGCGCGACGAAAGAATGAGCATGTCGCTCGGCGAGAGCTTGATTGCCGGATGGTCGTTGTTCGCGATACGCGCCAGCGCCGCGCGCGGCTCGCCCTGACTGCCTGTCAGCAGAACCACGACCTTGTTCGGCGGCAGCACCGCATAGGCGTCCAGCCCGCGAAACGGCCGAATGCCGTCGAGATACCCGAGTTCGCGCGCGACCCCGATCACGCGCTCCATCGCACGCCCCGCGACGACCACTTCCCGGCCCGCCGCTTCGGCCGCTTCCGCAGCGGAACGAATGCGCGCGACATTCGAGGCGAAGGTGGTAAGCGCCACGCGCCCTTTCGCACGGGCGATGATTTCCTTCAGGCTCTCCGCAACATCCGCTTCGGACGGCGACTGGCCATCACGCACCGCATTCGTGGAGTCGCAAACGAAAGCACGCACGCCTTCGTCGCCGAGCGCGCGGAATTTCTTCTCGTCGGTCGTGGTGCCGACGACTGGTGTCGCATCCAGTTTCCAGTCGCCGCTATGCACCACCATGCCGGCGGGCGTACGGATCGCGAGCGAATGGCTCTCCGGAATGGAATGGGCGACCGGCACGAACTCGACGTCGAACGAACCGATCTTCACCCGCCCGCCGACCGGCACGACCGTGATGGGAATGAGCGGCGCGCCCGGCTCGTTCGCGCGCTTGGTCTCGACCAGCGTGGCGGTGAATGGCGTGGCGTAAACCGGCACTCGCAGCTTCGGCCAGAGATCGAACAGTGCGCCGACATGATCTTCATGGCCGTGGGTCAGCACGATGCCCTTGATGTCGCGGCGTTCTTCCTCGGCGAAGGCGATGTCAGCCATGATGAGGTCGATGCCCGGCGTCGCCTCGTCGCCGAAGGAAACGCCCATATCGACGCAAAGCCATTCGCGGTTGTTACCCACGCGAAGGCCGTAGAGCGCGAGATTCATCCCGATCTCGCCGACACCGCCGAGCGGTGCAAACAGCAATTCCTGTGCGGGTTTCGCCACGGCTATCCCTTTGCCTGGAGCGGAAACACATCGCCGGCGCGGATGGTTTCTTTTTGCCCGCCCGGCAAACCGAGTATCAGCGCGCCGTCTCCATCAATCTCCGTGAAGGTGCCGCGCAAGCTGCGCTCTGGCAGCCGCACCTCGATTTCACTCCCGACGCCATCGGCACGAGAAAGCCAGGCCTCGCGCGTGGCCCTGAAGCCCTCGCCGCGCCGCCATTGCGCGAGACGTTCCATCATTCGCGCCGCGAGATGCGGGAACAGATCCTTCGGTTCGACCACAAATCCTTCCGCGGCCAAATCGGTTGCCGGATAGGCCGCGTTATCCGGATGATGTTTGCAGTTCGTGCCGATGCCGGTGACGACCGCATGCCTGTCGGGACTTTGCAGACCTTCGACCAGAATCCCCGCCAGCTTTTTACCGCCGAACAGAAGGTCGTTCGGCCATTTCAGGCGCAATTTTTCTGCGTCGAGGTTGGGAGCGGCATCACGAACCGCGTCGTGCAATGCCAGCGCCGCAACGAAGCAAATCTGCGGGGTCAGCGCCGGCGGCGCGGGATCGTAGAGCAGCAAAGACGAATAGAGATTTCCTGCTTCCGAAATCCATTCGCGGCCGCGGCGGCCACGTCCTGCGGTCTGGATTTCCGAGACGACCCATTGTTCATGTGCACCTTGTGATGCGCGCGACAACGCCTCTGCGTTGGTGGAACCGATTTCTCCGAATGCCGTGACCGGCAACCCGCCTGCGACGGTCGGGACACCTTGCATCAGAACAGCGACTTCGCCGCGGCATTGGCCGCTGCCACCAGCGGCGCCGGATAGACGAAGAACAGGATCACGAACACGCCTGCAATGGCCAGCACACCAGCGACCGCGCGTGGCATCGGCAGGAAACCGGCTACCGGCTCGTCGATGTACATGATCTTCACGATGCGCAGATAATAATACGCGCCGACTACGCTCGCGATCACGCCGATCACGGCGAGCGCATAGAGCTTCGCTTCGATGGCGGCGAGGAAGACGTAAAACTTCGCGAAGAAACCGGCCAGCGGCGGAATACCCGCGAGCGAGAACAGGAGCGCCGCGAACACGAAGGCCATCACCGGCTGCGTGCGCGCCAGACCGGCAAGCTGGTCGATATCCTCGATGTGTCCTTCCTTGCGGCGCATGGAAAGAATGCAGGCAAAGGTGCCGAGCGTCATCGCAAGATAGACCGACATATAGATCATCACGCCCGAAACGCCGTTCGGCGTACCGGCTGCAAGGCCGACCAATGCGTAGCCGACATGGCCGATGGAGGAATACGCCATCAGGCGCTTGATGTTCTTCTGGCCGATGGCCGCGAACGCGCCGAGGATCATGGACGCGAGCGAGATGAACACCACGATCTGCTGCCATTGCGGTACGGCATTCGGGAACGCGCTGATCGAGACGCGTACGAACAGCGCAATCGCGGCTACTTTCGGCGCGGCGGCAAAGAACGCCGTGACCGGCGTCGGCGCGCCTTCGTAGACGTCCGGCGTCCACATATGGAACGGCACTGCCGAAACCTTGAACGCAAGTCCAGCGAACAGGAACACGATGCCGAAGATCAGGCCGAGGGACGGCGACTTCGCCGCCTGCGCGATGCCTGCGAATTCGACCGTGCCGGTAAAGCCATAGATCAGCGACGAGCCGTAAAGCAGCATGCCGGAGGAGAGCGCGCCGAGCACGAAATACTTCAGGCCCGCTTCGGTCGAGCGTACGTTATCGCGGTCGATGGCCGCGACGACATAGAGCGCGAGCGACATCAGCTCGATGCCGAGATAAAGCGCGATCAGGTCGCGCGCCGACACCATCACCATCATGCCGGCAACGGAGAGCAGCACGAGGATCGAGAACTCGTAACGGCGCAGCTTCTTCTCGCTCCAGTAGTCGATGGACATGAGCAGCGAAGCAGCCGCGCCGATCAGCGTCAGCACCTTGAAGAAGCGGGCAAAGCCGTCGATCACGAAACTGCCGCCGAACGCTTCGACCCTTCCAGCCGGCATCATCACGACAAGCACGACGGCCGCCGTAAGGATAACGAGCGCGAGCATGTCGATCAGTGGCGTCGTCTTCTCGCCCCACCCTGCGCCGATTCCGACGAGGATCAGCGCTCCGATAATAATGACGAGTTCGGGCAGTACCGGCGCGAGCATGGACCAGATCATCGCGGCGCTCCCCTATTGCATCGCGCCGAGCGCGGCTTTCACCGGCGCGATGGCGGCCTTGGTATGCGCGACGAGATTGGCGACCGCCGCCGCGCTGGTATCGAGCACGGGCGCGGGCCAAACACCGAGCAGGATGGTCAGCACGACCAGCGGCGCGAGCAGCGCGATCTCGCGTTTGTCCAGATCGGCGATGTTCTTCAGGTTTTCTTTCTCCAGCACGCCGAACACGACGCGGCGGTAGAGCCACAGCGCGTAACCCGCCGAGAGAATGACGCCGAGCGTCGCGAATACCGCGACCATCGTGTTCGCCTTGAACGCGGCAAGCAGCGAGAGGAACTCGCCGACGAACCCGCTCGTTCCCGGCAGGCCCACATTCGCCATCGTGAACACCATGAACACGGCTGCATAAACCGGCATCCGGTTCACGAGGCCGCCATAGGCCGCAATCTCGCGCGTGTGCATGCGGTCATAGACCACGCCGACACAAAGGAAGAGCGCACCGGAAACCACGCCGTGCGAAATCATCTGGAACACGCCCGCCTGCACGCCCTCGTTCGAGAACGTGAAGATGCCAAGCGTGACGAAGCCCATGTGCGCGACCGACGAATAGGCAATCAGCTTCTTGATGTCCTCCTGCATCAGCGCGACCAGCGAGGTGTAGACGATGGCCACCACCGAGAGCACGAACATCATCGGCGCGAAAAATTCGGACGCCAGCGGAAACATCGGCAGCGAGAAACGCAGGAAGCCGTAGCCGCCCATCTTCAGCAGCACCGCCGCCAGAATGACTGAGCCTGCGGTGGGCGCCTCGACGTGCGCATCGGGCAGCCAAGTATGCACCGGCCACATCGGCAGCTTCACCGCGAACGACGCGAAGAAGGCGAGCCAGAGCCATGTCTGCATCCCGCGCGGGAAACCGAAGGTGAGCAGCTTGGTAATGTCGGTCGTTCCGGCCTGGAAATACATCGCCATGATGGCGAGCAGCATCAAGACCGAGCCGAGCAGCGTGTAGAGGAAGAACTTGAAGCTGGCATAGACGCGCCGCTTGCCGCCCCACACGCCGATGATGAGGAACATCGGGATCAGGCCGCCCTCGAAGAAGCAGTAGAACAGCACGAGATCGAGCGCCGAGAACGTTCCGATCATCAGCGTTTCGAGGAGCAGGAAACAGATCAGGTATTCCTTCACCCGCTTCTCGATCGAGAACCATCCAGCGACGATCGCAACCGGCATCAGCGCGGTGGTGAGGATCACGAAGGGCAGCGAAATGCCGTCGACGCCCATCTTGTAATTGATGGCGCCACCGAGCCACGGCGAGCTTTCGACGAACTGGAAGCCGGAGTTCGTCTTGTCGAAGCCCGCGATCAGGAATAGCGACACCGCGAAGGTGACGATGGTGGTCCAGAGCGCGACCCAACGTGCATTGCGCTCGGCCGCGGCATCGCCGCCGCGCAGCAGAAGAATGAACGCAACGCCGACCAGCGGCAGGAACGTGGTGACGGAAAGGACGGGCCAGCTTGCCATCACTTGGTCCCTCCGATCATGAACCAGGTGATCAGCGCGGCAACGCCAATCAGCATGACGAAGGCGTAGTGATAGAGATAGCCGGTCTGCAGCCGCACCACGTTGCGCGTCACGTCAAGCACACGCGCGGAGATGCCGTCCGGCCCGAAGCCGTCGATCAGCCAGCCATCACCGCGCTTCCAAAGCGTGCGACCCAGCCATTTCGCGGGGCGCACGAACAGGAAGTCGTACAGCTCATCGAAGTACCACTTGTTGAGCAGGAAGCGGTACAGGAGGTCGTTCTGCTTCGCGAGCGCGGGCGGAATCGACGGGTCGCGGATATAGAACCAGTAGGCGACGATGAAGCCGCCCGCCATCATCACGGTCGGCAGCCACGGCACCCACGCGGGAAGATGGTGCATGTGTTCGAGTATCTTCCAGCCGTCATGCGAGAACAGCGACTGGCGGAAGAACGCCATCACGCCCTCTTCGTAGATGAAGGCTTTCTTGAACGCGAAGCCGAGCACCAACGCACCGACCGCGAGGATCGCGAGCGGCACCGTCATCACAAGCGGCGACTCGTGGGCGTGATCGTAGGTGTGGTGATCGGCGCGCGTCTTGCCGTGGAAGGTCAGGAACACGAGACGCCACGAATAGAACGAGGTCAGCGCCGCCGCGATCACGGTCATGTAGAAGGCGAACGGCGCGAAGTAATTGTGCCCCGCATAGGCCGCCTCGATGATCGCGTCCTTCGAATAATAGCCTGCGGTAAACGGAAACCCGGTCAGCGCCAGCGTACCGATCAGCATCATCGCGTAGGTGAACGGAATTTTCCGCCACAGCCCGCCCATGTTCCGCATGTCCTGCTCGTGATGCATCGCATGGATCACCGAACCGGCACCGAGGAACAGGAGCGCCTTGAAAGCCGCGTGCGTGAACAGGTGGAACATGCCGACCGAATACGCGCCGACGCCCATCGCGACGAACATGTAGCCAAGCTGCGAACAGGTCGAATACGCAACGACGCGCTTGATGTCGTTCTGCACGAGGCCGACCGTGGCAGCGAAGAACGCCGTAACTGCACCGAATAGCGTCACGACCATGAGCGCGGTCGGCGCAAGCTCGAACAGCGGAGACAGCCGCGCGACCATGAACACGCCCGCGGTCACCATGGTCGCGGCGTGGATGAGTGCGGAAACCGGCGTCGGCCCTTCCATCGCGTCGGGCAGCCAGGTGTGCAGCAGGAACTGCGCGGACTTGCCCATCGCGCCAACGAACAGGAGCAGGCAGATCACGGTCAGCGCGTCGAAGTCGCCGCCGAAAATGTGAATGGTCTTGCCGGTGAGAGATTTCGCCTCTGCAAAAATCGTCTCGAAGCCGATAGAGCCGATCATTGCGAACACGGCGAAGATGCCGAGCGCGAAACCGAAGTCGCCGACACGGTTGACGACGAAGGCCTTGATCGCCGCCGCATTGGCTTCCGGCTTCTGGTACCAGAAGCCGATCAGCAGATAACTGGCGAGGCCCACCCCTTCCCAGCCGAAGAACAACTGCACGAGGTTGTCGGCGGTCACCAGCGACAGCATCGCGAATGTGAACAGCGAGAGATAGGCAAAAAAGCGCGGCTGGTGCGGGTCTTCGTGCATGTAGCCGATGGAATAGATGTGCACGAGCGCGGACACGCTGTTCACGACGATCAGCATCAGGACCGTCATGGTATCGACGCGCAGCGCCCAATCGACCTTCACGTCGCCCGCGGAAATCCAGGTGAACAGCGGCACGCGGAAATACTGTGCCTTGCCGATGAAACCGACGTCGAAGAACGCGACCCAGGACAGGATCGCAGCGATGACCAGCAACGCGCTGGTGAGGATGCCCGATACGCGCGCGCCCAGCACGCGGCCGAACAATCCCGCGATCAGTGCGCCGGCGAGCGGCAGGAATACGATTGCGTAATACATCGTCCGCCGTCAGCCCTTCATCATGTTGATGTCTTCGACCGCAATCGAGCCGCGGTTGCGGAAGAAGACCACGAGGATCGCAAGCCCGATGGCCGCTTCTGCCGCCGCCACGGTAAGCACGAGCAGCGCGAAAATCTGGCCGACGATGTCGCCGAGGAACGCCGAGAACGCGACGAGGTTTACGTTCACCGCGAGCAGGATCAGTTCGACCGACATCAGAATGACGATCACGTTCTTCCGGTTCAGGAAGATTCCGAGCGTGCCCAGCGTGAACAGGATCGCGCCGACCGCGAGATAATGGGAAAGGCCGATGGTCATGCTCAGATCCCCTCGCCCGTCTTGACCTTCACGACTTCGATGGCCGTGTCGCGTGTGCGCGCGTTCTGCGCGCTGACGTTCTGACGCTTCACGTTCACGCGGTGCTGCAGCGTCAGCACGATCGCACCGATCATCGCGACCAGCAGAACGACGCCCGCAAGCTGGAAGTAATGGATGTAGGTCGTGTACAGCACGCGGCCGATGGCTTCGGTGTTGGTCGCCACATTCGCAGCCGGGATCGGCGCCTTGATTGCATTGGAAATGCCTGGGCCGGTAACCCACGCGCCGACGACCAATAGCAACTCGACAAGGAACACGAGGCCGACCAGCACGCCCACGGGAAGATATTGCAGGAAGCCCTGCCGCAGTTCCGTGAAATCCACGTCGAGCATCATCACGACGAACAGGAACAGCACCGCGACCGCGCCGACGTACACGACAATCAAAATCATCGCGAGGAATTCAGCGCCGATCAGCAGGAACAGCCCGGCCGCGTTCACGAAGGTCAGGATCAGCCAAAGCACGGAGTGCACGGGGTTGCGTCCGGCGATCACCATGAACGCGCTCGCCACCGCGATGCCGGCGAACAGATAGAAAAAGAGTGCGGGAATTACCATCGTCTCTACCTGTACGGCGCGTCGAGCGAAATATTCTTCGCGATCTCGCGCTCCCAGCGGTCGCCGTTCGCGAGCAACCGTTCCTTGTCGAAATAGAGTTCTTCGCGCGTCTCGGTCGCGAATTCGAAGTTCGGACCTTCGACGATGGCGTCGACCGGGCACGCTTCCTGACACAGCCCGCAATAGATGCACTTCACCATGTCGATGTCGTAACGCGTGGTACGGCGCGTACCGTCGTTGCGGCGCGGACCGGCCTCGATGGTGATGGCCTGCGCGGGACAGATCGCCTCACACAGCTTGCAGGCGATGCAGCGCTCCTCGCCGTTCGGATAACGGCGCAGCGCATGCTCGCCGCGAAAACGCGGCGAGAGATAGCCCTTCTCGAACGGATAGTTCAGCGTCGATTTCTTCGCGAAGAAATAACGCATCGCGAGGAAGAACGCCGAGACGAACTCCCACAGAAAGATGCTGCGTGCGGCGCGGTCCAATTTCATTTCGGCGCCCATCCGTTGAAATGCAGTACGGCAGCGACGACCACGACCATCGCGAGCGAAAGCGGCAGGAAAACCTTCCAGCCGAGACGCATCAACTGGTCGTAGCGGTAGCGCGGCACGATGGCCTTCGCCATCGCGAACAGGAAGAACATGAAGCAGAGCTTGAGCACGAACCAGATAACACCCGGCACCCAGGTGAACGGCGCGACCGGGAACGGCGGCAGCCAGCCGCCAAGGAACAGGATCGTGCCCATCGCGCACATGGTCATGATCGCCACGTACTCGCCGAGCATGAACAGGAGATACGGCGTAGACGAATATTCGACCATGAAACCCGCGACGAGTTCGGACTCCGCTTCCACCAGATCGAACGGCGGGCGGTTGGTTTCCGCCAGCGCGGAAACGAAGAACACGACGAACATCGGCAGCAGCGGCAGCCAGTACCACTGCAACATGCCGTAAGGCCCGTTTTGCGCCTCGACGATCTTGGTCAGGTTGAGCGAGCCCGCGCACATCAAGACGGTGATGATGACGAAGCCGATGGAGACTTCGTAGGAAACCATTTGCGCGGCGGAACGCAGTGCGGCGAGGAATGGATACTTCGAGTTAGAAGCCCAGCCCGCCATGATCACGCCGTAGACCATGAGCGACGAGATCGCGAAGATATAAAGTACGCCGACATTGATCTCCGCGACCGACCAGCCCGGATGCACCGGGATCACGGCCCATGCCGCGAGCGCGAGCACGCAGGTAACGAGCGGCGCGAGCAGGAAAACACCCTTGTTCGCGCCGGACGGGATCACCGGCTCTTTCAGTACGAACTTCAGAAGATCGGCGAAGGATTGCAACAGACCGAACGGCCCGACCACGTTCGGGCCACGGCGCATCTGCACCGCCGCCCAGATCTTGCGGTCGGCCAGCAGGATGTAGGCGATGAAGATCAGCAACGCGACGAGCAGCAGCACGCTCTGCGCCACGATGATCACGATCGGCCAGATCGACTGCCAGAAGAAATCCATCAACGTCATCGCGCGTTACTCCGCCGCTTCCGGCACCCTGCCGGCGGCCAGCCGCGAACATTCCGCCATGACGGCGGACGCGCGCGCGATCGGGTTGGTGAGATAAAAGTCGGTCACCGGCGACTTGAAGCCGGTCTTCATGGCGTCGCCGCCGAGTTTCGTAAGTTTTGCGATGTCGCCGGCATCGGCCGGCGTGATCTGGTCAATCTTCGCAAGATGCGGGAACGCTGCGAACATCTGGCGGCGCAACTCGGAAAGCGAATCCCACGGCAGCTTGTTGCCGATGCTCTCCGACAGCGCGCGCAGGATCGCCCAGTCCTCGCGCGCATCACCCGGCGCGAACGCAGCGCGCTTCGCAAGCTGCGGACGGCCTTCGGTATTGACGAAGATGCCTGACTTTTCAGTGTAAGCGGCGGCCGGAAGAATGACATCCGCGCGATGTGCGCCGCGGTCGCCATGCGTGCCGACGTAAACCACGAAAGCGTCGCTCTCGACTTCGATCTCGTCCGCGCCAAGCAGGAACAGCACGTCGAGCGCCTTCGACTTCACCATCTGCGGGGCGGTCAGCCCGCCCTCGCCCGGTACTGCGCCGACATCGAGCGCACCGACGCGCGAAGCCGCCGTGTGCAGCACCGAGAAACCGTTCCAGCCGTCCGCGATGCCGCCGACCGAAATCACCGACTTCGCGAACATGGAGAGCACGGCCGCGCTGTCTTTGCGCGCAAGCG
This sequence comes from Xanthobacteraceae bacterium, assembly GCA_019454205.1. Classification (NCBI taxonomy): domain Bacteria; kingdom Pseudomonadati; phylum Pseudomonadota; class Alphaproteobacteria; order Hyphomicrobiales; family Xanthobacteraceae; species Xanthobacteraceae bacterium. Next base: position 1,503,019 of record CP075369.1, read on the forward strand.
CGCCCTGACCGATCATCCAGATCTGGTTCTTGGTCTGCGCCTTCTTGTGTTTCGTAAACTCGGAGAGCGTCTCCGGGCCAGCGCCGAGATAGGCGTAGTCGTACGTGAGGTCGGCCTTCTCGCCGATCACCCCGATCTTCAGGCCGCCCGTGCGCCAGCGCTCGCGGATACGCGCGTTCAGCACCGGCGCTTCGCGGCGCGGGTTCGCGCCGATGATCATGAGGCCTTCGGCCTGATCGATGCCGGCGATAGTTGAATTAAAGAGATAGGAAGCGCGGCCCATCGAAGGATGGAGGATCGAACCGTTCTGACGGCAATCGATGTTCTTCGAGCCGATCTTGTCCATCAGCGCTTTGAGCGCGAAGGCTTCTTCCGTGGTCGCAAGATCGCCGACGATCGCACCGACACGCTCCGGCACGGCGGTCTTCATCTTCGCCGCGATGGCGGCGAAGGCATCGGCCCAGCTTGCACGTACCAGCTTGCCCTTGATGCGCACATACGGCTTGTCGAGGCGCTGCGTGCGAAGACCATCCCAGACGAAGCGCGTCTTGTCGGAAATCCACTCCTCGTTCACGCCTTCATGCAGGCGCGGCAGGATGCGCTGCACTTCGCGGCCGCGCACGTCGACGCGGATATTGGAACCGACCGCATCCATCGCGTCGATGGACTCGGTCTTGGTCAGTTCCCACGGCCTCGCCTGAAACGCATAAGGCTTCGACGTCAGCGCGCCGACCGGGCACAGGTCGATGACGTTACCTTGCAACTCGGAGGTCATCGCCTGTTCGAGATAGGTGGTGATCTCCATGTCCTCGCCGCGGCCGATTGCGCCGAGTTCGGCGACACCCGCGACTTCCGTGGTGAAGCGGACGCAGCGCGTGCAATGGATGCAGCGCGTCATGATCGTCTTCACCAGCGGACCGATATATTTGTCTTCGACCGCGCGCTTGTTTTCCTGATAGCGCGACTTGTCGACGCCGTAGGCCATCGCCTGATCCTGCAGATCACACTCGCCGCCCTGATCGCAGATCGGGCAATCGAGCGGATGGTTGATGAGCAGGAACTCCATCACGCCTTCGCGTGCCTTCTTCACCAGCGGCGTTTTGGTGTTGACGACCGGCGGCTCGCCGTTCGGGCCGGGACGGCAATCGCGCACGGCCCACGCGCAGGATGCAACCGGCTTCGGCGAACCCTTCACCTCGACGAGGCACATGCGACAGTTGCCGGCAATCGAAAGGCGCTCATGGAAACAGAAGCGCGGAATCTCCGCACCCGCCGCCTCGCACGCCTGCAACAGCGTGTACTCGGCCGGCACTTCGATTTCTTTTCCGTCGACGATCAGCTTCGCCATCGCGCCTACTCCGCCGCCTGAAGCACGGACTCGGAATGCGGGTTCGCCGCATAGTCGTCGATGCGCTTTTCGATTTCATGCCGGAAGTGCCGGATGAGGCCCTGCACCGGCCACGCGGCGGCATCGCCGAGCGCACAGATGGTGTGGCCTTCGACTTGCCCCGCAACGTCGAGCAGGAGGTCGATCTCTTTCTTCTGCGCGCGGCCTTCAGCCATGCGCGTCAGCACGCGCCACATCCAGCCGGTGCCCTCGCGGCACGGCGTGCACTGGCCGCAACTCTCGTGCTTGTAGAAATAGGAGATGCGCGCAATCGCGCGGACGATGTCGGTGGACTTGTCCATCACGATCACGGCCGCGGTGCCGAGACCGGATTTGAGTTCTTTCAAAGCGTCGAAGTCCATCGGCGTATCGACGATTTGCGCTGCCGGAACGACGGGAACGGAAGAACCGCCCGGAATGACCGCAAGCAGGTTGTCCCAGCCGCCGCGAATGCCGCCGCAATGCTTGTCGACGAGTTCGCGGAACGGAATGCTCATCGCTTCTTCGACGTTGCACGGCTGGTTCACATGGCCGGAGACGCAGAAGAGTTTGGTGCCCGCGTTGTTCGGACGGCCGAAACTTGAAAACCACGCAGCACCACGACGGAGAATATCCGGCGCGACCGCAATCGACTCCACGTTGTTCACCGTGGTCGGGCAGCCATAGAGACCGACGTTCGCGGGGAACGGCGGCTTCAGGCGGGGCATGCCCTTCTTGCCTTCGAGGCTTTCCAGCAGCGCGGTTTCTTCGCCACAGATGTAGGCACCTGCGCCGTGATGAACGTAGAGATCGAAATCCCAGCCGCACTTGTTCTTCTTGCCGAGCAGCTTCGCCTCGTAAGCCTGCTCGATCGCGGCTTCCAGTCGCTCGCGCTCGTGGATGTATTCGCCGCGTACATAGATGTATCCGGCGTTTGCGTTCATCGCGAAACCGGCGATCAGGCAGCCCTCGATCAGAAGGTGCGGATCGTGCCGCATAATCTCGCGGTCTTTGCAGGTGCCGGGTTCGGACTCGTCGGCGTTGACCACCAGATAGCTCGGACGCCCGTCGGTCGATTCCTTCGGCATGAACGACCATTTGAGACCGGTCGGGAAACCCGCGCCGCCGCGCCCGCGCAGGCCGGACGCTTTCATCTCGTTGATGATCCAGTCGCGGCCCTTCGCGATCAGGCCCTTGGTACCGTCCCACGCGCCCCGCTGCATGGCGCCTTTCAGCCCCCAGTCGTGGACGCCGTAGAGATTGCGGAAGATGCGGTCCTTGTCGGCGAGCATGTTACTTCTCCTCGCCTTTCAGGGTCGTGAGACCGCCCGACGGCGCGGAATACTGGCGCTCGGTCTGCGGACCGACCTTCACCTTCTTGCCCGCCGCGAGATCGTCCATCAGCTTCTCGAGCAATTCGGGTGTCAGGTCTTCGTAGTAGTCGTCGTTGATCTGCACCATCGGCGCATTCACGCAAGCACCAAGGCATTCGACTTCGAGCCACGAGAAGTTGCCGTCCTTCGACACTTCGCGCTGCTCGCCGATCCGCTTTTTGCAGACCTTGATCAGTCCTTCCGCGCCGCGCAGCGCGCACGGCGTCGTGCCGCAAACCTGTATGAAGTATTTGCCGACCGGCTCCAGGTTAAACATCGTGTAGAACGTCGCGACTTCCAGCACGCGGATATGCGCCATGCCGAGCATGTCGGCGACGTAACGGATCGCGACTTCCGGCAACCAGCCGCCCGCCTGCTTCTGTGCCTGCCACAACAGCGGGATGACGGCGGAAGCCTGGCGGCCTTCCGGATACTTTGCGATCTGCTTCTTCGCCCATTCCTCGTTCTTCTTGTTGAACGAGAAAGTCTTGGGCTGCTCAGCGGCGAGACGACGAACGGCCATTAGCGGTCAACCTCCCCGAACACGATGTCGAGCGAGCCGAGGATCGCCGACACGTCCGCGAGCATGAAGCCGCGCGAGAGATAATCCATCGCCTGCAAGTGCGCGAAACCCGGCGCGCGAATCTTGCAGCGGTAGGGTTTATTGGTGCCGTCAGCGACGAGGAAAACGCCGAACTCCCCCTTCGGCGCTTCGACCGCCGTATACACTTCGCCGGCCGGAACGTGGAAGCCTTCGGTGTAGAGCTTGAAGTGATGGATGAGCGCCTCCATCGAGCGCTTCATCTCGCCGCGTTTCGGCGGCACGATCTTCTGGTCGCGCGTCGTGACCGGACCCTTCTCTTTGTCGAGACGGTCGAGGCACTGCTGCATGATGCGCGTGCTCTGGCGCATCTCTTCCATGCGGATGTGATAGCGGTCGTAGCAGTCGCCGTTCTTGCCGATGGGAATGTCGAAATCCATGTCGGCGTAGCACTCGTAGGGTTGCGACTTGCGCAGATCCCACGCCGCGCCGGACCCGCGCACCATCACGCCGGAGAAGCCCCACTTCCACGCATCTTCCAGCGACACGATGCCGATATCGACGTTGCGCTGCTTGAAGATACGGTTCTCGGAAAGCAGCCGGTCTAGATCGTCCACCACCTTGAAGAACGGATTGCAGAACGCGCGGATGTCATCGACCAGCGCCTGCGGAATATCCTGATGCACGCCGCCCGGACGGAAATATGCCGCGTGCATCCGCGAGCCGGACGCGCGCTCGTAGAACACCATGAGCTTTTCGCGTTCCTCGAAGCCCCATAGCGGCGGCGTCAGCGCGCCGACGTCCATCGCCTGCGTGGTGACGTTGAGGAGATGCGAAAGCAGCCGTCCGATTTCGGAATACAGCACGCGGATCAGCTGTCCGCGGATCGGCACTTCCATGCCGTGCAGCTTCTCGATCGCGAGGCAGAAGGCGTGCTCCTGGTTCATCGGCGCGACGTAATCGAGCCGGTCGAAATACGGGATCGCCTGCAAGTAGGTTTTCGCCTCGATCAGCTTCTCGGTGCCGCGATGGAGCAGCCCGATATGCGGGTCCACGCGCTCGACGATTTCGCCGTCGAGTTCGAGCACGAGGCGCAGCACGCCGTGCGCTGCCGGGTGCTGCGGGCCGAAGTTGATCGTGAAATTGCGGGTCGGCTGCTGTTCGGTCATGCCGCCGCCTTTGCCGCTTTCGCGGCCACGCGCTCGTCGAACTTCGCGCGGTTGATGACGAAACGCTCGTGCGTCCCGCCGCCGATCTTGTCCACGCCGTCATGGCCAACTACCGTGAACTTCACGCGCTTGCCATCGACTTCCGTGATCTCGCAATCGACGGTGACCGTGAGGCCCGGCGGCGTCGCGGCGTCATGGGTGAAATTGACGACGGTGCCGAGGCTGCCCTCGCCTTCTTCGAGATGCATCTGCAACAGCTCGGTGCAGCACCACTCGAACAGGCCAACCATGTATCCGGTCGCGAACACGGCCGGCATTTGGCCGAACTCGCCCGATTCCGGATAGAGCGCGGGCACGGTCTTGCTGTCCGTCACCTTGAACGTGATGCGATGCTTGAGGCCGGGCTTCAGCGAGGCTTTCACTTCTTCGCCTCCGCTTTGGCCTTCTCGTCGCCGGGCAGCACGTAGTCGGTGCCTTCCCACGGCGAGAGGAAATCGAAATTGCGGAATTCCTGCGCGAGCCGCACCGGCTCGTACACGACGCGCTTCGCTTCGTCGTCCCAGCGCACCTCGACGAATCCGGTGAGCGGGAAATCCTTGCGCAGCGGATAACCCTCGAAGCCGTAGTCGGTCAGCAGGCGGCGAAGTTCGGGATGCCCGGTGAACAGGATGCCGTACATGTCGTAGGCTTCGCGCTCGAACCAGTTAGCGCCGGGGAATACGCCGCAGATCGAAGGCACCGGCGTCTGCTCGTCGGTCTGCAGCTTCACGCGGATGCGCAGGTTCTTCGACGGCGACAGCAGGTGATAGACGACATCGAAACGCTTCTCGCGGGTCGGATAGTCCACACCGCACACGTCGATGATATTGATGAACTGGCACTTCTTGTCGTCGCGCAGAAACTTCATCACCGTTTCGATGCGCTCGGCTTCCGCCTCGATGGTCAGTTCGCCATAGGCAACCTTGAACCCGCGCATCGCGCTTTTCAGCGATCGGGCGGTGTGTTCACCGAGTTCGTGCAGCGCTTCGTCGGCCATGACAATTCTCAGCGCTCGATAGTGCCGGTGCGGCGGATCTTCCGCTGCAACAGCAATACGCCGTAGAGCAGCGCCTCCGCGGTCGGCGGACAACCGGGGACGTAGATATCGACCGGCACAACACGGTCGCAACCCCGGACAACTGCGTAGGAGTAGTGGTAATAGCCGCCGCCGTTCGCGCACGACCCCATCGAGATGACGTAACGCGGCTCCGGCATCTGATCGTAGACCTTGCGCAGCGCCGGCGCCATTTTGTTGGTCAGTGTACCGGCGACGATCATGACATCCGACTGGCGCGGGGATGCGCGCGGCGCGAAGCCGAAGCGCTCGACGTCATAGCGCGGCATGGAAAGCTGCATCATCTCGACGGCGCAGCACGCCAGCCCGAACGTCATCCACATGAGCGAACCGGTGCGCGCCCAGTTGATGAGGTCGTCGGTGGCGGTGACGATGAAGCCCTTGTCGGCGAGCTCGTTGGACAGCCCCTGATAGAACGGGTCGTCCGCGCCGACCGGCTTGCCGGTCTTCGGGTCGAGGATGCCTTTCGGCGCGGGTGCGACGAGGGTCATGCGCGGCTCAATCCCATTCCAGCGCACCCTTGCGCCATTCATAGAAGAAGCCGACGGTCAGCACGCCGAGGAAGATCATCATCGACCAGAAGCCGAGCGAGCCGAGTTCCCCGAACACGATGGCCCAGGGGAACAGGAACGCGACCTCAAGGTCGAAGATGATGAAAAGGATGGCGACCAGGTAGAAGCGCACGTCGAACTTCATGCGTGCGTCGTCGAAAGCGTTGAATCCGCACTCGTAGGCGGAAAGCTTCTCCGGGTCGGGGTTCTGGTAGGCCAGCAAAAAAGGCGAGATCAGCAGCGCCAGCCCGATCACGGCTGCCACGCCGATAAAGATGACGACCGGAAGATAGTCGTTGATTAAGGCGGCCATCCGATAACCCTCACGGGGCACACACAACGCCTTCGGGCGAAGGCGGGTCTTCCGCCTCGCACATGCGAATAATTCGAAAGACGCTAGGTGGTTAAACCAGCCACCCATGCGAAGCAAGGGCGCAAAGGGCGTAAATCAGGGCTATTTCCAATGACTTCCCGCCCTGCGCGAACGGCGTTACTCTGTCACACGGCTGGCATGGGAAGGAATCGGATGCGGACCCCCCGACTTGCGACCAAGGGCGCATTGCTCTTGTGGCTGCCTGCGACACTTTTGATTGCGGCCTGCGCCAACACGAGCATGAACAACCTGATTGGCCCTGCGGCGGAGCCGCCGAGCATCCCGGCCGAGGCTCTGGTCGGGCGCTGGGGTCTGGCCGCCTACCAGCGCGAGGAAGACCGTAACCGCACCGAACTCGAAGCGCGCAGGCAGTGCCGTCAGGCCTACGAAATCGCGCGCGGACCGAACGGCGGGGTGCTCATGCATCTGGCCGATTCCGCGCAACCTGAAGAACTTGTTCTGAAAGGCCTGGCCGGCGGCAAGACCTTCGTCGGTCCGCAGGGCGAAGCAGGCGGTCAACAGGATCGGGAAATCGTATCGTTCGACGGCAGGATCATGGTGATGCGCTGGGTCGATACCGAAGTCGCCGCGCGCTATGGCACGTCCATCTATGTAAAGTGCGATACCCCGCCCGCGAAGGCAAAGAAAAAGGCCGCTCCGAAAGCGGCCAAATCCAAGGCCAAGGCCCCTCCTGCGCAAAAGCAGAAAGGCCCCGTCTTCATGGCGCCGCCGGGCCAGGAACCCGACGAGCCGGACGAACCCGATCAGCCCGCGAACTAGCGGATCGGCGGCGCGTACTGGATGCCGCCCGCGCTCCAGAGATGGTTCAGCCCGCGCGGAATACCGACGCGCGACTTGACCCCGATGTTGCGCTCGAAGACTTCGCCATAGTTTCCGGTGTGACGAACGACGCGAACCACCCAGTCACGCGAGAGGCCGAGCTTTTCGCCATAGTCGCCGTCCCGTCCGGTAAGCCGCTTGATGTCCGGCTTCTCCGATTTGAGCGCATCGTCGATGTTCTTCGCGCCAACGCCGAGTTCTTCGGCATTGAGCAAGGCGAAATGCGTCCACTTCACGATGCCCAGCCATTGCTCGTCCCCGGCCCGCACCGCCGGGCCTAGTGGTTCCTTCGAGATGATGTCGGCAAGGATGGTGTGTTCGCCGGGCTTCGTGGTTTCTAGTTTCAGCGCGTAGAGCTGCGACACGTCTGCGGTGAGTACATCGCAATTTCCGGCGTCGTATCCTTTCAGCAGGCTCGTGACCTCCGGGAATTTCACGATCTCGAAGCGCATCCCGTTCTGGTTGAAGTAGTCGGTGATGTTGATTTCGGTCGTGGTGCCGGTCTGCACGCAGATCTTCACGTTCTGCAGATCCATCGAGGTCATCACGTTGCGGGATTTCCGCACCATGAAGCCCTGCCCGTCATAATAGGTGATGCCGGCGAAAACGATGCCGTAATCGGCCTCACGCGAAATCGTCCAGGTCGAGTTACGCGAGAGAATGTCGATCTTCTTGTCTTTCAGCGCATCGAAGCGTTCGGCGGCATTCAGCGGCACGAACTGCACCTTCGAAGGGTCGTTGAAAATCGCAGCGGAAAGCGCGCGGCAGAAATCGACATCAAAGCCGCTCCAGTTGCCCTTGCCATCGTCCTGCGAAAATCCGGGCAGGCCCTGGCTCACGCCGCACAGGATATGCCCGCGCGCCTGAATCGATTTCAGCGTTTGCGCATCTGCCGCGGCGATAGCGATGACACAGAACAGAGCGGCGAGAAAGATTTGCCGAAGTTTCAAGATCATTCCCCCTTCACATCTGCGGCGCATGACGCACGATCACGCGCGTGCCGACTTCGACGCGCTCGAAGAGATCGATGACGTCGTTGTTCACTAGCCGGAAGCAGCCCGACGATACCGCGTGACCGATCGTATGCGGCTGGTTGGTGCCGTGAATGCGATAGATCGTGTTGCCGATATAGAGCGCTCGCGCGCCGAGCGGATTGCCCGGCCCGCCCGCCATGAAGCGCGGCAGGTACGGCTGGCGCTCGATCATCTCCGGCGGCGGCCGCCAGTCGGGCCATTCCTGCTTCCGCGTGATCTTGTGTAGTCCCTGCCACGTGAAGCCATCTCGCCCGACGCCGACGCCGTAGCGCAGCGCCTTGTTATTGCCGAGCACGAGATAGAGGAAACGCTCGCTGGTGTGGACGATCAGTGTTCCCGGCGGTTCGTTGGTGCGGAAAAAGACCACCTGCTTCTGGAATTCGGTGGAGGCCTCCTGCTGATCGGGCACAACGCCGGGGGTCTCGCCGTCGGGAAGTTCGTCCTGCGCGTAGATGACCTGCGGCCCGCGTTGCTGTGCCTGGGCGGAAATTCCGCCGGGAACGAGAAACGAGAGTGCAACTGCGAAAAGGGACAATCGCCACAGCCGCATCGAACGACCTCCGCCCTGATTCCGAGACTAAGTAACCTGCCGGGCGGAGCGGAACACGGTTCCCGCCAGCCGTCAAAGCAAGGCGGAAATGTTATAATTTGCAATGATTTGATTGATATGGCGGGAGCGACGGGACTCGAACCCGCGGCCTCCGGCGTGACAGGCCGGCGCTCTAACCAACTGAGCTACGCCCCCTAGGGAGAACGCCGGGATAAAGACCGCCCCCCCCTTAGTCAAGACGGTTTCCCGCTTCGAAAGTGCGAAAAACCCCTGAAAATAGGGCTTTTTGCGTGGCCCGTTCTGCAAGAATCATCTAAACGCCAGCTATTACGCGCTTTCCTTCAAGCCGCCTGATGAGGAGACACCCATGGCAGATAAGAAGCCGGCGACTGCCCCGACGCATACGTTGAAGCATCTCGCGGCGCAGCTCGCGGAAGACCACCAGCTTTCGAAGAAGCAGGGCGAAGCGATCCTGAACGATCTCGTTACCCTGATCACCAAATTGCTCAAGAAGGGTGACCGCGTCCGCCTCAGCGGCCTCGGCATCCTTCAGGTACGCAAGCGCGCTGCCCGCATGGGCCGCAACCCGGCGACCGGCGAGCAGATTCAGATCAAGGCTTCCAAGAAGGTCGCCTTCCGCGCCGCCAAGGAACTGAAGGAAGCGATCTAAGCTTCTTTCGTTCTAGCGACGTAGCAGAGTTCAAAGCGGCGATGCGCGAAAGCGCGTCGCCGTTTTATTTTTGCTGGCGCTTTTGAATGACAAGATAGGTCGCGTTGACAGCCCAAAATACGAAACAGCCAAACGCAACGATCAGCGAGTAATAGGCCACGTTGGCCATCAATTCAGTGGCGTACAACGTGACGAACGCATACGAGACCACACAAGCCGCAATCGCTGTCAGCAGCAGTGCGAGATAACCGGCAGAATGGCTCAGTCTACGAAGCATGGTTTCTGTTTGAGGAAATGGTGCGCGGTGACGGGCTCGAACCGCCGACCCTCTCGGTGTAAACGAGATGCTCTACCAACTGAGCTAACCGCGCTAACCCGGCGCCGTTTACGCGCTTCGCGCGCGCCGATCAACCGCCGTCAGAAGTCGCGGTTGATGGCGTCTTTCAGGCCCTTGCCCGCCGAGAATTTCGGCGCTTTCGACGCCGCAATCTGCACCGGTTCGCCGGTGCGCGGGTTACGCCCTTCCCTTGCCGCGCGGTTGGCCACCGTGAAGGTACCGAAGCCGATGATCTTCACCTCGTCGCCGGCTTTGAGCGCCTTGGTGATGAGGTCGAAGGTCGCCTCGACCGCAGCCGTCGCCTGAAGCCGCGTCAGGTTCGAGAGTTCCGAGACCTGCACGATGAGATCGTTCTTGGTCATTCGAGCTTCCTTCCCTTAGCCCTGTTTCACCGCCCCGCCCGCCTGCCGCTTGAGGTTCAATCTTTCGAACCGAAATGCAAGCGCCGGGCGGGCGGACGATGCGATTTGCACCGGAAAACTGAAACGCTTCGCCCGCGGCAGGTTTCCCCGCCGCGGGCGATAATTTCCGGAATGGTTAGTGCGCGATGACGGAAGAAGAGTCGTCATCCTTGCCAGCGACCGGCTTGGCCGCAGCGGCTTCTGCCGCCTCGTCCCATTCGATCCGTTCCGGTTTGCGGACCAACGCCTGTGCGAGCACTTCGTCCATCCGCGACACTGGCACGATCTCGAGACCGCCTTTGATCTGATCCGAAATCTCGGTCAGATCCTTCGCGTTCTCCTCCGGGATCAGCACCTTCTTGATGCCGCCGCGGTGCGCCGCAAGGAGCTTCTCCTTGAGGCCGCCGATCGGAAGCACCCGCCCGCGCAGCGTGATTTCGCCGGTCATCGCAACGTCGCGGCGAACCGGAATACCGGTCATCACCGAAACGATGGCCGTAACCATCGCGACACCCGCCGACGGGCCGTCCTTCGGGGTTGCGCCCTCGGGAACGTGGACGTGGATGTCCCGCTTCTCGAACAGCGGCGGCTTGATGCCGAAGTCGATGGCGCGCGAACGGACATAAGACGCCGCCGCCGAGATCGACTCCTTCATCACGTCACGCAGGTTGCCGGTGACCGTCATCTTGCCCTTGCCGGGCATCATCAGGCCTTCGATCGTGAGCAACTCGCCGCCGACTTCCGTCCAGGCGAGACCGGTCACGACACCGGTCATGTCCTCTAGCTCGGCTTCGCCGTAGCGATATTTCGGCACGCCGAGATAGCCTTCGAGATTGTCCGCCGTGACCGAGACCTTTTCCTTGTTCTCGGTGATCAGCTCCTTCACGCCCTTGCGGATAACCGTCGCAAGCTCGCGCTCCAGCGAACGCACGCCCGCCTCGCGGGTGTAGCGGCGGATCACGGTGAGCAGCGCATCTTCGCTGATCGACCATTCCTCCGGCTTCAGGCCGTGCTTGGCGGTCACCTCGGGAATAAGGTGGCGGCGGGCGATCTCGACCTTCTCGTTCTCGGTGTAACCCGCGATGCGGATCACTTCCATACGATCGAGCAATGCCGGCGGGATGTTGAGCGTGTTCGCCGTGGTCACGAACATCACGTTCGAGAGGTCGTAATCGACCTCCAGATAGTGGTCCGCGAACGTCGAGTTCTGCTCGGGGTCGAGGACCTCAAGCAAAGCCGACGACGGATCGCCGCGGAAGTCCGCGCCCATCTTGTCGATCTCGTCGAGCAGGAACAGCGGATTCGACTTCTTCGCCTTCCGCATCGACTGGATGATCTTGCCGGGCATGGAGCCGATGTAAGTCCGGCGATGACCGCGGATTTCGGCTTCGTCACGCACGCCGCCGAGCGACACGCGCACGAACTCGCGGCCGGTCGCCTTCGCGATCGACTTGCCAAGCGAAGTCTTGCCGACGCCGGGGGCGCCGACGAGGCACAGGATCGGGCCGGACAGCTTGTTCGCGCGCTGCTGGACCGCGAGATACTCGACGATGCGTTCCTTGACCTTGTCGAGGCCGTAGTGGTCGGCATCGAGAATGTCCTGCGCGAATTTGAGATCCTTCTTGATCTTGCTCTTGTTGTTCCAGGGGATCGACAACAGCCAGTCGAGATAGTTGCGCACGACGGTCGCTTCCGCGGACATCGGCGACATCTGGCGGAGCTTCTTCAGCTCATGCATCGCCTTGTCGCGCGCTTCCTTGGTGAGCTTGGTGCGCTTGATCTTGTCTTCGAGTTCCTGAAGTTCGTCCTTGCCGTCCTCGTCGCCGAGTTCCTTCTGGATCGCCTTCATCTGCTCGTTGAGATAGTACTCGCGCTGCGTCTTCTCCATCTGGCGTTTGACGCGCGTGCGGATACGCTTCTCGACCTGCAAGACCGAGATTTCGCTTTCCATCAGCGCAAGCACTTTTTCGAGGCGTGCGGCAACGCTCGTCAGTTCAAGCACCGCCTGCTTGTCGGCGATCTTGACCGCGAGGTGCGAAGCGACGGTATCGGCAAGCTTCGAGTGGTCGTCGATCTGCGAGACCACGCCGACTACTTCCGGCGACACCTTCTTGTTCAGCTTCACGTAGTTTTCGAATTCGTTGACGACCGAGCGTGCGAGCGCCTCGACCTCGACGTGCTCGCCGGTTTCGGCGGGAACCATCACGGCTTCCGCTTCGAAATATTCCGGGCGGTCGGTGTATTCCTTGATGTCCGCGCGCTCGACGCCTTCGACCAGCACCTTCACGGTGCCGTCGGGGAGCTTCAAAAGCTGGAGCACGCTCGCGAGCGTGCCAACCTTGAAGATGGCATCCGGCTTCGGCTCGTCATCGCTCGCATTCATCTGGGTCGCGAGCAGGATGTAGGCGTCGTTCTTCATCACCTCTTCGAGCGCGCGGATGGATTTCTCGCGGCCGACGAAGAGCGGCACGATCATGTGGGGAAACACCACGATGTCGCGCAGCGGAAGGACGGGATAGTTCTGGCTCTGACCCGGAACGAGAGGGGGACGCGGCTTCTGGGCGGTCATTACGGACCTTTCTTGGGTTCCGGGATGGGAATCTGCCCTCGGGTATCTACAGATGAATTACGGGCGATTCCTGCCGGAATCTTGTTCGGAGCATACTTGGCGATGCAGCATAGGGGTTTCAAGCTCCCTGAAAAATGCATGTTTTGGGCCATTTTCCACGGATTTTCGGTCAATTTGGCTAACGCACCCGGATAGCAAAACGGGGCCTCGCGGCCCCGTTTTCAATGGTTCCAGCCTGTATGGCCGTCAGGCGCTGGCGGGGGCGCTCTGCTCGCCTGCCCGGTCCGAGTAGGTGTAGAGCGGCCGCGCACCACCCTCGACCACTTCACGCGAGATCACGACCTCTTCCACGCCCTCAAGGCTCGGCAGGTCGAACATGGTCTCGAGCAGGATGCCTTCCATGATCGAACGCAGGCCGCGCGCGCCGGTTTTCCGTTCGATCGCCTTGCGGGCGATCGCGCCGAGCGCTTCCTCGTGGATCGTGAGGTGTACGTTCTCCATCTCGAACAGGCGCTGATACTGCTTCACGAGCGCATTCTTCGGCTCGGTGAGAATCTTCTTCAGTGCGTCCTCGTCGAGATCGCCGAGCGTCGCGAGCACCGGCAGACGGCCGATGAATTCGGGGATCAGCCCGTATTTGAGCAGATCTTCCGGCTCGACATTGCGGAACACTTCACCCGGCTTGCGGTCTTCCGGCGAACGCACCATCGCGCCGAAGCCGATCGAAGTGCTCTGGCCGCGCGCCGCGATGATCTTGTCGAGGCCGCCGAAGGCACCGCCGCAGATGAACAGGATGTTCGTGGTGTCAACCTGCAGGAACTCCTGCTGCGGGTGTTTGCGGCCGCCCTGCGGAGGCACGGAGGCAACGGTGCCTTCCATGATCTTCAGGAGTGCCTGCTGCACACCCTCGCCCGACACGTCGCGTGTGATCGACGGGTTGTCGGACTTGCGGGAAATCTTGTCGATTTCGTCGATGTAGACGATGCCGCGCTGGGCGCGCTCGACGTTGTAGTCGGCGGCCTGCAACAGCTTGAGAATGATGTTTTCGACGTCCTCGCCGACGTAACCGGCTTCGGTTAGCGTCGTGGCATCGGCCATCGTGAACGGCACGTCGAGGATGCGGGCCAGCGTCTGCGCGAGCAGCGTCTTGCCCGAACCGGTCGGTCCGATCAGGAGGATGTTCGACTTCGCGAGTTCGACGTCGTTGTGCTTGGTGGCGTGGTTCAGCCGCTTGTAGTGGTTATGAACCGCGACCGAGAGCACCTTCTTCGCCTGGTCCTGCCCGATTACGTAGTCGTCGAGGACCTTGCGGATTTCCTTCGGGGTCGGGATGCCGTCGCGCGACTTCACCAGCGAGGATTTGTTCTCCTCGCGGATGATGTCCATGCAGAGTTCGACGCATTCATCGCAGATGAAGACGGTCGGACCGGCGATCAGCTTCCGGACCTCGTGCTGGCTCTTGCCGCAGAATGAGCAATAAAGCGTGCTCTTGGATTCTCCGCCGCTGGCCTTGCTCATTCGCTTCTCCGTTCTTGCGCCGGCCGGAACTTCTGTTCCTGCCGTACTTTACCCCAGCCTACCCTGATCCGGCCGGATTGAATTCCCCTCGACCACCCTGCACTGCAACAGCGAAGCACGCTACCCGCGCCGGGATCAAGATTTCATTAAGCCTACCGCTCCGGACCTCTCCGAATCGTCAGGCGACAATTCTACGACCGAAATTCTATCGAAAGTGCTATCGGAACCGCAGACTCTGGCGCCTATCACCATGCAAGGGCGGGACCGCCCGGGAACCCGGCACCTGCTGCCAGAGCAGGCCCGATTGCGACGAACGGTCGCCCGGATGGGGTGAGACGTACCTGCCCGTCCTGTCTTGAAGGCGAATCGTCCCTCGCGGTGAAGTGAACCGCCGGGATGACCGACCCGGCTTACATGCGTTATCCTGCGGCACATTCAAGTGGCGGGGAACGCCACCGAGCAGACGCAGGGGAATACGATGTCCGGGGACGAAGGCAGCCAGACCAGAATCAAGGGGCTTGGCGAGAACCGCGAGGCCGACCTCGACGATATCTCGACCCAGTTGCTGCGCGACAAGTCCAATCAGGTCATCGGCCGCCTCACCGTGATCGAGGGTCCGGGCACCGACAAATCCGTGAAGGTCTATTCCGGGACCAATCAGGTCGGCCGCGGCGACGACCAGCGCGTGCAGCTCAATTTCGGCGATGACACCATCTCGCGGCATCAGCACGCCATCATCACCTACGACTCGAAACTGCTGGAAGCGCGTATCTATGACGGCGGCAAGCCCGGCGGCCTATGGGTCAACGGCGCACGCGTAAGCGAAAGCCAGACCATCAAGTACGGCGACAACATCAAGCTCGGCGAGACGACATTCCGCTTCGAAGCGCCGTAAACCAGACGCCTTCAATGAAAAATGCCGCCCTTGGGGCGGCGTTTTTTTTTGCGTCCGTGAAGTACCGACTAGGCGGCGTTCCGGAATTTGAAGTTCACACCATTCAGCGAGACGGTGTCGCCGTCATGAAGGATCGCTTTTTCCTTTTCCTCGCCGTTGATCGTAATCGGGTTCGGTTCGGAACGTGTTGCCGTCAGGTTGGTGATCTCATAGCTGCCGTCACCGAGTTTCTGAAGACGCGCGTGACCGCGCGAAACGCGCACATCGTTGACGCGAATGCCGTCTTCCTTGTGCCGCCCGATGACGATGTCCGGATTGGTGACGACCACCTTGCCAAGCGCGTGCTCGAACTCCAGCGCCGCGCCTTTGACCTTGGCACTTTCGGCAACCACCTTGCCCGCCTGCTCGTCCTTCGGCAGGTCCGGAACCGTCGGAACGCTGACCTCGACCTTCTCCTCTTCGCGCGTCTTGGTGGCGGCATCGCCGAAATACCATTGCGCCAGCTTGGATAGCGGCGCTGTAATCGCAGTCGAGACGAGCGCGACCAGCACCAGCGCCGTGAAGGTGGCGGGGCCGAACACATCGCGGTTGTAGAGCAACGTCACGACGACGATTTCCATCAGCCCCTTGCACTGCATCAGCGTGCCCAGCGTGATGGAGAAAGCCATCGACTGGCCGGACATGTAAGCAGGAATGGAAATGCCGAGAAACTTGCCGGTGATGCAAACGACCATGGCAATGGAGAAGATCGTCCACATCGAAGTGTCGCCGAACGCGAAGCTGGTCTTCAGGCCGGTCGAGAGGAAGAAGAACGGCAGGAGCAGCAGGCTCACCGGAACGTCGAAACGGTCCTGCGCGAGGTGGCGCAGCTTTTCCGGGATCATGAGGCCCACGAGAAACGCACCGAACACCGCATGCAGTCCGGTGAACTCGGTAATCGCGGAAGCAGCGAACAGCCCGATGATGACAGTAGACATCAACAGGCGTTCGGGGGCGTTCTCCTTGAGCAACCGCTCAAGTAACGGCGTCAGCAGGAAGTAGATCGCTGCCGCCGCAACCACGCCGCCACCGATGGCCTTGCCGAAGTCCACGGCCGATTGCATCAGGTTACCGCTCGTGCCTGCTGCAATCGCCGCCGCGCTCGGCGCGAGCGGCAAGAGGATCGCGAGCGAACCCCACAGCAGCGCATCGTCCACGCCGCCCACGGCAAGCGCGACGGTGCCGATCGGTTTCTGGTTGAAGCCAAGCTCGCGCAGCACGATTACGAGGATCGGCAGCGCCGTGACGGCCATGCAGAGACCGAAAGCGATCGAATACAGCAGGTGCCCGTACGGCAGCAGCATGATCGACGGCCCGGTCGCGCGCGCCAGTCCCGCGAGATACCACGCCGCCCCCGCGCCAAGCACGAGCGGCAGAAACACGCCGGTAATGCCGATGCGCAACACCATTCCCGCGGAGCTGCTCAGCACCTGCTTGTCGGCCTCGCAACCGGCGAGAAACACGAACAGCACGACCGCGATCTGCGCGATGGTTTCGATCCCCGCGCGTAACGACAGCGCGGTGAGTTCGGGGCCGGTATAGGGAAGCGTCTTGCCGACTTCCTTCAGGACGTCGATGCCTTCCTTCAGGTATTTAGCGCCGAACAGCGTTTCATAGCCGGCCGGCCATAGCGCACCGAGGATCGATGGTCCGAGTGCGATGCCGGCGAAAATCTGAATGATCGCGAGCGGAAAAAAGCGGCCAAGGCGGAAATAGCGCCACAACAGTAACGGAACGCCCACCACCGCTAGGATTTGCAGGAGCAATACGAATTTGGGATCTGAAAAATGCGACACGTCGGCGCCCCCGGCGATCAATTTCGCGGCAGGCATAAATGCTAAATAGAAAAACCGGGGCCGCCAAGCGGCCCCGGTTCACAAACCCGCGTTTTCGTTGAGGATTTTACGACGCTTTCGCGAGCGGCTCCTCGGTCGGACGCTTGTCGATCACCTTGTCGACGATGCCGAATTCCGCTGCCGCTTCCGAGGTCAGGAACTTGTCGCGCTCCAGCGCTTCCTCGATCACTTTCAGCGGCTGGCCGGTGTGCTTCACATAGATTTCATTCAGCCGCTTCTTCAGCGCGAGGATTTCCTGCGCGTGCAGCATGATGTCGGTGGCCTGCCCCTGGAAACCGCCGGAGGGCTGGTGGACCATGATGCGCGCGTTCGGCAACGCGAAGCGCTGGCCCTTTTCGCCGGCCGCAAGCAGCAGCGAACCCATCGACGCCGCCTGCCCCGTGCAAAGGGTCGAGACCGGCGGACGGATGAACTGCATCGTGTCGTAGATCGCCATGCCCGATGTCACCACGCCGCCCGGCGAGTTGATGTACATCGAGATTTCCTTCTTCGGATTTTCCGCTTCGAGGAACAGAAGCTGCGCGACGACCAGCGTCGACATGCCGTCCTCGATCGGGCCGGTAATGAAGATGATGCGCTCTTTCAGGAGACGCGAGAAAATGTCGTAGGCCCGTTCGCCGCGGTTGGTCTGTTCGACCACCATCGGCACGAGGTTCATGTAGGTTTCGATCGGGTCACGCATTGTTGTCTCCGTCACATCCTGTTCGAATCGCGAAGCGATCTTAGCCGGGCGTGCGCAGCGAGGGGTTAATCGGCGTTAGCCTTCTTCGCGGCCTTCTTGGCCTTGCCGCTTTCTGCCTCATCCTCGTCGTCGTCCTGCTTGGTCAGTTCCTCGCGGGTAACCTTCTTGTCGGTCACGTCCACGAGTTCGAGCAGGAAATCGATCACCTTGTTCTCGAACAACGGCGCGCGAAGGCCCTGCATGGCCTGCGGGTTGTTCCGGAAGTGATCCCAGATCTGCTGCTCCTGACCGGGGAACTGGCGGGCCTGTTCGACCAGCGCGCGCGTCAGCTCGTCCTCGCTGACCTGGATATTGTTCTTCTCGCCCAGTTCCGCAATGGCCAGGCCAACACGAACACGGCGGTCGGCAATGCGGCGGTATTCCTCGCGCGCTTCCTCTTCCGTGGTGCCTTCGTCGGCGAAGGTCTTGCCGGTGCGCTGGAGGTCATTCTCGACCGACTTCCAGATCGTGCCGAATTCCTGATCGAGGATCGAAGCCGGCGCATTGAACTGCAACGCCTTGTCGAGTTCGTCGAGCAGCGCACGCTTCGCTTTCGCGCGCGAGATCGAGCCGAAGTCGCGGCGGATGCGCTCGCGCACCTGCTCTTTCAGCTTGTCGAGGGACTCGGCGCCGAGTGATTTCGCGAACTCGTCGTTGATCTCCGGCAGCTTCGGCGCTTCGACCGCCTTCACCTTCACGGCGAACTCGGCATCCTTGCCCGCGAGATCGGGCGCGCCGTATTCGGCGGGGAATGTGACCTTCACGGTCCGCTCGTCACCCTTGGCGGCACCCTTGAGCTGCTCCTCGAAACCCGGAATGAACTGGCCGGAGCCGAGTACCAGCGGCACGTCTTCCGCGCTGCCGCCGTCGAAAGCGACACCGCCCACGGTGCCCTTGAAATCGATCATGACGCGGTCGCCGTCGGCGGCCGGGCCGTTCTTCTCGACGTAGGGCTTGTTGGCATCGGCGATCTGGCCGAGCGCCTCATCGAGATCCTTGTCGGTCACTTCCGCGACCGGGCGCGTGATCTTGATGCTCTTGAAATCCGGGAAGTCGATCTTGGGGAGGATTTCCATCGCGACCTTGAACGCGAGATCGCTCTTGCCTTCGACCAGTTGCTTCACTTCCGCTTCGCCTTCGGCGGCCAGCGTGATCTGCGGCTCGACCGCGAGCTTGAAACCGCCTTCGGAAACGATCTTCTGGTTCGACTCGTTGACCGCCTGCTGGATCACCTCGCCCATGACGGACTTGCCGTAGACGCGCTTCAAGTGGGTCAGCGGCACCTTGCCGGGGCGGAAACCTGCGATGTTCACGCGATCCTTGATCTCGTTGAGCTTCGCGTTCACGCGCTGGTCGAGGTCGGCGGCGGAAACCACCACTTCGTATTCGCGCTTCAAACCTTCGGAGAGGGTTTCCTTGACTTGCATGGGTCTCAAAGCCTTCGTTTCTGATTGCCGCCGTGGCAGGAAAAACTGGTGCGGGTGGAGGGATTTGAACCCCCACGCCTTGCGGCGCTGGAACCTAAATCCAGTGCGTCTGCCAGTTCCGCCACACCCGCGGGAAAATGCTCGGGCGCTGCCAGCGCCTTATTGGCGGGGCGGATATAGCATGGCACTTGCCGGGTACAAGGAAGAAAGGCGCTACTCCGATGCCGCATAAAGGCCCCGCCCTGACCGTCGATTGCGTGCTGTTCGACAGGGCCGGAAGGCTCCTGCTCATCCGCCGCAAAAACCCGCCCTTTCAGGGCCACTACGCGCTGCCCGGCGGCTTCGTTGACGTGGGCGAGACGGTCGAGGCCGCGGCACTCCGCGAACTGCGCGAGGAGACCGGCATGGAGGCCGAAATCGAGGCGCTGGTTGGCGTTTATTCCGACCCCTCGCGTGATTCCCGCGGACATACGGTCAGCGTCGTATTCCTCGTCAAAGCGCTCACCGATAAGCCGGTTGCAGGCGACGACGCATCGGAAGCCGCCTTCGTCGCGGATTATGCGAACAAGGCCTTCGCCTTCGACCACGGCAAGGTCGTTCAGGACGCACTGAAACTCGTTCAGGCGCGGACGGCCCGCTGATAGAGGCCTGCGACCACCGTCCTGATCGCGGGCAGCAGGTCTTCCGAGATCATACCCGGCCCCGCCACGCGCGCCGCTTCCCCGTGCATCCACACCGCCGCATTGGCGGCGTCGAAGCCGGTCATGCCGTGCGCCAGCATGGCGACGATTATGCCGGCCAGCACGTCTCCGGAACCGGCGGTACCAAGCCATGGCGGCGCGTTGTCGGAGATCGTGGCGCGGCCATCGGGGGCCGCGACTACCGTATCGGCGCCTTTCAGCACGATGACGGCGCGAAGAAACTTCGCCGCCGCGCGCACCCGCTCCACTTTCGATTCAATTCCAAGGATTTCGGCTGAGTCGCTCCCAAAGAGTCTCGCGAACTCCCCTTCATGGGGCGTCAGGATCGCACGAATTCGATTCAGTTTCAGGAGCTTCGCCAGTTTTCCGGACTCTCCTGTGAAACTTGAAATGGCATCGGCGTCGAGCACCAGCGGCCGCCCGGTTTTTCCGGCAGCCTCGATGGCGGCGACGGTCGCCTTGCCGACGCCCTGCGCGGGACCGAGCAGCACCGCATTCATCCGCTTGTCGGCAAGCAGCTTCTTCAGGCCCGCCGCACCGCTCGCTTCTCGAACCATCACCGCCGTCAGGCTGGCGGCAAGAACCGGCACGGCCGCCTTCGGCGCCGCCACGGTCACCAGCCCTGCCCCGGCACGCAGCGCCGCCGTGGCGGCGAGCCGTGCCGCCCCGGTCGCGTAGGCGGGACCACTGACGACGACCGCGTGGCCGCGCTGGTATTTGTGGCCATCGATACGCGGCCAGCGCAGCTTGGCCAGAAACTCGTCCGGCGAATTCCGCGTCAGGCGCGAACCGGCCTGCATCACCGCATCGTCCGAAATCCCGATGCCGGCGACGATGATCTCCCCCGCATGAACCCGCCCCGGCAACAGCAGATGCCCCGGCTTCATCCGGCAGAAGGTGAGGGTCTTCTTCGCGCGCACGGCTGCGCCGCGAACCTGGCCCGTCGCGCCGTCGATCCCGCTCGGCAGATCGACCGCGACGACCGGCAACCCGGCGCTGTCCATGCGCTCCACCGCCTCGCGCGCTTCGCCCTCCAGATCGCGCGACAGCCCGCCGCCGAACAAGGCATCGACGATGAGACCGAAGCGGGAGAAGTCGGCGTCCGCGACAGGGAGGACTTCCCCGCCCCACCGCCCGGCGGCAATGGCGGCGTCACCCTTCAGCGCATCCCGCGCGCCCAGCAGAAACAGGGATACCTTCAGGCCGTGCTCGCGAAGCAGACGCGCGGCGACGAAACCGTCTCCGCCGTTGTTGCCCGGCCCGCAGACCACGGCGATCTCCGCAACGGATTTGCAGTCCGCGTACACGGCTTCGGCGACCGCAGCCCCGGCCCGCTCCATCAGTTCTATTCCGGGCGTGCCGTCCTCGATTGTGAGCCGGTCGGCTTCCGCCATTTCGCGGGGGGTGAGGAGTTCGAGCATGGCAATGCCTTAGCACGGCGCTTCTGCCTTCGTGTTCCGCGCTTTGCCTACGAAGCGCGCTCCCGGAAACGGACCGCGCCAGCTTGGCTGCCTATTGCATGGGCAATTTGCCTACGAAATAGTCGCGACAAGTCGGGCCGCATAAAGAGAATGGTAGCCGAGGCCGCAAATCCTTGCGGAATCTCATGATCATTGCGGGACGGGGCTGGCACGAGACCTGCTAATGCGACCCCGGCTCGAAAGTGCGCGCTTTTCGCGCGACGATGCCCGGGAGAGGAATGGAAGCCAATGAAGAAGGTCGAAGCCATCATCAAGCCGTTCAAGCTCGATGAGGTGAAAGAAGCGCTGCAGGAAGTCGGCTTGCAGGGCATCACCGTAACCGAAGCCAAGGGCTTCGGCCGCCAGAAGGGCCACACCGAACTTTACCGGGGTGCGGAATACGTCGTGGATTTTCTCCCGAAGGTGAAAATCGAAATCGTGCTGACCGACCCGATGGTCGAGAAGGCGATCGACGCCATTCGCAAGGCCGCGCAAACCGGCCGCATCGGCGACGGCAAGATTTTCGTTTCCAACATCGAGGAAGCGATCCGCATTCGAACCGGCGAGTCCGGTGACGACGCCGTTTAGGATTCAATCAAGCTCATAGCAAAAAGAATTTCCCGGGCCCGGGAAATCAAACACGAGGGGAACTACCGCAATGGCTAGCGCTAAGGATGTCCTGAAACTGATCAAGGATCAGGACGTAAAATACGTCGATCTCCGCTTCACCGATCCGCGCGGAAAGTGGCAGCACGTCACCTTCGACATCGGCATGATCGACGAGGAAATCTTCTCCGAAGGTACGATGTTCGACGGTTCATCCATCGCCGGCTGGAAGGCGATCAACGAGTCCGACATGTGCCTGATGCCGGATCCGTCGACCGCATGCATCGATCCGTTTTTCGCCGAGACCACGCTGTCGATCGTCTGCGACGTGCTGGAACCGACCACCGGCGAACCCTATAACCGCGACCCGCGCGGCATCGCGAAGAAAGCAGAAGCCTTCGTGAAGTCGTCCGGGGTCGGCGATAACGTCTATTTCGGCCCGGAAGCGGAATTCTTCGTGTTCGACGACGTGAAGTATGCAGCCGATCCGTACAACACCGGCTTCCGTCTCGACTCCATCGAACTGCCGATCAACTCCTCGACCGAATACGAGTCCGGCAACCTCGGCCACCGCATCCGCACCAAGGGCGGCTACTTCCCCGTCCCGCCGCAGGACAGCGCGCAGGACATGCGCTCCGAAATGCTTGGCGCGATGGCGAAGATG
Organism: Xanthobacteraceae bacterium; assembly: GCA_019454205.1. Taxonomy (NCBI): domain Bacteria; kingdom Pseudomonadati; phylum Pseudomonadota; class Alphaproteobacteria; order Hyphomicrobiales; family Xanthobacteraceae; species Xanthobacteraceae bacterium. The sequence continues at coordinate 1,525,794 of CP075369.1, forward strand.
GGCGCGAAGGTCGAGAAGCATCACCATGAAGTGGCTTCCGCGCAGCACGAACTCGGTCTCAAGTTCGGTACGCTGACCACGATGGCCGACCATCTGCAGGTCTACAAATACTGCATCCATCAGGTCGCGCACATGTACGGCAAGACCGCGACCTTCATGCCGAAGCCGATCTACGGCGACAACGGTTCGGGCATGCACTGCCACCAGTCGATCTGGAAAGGTTCGACCCCGCTGTTCGCCGGCGACAAGTACGCCGGCCTCTCGGATACCTGCCTCTCCTACATCGCGGGCATCATCAAGCACGCGAAGGCGCTGAACGCTTTCACCAACCCGTCGACGAACTCCTACAAGCGTCTGGTGCCGGGCTACGAAGCGCCCGTGCTGCTCGCCTACTCCGCGCGCAACCGCTCGGCGTCGTGCCGCATCCCGTTCACCTCGAACCCGAAGGCGAAGCGCGTCGAAGTGCGCTTCCCCGATCCGATGGCCAACCCGTATCTCGCCTTCGCCGCGATGCTGATGGCCGGTCTCGACGGCATCAAGAACAAGATGGATCCGGGTTCGGCAATGGACAAGGATCTCTACGATCTGCCGCCGAAGGAGCTGAAGCGCATTCCGACCGTTTGCGGCTCGCTGCGCGAAGCGCTCGACAGCCTCAAGAAGGACAACGAGTTCCTGAAGGCCGGCGGCGTGTTCGACGACGACTTCATCGAAAGCTACATCGAACTCAAGATGCAGGACGTGGCACGCTTCGAAATGACGCCGCATCCGGTCGAGTTCGAGATGTATTACTCTTACTGAGGGGTTCCTCCCGGCTGTGCGGTTGGGGGATCGCACAGTCCAACTTCAAGGGGCGCTTCGCGAGAAGCGCCCTTTTTGTTTGTGCAGGAGTTTTTACAACGACAGCTTGACCGTACGGTCACCGCTATCCGTATGCCGGACTCAGGCAGCCGGGACGAAACCCGTCAGATTCAGATAAAGAGAACCAGCAGCGCCGAGAAGATCGACAGCGAACGCACGCGGCCCCAGAAACCTCTCGCCTGCTTGCGCGCGAGATAGTCGCGTACCAGCGCGCGGTGCAATTCGTCGGCGGATTGGTGGACACAGGCCAGTGCGCTGCCGGCTCCGCGCGCCAGATGCTCGAGGCGGCTGATTTCGGCGGCGGAATCGCGGGACACGGCACTTGTCATGCCGGAAAGCGTAAGGCCGGGACGGTTAACGACTGGTAACCGCGAGCGCTTCCGCGTCTGCCGCAGCAATTTCGGCATCAGGCACGATCGACGGCGTAAGGTCTTTCGCGGCGCCGCGGACATAAACACGGTTCCGCCCGTTCTCCTTCGCCGCGTACAGGGCTTGGTCGGCTTCGCCCAGCAGCGTGTCCACCTCATCCTGGTAGTTCGTGGTGGTCGAAACGCCGATACTGACGGTGCCGTTGATTTCGATGCCCTCGACATTCACGGCGGCCGCCATGAACGCAAGCCGCACGCGTTCGGCCGCGATCACGGCGGAGCGCTCGTCGGTATTGGCTAGAAACGCCGCGAACTCTTCGCCTCCGAGGCGGCCGAACACGTCGGTCTGACGAAGCGTATTGCGCGCGGTCGTCGCCAGCAGCTTGATGACCTTGTCGCCGACCGGATGGCCGAAGCGGTCGTTGATCGACTTGAACTTGTCGATGTCGAACATGAGGATCGCCATCGGCTTGGTCGGCCGCACTTCACGCGCGAGAATCTGCTTCGCGGCTTCTGTGATCGCGCGGCGGTTGAATACGCCGGTCAGCGGATCGATCATCGCCGCCTGTTTATGGATGCGTTCGGTGCGCTCCTTGGCCATTTCCAGCAGGATGAATGCCGCCGCAATCGAATAGAGCAGCGACTCCAGCGCTAGCGTCGCAACCCATCCGTTCGAGAATGCGCCCGCCAACCGGTCATGCGGCAGCACCATGGTCAACGGAATCTGCGACGGGAATACGACGCCATGCAGCGTAATCACGATCACCGCGGGCCAGCGCGAATGCAGCCGTTCGCTACGGCCGTTCCACAACTCGAATGCAGTGAACAGCGTGTAATTCGAGATGATCAGCGAACTGACGACGATGCGGCCCGGCGAGGATTCCGCGAAACCCGGAATCTGGCACGCGAGCATCCAGATCACGGCGCCCGCCAGCATCGCGAACGGTTGCACGTTCTTGCCGTCGAACACGCGCGCGCCGCTCCACGACATGCCGCAGGCGATGAACAGCAACGCGCTCGCGAGATCGATCGAGATCGCGCTGGTAATGAACTGTTGCAGGCTGAGCATTCCTGCGGAAATGCCGCCGAGCAGGTACGCCCCGCCCCACCACGCAAGCGCATGGATGCTCCGGTCCTGATACCAGGCGAAGATGAGCAGAACACCAAGGACCGCCGTCACGAAGATCGAGACGACGACCAGCGTCGGAATATCCAGAACCATTGCCGTTACTTGTTGCTTATGAGCCGCTTTTCAGTCGCCGAGTATGACGCGATCTTCCTACGGAAGCCTCGACGCATTATTTAAAATTGAGAAACCGGTTCCGCTCATGCGCTTGCCGGACGGACGCGCGGCTGGGCATTCCACAGCTTGCGGGGGTCGTCGCCGGCACGGAACGGATCCATATCCGGCTGCGTCGCCGGACTGACGACACGTAGTTGCGCGCCTGCGATAACGGGTTCCCCCAGCGCAGGCACTTCCGCGCGTACCGCAGTCGAAAGTTTGCCTGCTATTTCCACGCGGTTACGGCCGTTCTTCTTTGCTGCATAGAGCGCTTCGTCGGCGCGCGCGAGCAATCCGGCAACATCTTCGTCGCCTTCGGCGGATGCCACGGCGACGCCGACGCTTACCGTGGCATCGACGTGCTTTCCGTCGATCTCGGCGGTCGCGACCATCAGCGCGCGGCGGATACGTTCCGCGGTGGACACGGCAGTGCTCTCGCCTGCGCCGAACAGGAGCGCGCCGAATTCCTCCCCGCCGAGCCGGCCGATCAGGTCGGTCGAGCGGAATTCCGCGCCCGCCTTCATCGTGAAGATCCGCAGCACTTCGTCGCCAAGCGCATGGCCGAAGCGGTCGTTGATCGACTTGAAGTAATCGAGATCGAACAGCAGCGCGGTGACCGGCTCATTGGTACGCGAACGCTGGCGCATCCGACGCATCGCCGAGTCGAGGAACGCGCGGCGATTGGGAATGTTGGTCAGCGGATCGAGCATTGCATTGGTCTTGTGGACCAGTTCGCTCCGCTCTTTCGCCATCGCTAGGATCATGAACGACGACACGATCAGGTAGAGCAGCGACTCGAGTCCGATGATGCTGAACCACGCCGTCGAGAAGAACGAAGCGCCCGGTGCGAGCGGGAACGCGAACACCAGCCAGACCCGAAGCGCATAAACAAAGCCATGCACGAACAAGGTAGCGCTCAGCGGCCAGCGCGAAATCAGCGGCTCGATCGAACGTCCGCGCCAGACTTCGCAACCCGTACCGATCGTATAGACCGCGATGATGACGGACGAGAGCATAATCCGCGCGTTGACGGAGTCGCTCAGGACCGGAAGCTGGCAAGCGAGGAGCCACAGGATTGCGCCGGCGAGCACGCCGGAAAGCGGCACGGTGCGGTCATCGAACAGACGCGCGCCACCCCAACCGATGCCAGCCGCGGTTAGAATCAACGCGGTGGCGATGTCGATGGAAAGCACATCGGGAATTAGCCCGCGCGCGCCAAGCAACGCCGCACCCGCGCACATGACGAAATGGCTGGTGCTCCACCAGCCGAGCGCACGGATTTCGCGGTTCTGATACCACGCGAACAACAGCAGAAAGCCGAGAACCATCGTGACGGAGATCGACACGATGAAAAGCGTGCGGATGTCGAGGTCGAGAAACTGCACCGGCGCGGCCTTCCCGCATTTTTTGCGGCTGCCACTCTTAAGCAGAAGCTCCTACCGAACCGCTCTCCCAATGCCTAAAATTTGAGGGTTCACGGCGGGGAGCGCAACATCTCGGAACTCCCAAATAAGCCGAGGGCGGGATCGCTCCCGCCCTCGCATATTCTCTTTCCTGCCGGTTCGCCTTAGCGCTTCGAGAACTGGAAGCTGCGGCGGGCTTTCTTCTTGCCGTACTTCTTGCGCTCGACCACGCGGCTGTCGCGGGTCAGGAAGCCGCCCTTCTTGAGCACGCCACGCAGCTCCGGTTCGAAGAAGGTGAGCGCACGCGACAGGCCATGGCGCAGCGCGCCGGCCTGGCCGGAAAGGCCGCCGCCGGAAACGGTGCACACCACGTCGTACTGGCCGGAGCGGTTCGATGCGACCAGCGGCTGCTGGATCATCATGCGCAGCACCGGACGCGCGAAGTAGACTTCGACGGTACGCTCGTTGACGAGGATCTTGCCCGAGCCGCGCTTCAGCCAGACGCGGGCAACCGCGTCCTTGCGCTTGCCGGTCGCGTAGGCGCGGCCCTGCTTGTCGAGCTTCTGAACGTGAACCGGCGCTTCCGGCTGCACGCCCTTGAGCGCCGAGAGGCCTTCGAGAGACTGAACGGACTCGGCCATCACGCGGCCCTCACATTCTTGCGGTTGAGTTTTGCGATGTCGAGCTTCACCGGGTTCTGCGCTTCGTGCGGGTGCTTGTCGCCCTTATAGACGCGCAGGTTGCCCATGATCTTGCGATGAAGCGGGCCGCGCTTGAGCATGCGCTCGACCGCCTTTTCGAGCACGCGCTCGGGGAAGCGGCCTTCGATGATCATCTTGGCGGTGCGTTCCTTGATGCCGCCGGGGAAGCCGGTGTGGTGGTAATACACCTTGTCCTGCAGTTTCTTGCCGGTGAGGACGACCTTCTCGGCGTTGATGACGATGACGTTGTCGCCGCAATCGACGTGCGGCGTGTAGATCGCCTTATGCTTGCCCTTCAGGCGCATGGCGATGATGGTCGCGAGACGGCCGACGACGAGACCGGATGCATCGATCAGCACCCATTTCTTCTCGACCTCGGCGGGCTTCGCCACAAAGGTGGTCATGACGTTCTTCCTTGGATGGGAATTCGTTGGCGCGGGTTCTAGGAAAGTCGCGCGGCAGCGTCAAGCGCAGGAATTAAATAAAGCTATTTAATTCCAATGGCTTATAAATATGGTATTTTGATACCTGCCGCTAAGTGCCTTATCGCGGCGGAATCGAATAGGTCGCGACCACATGCGCTGCCGGGTCCTCGTCGTTGACGCCCCGGATAACGGCCTCGGCCACCACCAGGCGCTTGCCGAGCTTGAGGATCTTGACCTCGCAGAGGAGATCGCCCGGCTGCGGCTTCGAGAGGAAATTGCATGTAAAACTGGTCGTCACCGCCAGCGCGACCGGCCCGATCACGGCGAGGATCGCGACATAGATCGCGCCGTCCGCAAGGCCCATCATGGTCGGTCCCGATACCGTGCCGCCGGGACGCAGGTGGCGTTCGCCCGCCGTGAACTGCACCACCGCAGTCCCCGGCCCCACCGAGACGATCTTGTTCGGCTTGCTTGGGCCATAGGCCTGCGGAAACTCCTTCGCGAGGTATTCGCGCAGTTCCTCGACCGTCATTTTGAGTTGCATGGCAGCCACGAACTTGCCTCCTCACCCGGACTTTTCTTTTCGGATACAATGCGAAGCAGGAAACGAGAAGCCGCCAACCTGACAAATCAAAACGCCAAATGACCCCGCAAACCGCCCTCGCCCAGAAGCCTGACGCCGCCCCCATCATACTTCGCGAGGATCACGGCCCGGTCGCGATGCTCGTTCTCAATCGTCCCGCTGCGCGAAACTCGCTCTCGCAGGCGATGATCGACACCCTTACGGCGGAAATCGCAAAGGTGCGCGACGACAAGGCCGTGCGCGCGCTCATCATTGCCGCGAACGGCCCCGGCTTTTGCGCGGGCCACGACATGAAGGAAATGACCGCGCGCCGCACGGACAGCGACCGCGGACGCGCCTTCTTCGAACACATGTTCAAGAGTTGCGCCGCGATGATGATGTCTATCGTCAACCTGCCGAAGCCGGTGATCGCGGCGGTCGGCGGTGCGGCAAGCGCGGCGGGCTGCCAGCTGGTCGCTTCCTGCGATCTCGCCGTCGCCTCGAAGGAAGCGCGCTTCGCGACGCCCGGCGTGGACATCGGCTTGTTCTGCTCGACTCCGATGGTCGCGCTCTCGCGCAACGTCACGAACAAGCACGCGATGGAAATGCTGCTCACCGGCGACCTGATCTCCGCGCAGCGCGCGTATGAAATCGGGCTGGTCAATCGCGTGGTCGATCCGGACAGCGAACGGCACGGCGCGCTCGAACTCGCGAACCAGATTGCGTCCAAGTCCGCGCATACGCTGAAAATCGGCAAGGAAGCCTTCTACCGCCAGCGCGAACTCGACCTCGAAAGCGCGTATCGCTACACCGCGCAGGTGATGACGGAAAACATGCTGGCGCGCGACGCCGAGGAAGGCATCGGCGCATTCGTCGAGAAACGCACGCCGAAATGGGAAGATCGCTGAACCGTGACTGGCGCGGACTGCCACACGCGCCCACTTAGGTTGGTATGAGCAACAACAGCGATCTGGTTTTCCCTCCTGCCGCCCGGCGCGCACAGGAACAGCGCGGTTCTGCCAGAGCCTATGCAGGCCGCGTGGAGCAAGGTTTTCCCGACGTCATTACCGCCGATCTCGCTCAGTTTATTGCGCGCATCGATACGGCGTTCCTCGGAACCGTCACCGAAAATGGCTCGCCCTACATCCAGCATCGCGGCGGGCCGCGCGGCTTCATCAAGATCGTCGATGAGAAAACGCTGGGCTTCGCGGATTATCGCGGCAACCGCCAATACATCACGATCTCGAACATCGAGAACAACGACCGCGCGTTTCTGTTTCTGCTCGACCCGGCGGCACGTGCCCGCATCAAGATTTGGGGCCGCCTGAAAGCCGTCGAAGGCGACGCCGCGCTGATCGAAAAGCTGTTCGACAAGGGCTACAAAGCAAAGCCAGAGCGCGCGTTGTTGTTTACCGTGGAAGCATGGGACGTGAACTGCTCGCAGCACATTGCCGAGCGGTACACGAAAGAAGAGATTCAGGCTGCGATAGCCCAGATCCAGCAAAAAATCGTTGCGCTGGAAACCGAGAACCAGCAATTACGGGCAGCGCTTAACGAGGCGCTCGGAAAGAAATTCGAAGACCAATGAACCACGACAAGTACGACGACAGTTACATCCGTTCGATCCTGCACGACGTGAAATCGGTCGCGATTGTCGGGGCGTCTCCGAAGGACAACCGGCCCAGCCATTTCGTCGTGAAGTATCTCGCCGAGCGCGGCTACAAGGTATTTCCGATCAATCCCGGTCAGGGCGGCGGCGAGATCGCGGGCATTAAGGCCTACGCGAGGCTTGCGGACGTGCCGGAGCCGATCGACATGATCGACGTGTTCCGCTCAAGCGACGCAGTACCCGCCGTGCTCGACGAAGCGCTCAAGCTCTCGCCTCTCCCCAAGGTGTTCTGGATGCAGTTGAGCGTGCGCAACGACGAAGCGGCGCAGCGCGCGGAAGAAGCAGGCATGCGCGTGGTCATGGACCGTTGCCCGAAGATCGAATACGGCCGCCTCTCCGGCGAGATCAACTGGGCCGGCGTCAACACGCGCAAACTCTCGTCAAAGCGCCCGAAACGTCTCGAAGGCGGCGTGCAGCGGCTGTCGATTGGTCAGAAGATCGAGCCGAAGGGGTGACGGCATTATTCCAGCGGCATCTCGATTGTTTTCATGATGCGGTCGGTCTCGGCGAGGATTTTTAAAATCCGCTGATAGTGCTGCACATCGTTATAATCCAGCGTGCGGCCCTTGCGGTCCTTTAGCCATTTCTGCGCGGGCTGATAGCCGCCGATATAAAAACTCCATGAGACTTCCGGCGCGTTCTCGAAGCGCTGGTGCTTGTTGATCCAGACCGCGCCGCCGCGATATTCTGGCTTCTCGATTTTGCTTTTTCCCTCGCCCTCGTCGCCGGTGAAGGGATAAGACGTGTCGCCGATGGCTTCCGCCTCCATGAGATGCAGGCGGCGAAGCTGCCCGCCCTTGTCCGAGACATCCCAGAACACGTCCGCGCTCGCGGGCCACGCAATGCGCGGGAAATCGATTTTCAGAAACTCGGCATAAGTTTCGCGATAGGCGGGGCAATGCAGCACGCCGTAGATGTAGTCGAACACGGCGACTTCGTCCGGTTCGCTAGATTTTTCACGCGTCGCAATCTTGCGGAGCTTTGAATAAAGTTTTTCGTCGAAATTGACGCGGCGCGTTTGATCTAGTCCCTGCGGCGCAATGTGAAGCGGAAAGAAATAGGTTTGATCGTACCGGGAGCCCGCTTTATTGCTTATCAAAGCGTCGGTAACCAGCGGGCTATAGTCATCCGACGTCATGCGTGGACTAAGCAAAGCAATATCCTGCCCCGATGCGAACGAGCCCATAAGATCACGTCGCGGCCAATCAACAATATCATCGTCGTACGCAATAGCCCGCATATCAAACGGTCTATACAAAATTGGACGCAGTTCGATCCCCCCTACACCTCGTCGCTGAAGAATTGGGCGCTTCAGTTCAAGTTTCCATCCTCTGCTATCTCCAGGCGCGTAGCTGCCTGCTTTTCGGTCGCTGAAAAATTCACGTCGAACGTCAGCATGATTGCGGTCGGCCCTGAGGAAACGCTGCAATTTTGCTAGGAGATCGGTCGACGAAAAATCGACAGTTAAGTCGTCCCTCGCACTGATGATTCCAGTGCAAGAGACATTAAAGAACTCGTTTAGAGCGAAGCCGCGTTCATACTCCGCTCGCCCCGTGTCTTCGCCTCCAAACATAAAATAGGGTGGCTTCAGATCTTCAAGCTGGGATTTATCGGTCACCTGAAGTGAGGAGTTCCACAACCAGTCATACTTTGATTGCCGATCCCCCCAAAGCTCAGTGTGCGAAATCTGCGCCAGTCTCGGTGACGACGGTTTTTCAACAGGCCGTTTGATCGCTACGACAATCGCTACGCCCTGCTGAATATCGAAGACATTCTTATCTGGTCGCCCGTCCGGACTGACTTCGCGCTTATTGGAGTTGCCGTGAAGATCGATAACAAAAATTTTGTCGAAGGTGGTAGCGAGACGCCAACGCATACCCCGGAATGTCGGGTTGTCTAGATATCCATGATTGGTGATGAAGCCTAAGACGCCGCTGCCGTTTCTCTCAATCAAAGCCTCAGACATACGAATGAATTTTACGTAGTCGTCGTTGAGCCAATGTTTCCGTTCTTGGAGCCGCTCACTTCCGCCGGGTTCAACTTTGTAAGCTGCAACTAAATTCTCAATCCAAGCGCCTCTATTTTGCGATATCCCACTGTAAGGCGGATTGCCGATCACGCACATGATCGGCATGTCGCGTTTGATCTTGTTGGCCTCCTTGACTTCATTCGAGAGCCATTGCGCGAAAGGCAATGTCTGGTTCGCGGCCGCGCCTTCTTCCAGTGAATTGGTGAGATAGACGCTGACGCGCGGCGGCTTCGCTGTTGGCTCATAACCATATTCACGCAGCACCATGTCGAGCTTCAGGTGGCACATGGCGTAGGACGCCATCAAAAGCTCGAAGCCGTGCAGACGCGGAATCAGATCCCTCTCGACGTAACCGGCCCATGACGCAGGCGCCTTGTTCTTTACCCGAGGCGCGATCTGCTTGATCACTTCCGCCAGGAAGGTGCCGGTGCCGGTAGCAGGATCGAGAATCTGAACCCGATGAACTTCCTTTTTGACGGTCGTGGTCCTGGTTGATTTCGTAAGCTTGCCAGCCTTCGTCGTGCCGCGCTGCCCGGTATCCCAGTCGATCGTCACTTTCGAAGTATCGGCAAGGCCTTCGGCTAAACCGAACTCGCTCTTCAGTACTTCATCCACCGCACGCACGATGAAGTTCACCACAGGCTCAGGCGTGTACCAAACGCCGCGCGCATCGCGCTTCGCCGGATTATAAGCTTTCAAAAAGTCTTCATAGAAATGCAGGAAAGGGTCGTTGCGCTGCGTGGTCTTGCCATATTTCTCCATGAGCACCGAAACATTCGATGCGCGAAACAGGCGCGCCAGATCGTCGATGATCCAGCTGATGCGCGGGTCGAGATTGGGTCCCGCGATATAGCCGAACAGATTGCGCAGAAACGGATTCGACTTCGGCAGAAGTTCGAGCGCTTCCTGCCGGTCGAAGGTATCTAGCCCGGTATCGTGCAGGCGCGCGGCGAACATCCCGTAGGTGATGGTCTCGGCATAGATGTCTGCGAAATCCGCGATGGAAATGTCGTGGATCAGGTGCTCCTTGAAAGCATTGTATTGATCCATCAGCTCGGAGGAGCCGTCCTTGTCCTCCATCAGCGAATTCGCGAGCACGTCCTTGATCAGCACCGCCTTGCCCGCCATGCGCTCGGCGAGCGCGCGAGACGAGGTGATGGTCTGCGGCGTCTGCGCAATAAATTCGCGGAGCAGCGCTTCAAGCGCGGCGTAGTTCGCGGGGATGGGCTGCACGCCCATCAGGAAATCGCCGATGCGAACCTTATGTTTCAGTTCGCCGTCGCGATACCAAAGCCACTCAAGGCAATTGGTGTAGAGCAGATTGGCAAGGCCCTCGGTGTAGCGTTTCTTCTGCGTGAGATTCGCGTCCTTCATCGCTTCGAGATCGACGGACAGGTCCTTCGCCTCGCAGTGGCCGATGACGATTTCAGAGCGGCTCAGCGAGAAATCCGGCGCGCCGACCTTGACGCGGCGCGGCTCGTTCAGCGCGGAGACTTCCGGGTCCAGCGAATCGAACAGTTTCTGGAGCGCGGGGCGGTAGGAGTGTTCGGTCGCGTTACCGGTGCGGTATACCTCGGCGACCTTGCTCACGAATTCTTCGATCACTCCCGCCCCCCGCGATTCTTCACCGTATGCTAGCCCAGTTGACCCACCACCCGCCTTCTGCCTAAATCACACCTGATTTGTGATATTCGATTATATTCACATTATTTGTGAGTATTATCGTCCGAACAAGGAAGCAGCACGATGTCCGACCGCGAACCCGGTTTCGCTACGCTCTCGATCCACGCAGGCGCGACGCCCGACCCCACTACCGGCGCGCGCGCCACGCCGATCTACCAGACCACCTCGTTCGTGTTCGACGACGTGGAGCACGCGGCTTCGCTGTTCGGCCTGCAGACCTTCGGCAATATCTACACCCGCATCGGCAACCCCACGAACAACGTGCTGGAGGAGCGCGTCGCCGCGCTAGAAGGCGGCACCGGCGCGCTCGGCGTCGCTTCCGGTCACGCCGCGCAGATCCTTGTCTTCCATGCGCTGCTGGAGCCGGGCGACGAAATCGTCGCCGCGAAACGCCTCTACGGCGGCTCGATCAATCAGCTCAGCCATTCGGTGAAAAGTTTCGGTTGGAACGTGGTGTGGGCCGACACCGACGACATCACGACCTTCGAGAAGGCGATCACGCCGAAGACGAAAGCCATCTTCATCGAATCGATCGCGAATCCCGGCGGCATCGTCACCGACATCGAAGGCATCGCAAAGATCGCGAAGAAAGCCGGTGTGCCGCTGATCGTCGATAACACGCTCGCCACCCCCTACCTCATCCAGCCGTTCAAGCATGGCGCGGACATCGTCATCCATTCGGCGACGAAGTTCCTCGGCGGTCACGGCAATTCGATCGCGGGCGTCATCGTCGATGGCGGCAAGTTCAACTGGATCAACAACAAGCGCTATCCGCTGCTCTCCGCGCCGCGCCCCGAATATAACGGCATCGTCCTCGCGGAAACCTTCGGCAACTTCGCATTTGCAATTGCAGTCCGTGTACTCGGCCTGCGCGACCTCGGCCCCGCGCTCTCCCCGTTCAATGCATTCCTGATCGTCACCGGCATCGAAACGTTGCCGCTTCGCGTGCAGAAACATTCGGACAATGCGCTGAAGGTCGCCGAGTTTCTCAGCAAGCATCCGAAGGTCGCTTGGGTCAGCTACGCGGGCCTGAAATCCGACAAATACCATGCGCTCCAGCAGAAATACTCTCCAAAGGGTGCAGGCGCGGTGCTTACCTTCGGTTTGAAGGGCGGCTTTGACGCGGGTGTGAAGCTGGTCTCGAACGTCGAACTGTTCTCGCACCTCGCGAATATCGGCGACACGCGCTCGCTGATCATTCACCCCGCATCCACGACGCACAAGCAGCTCACCGACGAGCAGAAAACCGCTGCCGGTGCGGGTCCGGAGGTCGTGCGTCTCTCGGTCGGAATCGAGGATGTCGAGGACATCATCGCCGATCTGGAAAAGGGGCTGAACGCTTAAGCGCTTCTTAGCTTCGCCGCGTGGTAGCTGGCGTAAGCCAGCACCACGACGGCGCCGGCCTGATGCGCGAGGCCGAGCGCGAGCGGCACCGCGTAGAGCAGCGTAAAGATTCCAAGCACCGCCTGCGCGGTAATCAGCGCGAACAATATCCACGCCTCACGCGACGCTGCGCGCCGCATCTGCCAAAGTGCATAACCGAGTACGGCGAACCACAACAGATACGCCGTCATGCGGTGATTGAACTGCACAGCCATCACATTCTCGAAGAAGTTGCGCCACCACGGCGTGAGCAGGAACAGTTGCTCGCGCTTCGGATGGAACACGCCGTCGATCAGCGGCCAGGTGTTGAAGGTGAGGCCAGCATTCGTCTTCGCGACGATGGCGCCGAGGAAAACCTGCACCAGCGACAGCACAATCAGGACAATCGCGAAAATCTTGCCGCGCCGCCCGGCAGTCGCCTGCTTCGGCAGCAACGTAGTCGCGACCCATACCAATGCAACGAAGATGATGCAGGCCAGCGTGAGATGCACCGCAAGCCGGTACTGGCTGACATCGGTTCGCACCGAAAGGCCCGAAGCCACCATCCACCAGCCGATGAAGCCTTGCAGCCCGCCGAGGAACAGCAGCACGAGCAATTTCCAGCCGAGCGCACGGTCGACCTTCCCCTTCCACCAGAAGAAGGCGAGCGGCACCGCGAAAGCGAAACCAACGATACGCCCCAGCAGCCGGTGCGCCCATTCCCAGAAATAGATGAACTGGAATTCGCCGAGACTCATTCCCTTGTTGATCTGTTGGTACTGCGGAATGGCCTTGTACTTCTCGAATTCGGCCAGCCACGCCGCTTCGGAGAGCGGCGGGAACACGCCGGTCACGACATTCCATTCGGTAATCGAAAGCCCGGAGCCGGTGAGCCGCGTCGCTCCGCCCAGTATCACCATCCCGGCGACGAGCGCCGCGACCGCCCATAGCCAGCGGCGCACATTCCGCAACGGATCGCTGCGCGTCGGGTCAACGGTCTGCGGCATCGCGTCGGCAAATCCGGATTAACAGGAGGCCGCGCGAGGTTTATAGAGCGGCACCCTTCCCTGCAATGTTCGCAAAGCCGCACCCATGCGCCAGCGCCAGCGAAAACTGATCGGCACGTTTGCCCTGCTCGCCCTCGTCATCGTGTGGGCGCTATTCGGTATGCTGATCGCGCAGGGGCGCGTTGCCGAGCTTTCCGCGCTCAACCGCCTGTTCGTATTTCTTGCGATCGGCCTCGGCTGGGTGATCCCAGCCGGATTTCTGATCAAGTGGATGGGAAAACCGGACCGCGCGTGATTACGCGGCGTTGACGCGCTTAAATCCGCTTTGCAGCGCGAACGGCAGGCCGGAACGTAGCACTTCCACATAACGCAACGCCTGAAACTCGCCGTTCAATGAAACGCGCGGGAGCGCGTGCATGTGTTCGCGGTGTTCGGGATAGATCACGCCGGGCCTCGTCGTCACCGCGAGCCGATAGCCTGCCGCTTTCGCCGCCGCGAATTCTCGCGGCCCTGCGGAAGTCGGATCGCCGACCGGATAGGCAAAATCGAGCGGCTTCTTGCCGAGCGCTGCCTCGATCACTTTCGCGCTCTGTTTGAGTTCATTTTCAAGCGTCGAGGCGGGCCACTTCTTCAGCATGTAGTGGTTCACGCTATGCGCGCCGATGGAGATCAGCGGATCGGCCGCTATCGACGCGATTTCTTTCCAGTCCATGCAAAGATCTTTGGACGCGCCGAGCGGATCGACGCCATAGCGCTGACACAAATCGTTGACGACGCGGCGAAGCTCGCTTTCGTCCGCGAACGAACGCAGCCACCAGTAGATTTCATTGAAAGCCTTGCATTTCGCCGAAGCATTGCTGCAATCGACGAAGCGCGACTTGCCGTTCACTTCGATTACCAGCCGCTCACTGCCCGCGATCACGCGTTCCAGCGAAACCCACCACAGCTCGCCGAGCTTGTCCGGAAAGCTGCTGGCAATGAAAAGCGAAGCCGGCGCGTCATGGCGCTTCAGGACCGGCCAAGCGTGCTCGAGGTTATCGCGATAGCCGTCGTCAAGGGTGAACGCCGCGAACGGCCCCGGATAATCGTGGTTCGCAAGCCGCCGGTGCACTTCGTCGAGACTGACGATCTCGACGTTCTTCTTGCGTAACAGTTCGATGAAAAGTTCCAGAAATTGCGGTTCGATTTCGAGACCGCGGTTCGGCTGAAACGCTCCAACCCGCGCCGGCCGCACATGATGCAGCGTGAAAATCGCCCCAACCCCGGCCGAAAGCGGCCGGAATGCGCGGTAAGCGCCGGAGAAAAACAGCGCTTCCAACCCGGCGCGGATCGCGGCTTTTCGAAAATTCATCAAATTCCCAGAGACTTAGGCGGTAAGCGGATTCGTCCGAATGTGCCAACGGAATATTGATAATTCTTTGCAAGTCTCTCGCCCACAACAAGAACCTTTCCGAAAGGCGTCCGACCTTGCTCGCCCGCGCAGAAACGGCTGTCCCGCAACCGGATGTGAGCGTGGCGGAACGCCATACCACCGCCGTCCTCAAGCTGGCGCGCGTTGAACTGCTCAACAATTTCGAGGACGCAGCGAACATCTGGCACGTGCTGGAGCGGAATGCGTATCTCTCGCCGTATCAGCGCTACGATTTCCTTCGTCTCTGGCAGAAACATATCGGCGTCAAGGAAGGTGTCGAGCCGCTGATTGCGGTGGGTCACGACGCTTCCGGTCAGCCTATTTGCCTGTTGCCGCTCGGCACGTTCCCGCATGGCCCGTTTCGCGTTGCGCGCTTTCTCGGCGGCAAGCATGCGAACTACAATTTGGGCCTGTGGCGCAAAGGCACCGTCTTCGACGACGCTTTCATCAGAAAGTTGATGGCGGAAATCGCCGCGCAGCGCCCCAACATCGCGATGCTTGAATTGCACAACCAGCCGCTGCACTGGCATGGCCTCGACAATCCGTTCCTCGCGCTCCCGCATCAGCCCTCACCCAGTGTCGGCTACCGGATGAAACTCGGTGAGCCGGGCGAAGCCGTACTCTCGCGCCAGCTCACCACCAGCTATCGCGGCCGTATTCGCGGCAAGGAACGCAAGCTCGCCAAGCTGGAAGGTTACCGCTACTTCCTCGCGTCAAATTCGGAAGAAGCGAAGCGCGTGATGGATGCCTTCTTCGCGCAGAAGCGCGAATACATGGCGCTTCACAAGATTCCTAATCCATTCGATGAGCCGGAAGTCGAGGCGTTCCTGCGTGAGGCCGCCGTCAGCGGCGCGCTGGAAATCCACGCGCTCGAAGGTGCGGGCGAAATCCTCGCGCTGTACGCAGGCGTATCCGACGGCGAACGGCTTTCGACCATGATTAGTTCGTTCACCGCGAGCGAGAACGGCCGCAACAGCCCCGGCATCATCACCATCGCCCACATGGTCACGAATACTGCCGACCGCGGTTATGCGATGCTCGATCTCGGCGTCGGCGAAGCCGAATACAAATTCGTATTCTGCGACCAGACCGAAGACCTGTTCGACAGCTACCTGCCGCTATCAGCCGCAGGACATGCGCTGGTGCCGCTGATGCGCGCACAGGCGGGGTTGAAGCGCTTCGTCAAAACCACGCCCGCGCTTTGGCGAATGGCGAAAGCGGTGCGCGGCGTGCTTGGCCGTTAGGCCGCCGCCGGCATCCGGTCGTTGATCGTAACCATCGCGACATTGGCAAAACCCTTGGCCGTAATCGCATCGGCGGCCGCGGTCGCCATGATCTCGTCGCTCTCGCCTGCGATCAGCATAACGCCGCGCGTAAATCGCGCCAGGCGGTTCGCGCCTACCGTAGTCGCAAGCGGCGGCACGGCGACAATGACGTGCTCGTAGGTCTGCGCCAGCGCGCCCAGCACGATCGCGAGACGATCCGCCGTCAGCAATGAGGCGAAAGACGGCACCGAACGTCCGGTGCCGAGCACATGCGCACGCGACAAGGGATCGCGGTGGATCGCCTCACCGAATTTGGCGAAACCGGCGAGCAGGTCGTTTAGCCCCCGCCCGCCCGAACCCGGAACCAGCGCAGCGCCGACTCCGCTTTCGCCGTCGAGATCGGCATAGACAACTTTCGCGCCGTTGCCCGCGAGATCGCGCGCCACATCGAGCGCAAGTTGCGACGATGGCTCGTTGGCGTTGCGAGTTACGAGTACGATGCCCTTCCCCAGCATGCGCACGTGAGCGGCCAGCGGCCCGGCATCTAGAGGTTGGACAGGAGCAACCACCTGCGGTGCTGCGCGCTGCACGGCCGGTTTCGGCATTTCAGGCTCGGCTTCGGGAATATCGGTATCTTCGGCCGGGACCAGCGTCGCGTTGCGATAAACGTCGCCACGCAACAGTTGCGAGGTCACGATCATCGCGATCGTGAGCAGCAACATGCCGAGCGTCGCGATGAAGACGATCGGCAGTTTCTTCGGGAAATGCGGCCGGGCGGAAGGCAGCGCGCGCGAGATCACGCGCGCATCGGCCGGCACCGCTTCCGGCGTCTCGCGGGCGGCAGTGTCGCGATAGCGGACAAGGTAGGACTCCAGCAGATCGCGCTGCGATTTTGCATCGCGCTCCAGCGCGCGAAGCTGCACGTCGTTGGTGCCAAGCGCAGTCGCCTGCTTCTTCTGCTGGTCGAGAATGATGAGAATAGACTCCGCCTGCGCGGACGCGAGCTTGGCGTCGTTCTCGAATGCGCGGGCGATCTTGTCAGCCTCAAGACGAAGCTGACCTTCGAGATTGCCGAGTTGCGCTTTCAGTTCCTTGATGCGCGGATGCTGGTCGAGCAGCGTCGAGGATTGCTCGGCCAGTTGCGCCCGCAAGGTCACGCGCTGTTCGTTCAGGCGGCGGATCAGTTCGGAGTTCAGCACCTCGCTGATTTCCACCGGCTTGCCGCTGTTCAGGATGCCGCGGATGATCCGCGCCTTGGTTTCGGCGTCCGCCTTGCGCGTGCGCGCGGCGGAGAGTTGCGTGTTCAGTTCGGCAAGCTGCTGCGCGCTGAGCGGCGTATTGTTCGTGCCGACATAGAGATTGGACTTGGAACGGAACTCCTCGACCTTCGATTCCGCTTCCGCTACGCGCGCGCGAAGCCGGTCGATCTCGCCGGAGAGCCAGAGGTTCGCCTGCCGGATCGTTTCCTGCTTAGCCTGCTGCTGCAAGCGGATATAGCCGTCCGCGATGGCATTGGCGGCGCGCGCCGCGAACACCGGGTCTTCCGACTGGAATTCGATGGCAATGACGCGGGATTTATCGACCTGATAGACGCTGAGCCGCTCGTAGTAGCGCTCCAGAATCCGGTCTTCGAGACTCTGCGAACTGGCAGGCCGCGACATTCCGATCAGCGACAGCAAGCTGTTGAGAACCGAAGCGCCACCCGAAACGAATTCGGGCCGCTCGGCCAATTTCAGGTCGGCAATCATCTTGCGCGCGAGATCGCGCGAGAGCGCAAGCTGCACCTGGCTCTGCACCGCTTCCGCATCGACCAGCGTGCGGTCGCGTTCGGCATTGCGGTCGCCTTCCGGACGATTGTAGGCGGTCTCGCGGTTCTCGATGATGACGCGCGCTTCCGACTTGTAGCGCGATGTAATCATGTTCACGACGAGGAAGGTCGCGACAGCCGTCGCCAGCGCGACGAATACGATCAGGAACTTGCGCCGCCACACCGCGCGCCCCAGCGACGACAGGTCCAGCTCCGCTCCCGCCGAATCGGCTTCGGCACGCATTTCCGGGCTTTGGCGACGCATAACGCACGGCTCCCTTACGCAACCACTGCCGCATAAGAAATCATTAGGGTTGCCATCGGGTTAAGACCCCTCCCGGTCTCGCGCCCGGTCAGGGTTCATTAACCATACGGCGGTAAGAAATTGGCAACCACAACCGGCCTGCCCTCATGCGTTTTGTCCTCCGCCTCGCCCTGCTTCTGGCTACCGCGCTTTCGGTTTCGGCCTGCGCGACGGCGCCGCGGATTCAGAACGACCCGGCGTTCGACACCCCCTACACCCTCGATACCGGTGACAAGCTGCGCGTCGTCGTGTTCGGCCAGGAAGGTGTGTCGAACTCCTATGCCATCGACGCAAGCGGTCATATCTCGATGCCGCTGATCGGCGCGGTACCTGCACGCGGCCTCACCACCGCGCAACTCGCCGGCACGATTACCGGCAAGCTGAAATCCGGCTACATCCGCGAGCCGCACGTAGCTGTGGAAGTGGAAACCTACCGCCCGTTCTTCATCCTCGGCGAAGTCACCGCCGCCGGGCAGTATGCCTACGTGAACAATCTCACCATCGAAACGGCTGTCGCGATCGCGGGCGGATTTACGCCACGCGCCAATCGCGCCAACTTTACGGTCGCGCGCAACATCAGCGGACGCACCATCCACGCCACAGTGCCGTTCCACTACGCCATCCGGCCGGGCGATACGATCACCGTTCACGAGCGCTGGTTCTGACGGCGCGCGTCCCCGTGCAGCCGCTCAAAATCCTCCACGTCTTTCGCGCACCGGTCGGCGGACTGTTTCGCCATGTCGCCGATCTTGCGCGCGAACAGAGCGCACGCGGGCATGAAGTCGGGCTGGTCGCGGATTCCACGACTGGCGGCGAGCAGGCCGAAAAGACGCTTGCTGCGTTGTCGGAGACTCTCAAACTGGGCGTGACGCGCATGCCCATGAGCCGCCACGCCGGATTGAACGATGTCATCGCCGTCCAGCAGGTCGCGGGCGTGTTACGCGCGACGAAAGCCGACGTGATCCATGGTCACGGCGCGAAAGGCGGTGCCTATGCCCGCCTTGCCCACGGCAATGCGCTTCGCGTCTACACGCCGCATGGCGGTAGCCTGCATTTCTCGCGCGCCAATCCATTCGGCTTCGCCTACCTCACGGTGGAATCGTGGCTATTACGCCGTACCGACCTCGCAATGTTCGAGAGTGAGTTTGCGCAGCGCGCCTACGAGGAGAAAATCGGCAAGCCGCGCGGCCTTTCCCGCGTCGCCTATAACGGCGTGCGCGAAGAAGAATTCGATCCAGTTACGCCCGCCCCCGATGCCGCCGACATCCTGTTCGTCGGCGAGTTACGCACCCTCAAAGGTATCGGCACGCTGCTCGATGCAATCGCCCTGCTGAAATCGCAGGGAAATGAATTGCGCGCCGTCATTGTCGGCGACGGTCCCGACCGCGCCACGTTCGAGGCGCAGAGCAAGGCGCGCAGCCTTGAAACACTCGTACGCTTTCCCGGCGCGATGCCCGCACGAAAAGCCTTTCCGCTGGGCCGCGTACTCGCCGTGCCGTCTTATGCGGAGTCGTTGCCCTACATCGTACTGGAGGCCGCCGCGGCGGGCCTTCCTGTCGTCGCCACCAACGTCGGCGGCATTCCGGAAATCTTCGGGGATGAGCGCAATGCGCTGATCGCACCGCGCGATGCCAAAGCCCTTGCCAAGGCTTTGCTGGACACCCTCGCGGGCAAGGCCGCGGCAAGAACAGACAATTTGCGCAATCGCGTTCGGGAAAAATTTACCGTAACCGCCATGACGGACGCCATTCTCGCGGCTTACGCGGAAGCACTAACCCGAAAAAGTGCTTGAAAACCAAGGCTATCGTTAAGTCTTCCGTGACGGCTTTCTTCTAGTTTTCCGGGACTTGTCGCGGCTTTCCAAGCCGCGCTTCGTCATGGGTGGACGGGAATGATCGAAGCCGACAACGACGTGCGTGGAAAGCTCTCAGCACGCTCCGCCGCGACCAATGCCATCGCTGCCGCGCGCGCGGCGCAGGCACCACGCGAGCTAAGCGCAGCCGCGAAACAGATCGCCTCCGAACCGGTATCGCCCGCGATGTCCGCCATCGTGCTCGGCGGCGTGGTGCGGATCGCCGAGTTCGTGCTGCTCGCCAGTGTCGGTCTGGCGATCTACGGGTTTTATGTTTTTCCGGGGGAAGGTTTTCTGTGGCGCTATGTCGTCGCGACGTTCGGCGCGACCGCAGCCGCGATTGTCGCATTCCATATCGCAGATGCTTACGACACCGCCGCGTTGCGCCGCCCGATCTCGTCATTCGCACGGCTCACGCTGGCGTGGACCGCAATTTTCCTGTTCGCCTTCGCGTTGCAGTTCTTCTTCCGTCTCGAAGGACAGTATTCCCGCGTCTGGACCGCGAGCTGGTATTTCATCGGTATGATCTCGCTGTTTGCGCTGCGTATCGCGGTCGCGGCAAAGGTGCGGCAGTGGACGCGCGAAGGCCGTCTTGTCCGCCGCACCGTCATCGTCGGCGGCGCGGCTCCCGGCGAAGCGTTGATTTCGGCGCTCGAAGCGCAGAAGGACTCCGACCTCGACATTCGCGGCGTATTCGACGACCGCGGCGACGACCGCTCCGCGCCGATGATCGCAGGCAAGCAGAAGCTCGGCACCGTGGACGACCTTGTCGAGTTCGCGCGACGCACGCGCATCGACCTGTTGCTGGTCTCGCTTCCCATCACGGCGGAAGCTCGCGTGTTGCAGATGCTGCGCAAGCTATGGGTGCTGCCGGTGGACATCCGCCTCGCCGCGCATACCAGCAAGCTTCGCTTCCGTCCGCGCGCATACTCCTACATCGGCAACGTGC
Source organism: Xanthobacteraceae bacterium (assembly GCA_019454205.1). Taxonomy (NCBI): domain Bacteria; kingdom Pseudomonadati; phylum Pseudomonadota; class Alphaproteobacteria; order Hyphomicrobiales; family Xanthobacteraceae; species Xanthobacteraceae bacterium. The sequence goes on from CP075369.1 coordinate 1,546,731, forward strand.
CGGTGCTCGACGTCTACGACAAGCCGATCGCCGACTGGAGCGTCGTACTGAAATGGCTGTTCGACAAGATCGTCGGCACGCTGATGCTAATTGCGTTGTCCCCGGTCATGCTGCTGACCGCGCTCGCGGTGAAACTCGACAGCAAGGGGCCGGTGTTCTTCAAGCAGCGCCGCTACGGCTTCAACAACGAGCTGGTCGAGGTCTTCAAATTCCGTTCGATGTATACCGACATGAGCGACGCCAACGCCGCGAAGCTCGTCACCAAGGGCGACCCGCGCGTGACCCCCGTCGGCCGCTTCATCCGCAAGACTTCGCTCGACGAACTGCCGCAGCTCATCAACGTCGTATTCAAGGGCAATCTCTCGCTGGTTGGGCCGCGTCCGCACGCAGTGCAGGCCAAAGCCGAGAACCGGCTCTATGACGAAGTGGTGGACGGCTACTTCGCGCGCCACCGCGTGAAGCCCGGCATCACCGGCTGGGCGCAGGTCAACGGCTGGCGCGGCGAGACCGACACTGCCGAGAAGATCCAGCGCCGCGTCGAGCACGACCTCTATTACATCGAGAACTGGTCGGTGCTGTTCGACCTCTACATCCTCGCGAAAACTCCGATTTCGCTTCTGAAAAGCGAAAACGCCTACTGATGAGGGCCGCCGCCGCCAGCGCGCCGATGACGCTTTCGCCGGCCCGCGCGGTCGAGCGGGCGCGAATGGCGATGCTCTGGCTGGTCGGGTTTTCCGGCGCGCTCGTATTCACCGAGCCTTCGGCCTACGAAATCTTCGCGCTCGGCGCGATGTTCGTGTTCTTCGCGAGCGGCCTGCCGCTGCGGCCCGGCCATCTGCCGCTGCTCGTCATCCTGCTGCTCTATAACTTCGGCCTTTCCATCGCCGTGATCCCTGTGGTCGGCGAACCGAAGACCGCGCTCTGGGTCGCGGTGTCGTGGTTTCTTGCTGCGACGACGCTGTTCTTCGCCTGTGTCATGGCGGAAGACACCGCGAAGCGGATGCGCGTCCTGATGAGCGGCTACATGGCGGCGGCGATACTTGCTTCTCTCATCGCCATCCTGAGCTACTTCCGCCTCATGCCTTCCGCGGACAGTTTCCTGCTCTATGGCCGCGCGAAAGGCACGTTCAACGACCCCAACGTGCTGGGACCATTTCTGGTACTGCCGGGATTGATGGCGATATACCGCGTGCTGTCCGGACGGCTGCGCGACATCGTCATCGGCGGCGCGCAGACCGGCATCATCGCCATCGCGGTACTGCTGACCTTCTCGCGCGGTGCATGGGGACACTACGCTTTCTCCGCAATGGTTTTTGTCGGCGCGCTGTTCGTTCTCAGCAACAACGCGCGCGAGCGCACGCGCATCGTCGCGGCGACGATCGGCGCAGCCGCGATGCTTGGTCTCGTATTGGCAGCGCTGTTGTCGATGAAGGGTGTCGGGACGCTGTTCACCGAACGCGCAAGCCTCGACCAGAGCTACGACATGGGCCAACTGGGCCGCTTCGGCCGCCACATCCTCGGCTTCCAGCTTGCGCTGGATACGCCGTGGGGCCTTGGGCCATTCCAGTTTGCGAAAATCTTCCCGGAAGACCCACACAACGTTTATCTCAACGCCTTCATGACCGGCGGCTGGCTGGGCGGGCTTTGCTATCTCGTTCTTGTGCTGACGACGCTCGCGGCAGGCTTCCGCGCGGCCATGCGCGCAACGCCGTGGCGGCCCTACATGCTGGCGGCACTCGCCACCTTCATCGCGGTCGCCGGAGAAGGCGCGATCATCGACACAGACCACTGGCGGCATTTCTGGCTGCTGGCGGGCGTGCTGTGGGGCGGCGCCATCGCGGCGCAACGATACTATCCGCCTGTCGCAACCGCCGCTGCCAGACCGGCTCCGAATCCCATGCCTGCACCCCGCATCGAGCCGGCACCAGCGCGAACGGGCATCCTTCGCATTGTCGTGAAGTGACGTTGCGGTTACGCCGCTGCTAGGCTCTCCACGTCGGGATTATTCTTTTGCGGGGTGAGGCAATGTTCGGCGCAATCATCAACATCGTTATCGGATTGGTCTTCGTTGTGGGCGGGCTGTCGGGACAGCTCGCACTTCGCGGCACGAATAGCGGGCCATTGCTCGCGGCTGTCGGCGGGTTGCTGCTGGCTTTCGGCATCTATCGGGCCGTGAAACTGTCGCGCAGCTAGGGTGCATTGCGGCGGCCAACCCTCATCACTATAGTCCGCGCCCTGTCGGAGCGTGGCGCAGCCCGGTTAGCGCACTAGTCTGGGGGACTAGGGGTCGTGGGTTCAAATCCCGCCGCTCCGACCATTTCATCTCGTTTTTTGACCCAAATTTCCTTCTTTTTTCGGACGGTTCGGCGATGCATGGCCGTTACCCGGAAATGAATGTTGCATTGCACAATTTTCCTGCCAATATGACTCTCGAATCTGAAACAGACTCGGAGAGCATGGTTCATGCAGGGGTTTCGGGTGGCGGCGATTGCAGCCGCGATTGCCGGGGTTTTCATTCTCCCGCATTTCGACGCAGCGAGTAGCGGCTGGCGCATGCAGCGCGCGGAGTACCTCGTCATCAAGGACGATCTCGGCGGCTATGTCGACGAATACGAAGACCGTTACACCAAACTCAGCAAGCAATATGACAATGTGAGGATCGACGGCGAGTGTTCGTCGTCCTGCACCATCCTGTTCGCCTACTTCCCACTCGAAAAAATCTGCGTCACCGACCGCGCCTGGCTCGGATTCCATTCGCCGACCGAGGAAGACAAGGAAGGCAACTGGGTGCCAACCGAGGAAGGCGCGCGCGAAATGATGGAAGTCTATCCCGCGCATATCCGCGCCTGGATCGAGAAGAACGGCGGCCTGAAGGAAGACATGATCTTCCTCGCCGGTCAGGAACTGCAGCAGTACCTGAAGCCTTGCGGGGTGATAAAAGCCTCCTCCCTGTCGTCTAACGCGGCCAATTAATCGGTCGCGTCAGCTTGCGCCTTGCAATCCGGCTGCGCGTGACCATCTCTCGCGCAACCTCGCTGTGCAGCCTCCATGAAAACCCTAAAACGCCTGTTCGCAGTCGCACTCATCCTCGGCGTCCTGTCCTTGGCCGTCTATGAGATCGCCGGGCTGGGCATCTATCCGGCGCCGCAAGGAACCTATGTCGTCAAAACCGACTACGGCGGCTACGTCCACCTCTACGAGCGCAAGTACCGCAGGCTCGCGCGCAGCCACAAGGAAATTGCGATCGACGGCGAATGTTCGTCGGCCTGCACGATGCTGTTCGGCTACTTTCCGCTGGAGCGCATTTGCGTGACGCCGCGCGCGAAGCTCGGCTTCCACATGCCGACCGAAAAGACCGATGACGGCAAATGGATTCCGACCCAGGACGGCGCCCGCGATTTGATGGCGATGTATCCACCGCAAATCCAGCGCTGGCTCGCCAGGAAAGGCGGCCTGAAACCGGACATGATCTATTTGCGCGGCGAGGAGCTTCGCAAGGTAATCCGGCGCTGCACGTAAGGCCGTATCAATGGGCTGCGGCGAAGGCCTGAATCTCGCCGAGCAGCTTTTCCCATGCCGGATCGCCCGGCAGCGGCACATGATTTTCCGTTTCCAGAGTCACAAACTTCGCACCGGGTATCGAGGCGGCCAGCAACCTGCCCTGCGCATACGGCACCACATTGTCATGCCGCGCATGGATGACGAGAGTCGGCACGCGAACCTGCGAAAGCAAATCGGTGACGTCGATGTCGTCACATGCTGCGCGCAGGCGTGCTGCAAGCTCGCCGGATGTGGCCGCGCGCTGCATCTCGGCAAACCAGCGGATTTGCTCCGGCGTGCCGTTCGGCAAATAGATTGAACTGAACGCACGCATGAACGCCGAGCCTTCGTCGCCCCAGCCTTGCCGGATCAACGCGAGCAACGCCTTGCCCTTCTCACGGTCGGCGTCGTTTCCGCTGCGGTTTCGTCCCTGCGCGTAGCCGCCATACAACACGAGGCAAGAGACACGCTTCGGATGCCGTACGGCATAGGCAATCGCGGCCGCGACGCCCTGTGAAAGACCCAGCACCGCGAAACGTTCTTCGCTGACGGTTGCCGTCACCGCGTCGAGGTCGCGCAAGAAACCGTCGAACGAAATGTCTTCCACGTCACGGTCCGCAAGGCCGCTGCCGCGTCCATCGTACCGGATCAGGGTTGTGCTCTCCGACAAACGCGAAAACAGCGGCGACCAGATCGGGCTTTGCCAGTCGAATTCGAGATGATTGAGCCAGTTCGCGGTCTTGAGCAGCACCGGCCCGCTTCCAGAGCGGCCGATGGCGAGGCTCACGCCATCCGGCGCGCGGCAGAAGGTAATGTCCTGCTGTTTCAGCTGTGTGTTCGGAGACGTCTCCGCCGCTGCACCACCTTCCCGCTTTTCCGTTACGTCTCCGACAAAGCGAATACCCTTGCGCGCGATGGTTTTGATCAGCTTCTGGTCGCTACCGTTGTCGCCGATTGCATTGCGCGCGGCATTGATGCGCGATGCCATCGCGGACTCGGAAACGATCCGCCCTTTCCAGACATGCTCGATCAGGTCGTCCCGGCTTACCACCTGATCGCGGCGGCGGATCAGGAACTCCAGCAGATCAAACACCTGCGGCTCGACCGCGACTTCAGCGCCACCCATCCGCAACTCGCGGCGCGCGCTATCGAGTACAAAATTATCGAATAAAAACAGCACGTTATTGAGACCTTTCCGCCTTTGGAAGATTCAAGCGAATCCGAAGGAAAAGGCAAGGCAATCTGAAAGCGGAAGAATGCCGCTCCCGGCACCCTGTCACCATCAAAACCCGATGGAGACGGCCATGAACAACGACTGGAACGTGAAGCGCACCGAAAACGGCGTCATCGACTTCGACCACTATGTGCGTCTGGCCCGCGCCGAGCGCCGTATGGCGAAAACCGAAAGCGTTCAGACCGTAGTGCAGGAATCCGGATTGTTCATACGCAGCACGAAAGCTGCGTTGCGCGCCGCGATCCGCTTCCTGACCTTCTGGAATATTCCGGCATTCGGCACCGCGACAGTGCGCGCTAAGAAACCCGGCGCCTAACCCGCGCCGCCCTTGCGCGAGGAATCCAGCATCCGCCGGCACTCGCCGAGTTCGTAGAGCGTCGCCTTGAGCAATTGCACCGCTTCCGAAGAAAGACGAATGCCGCCTGCTTCATTGCCGTGCACGCGCGGCGCGGCGGAGCGAAGCTGCGGCTCCGGGGAACGCGCCACTTCGCGCGGAACCTCCCGCGGCATTTCTCTCGGCAAGTCTCGCGGCAGACGCTGCTCCTCGGCACGCGGGCGAAGCGGCATCAAGGGTTCTTCGCGCTCCGGTGCAGGACCAAACTTGCGGAACGGAATAGCCGGGCCGTCATCGTCGAATTGTTGCGGCTGCGGCTTCGGCACTTCGACAACGCGCGGCAATTCCGGCTCGCGCGGACGCGAAGGCGCGACAAAACTCACGACACCGCCGCCACGGCCGCCGGCGCTAACGCTCTCGACTGCGGCTTCCGCTTCCATATCCGCGTCGTCGAAGTTCACGTCGCGCAAGCGCGCCGGATCGGTTTCGGCGGAACGGCCAACGGTCTGCACATAGCGCAGTCCCTGATCTTTCAGTATCTGCTGTACGCCGCGAATGGTGTAGCCCTCGCCGTACAGAAGATGACGGATGCCACGCAGCAGATCGACATCATCGGGACGATAGTAGCGGCGGCCGCCGCCGCGCTTCATGGGCTTGATCTGCGTGAAACGCGTTTCCCAAAACCGGAGCACATGCTGCGGCAGATCGAGGTCTTCTGCGACCTCGCTGATCGTACGGAATGCGTCCGGACCTTTTTCCACTTACCTAGACAGCCCTGTGGGGGCGGTCAGCGTTTTTTTGCGTCGCCGTTCCGCCCGTTGATTCGCTGCTTAAGGATATTCGATGGCTTGAAAACCATCACCCTCCGCGGCTCGATGGGAACTTCTTCTCCCGTCTTGGGATTGCGGCCTACGCGCTGGCCCTTGTTGCGAACGATGAAGGAGCCGAACGACGAGAGTTTCACGTTCTCGCCGCGTGCCAGCGAATCGGCCAGTTCCGTCAAAACCAGTTCGACCAGCGCCGCAGACTCTGTCCGCGACAACCCGACCTTCTGATAGACCACTTCACTCAGGTCAGCGCGCGTGATCGTCTTCCCGCTCATTGCCGCCCCCGCGGTGTCCAACTATCGTACTGATAAATCAGACGTTATTTGCGCTTTCCTGTCCGGTCAATCGGGGAATTCGCAAAACTTTTACGGGCGTATCACCACCGCAACAGTGTGGCGCCCCAGGTAAAGCCGCCGCCCATCGCTTCGAGCAGAACAAGATCACCGGTCTTGATGCGGCCATCGCTCGCCGCAGCAGATAACGCGAGCGGAATCGACGCCGCCGACGTATTTCCGTGCTTGTCCACCGTCACGACGATCTTTTCGGGGGCAATTCCGAGTTTCCGTGCGCTGCCGTCGATGATGCGCAGATTCGCCTGATGCGGAACGAACCAGTCGATATCGTTTGCATTATAGCCCGTGGCCTTAAACGCATCCTCAACCACGTCGGTAATCATGCCTACGGCATGCCGGAATACTTCCTTGCCCTGCATCCGCAAGTGACCGACCGTTCCCGTCGAGCCGGGACCGCCATCGACATACAGCTTCGCACCGTGACAGCCGTCCGAGCGCAGCTTGGAGATCAGGATGCCGCGATCCTGCACCGTCCCCGGCTGCTCGGTGCGCTCCAATACCACCGCGCCCGCGCCGTCACCGAACAGCACACAGGTCGTGCGGTCGGTCCAGTCCAGAATACGTGAGAACGTTTCCGCGCCGATCACCAGCGCGCGGTTGAAGTCGCCCGAACGCAGATACTGGTCGGCCGTCGCCATCGCAAAGACGAAACCTGAACACACCGCTTGCAGATCGAACGCCGCACCGCGCGTGATGCCGAGCGCGGCCTGCACCGTCGTCGCGCTCGCGGGAAAGGTCAGATCGGGTGTCGAGGTGGCGAGCACGATAAGGTCGATGTCTTCGGCTCCCAGCTTCGCGTTGGCGAGCGCCGCCTTTGCCGCGCCGATGGCGAGATCTGAAGTCTTCTCGTCTTTGGCAGCAACATGCCGCTCGCGAATGCCTGTGCGCTGCACAATCCATTCGTCGGAGGTATCGACCTGCTTGGCGAGTTCGTCATTGGTGAGTGTGCGCGCGGGGAGATACGAACCGACCCCTCGCACCACCGAACGGAATACTGTCACGATGCCGGTGCTCCTGCGGCTTCCGGTGCGGGCATTTGCTTTTCCAGCGCGCCGGAAATCCGGCTGAGCAAGTTGTGGCGGACGACGTCGTAGCCGAGATCGAGAGCGGAGGCGAACCCCTCATGATCGGTGCCGCCGTGACTCTTCACTACCAGCCCGTTCAACCCCAGAAACAGCCCGCCGTTCATTCGCCGCGGGTCCATTTTTTCGCGTAGCACCTGAAACGCGCCACGCGCGAACAGGTAGCCGATTTTGGCGCGTAACGTTCGGCTCATGGCGGAGCGCAGATATTCGCCAATCTGGCGCGCAGTGCCCTCGGCGGTCTTCAAGGCAATGTTGCCGGAGAAGCCTTCGGTCACGATCACATCGACCGTGCCTTTGGAGATGTCGTCGCCTTCGACGAAACCGCGATAGTCGAAATCGGGGAAATCGCGCTCGCGCAGAATCTTTCCCGCTTCGCGCACTTCTTCCACGCCCTTGATCTCTTCCACGCCCACGTTCAGCAGGCCGACCGTAGGCTTGTCGAGATCGAATACGATCCGCGCCATCGCCGCGCCCATGATCGCATTGTCGACGAGTTGCTTCGCATCCGCACCGATGGCAGCACCGACGTCGAGCACGATGCTTTCGCCGCGCAGCGTCGGCCATAACGCCGCGATAGCGGGACGGTCGATGCCCGGCAACGGCTTCAGGCAGAAATGGCTCATCGCCATCAATGCGCCGGTGTTGCCGGCAGACACGGCGACATCCGCCTGCCCCTTCTTCACTGCGTCGATGGCAAGCCACATCGAGGAATTACGGCGGCCCTGCCGCAGTGCCTGACTGGGCTTCGCATCCATGCTGATCGCGACATCGGTATGGACGATCTGTGCGTTCTTCAGCCGCTCATGCTGCGCAACCAGCGGACGGATCTGCCCCTCGTTGCCGAACAGCAGAAATTCGGTGTCCGGCCGCCGGTAGTTCGCGAGGCTCGCGCCGGGCACGGTCACGGAGGGGCCGTGATCGCCGCCCATCGCGTCAACCGCTATTCGGACCGGTCTGGACATGGTTTCGTTGCGGGATAGGCTGGCGGGCTCAGCCGAATGGATTGAAACTGCCCGGCCCCGCTCCGGCACGGCCGGACAATAGCCGTTCGCGTAGACGGTTCAACCTTCGGCTTGAAATATTTTATATTTCAATAGCTTAAGAAGGTTTCTTGGGACCCGTTTTCAGGCCGGAAAGGGCTTCAAAGGGGCTACGGGACTCGGAGGGCATTTCTTCCTCTCCCGCGGGGTTTTGGAACATTGCTCCCGGCTTGCGCGGATACGGGTCTATCGCCAGCACCAGAAACTCGGCCGCCAGCGCACCAAGATCGATCTTGCCGTCGATAATGGGGTCCGGTTCGTCCTCGCCGCCGCCCTCGTCTTCCTCCTCACCGTCAGCCGGTTTCGTTTCTCCGGCATCCTCGGCAAAGAAAACATCGACCGTCTCAGAGATCGGGTTGTCGAACTCCTCCAGCGACACCACGCAAGTCTGGCGGACGCTGCCTGTCAGTTCGCCGCTGACATGAACGCCACCGCCTTCTTCCGGCATCGCGCGCAAACGCGCCGCGAGCGCGGGAATCGCGGCGACGCCCGCATACTTTGTCAGTTGTTCCCGCAGCGCAGCGTCCGGCGCGAGTTCTACTTCCAGCCCTTCAGGCGGCAGTGCCGCGACTTCGATGACATGGCTCCAGCCGTGTTCCGCTTCGGTCATGGGAGGGTCTCCGCAATTTCCGGGTAAACGACGGCTTCATCGGCCGAGGACGCATGTTTCGCGGCAGCCGCAACGGCATATCGTGCCATTACCGCCGCGCCGGGAGCATCGCTGACGGGCCGACCGAAAACATTGCGCGCCAGCGCGGCCGCGAGCGCGGCTTCGTCCTTCGCATCCAGCGCCGACTCGTAAGCCGCGGCACGGCCCATATAGGCCTGCGCAAAGCCTTTCATCTTCTTCGGCACCGAAAGGTCGCCGACGCCGATCTCGCGGAGCGAGGCATCCATATCGAGAAAGAAGAAGTCGAGCAGTTCCTGCCCGATCGCCTTGCCTTCCTCGCCCAGCGCCGCCAGCCGCCGGTTGGCGAGATAGAGATGCAGCACCACCATATCGAAGCGGGCTTCCAGCGTGTCGGGCACGCCGTGAGAACGATAGAAAACCGGCAGGCGCGCCTGCGCCACGATAGCGCCATACAGGCGTTCAATGGTCTCGCGCCGTTCGTTCTTGCGCCGTCTGAGCGTGAAAATGCCTGGCTCCTGGTGGGTTGGTAGAAGGGAAATCGGCGTTTGCGTTTCGTTTCCGCGCGGGGTACGGCATAGCGCGGGGTCGTGACAAGTCCAATCGCACATTAACCATATGACCGTTCGGCCTTTCATAACCGCGAAGTCGCGCCGTTTGTCGCCGCTTGCCGGCTTGGCGCTTGCCCTTGCGCTCGGCGCGTGCGCTTCCGACTCGGTTCCCGGTTTCAGCGGCTTCACCCGTACCTATCAACGCGGCTATGTCCTCGACGAGAAAGCGCTGGAACAGGTTCCGGTCGGCTCCTCGCAGGAACAGGTGCTGCTGGTGCTCGGCACCCCCTCCACCGTTGCGACCGTTTCCGGCGAAGCCTTCTATTACATCTCGCAGAAGACGCAGCGAACCGCGTTCTTCCGTCCCGAAGTGATCGACCAGCGCGTGCTCGTGATCTACTTCAGCCAGGACCGCCGCGTGACGCGCATCGCGAACTACGGCCTGCAGGACGGCAAGGTATTCGACTTCATCAGCCGCACCACGCCGACCGGCGGCACCGAGATCACCCTCGTCGGCCAGATCCTGCGCAGCGCCACCACCATCGGCCAGTAACGCGCGCAGATTTCAGCGAACGCATAAAGCGAAAAATAAAAAGCCCGCAGGGATCGCTCCCCGCGGGCTGTTTGCTTGAACGCCTCGCCGTTTAGTGCGCGAGAATCGCGAGCAGCAGTAGTGCCACGATGTTCGTGATCTTGATCATCGGGTTGACCGCCGGGCCGGCCGTATCCTTGTACGGATCGCCGACCGTGTCGCCGGTCACGGACGCCTTGTGCGGCTCGGAACCTTTGCCGCCGAAGTGACCGTCTTCGATGTACTTTTTGGCGTTGTCCCACGCGCCGCCGCCCGAGGTCATCGAGACCGCGACGAACAGGCCGGTGACGATCACGCCGAGCAACATCGCGCCGAGCGCAGCGAAGCCCGCGGCCTTACCCGCCGCACCGCCGCCCGCGATGAAGAAGATCGCGAAGTAGACGACGATCGGCGAAAGCACCGGCAGCAGCGACGGAATGATCATTTCCTTGATCGCGGCTTTGGTCAGGATGTCGACCGCCTTGCCGTAGTCCGGCTTCGACTTGCCGGTCATGATGCCCTTGTTGGTGCGGAACTGACGGCGGACTTCCTCGACGATGGAACCGGCCGCGCGGCCGACCGCCATCATGCCCATCGAGCCGAACAGGTACGGCAGCAGACCGCCGAACAGCAGGCCGACCACGACGTACGGGTTCGAGAGCGAGAAATCGACCTTCACGCCGGCGAAGTATTTGTACTGCGCGGCGTTCGTGACGAAGTAGTTGAGGTCCGACGTATAGGCGGCGAACAGCACCAGCGCGCCGAGACCGGCCGAGCCGATCGCGTAGCCCTTGGTGATGGCCTTCGTGGTATTGCCGACCGCGTCGAGCGCGTCGGTGAACTTGCGGGTGTTCTTCGGCAGACCCGCCATTTCCGCGATGCCGCCCGCGTTGTCCGTGACCGGACCGAACGCGTCGAGCGCGACCACCATGCCGGCCAGCGCCAGCATCGCCGTCACCGCGATTGCAATGCCAAACAGGCCCGCCAGCGCGTAGGTCACGAGGATGCCTGCGATGATCACGATCGCCGGAAGCGCGGTGGCTTCCATCGAGACCGCGAGGCCCTGGATGATGTTGGTGCCGTGGCCGGTCACCGACGCCTGGGCGATGGACTTCACCGGGCGGAAGTTGGTGCCGGTGTAGTACTCCGTGATCCAGACGATCAGGCCGGTAACGACGAGACCCGCAACCGCGCACCAGAACAGCGAAGCGCCGGTGAAGGTCTGGCCCTGCGCGGTCAGCTGGGTGCTGAAGCCGAGCAGACGGTCGGTCACGAACCAGATCGCCGGAACGGACAGCACCGCCGAAGCGATGAAGCCTTTGTACAGCGCGCCCATGATCGACTCGCTCTTGCCGAGACGGACGAAGAACGTGCCGATGATCGAGGTCACGATGCACGCGCCGCAGATCGCGAGCGGATAGAGCATGATGTTCGCGAGGTTCGCGTTGCCGGCGAAGAAGATCGCCGCCAGCACCATCGTGGCGACCACGGTCACCGCATAGGTTTCGAACAGGTCGGCCGCCATGCCGGCGCAGTCGCCGACGTTGTCACCGACATTGTCCGCAATCGTCGCCGGGTTGCGCGGATCGTCCTCCGGGATGCCCGCTTCCACCTTGCCGACGAGGTCGCCGCCGACGTCCGCACCCTTGGTGAAGATGCCGCCGCCGAGACGCGCGAAGATCGAGATCAGCGAAGCGCCGAAGCCGAGCGCGACCAGCGCGTCGATCACGGTGCGGCCTTCGTTCAGCTTGTAGCCGAGCGGGCCGACGAGCAGGCCGTAATAGGCCGCAACGCCGATCAGCGCGAGACCTGCAACGAGCAGGCCGGTGATCGCACCCGCCTTGAACGCGAGGTTCAGGCCGCCGGCCAGTGACTTGGTCGCCGCCTGCGCGGTGCGCACGTTGGCGCGCACCGAGATGTTCATACCGATGAAGCCGGTCGCGCCGGAAAGGATCGCGCCGATGGCGAAGCCAACCGCAACCCATACGCCGAGCAACCACCATACCAGCACGAAGATGACCGCGCCGACGATGGCGATGGTCGAATACTGACGGCGCAGATAGGCCTGCGCGCCCTCACGAACGGCGCCTGCGATTTCCTGCATGCGCTTGTTGCCTGCGTCGGCGGACAAAACGGAGTTCGTCGCCCACAGGCCGTAGAGAATGGCGAGACCGCCACTGGCCAGGATCAGCCATAGAGTAGTGTTCATAGAATGTGCCCCTGAATCTCAGTCGGATATTGACCCGCGCTCTCTGGCAGCTTGGCCGGGCGCGTGGTCTGGGGGCTTACCCCCCAAAGCGCGCGGACATTGCCAAAAATGACATCCCGGTGCAACGCGAGAAGGCAGCGAAAAGCGACGATTTTGGGCGGGATTCCTGAGGATTTCCGCCTAGAAATGCGAATATGACAGCCGGTCGAGGGTAATACGCTGCCCTTTCGATCCCAGAACCTCGACCTCCCCGCCCGACTCGAATCTGCCGATAGCCGTCACCGGCACCCTGGCTGCGCCCGCGGCTTCCGCGAAAGCGTGGAACTCCGTTTCCGGGATGGCGCACAGCACCTCGTAATCGTCGCCGCCGGTCAGGATGGTGCTCAGCATGTGCGGGTCGTCGATCAGCCCGGTGATCGATTGCTCGTTGCGCAATGCATTCTCGGCCGGTCCCGACAACGGGAGCCTTGCCGTCTCGATGAAAGCGCCAACGCCCGATTGCGCCGCCAGTTTTGCGAGATCGCCGGCCAGCCCGTCGGAAATATCCATCGCGGCATTCGCGTATTCGCGAAGCACGGGTGCGAGCGCCAATCGCGGCTCCGGCACGCGATAGCGCCGGACCAGTTCCGGTATCTGCTCGCGGGAAAGTCCGCCGACCAAGCCTTCGCGCTTCAATGCGAGCAAGCCAAGCGCCGCATCGCCGATGGTACCGCTGACGACAACGAGATCGCCGGGCCGCGCGCCTGCCCGCTTTATCATCGTTCCTGACGGCACCTTGCCGATTGCCGTAATCGAAATGGAAAGCGGCCCCGGCGTTTTCGTGGTGTCGCCGCCCAGCAGCGGACAGGCGAACGCCTCGCAGTCCTCGCCAAGACCGCGCGCAAACTTTTCCAGCCACACCTCGCCAGTTGCCGCGGACATCGAAAGCGCGAGCGTTGCCCCGACCGGCTCCGCGCCTTTCGCGGCGAGGTCGGAGAGGTTTACGCGAAGCGCCTTCTTCGCGATCAGGTCCGCCGGATCGTCGGGAAAGAAGTGTACGCCCGCGGTCGTGGTGTCGGCGGTGATGACGAAATCGAATCCGGCTTGCGGTGCCAGCAACGCCGCATCGTCGCCGAGCGCGAGTGCGCCGGGATGTTTCGCGAGCGGCCGGAAGAAGCGCTCGATGATGCTGTCTTCCCGGCTCGGTTCGCGTCTGATCACGGTCAGCTCCGTGCGTTGAAGTCGTCGGGCCGCGCCTTGCGCGCAATCACGTCGAGCACCGCGTTGGCCATGCCGACATCGTTGCCATCGAGGAAGGCAGCCGCGACATCGACGTATTCGCTCACCACCGCGCGTACCGGAATGTCCTTCCGGTGAAACAACTCATAGGCCCCTGCCCGCAACGTCGCGCGCAGTACGGACTCGATGCGCTTCAGGGGCCAGCCGTCGTTCAGCGTATTGTCGACCAGCGGATCAAGCGTGACCTGCTCGCGCACCACGCCTTCCACTACATCGCGAAAGTGTTTTTCTTCGGCCTCGGCGTAACGCTCGCCTTCGATCTCGCGTCCGATCCAGAAACGCTCGAAATCGCTCAGCACGTCGTTCAGCGGCGTGCCGGCAATGTCCATCTGGTAGAGCGCCTGTACCGCGGCGAGCCGCGCCGCGCTTCGTTCCTGCAAACCGGCACGGGACATTTCAGCGTCCTTGCGCCCGCGCGATACGAACCAGCGCCAGCGCGGCGGAAGCCGCCTCGCCGCCCTTGTCGCCTTCGGTGCGGCGCGCGCGGGTCCATGCCTGCGCCTCGTTCTCGACCGTGAGGATGCCGTTGCCGACCGGCACGCGCTTGCGGGTACCGAGCCGCATCAGCGCATGCGCCGACTCGTAGGCGACAATTCCGAAGTGCTCGGTCTCGCCGCGAATGATGCAGCCAAGCGCCACCACGCCATCGTAGCGGCCCGACCCCATGGCAATGGAAGCAGCAATCGGGATTTCCAGCGCGCCCGGCACGCTGATGCGATCCATCCGTGCATTCGCCGCCTCGATGCGCGCCTGCGCACCGGCGACCAGTTCGTCGGCAATGGCTTCGTGGAAGCGCGCGTCGATGACGAGTAACCGCGCGCCCTCGACGGATGCTTCTTTCTTGTCGCCTGCTGCCTTGTAACTCATGACGCGCTACCGGATTTCCCGCCTGCGATAGCGGGCTTATTTGAACTCGGCAAGCCGCGCCACATAGCGCGCGATCTGGTCGACTTCGAGGTTAATGCGGTCGCCCGCCTTGAGGCCGCTCCAGTTGGTCACCTGCAAGGTGTGCGGGATCAGGAGCACCGAAAACTCCGCGCCCTTTACCTCGTTCACGGTCAGCGAAATGCCGTCCAGCGCCACCGAGCCTTTGACTGCGATGAAGCGCGCGAGGTTTTCCGGCGCGCGCATGGTGATGCGCGCCACCTGATCTAGATCCTCGCGGCCGAGCACTTCCGCAATGCCGTCCACGTGCCCGCTGACGAGATGCCCGCCCAGTTCGTCGCCGGCTTTCAGCGAGCGTTCGAGGTTTACTTTCGTATTCGTTTTCCACCCGCCCGCGGTCGTGATCTTCAGCGTTTCAGGACCGACTTCGACCTCGAACCAGTCTTCGTCGCGGCCGACCACGGTCAGGCAGATACCGTTGACCATGATCGACGCGCCGAGATCGATGGTCTTCGCATCATAGCGCGTCCCGATCCGCAGCCGCTTGAGGCTCGTCTTCGAAGCAGGATCGAAACGGCCGGTCTCGGACCGGATCACGCCGACATCGGTGACAATTCCCGTGAACATTCTCTATTTCCGGAACAGGCGGACCATCTGATCGGCGCCGAGCAGGCGCTCCTCGATGATCCTGAGTTTTGGGGACGCAAGCAAGGCGGTGAGCGGCAGGCCTTCCAGCGCGTCGATCGCATCCGCGCCGAGCGTCACTGGCGCGCGCACGACCACCGCTTCGTCAACGAGATCGCTTTGCAGCAGCGAGGCCGACAGCATCGGCCCGCCCTCGACCAGAAGCCGCGTGATTCCGCGGCCGCCGAGCGCAAGCATGGCATCAGCGATCACCGGCTTGCGGAAGCGGTCTTTCGTATTCGGAACGCGGATAATTTCGGCGCCGTGGTCCTCAAGCGCTTTCTGCTTATCGGCGGCCGCGGTTTCGCCGGCAATGACGATCAGCTTCCGCGCCTTCGCGGTCTGCACCAGCGCGCAGTCGAGCGGGATACGCAGCGAACCGTCGAGCACCACGCGCACCGGCGAACGGTCTTCCATCCCCGGCAGGCGGCAATCGAGTTTGGGGTTGTCAGCCAGCACCGTGCCGCTGCCGACCATGATCGCATCCGAGGTGGCGCGAAGAATATGCGCTTCCGCCATCGAAACAGGGCCAGAGATGCGCGCGGGCTTTCGCCCGGCAAGTCCGCTTTTCCCGTCGGCGGAGGCCGCGATTTTCAGGATGATATGCGGGCGGCCATCGCGTACGCGGCGAAAATGCCCGGCATGGTCGATCTTCGCCTGCGCCGCCCCGACGCCGACAATGGCGTCGATGCCAGCGTCGCGCAGGATGCGGATGCCGTTGCCGCTCACAAGCGGGTTCGGGTCTTCGATGGCAATGACGACACGGCCCACCTGTGCCTTCACCAGTTCGCTGGCGCATGGCGGTGTCTTCGACTGATGCGCGCACGGCTCCAGCGTCACGTAGACGGTTGCACCTTTCGCAGCGTTACCCGCCGCTTTTAGCGCCTCGGTTTCTGCATGGGGACGGCCGCCGCGCGCCGTTACGCCGCGCGCGATCACAATCGCGCCGTTCTCGTTCTCCCGCACAATGATTGCACCGACCGAAGGATTCGGCGCGGCCAGCCCCATGTGGCGGCGGCCGAATTGCAGCGCCGCTTCCATGAAGCGCTCGTCGTCGTGCGGCGCGAAGCGCGAAGCCGCACGCACGGCCGTCGCGGAAGATGTCATGAAGGTTTGCCCGGAGCCTTCGGCCGCTCGCTATCCTGCAACTCGCCGAGCACGTCCTCGAAGTCCTTCGGATCGCGGAAATTGCGATAGACCGAAGCGAAGCGCACATAGGCCACATCGTCGAGCTGCTTCAGCCCGTCCATGACCAGTTCGCCGATGGTCTCCGAATTGATTTCCTCATCGCCGGAGCTTTCCAGGCGGCGCACGATACCCGACACCATCTGGTCGATGCGCGCGGGATCTACCGGCCTCTTGCGCAGCGCGATCTGCACCGAGCGCAACAGCTTGTCGCGGTCGAACGGCGTGCGGCGCCCGCTCCGCTTCAGCACGGTAAGTTCACGCAACTGCACGCGCTCGAACGTGGTGAAGCGTTGTCCGCATTGCGGACAGATGCGGCGGCGGCGGATCGCGGCCGAGTCTTCGGTCGGCCGCGAGTCCTTCACCTGCGTGTCTACGTTCCCGCAGAAGGGGCAGCGCATGATGTTATGCCCTCGCCCGCATGCTCATCATCACGGATAGATCGGGAACCGCGCGAGCAGCGCCGATACCTTGTCGCGCACCGCGGCTTCGATCATCGAATCTTCCTCGACGTTCTTTTGCGACAGCACGTTCAGCACTTCCGCGATGTGGTCGCCGACCTGCTGGAATTCCTTCACGCCGAAACCGCGCGTCGTGCAGGCGGGGCTTCCAAGCCGGATGCCCGACGTCACCGCCGGTTTTTCCGGGTCGAATGGAATGCCGTTCTTGTTGCAGGTGATGTGGGCGCGGCCCAACGCGTTTTCGGAAATTTTGCCGGTCAGCCGTTTCGGCCGCAGATCGACCAGCATGACGTGCGTGTCGGTGCCGCCCGACACGATGTCGAAGCCGTGCGCACGCAGGTTTTCGGCCAGCGCCTTCGCATTCTCGACCACGTTCTTCGCATAGAGCTTGTAGGCAGGCTGCAACGCTTCGCCAAAGGCAACCGCCTTGCCCGCGATGACATGCATCAGCGGGCCGCCCTGCAAACCGGGGAATACCGCCGAGTTGATCTTCTTTGCCAGCGCTTCGTCGTTCGTGAGCACGAGGCCGCCGCGCGGACCGCGCAGCGTCTTGTGCGTTGTCGCGGTGACGATATGCGCATGCGGGAACGGAGAAGGATGCGCGCCGCCCGCAACGAGGCCAGCAAAGTGCGCCATGTCCACCATGAACACCGCACCAACTTCATCCGCGATCTTGCGGAAGCGCGCGAAGTCGATCTGGCGCGGATAGGCAGAGCCGCCGGCCACGATCATCTTCGGCTGGTTCTCCTTCGCGAGCCGCTCCACTTCGTCATAGTCGATGCGGTGATCGTCTTTCCGCACGCCATACGGCACCGCGTTGAACCACTTGCCGGACATGTTCACCGGCGAGCCGTGCGTCAGGTGACCGCCCGCCGCAAGATTGAGGCCGAGGAAGGTATCGCCCGGCTTCATCACCGCCATGAACGCAGCTTGATTGGCCTGGCTGCCGGAGTTCGGCTGCACGTTGGCGAACGCCGCGCCGAACAATTTCTTCGCACGCTCGATCGCGAGCGTTTCGACCTGATCTACCCATTCGCAGCCGCCGTAATAGCGCTTGCCGGGATAGCCTTCGGCGTACTTGTTGGTCAGCACCGAACCCTGCGCTTCCAGCACCGCCTTGGAGACGATGTTCTCGGAAGCGATCAGTTCGATCTCATGCCGCTGGCGACCGAGTTCGCCTTTTACCGCGCCGAAAATTTCGGGGTCGTTCTGTTCGAGCGTGGCGGCAAAAAAGCGGTTCGCATCGTTGCGATCCGCCATCGGATCGGTCGCGGGCATTGCTGGCCTCCTGGCCTGAGAGGATGAACGGAGCCGGGCCTACCATAGCCCACCCCCAAAAAGAAGCGTGGACCCGGCGCGGCTGCCCCTATCGGTTGCGGCGGCTAGCCGCCCTTGTCCTGCGCTAGCCTGCGCCGGAGCTTGGCGACCGCTACCTGTTCGAGGGTTTGCGGGCTGGCGCTGGCCGGCCCCATCACCACGACCTCGGTTCCGGTCGCAACGTCGACCGCAGCCACCCGTACGACCGAGCCGACGGGACGCATTTCGACAATGACTTCGCCTTCGCCCTTGCCCGGCACGGCAGTCACTCCGAGTCGCTGATACGGCAGACTGGGGCCATGACGGACCGATTACAACGCGGGCCGCCTAAACCATTGTCGTTACGCACAAAATATGTGCTTCCGTGAATCCACGGTGCCCGGTCAGATCGGACAGAAGTGATTCCACCGGATTCGAGGAGTACGCGCCGATGCCGGATTCTCCCGGCACGAAACTGCCCGCGCTGCGAGTAGCGTTTCCCGTCTTTCTGGCCTGCGCGCTGACCGGCTATGCGACGCTCTACTTCGGCATCGTGCCGGGGCTGGCGGCGGCAATCGTGCTGGCGCTCGCGGGCGCGTGGATCGTCGAACGCAAGTTCGCTTCGCTCACCGATGCCATCGCCCGCATCTCGGAAGGCGACCGTTTCGCGGAATTGCCGGAGCGTGCGCGCGGCGCGACCTTCGAGCGGCTCGCTTCCGCGGCGGAAGCCATGCGGCGTACCCTGATCGACGCCGATGCGCTGGCGGCGGATCAGGGTTCGCGCGAGGCGGAAGCCCGGCTGCGCCATGCAGGCCGCGTATTCTTCACCAAAAAATTCCGTCTCGCCATCGACGAGATCCTCACGACCTTCGCCGCCGCAAGCGAGGAAATCCGCATCACCGCTAACGAACTCGCCGCGCGCAATTCAAAGATGCGGACGCAGGTGTCGGACGCCTCGGCGGTCGCCTCGACCGCCGCAAAGGACTCCGAAGCCGTCGCCGGTTCCGCGAACGAGCTGCTCCAGCTTCTCGATCAGTCCGCGGTGCAGATCCAGAAGGCGCAGGCCGCGACCGAACGCACCGTGCACGATCTCGCGCGGACCGACGAAATCGTGCGCAGTCTCACCGCCTCCGCGCATCATATCGACGAGGTGGTAAAATCCATTCAGGCGATTGCCGACAAGACCTCCCTGCTCGCGCTCAACGCCCACATCGAAGCGTCACGCGCGGGCGAAGCCGGCAAGGGCTTCTCGGTGGTCGCTAGCGAAGTGAAGGCGCTGGCCGCGCAGACCGCGAAAGCGACCGGCAACATCGAGACGCAGATCGGCGGCATCCGGAAAGCCGTGGAAGATACGGTCGCCGCCATCCGTGCGGTTTCGGAGAGCGTGGAATCCATGAGCGGCATGAGTCGCAGCATGACGGCGCATCTCGATCATCAATCCGAGGAACTGCGCCGCATCAGCGACCGCGCCGCGCTGGTGGCCGATGGCGTCGGTGGTGCGCTGCCGGAAATCGCTTCCGCCGTGACGCAGGTGGAAGACGCGGGCGAGTCCGTGCTCACCACCGCGAACGACCTGATCGACCGCTCGCAATGGATGATGGACGCGGTCGAGCGCTATTTCGTCAACCTCGACAGCGGCGCGATCCGCGTCGGCATCCTCCATTCGCTCTCCGGCACCATGACCGCGAGCGAACGGCCGCTGCAATCCTTGCTGGTCATGCTGATCGAGCAACTCAACGAACGCGGCGGCCTGCTCGGCCGTCCGGTCGAGGCCGTCATCATGAACCCGCGCTCCGAATGGCAGCTCTACGCCGATCAGGCGCGCAAGATGCTGAACGAGCAAAAGGTGGCGGCAATATTCGGCTGCTGGAGTTCGGCTTCGCGCAAGCAGGTTCTGCCGGTCGTCGAACAGGCGAACGGCCTCCTGTTCTATCCGAGCCAGTATGAAGGCGAGGAACAATCGAGGAATGTCTTCTACATGGGCGGCACGCCGCAGCAGCAGGCGCTGCCCGCGATCGAATATCTGCGCCGGCAGGGCCGCAGGCGTTTCTTCCTCGTCGGCTCCGACTATGTATATCCGCGCACGACCTTCGCCATACTTCGCAACTATCTTCTGAATATCGGCATCGGCAGCGGCGACGTCTCGGAAGTATTCGTCCCGCTCGGCTTCGAGGACTGGCGCGCGACAGTCGCGGACATCAAGCGCTTTGCGGCGCAGGGACAGGCGGCCGTTATCTCCACCATCAGCGGCGACTCCAATGTCGAGTTTTACCGCGAGTTCGCGCGCGCCGGACTAACGGCAGAGAATATGCCGGTGATGTCGCTTTCCATCGGCGAGGCGGAAGTGAAGGCGCTGCCGCGCGCCATCACCACGGGGCATTTCGTTTCGTGGAATTATCTACAGCGCATCGAGAGCCGCGAAAACGAAATCTTCGTCGGCTCCTGGCGTAATTATTCGAAGAACGGCGCGGCCATCACCAACGATCCGATGGAAGCGACGTGGATCGGATTCAACTTATGGGCGGCGGCAGTGACGAAAGCCCGGTCAATAGAAACCGGCCTCGTGCGTCAGGCGCTCTCCGGGCTTTCGCTCGACGCACCGAGCGGTTTCCGCGTCCATGTCGACCGCGATAACCAGCATCTGCACAAGCCGGCAATGGTCGGCCGCATCGACAAGGAAGGTGGCATCACACCGGTCTGGGTCAGCGATAGCGTCCTTGCGCCTGAGCCGTGGAGCAAATGGCTGAAAGACAGGACCGCGCGCAACGAAGCGGCCGCATAACGAACGCTTGCCGCTTATGCTGGCAAGATCGTCCCGCCACGATCGAGCCGCGCGACAAGGCGCGAGCTTTGCCAAAGCTCGATCAGCCGGTCGGCACGAAATGCCCGCACCCGTTCGATGCAATCGTTATCGTCGTCGCATTCAATGTTTTCGACGCGCTCGATATTGCCCTGCAGATCGCGGAAGAACGCCCGATAGGAAATGCGCACGCCACTGGTTTTTTCGGTCATGACCGGAATCCTCTTCCGGAGAAGATACACCCGATCGGACGGGCCTAGTGTCGCTTAGCGCACAGAGCGGCACAGCGATTCAAAGCAAAACGCCCCGGCTTTGACACCGGGGCGTTCATATCGATCACCTTCAAGCCTTAGAGGCGATACAAAATCTGGTCAGTCCAAAAACGCTCCAGACGCTGCAACGCCTTGTTCAGCGTGGTCAGGTCGTTGGAGCCGATGCCACCGACCTGCTCCAGCGTGCGCACGTGCTTCTGGTAAAGCGTCTCGACGATTTCGTGGACTTCCTTGCCCTTGTCGGTGAGGCTGATGCGCACCGAGCGGCGGTCGATCCGCGAACGCTGGTGATGCAGATAGCCCATCTCGACGAGCTTCTTGAGGTTATAGGAGACGTTCGAGCCGAGGTAATAGCCGCGCGTGCGCAGCTCGCCTGCGGTAAGCTCGCTGCCACCGATGTTGAACAGCAAGAGCGCCTGCACGCTGTTGATGTCCGAGCGGCCGCGGCGGTCGAATTCGTCCTTGATGACGTCGAGCAGACGGCGATGCAGCCGTTCCACCAGCGTCAACGCTTCGAGGTAGGGAGTTTTCAGCTCCTCATATCGCTCGAGCGGTTCGGCGGCATGCGCCGCGCGCGCTACGTTCTTCATTGTTCTACGCCCCGTGTGTTCGTTTTTATCGGCGGAGTTCGCCCCGCTCGTTGTGCATCTTTGTACACAAGACGCGAAAAGGAAGTCTTAAATTGAAGACTAAACGCTTCCTTCGGAAACAGGATTGACGATTGGTTTATGAAGCGCGGAAAAGCCTTTCAAACCGCGTCATTTCTGGCCAGCTTGCAAGGGAAGCGCTCGTCCCCTGCCTCAATCTGGAACGTCGCGTGTACGATTCCGAAACGATGTTCGAGATCGTCGTGCGCGCGATGCAGGAATTCGTCGTCCAGTCCCGCGCCGGGACGTACCAGATGCGCGGTGAGCGCGATCTCCGTCGTGCTGATCGCCCAGATGTGCAGATCGTGTACGCCTGTGACGCCGGGCAACGCTTCGAGAAAGCGCTCGACTGCCATGCGATCGATCTTCGGCGGCACCATATCGAGCGACAGCGCAGTGGATTCGCGCGCCAGCCGCCACGTGCTCCACAAAATGACGCCGCCAATCAGGATGCTGATCGCCGGGTCCAACCACAGCCAGCCCGTGAACAGGATCAATAAGCCCGCGAGCACTACGCCGACCGACACCGCGGCGTCGGCTGCCATGTGCTGGAATGCGCCTTCGATATTGATGTCGTGCTCGCGACCACGCATGAACAGAAATGCGGTCGTGCCGTTGACGAGCACGCCGAGCGCCGCGACTACGATCACGGTCATGCTTGCCACCGGCTGCGGATCGAAGAAGCGCTGCACCGCTTCGACCACGATCCAGACCACCGCGGCGATCAGCAGCCCGGCGTTGGCCAGCGCAGCAAGAATGGAAGCACGGCGAAATCCGTAAGTACGCCGCTCGCTCGGCTTCTTGCGCGCAAGCCATGCCGCAAACCATGCGATCACCAGACCGGCTACGTCGGAGAGGTTGTGTCCGGCATCCGCGATCAGCGCGAGCGATTGCGCGAGATAGCCGAATACGAACTCCGCCGCGACAAATCCTAGATTGAGTGTAATCCCGATTGCGAAGGCACGATCATAGCGCGCGGGTCCATGCGAATGACCTTCGTGCGCGTGATCGTGACCGCCGTGCATGCCTGCTTAGGACTTCCGCAGATAATTAATGATGCCGGAGAAGTCCCTGCCCGCTTCGCCGCTGTCGGCAAACTTTTGATAGAGCGCGGTCGCGTCCGCGCCGAGCGGCGTGCTGGCGCCCGCCGACTTTGCCGCTTCCTGCGACAGCTTGAGGTCTTTCAACATCATCGCCGCGGTGAAGCCCGCTGCGTAATCGCGGTTCGCGGGCGATGTCGGTACCGGACCCGGCACCGGGCAATAGGTCGTCATCGACCAGCATTGGCCGGAAGACTTCGAGGAAATGTCGAACAGCTTCTGCTTGTCGAGGCCGAGTTTCTCCGCGAGCACGAAGGCTTCCGACACCGCGATCATCGAGATGCCGAGGATCATGTTGTTGCAGATCTTCGCCGCCTGCCCGGCACCCGCCGCGCCTGCATGCACGATGGTCTTGCCCATCTGTTCGAGGACCGGCTTCGCCTTGGCGAATGCCGCATCCGAACCGCCGACCATGAAAGTGAGCGTCCCGCCCGACGCGCCGCCGACGCCGCCGGAAACCGGCGCATCGAGCATGAGGAAACCTTTCTTCTCCGCTTCCGCGATCACCGCCCGCGCGCTCTCCACGTCGATGGTCGAGCAGTCGATGAACACCGCGCCTTGCTTCGCGCGCGCGAATACGCCGCCGTTGCCAAGATAGACGTCGCGCACATGTTGGCCCGCGGGCAGCATCGTGACCACGAAATCCATATTCGCCGCGGCGTCGCCAATCTCCTTGGCCACGGCACCACCGCTTTCAGCGAGCTTGCCCGGTCCCGCCGGCGTCACGTCGAAGCCGATAACCTTGTGTCCGGCCTTGATGAGATTTTGCGCCATCGGCAAACCCATGTTGCCGAGACCGATGAAACCGATATTCGCCATGATGCGCCTCCCGTATTTTCTTTATGTGTGTTCTTCTTCGTAGACCTTGAAGCGGACCAGCACGTAGCCCGCGATCAGCAGCGTTTCCAGAATCGTGAACAGCACTAGCAGCCCCGCGATTTCGGAAAACGCGATGTCGGCGGAAATCTGCGCCGCGGCGACGATCAGCCAGAGCGTCGCCCCCCATGTGGAGCCGAGCCACAGCGCCACCCCCGCCACGACATCGATCACCGCGAAGAATACGGTCGCACCTTTCGCTTCAATCGGAAGCTGCTGGAACGGCGTGCCGAAACCAATCCCGCAAATGATCGCCCAGCCGATCAGCCCCTTGAACATCATGAAGCCGCCGGCCGCACGTTGGTAGTTGATCAGCATGCGCCGCCACGGCTTGATCTCGACCGAGTCACGGCCGATCGCGGCGTCCATCGGATCGTCTTCGGCCATGCTCACAGGCGCAGTTCCTCCTGCGGGGGCAGCGGCGCGAAGTATTCTTCAACGTCGCTTTCGCTCACGGATTCCAGCGCCGAAGGACTCCATTTCGGCGCGTTGTCCTTATCGATCACCACTGCCCGGATGCCTTCGTAGAACTCCGGCTCGCGCGCCACGCGGTTCACAATGCGAAACTCGGTCTGCATCGCCTCCGCGAAGTCGAGCTTTCCGCCACGGTGCACCTGCTCGAAGGCGATCTTGAGGCTGGTTGGAGACTTCTGCCGGATTGCGCGTGCGAGCTGGGATGCAAACTCACTCATCTCACCGTCGAGTGCGCTCACGATTTCCTCGACGCTCGGCCGCGCGAAGATGCGGTCGATCATCGGATGCTCGTCTTCGAGCTTTCCTTTTTGCTTCTCGCCCGCAAAAGTTTTCAGGATTTCACCCGGTTCTTCGTCCGTGGTGAGCGCGCGCTCCAGTTCGGGGAAAGAAGCGCTCGGTACGCGGTGTGTGGCGAGGCCACAGTAAACGCCATCATCCGCATTCACGCGCCAGCCGGTCAATCCGATCCACATGCCGATCTTGCCGGGAAGGCGCGGCAGCACATGGGTCGCGCCCACATCGGGAAAAAATCCGATGCCGACTTCCGGATAGGCGAAGGAATATCTGTCGCCCGCTACGCGGTGCGAGCCGTGGACCGACAAGCCCACGCCGCCGCCCATGACAATGCCGTCGATCAGCGCGATATACGGCTTCGGGTAATGCTTGATGCGATGGTTGAGCGTGTATTCGGTACGCCAGAAGTCGATGGACTTCTGCACCTGCCCCGCCTTGTATTGTTCGTAGAGTGCGCGGATGTCGCCGCCAGCGCAGAAAGCGCGGTCGCCCGCCGCCTTCACCACCACATGTGCAATCGCACTGTCATTCTCCCAGACATCGAGTTGGCGTGCGAGTTGGCGCACCATGTTGTCGGTGGCGGCGTTCAGCGCATAGGGGCGATTCAGCGTAACGAAGCCCGCGCAACCGCGCCGCTCGAACAGGATTTCGGGTTCGGTATTCATTCAGTTCGCCAGCATTTCCCGCGCGATGATGACGCGCATGATTTCGTTGGTGCCTTCCAGAATCTGATGCACGCGCACGTCGCGCAGCACGCGCTCGATGGGATGGTCGCGCAGGTATCCGTAGCCGCCGTGCAGTTGCAGGCAGCCGTTCACGACCTCGAAGCCGACATCGGTCGCGCGGCGCTTCGCCATCGCGGCCATGCGCGTTGCGTTCGGCGCCTTGTCGCCGACCTTTTGTGCCGCCGCCCAGAGCAGCAAACGCGCACTCTCAAGCTCGGTCGCAAAATCGGCCACGCGAAACTGCAACGCCTGAAAATCCGCGAGCCGCGTCCCGAATTGTTTCCGCTCGCGCATGTATGAGAGGGTCCGGTCGAGGCAGAACTGCGCGCCGCCGAGCGAGCACGCGCCGATATTCAGCCGTCCGCCGTCCAGTCCCGCCATCGCGATGCGGAAGCCCTGCCCCTCGTTGCCGATCAGATTGGAAACGGGCACGCGGCAATTCTGAAAAATCACGGCGGAAGTCGGCTGCGACTTCCAGCCGAGTTTCTGTTCCTGCGCGCCGAAGCTTAGCCCCGGCGTGCCCTTCTCGACGACGATGCAGGAAATGCCGCGTGGCCCCGGCTCGCCGGTGCGCACCATGCATACATATATATCGGAAGCGCCGCCGCCGGAGATGAACGCCTTCTCGCCGTTCAGGACATAATGGTCGCCGTCGCGCTTTGCATTTGTGCGAAGCGACGCCGCATCCGAACCCGCACCCGGCTCGGTCAGGCAATAACTCGCGAAATGCTCCATCGTGGTGAGCTTCGGGAGAAAGCGCTGCCGCGCGTCCTCGCTCCCGAACGTGTCGATCATCCACGCGGCCATGTTGTGGATCGAGATATAGGCGGCGGTCGAGGTGCAGCCCTGCGCCAGCTCCTCGAAGATGATCGCGGCGTCCAAGCGCGTCAGCGCCGAGCCGCCCACGTCTTCCTTCACGTAAATCCCGCCGAAGCCGAGCGCGGCGGCCGCCCGCAACTGCTCGACCGGGAAGATGGACTTCTCGTCCCACTCCCGCGCCCGCGGCATCATTTCCTCGCGCGCGAAAGCCCGCGCCGCATCGCGGAAAGCCTGCTGTTCCCCGGAAAGCTCGAAATCCATTGGCGTCTGCTTTTTATCCTTTGATCTAGCGCATATCCGGGCCTTCGCCGCGCCGTCAACGATAGACGTGACAATCCCTTGGGCCGGCCGTCGCGGCGCGATATTGTAGCGAAAACCGCAACTTCGAGGAGCAAGCCAGCCATGCCGCCGATCACAGGCAAAGCCCGCCCTGCCGATATCGTGCCGCTCGCCGGAAACAAGCCTGCGAAAGACCTCGGCCTGACCACGCGCATGCGCCGCAACCGCCGGACCGACTGGTCGCGCCGGCTGGTGCGCGAAAACACCCTCACCACCGACGACCTGATCTGGCCGCTCTTTATTTGCGAGGGCGCGAACACGCGCGAGCCGGTCGCCTCCATGCCCGGCGTCGAGCGCCTCTCGGTCGATCAGGCGGTGCGCGAGGCCGAACGTGCGCTAAAGCTGAAAATCCCCGCGCTCGCGCTGTTCCCGAACACGCCGAAGCAACTGCGCGACGAGAACGGCTCGGAGTCCCTCAACCCTGACAACCTCGTCGGCCGCGCCCTACGCGCCATCAAGAAAGAGTTTCCGGAGATCGGCCTGATCGCGGACGTTGCGCTCGACCCCTACACTTCGCACGGCCATGACGGCGTGATGAGCGAAGGCGTGATTCTGAACGACGAGTCGGTCGCACTCCTCGTCGAGCAGGCGCGCGTGCTGGCGCAATGCGGTGCGGACGTGGTCGCGCCCTCCGACATGATGGACGGCCGCATCGGCGCAATCCGTGCCGGGCTGGATGCCGCGAACTTTCAGGACGTGCAGATCCTCGCCTATGCCGCGAAATACGCGAGCGCGTTCTACGGCCCGTTCCGCGATGCCGTCGGCTCGAACGCGACGCTGAAAGGCGACAAGCGCACCTACCAGATGGACCCCGGCAACTCGGACGAAGCGCTGCGCGAAGTCGCCATCGACATCGAGGAAGGCGCGGACATGGTGATGGTGAAGCCGGGCCTGCCCTATCTCGACATCCTCTGGCGCGTGAAGGAAGCCTTCGGCATGCCGACGATGGCGTATCAGGTGAGCGGCGAATACGCGATGATCATGGCGGCTGCGAACAACGGCTGGCTCGACGGCGACAAGGCGATGATGGAATCTTTGTTGGCGTTCAAGCGCGCGGGCGCGGATGCCGTGCTGACGTACTTCGCGCCGAGAGTGGCGGAGAAGATTTTCCAGCGCCTATAGCCAAAACAGCACTACCCAATTAGCGAGCGACCATACTGATCAAAGAATTTTGCACACGTTAGATCGTTACGAATATCCAAATATTCCTGCTCGAACGAAAACTCCTTCGAGAAAAAAGGTCTAGGCGTCAGCAAAAACGGATCGTCGTCTTCATCATCTTCAAACGAGAAAAATCCTTTAAGCTGCTCCTGAATTAACGAGACATCGCTATCAGACATGCCAAATGCTGTGCCGTAGACTTTTTTTGCATCTAACTTCTCTTTCGATTTCAGTAAGTTCAAGTTTTGCTCATGAAATGCAAAGCCAAGAAATACTATTTGCTCGGCTTCATCCATTTGGCTTCTGAGCACTGCTAGCTGAATCTTATCTTTGATCTGTTCGGTATAAGTCTGAATTCCATTAGAAATTTCCGAATAGCCTTCGCTTAGTCGCTCGTGGCGACCTCCGAAGGGCACACCATTCGGTGCGGCCTCAGTTTCGAGTTCGCCCACCTTTCCATAAGGATGAATTATTGTAAGTTTAGAGACGAGATTGGCCGCATCTCGAGGCTTGATATCATACAATTGCTGAAGGGCATGATACAGGCATTGCTCAATACATCTGTCGTAATTGAAAACAATGAAAGCCACATTGTCGAAGATATTTTCTATGGCTTCCTTCTGAATATTGCGACCAAGCAACCGTACAAACTTAATTAGCCAAGTATCTTCAAAGCGAGACACGTCCATTTTATTATGGATATTGGATTTACTGAACCAGAGTTTACTCGCACGCTCCTTCTCTAGAATAGTTTTTGCGATAGCGATTTTTCCGACTATACGTACATCCTCATTCGCCGAGTGATTGTCCAAGAAGTCATCGATAGAATGAGAAAATTGTATGCCGCTGCTAATTATCTTGGCGGCGTTCAAGAAGAGGTGAAGCCGCTCTCTGTCGCGAAAAGCTAGCTGAGAAAGAATATCTTCGTCGCCCATCTTGGGGTCATGACCCCAATCTGTATCTTTGACGCTCGTTTTCTTTGCGATTAGCGAGGCGAGATCCGCTCCAAGCGGAATATCAAACTCTTTACTTGCCCCAGCGCCGACTACAAATAGCGTCCGCTTTTTGAACATTCCCGGGCCTCCTTTCGCCAGCTTAGCGCAGATTGACGGAGTCAGAGTCCGCAGTTCTACCCGTAGAACGACCCTTGAACCGGTGACCCCTCCCGTGAAAGGGAGTGCTCTACCGCTCAGTTAATACGACCCCTAGTCCCCCAGACTATGGCGCTATCTTCCGACTCTCTCGGTGTAAACGAGATGCTCCGTAAGACCGACAAGGCGTCGGTTTGCTAAACCGTTATACAGACTTGGTGCGGTCGAAAGGACTCTAACCTTAGAGCAACAGCCTTCTAAGCTGTTGGTCGCAGGTTCGGTTGGCGGTAATCTGAGACCATGACCTCCCCCTCCGGCACCCCCATCCCCTACATGCAGCGCACGCGCGAGTATTATCGCGCCATCGGCTACGACACGCCTTATCGCTGGGCGCATAATACGAGCGCGCCGTTCCAGCCGCTGACGAAGCCGCTCTCGCAATCGCGCGTCGCGCTGATTACGACCGCGGCACGTTTCGACCCCTCGAAAGGCGACCAAGGTCCCGGCGCGCCATATAACGGCAGCGCCAAATTCTTCTCGGTCTATGATGGCGATAGTGCGCTAGACCACGATCTGCGCATCTCCCACATCGCCTACGACCGCGCGCATACCAGCGCGACCGACATCAACACATGGTTTCCGCTCGCGCAGCTTCGAAGGCTGGCACGCGAAGGCCGGATCGGATCGCTCGCACCCCGTTTCTTCGGCGCGCCGACCAACCGCAGCCATCGCGTCACAATCGAGACCGACGCACCGGAGATTCTCGCGCGCGCGAAGGCCGATGGCGTCGAGGCGGCCGTGCTGGTTCCGAATTGTCCCGTCTGCCACCAGACCGTTTCGCTGGTCGCGCGGCATCTCGAAGCCAATGGCATCGCGACCATCATCATGGGCTGCGCGAAAGACATCGTCGAACACGCGGCCGTGCCGCGTTTCCTGTTCAGCGATTTCCCGCTCGGCAACGCCGCCGGAAAGCCGCACGATGTTGCATCGCAAGCGTTCACCATCGAACTCGCGCTGAAAGTGCTGGAAGAAGCAAAGGGTCCGCAGACCACCGTGCAATCGCCGCTGCGCTGGAGCGCGGACCCTGCGTGGAAACTCGACTACAACAACTTCGAGCGCCTCTCGCCGGAGGAACTCGCGCGCCGCCGCCGTGATTTTGACGCACAGAAGAAAGCTGCAAACGCGAACCGGGTGGCCTAAACTCCGTGCGGTCCTATGCGTATGAAGCAGGGAAGTTGAAGGCGATGGACGAAGAAAACACCGAAGCACCGGTCGTCAAATATATCTCGCCCAAAACCACATGGCGCGATGTGGTGGTTGCGGTTCTCTTCTTCGGCACGATGGCGTGCCTGATCCTGACCTTCATCACCAACATGGCGTGGCTGACGCGCTAGCGCAGCAACCCCGTTTGCAGCGTCGATTTCGCTCGACAAAACATCCGCTGAGTATTTGCGAAAAGTTGCGCACGCGCAAAGCGCGCCAGCGCGATATTTGAAATCACTCCAATGTTTCGGCTGGTACTAGGCAGTCATCGCGCACGCACGCTAAGCACGCGCCGCGATTCAGAACCTGTGTTTGAAAGAATTCAAAACTATGCAAGCCGCCACGACAAAAGTCCGCGCCGCGCAAACGAACGTTGCCGCAGCGCCAGTCACGATGAACGACGTGCTCGTGACCGCGATCTTCTTCGGCACCATCGCCTGCGCCACGCTGCTGTTCATAAAGCTCGCCGCGTAAGTTTCGCCTGCCCGAACGTGGCGCGCTGGACTTCGCAAACGCGCCACGATACGCGCCAGCGCATGAACTTCGGCTGGGTCTGGAAATCCATTGCGGCAGGACTGTGCGGCACCGTCGCCCACACGCTTTTGATGCTGTTCAAGGCGCAAAGCGGAATCCTGCCGGGCTTCAATCCGTATGCCGGATTGCAGCACTCGCTCTCGCAGTTGACGGGCAGCGAAGTGCATCCGGCCGTGCCCTGGCTGCTCTCGTTGCTGAACGGTGCGATGCTGCTCGGCCCGCTGTTCGGCAGTCTCTATCGTGTGTTGCCCGGCGACAGCGCGATCGCGAAAGGCGCCGTGTTCGGCATCGCCGGATGGCTTGCGATGTGCGCGATCTTCTTCCCGGTGATCGGCCTTGGCTTCTTCGCTGCGAACACCGGCCTCGGCATCTGGCCGGCGGCGTTCACGCTGGCGATGCTGCTCACCTACAGCGTCATCATGGCGGCGGCCTACGCGCGGCTGCGCAATGTCTGAGGAAGACTAACCGCCCGGCCGCAGGTTGCAGCTCACCTCGCCACGCCCCGGCAGCGTCAGCATTGCCATTTCGCCTTTCGCCCAGAACACGATGCCGTTTGCTTCGTAGCGCGTGCCGGATGCCGCAGGCGTGCGCTTCAGCACGCGGCGCTCGTCGTCCCATTCCGCATAGACATAGCCGTCGCCCGCGTTGACGAAGGTGACGCTGAGCGGAGTGGCCAGCCCCTCGCAGCGCGCCGCGATCGGGCCAACGCTGATGCCCTCGCCTTCGTCCTTGCGCAGCGTGGCCTGCCGTTCGCGAAGCCGATGGATCCGCCGCACGGAAATATCCGCCACGCATTCTGCGTCGAAGCAGGTCGAGCGCTGGGTCAGCCAGCGGTCGCGCGCGTCCAGCACTTCGCCGAAGGCAGGCGTCGCGTTCAGCGCATCGGTGACGAGCTTGTCTAGACGCGCGATCTCGCGATCAAGCGCGGCAAGCGCGCCGTCACCGCAGATCAGCTTCTCGACGTTCTTTTCCGCCTTCTCGCAGTCGAAGCTCGGCTCGATCTTCGCGGCAGGCGGAGGCGCGGGCGGAGGCGGCGTTACCGGTTCCTGCTTCGGCTCGGCTTTCGGTTTCTCGTCAGGTCCGGTGCCTTCCGCGAGATAGCGCGCAGCCACCCAGCCGGTGATGTCCTCGTAGGAAATCCGGCACCAGCGCGTGCGTTCGGCGGCCTTCTTGCGCTTCTCGCTCGCCTTCTCGAATTGCTTCGCGCTCAACCCGCCACGGCAGCCGAGGTTCTTCAGCCCGTCGGCATCCTTCGGGATCTTGCCGACGATGCGAGCATCGGCGTTCGGGCGGTTACGGACGTTGAGGTTGTCGTCCTTTCGGATGTTGACAACCTTGAAATAATCCGGCCCGTCCGCTTCCGCCAGCGCCGGCCCCACCGACAAAGCCCACGCCCCGATGATTACCCACG
This sequence comes from Xanthobacteraceae bacterium, assembly GCA_019454205.1. NCBI lineage: Bacteria > Pseudomonadati > Pseudomonadota > Alphaproteobacteria > Hyphomicrobiales > Xanthobacteraceae > Xanthobacteraceae bacterium. Next base: position 1,578,698 of record CP075369.1, read on the forward strand.
CAACACGCCGCATAGCCATCCCCCGCATCTGGATGCGAAGAATGCCACTTCACGGCGTGAGAGTAAATTTGACCGGAGAAACCTTCAGAGCACAGGATTCCGCAGCACCGAATGCAGGCCGGACTGCTTGTCGTAGAGCGCGACGTGAATCTGCGGGAATTTTTTCTTCATCTGCTCGCCGGCGGCCTGTGCCGCTTCGAGATCGTCAAAGGAAGACTTGGTTTGCCGGTCGATCTGGAGCCAGTACCGGCCCGCTTCGATGACACGCTTCTGTTTCGACATTACGCCGCCCCAACGCAAATTGCTTACCTCGCAATTGCTAGGAGATTCGCGGACACACGAAAAGCGCATCGGCCACGCTTTCGACAGCATAAAAAAGCCCCGCCGGAGCGGGGCTTTTTCTTAGCGGCAAAGCTGACGGCCACGGTCGTCGACATAACAGCGCGGCTCGGTGACACGATCGCCAACGAACGCGCCGGTTACGGCACCGACTGCAAGGCCGACGGGTCCGCCAATCACGGCACCGGTAATGCCGCCCGCAACCGCACCACCGAAGGCACCGTCAGGGCCGGCCTTTGCCGGCAGCGTGGTCGTGATGGCCGCGAGCGAAATCGCGGCAGCCATGAGAATATTTTTCATGGTTGTCCTCCTTCTCTCTTGGTTGCTTCGACCCTGATAGAACGCAAAACGCTCGAAAACGTTCCGCCCTGTCCAGACGCATGTTACTTGTCAGTCCACCTGATCTGGAATTCGATTTCCTCTACGCCGCCACCGCGCTCATGTTCGATATTGAAAGTGGCACGTACCGGCACATAGATGCGCTCGCCTGCGATCTGGATTTCGAAGCGTTCGCCCGCCTCGATCGCGTCGGCTAGACGGCGCAGCTTCTCGACGAACTGATCCAGCGGATAATCCTTTTCGATATCGCGTTTGCGGTCGGTCATGTTTTCCTCGGAGTGAAGAGTGGTGGCCTGCATCTGGGAAGGAGAACCCGCAGCCGCAATTCGTAATTGTCGGGGGTATGGTGACTGTCAGTCTCTATGGCCGCCTTCAAATCGCCTTTGACGCGGAGCCATGAAAGCGCAATCCTTGGAAACTAGCGCGTAACGCGCGAAGGGATGATTCCGGCCTCGTGACCAAGCATTCCCGCGATACTCCGCAATTCTTCCTGACCAGCCCTTCCGCATGTCCCTACCTGCCGGGCCGGAAGGAGCGGAAAGTCTTCACGCATCTGGTGGGCGACCGCGCCGCCGAGATCAACGATGTGCTGACGCATGGCGGCTTCCGCCGCTCGCAATCCATCGCCTATCGGCCCGCCTGCGAAGCGTGCCGCGCGTGTATTTCCGTGCGCGTACTGGTCAACGAATTCGAGCCGTCCCGCACCTTCAAGCGCGCCCTGAAAATCAATACCGATCTGTTGGGCCAGGTGCGCGATACAGTGCCCTCCGCCGAGCAGTATTCCCTGTTCCGCCAGTATCTCGATGCGCGCCACGCCGACGGCGGCATGGTCGATATGACCGTGCTGGACTACGCCATGATGGTGGAAGACAGCCACGTTCGCTCGCGGCTGATCGAATATCGCCCGCGCGGGCCAGACAGCTTCATCACCGGCCGCGGCGAAGGCCCGCTGATCGCAGTCGCACTGACCGACATCCTCTCCGACGGTCTTTCGATGGTGTATTCCTTTTACGATCCGGAATTCGCCCGCGAGCGCTCGCTCGGCACCTTCCTGATCCTCAACCACATCGAGCGTGCCCGGCGCATGGGCCTGCCCTACGTCTATCTGGGCTACTGGGTCGATGGCGCGAAGAAGATGGACTACAAGAAGCGCTTCCTGCCGCAGGAACGGCTCATGCAGGACGGCTGGAAACGCTACGCGGAACCGGCATGAAGTCCCTCACGTTTTCGTGAGCGAAAGCCGATATCCTTTATTTTTCCGTGTCTTGTGCGTCATTCCTGACGCCGGTTGCATATCTGCCCGGCGCTTCTTTCGCCCCATTGCCACGCTAGCCGTGTAAATATCCTGCAAACGGAATCCTTCTGCGCGAACGCATGAAATCTTCCCGCCTGACCTTTCTTCTGGCCGTTGCGATGTTTGCGGCCGCCGCTGGTCCGTCCCATGCCACCGAGACGGTCACCACCAAACATGTCACGGCGCGGATCGTCGCCGATGTGCGCGCGGTCGAGCCGGGCGGCACCTTCACCATCGGCATCAACCAGAAGATTATTCCGCGCTGGCATACCTACTGGATCAATCCGGGCGACTCCGGCCTCGCAACTTCGATCGCATGGACGCTGCCGGAAGGCGCGAAGGTGGGCGAAATCGAATGGCCCGCGCCGAAGAAAATCAACATCGCGCACCTCGCCAACTATGGCTACGAGAACGAAGTCACGCTGCTGACCAAAATCACCGTGCCGGAGAATGTCCGTGCCGGCGGCACCTTCCCCGTGAAGGCGGTGGTCGACTGGCTGGTCTGCGAGGAAATCTGCATTCCCGAACAGGTGACGCTGGAGCTGAACCTGCCTGTAGTCGCGCGCGGCATGTCGGCGGGCATCAGCGAGCGCAGCATCGAGGCGGCGCGTAACAGCCTTCCCGAAGATGTGTCGTGGACTTTCGAGGCGAAGGCTGCGAACGGCAAGCTGTTGTTCGCCTTCACGCCGCAGGGAATCGCGCCGGAACAGATCAACAATCCGTTCTTCTTCGCATCCGAATGGGGCGTGTCCGAACACGCAGCGCCGCAACCGGTCAGCGTGGAGAACGGCAAACTGACGATGGCGATCAAGCCGTCACAGACCAAGCTGCCGCCGCAACTGCGCGGCGTGCTGGTATTCGAAGATCGCTCCGCCGGGACGCCGCTATTGCGCGCCGTTAACGTGAATACCGGGATCGACGGAGCAATCGCGCCGACCACGCCGCTCGGCATGATGACCATGTCGGAGATCGGCTTCTTCACCGCGCTTCTATTCGCATTGCTCGGCGGCATCATTCTCAACCTGATGCCCTGCGTCTTCCCGGTGCTCTCGCTGAAAATCCTCTGGCTGGTGAACCACTCGCGCGCGAGCGCGCACCAGCGCCGCTTGCAAGGCTGGAGCTATACGGCAGGCGTACTCGCCTGTTTCGGTGCATTCGCCGCGATCGTGCTCGCGTTCAAGGCGGGCGGCGCGCAACTCGGCTGGGGTTTCCAGTTTCAGTCGCCGCTGTTCGTGCTGTTGCTCGCCTACGTCATGTTCGCCGTGGGCCTGACTCAATCCGGTCTGCTCACCTTCGGCACGTCACTGACAAGGCTCGGCTTCGCAGGCACGAAGGGCGGCTATGCGGAAAGCTTCCTGACCGGTGCGCTTGCGGCCGTGGTCGCAACACCCTGCACCGCACCGTTCATGGGTGCCGCGCTTGGCTTCGCAGTCGCGCAGCCCGCGCCGATCCTGCTCTCGATCTTCCTCGCGCTCGGCTTCGGTCTGGCGCTCCCTTACCTCGTGCTCTGCTATTGGCCCGCACTGCTGCGCTTCCTCCCGAAGCCCGGCGTCTGGATGGAGCGTTTCAAGCAGTTCCTCGCCTTCCCGATGTATGCGGTCGCGGTCTGGCTGGTCTGGGTACTGGCGCAACAGGCCGGCGCGAACGCGGTGGCTGCCGCGCTCGGCGGCATGGTGCTGATCGCCTTCGGCGCGTGGCTGCTTTCCTCGCATACGCGCCTGAAGTTCTGGCGGCGCGTGAATGCTTCGCTTGCAGCTATCGCAATCGTCTTCGCCGTCGGCATCGGCGCCATGGCCGCGATGGATCCGCAGCCTGTACAGCAGGCGAACAATCCGAACGCACGCTATCAGGCCTTCACCCCGGCGAAGCTCGACGAGTTGCGCGCAAGCGGCCGCCCGGTCTTCGTCAACCTCACCGCGGCATGGTGCCTGACCTGCATCGTCAACGAGCGCATCGCACTCGACCGCGCGGAAGTAATGACCGCATTCGAGAACAACAACATCGCCTATCTGAAAGGCGACTGGACGCACCGCGATCCCGCGATCACCGAACTGCTTACGAAGTTCGGCCGGAGCGGCGTGCCGCTTTACGTTTTCTATCCGGCGGGAGCGAATTCCACTCCTGTCGTCCTGCCGCAAATCCTTACGACCGACATCGTACTGCGTGAAATCGGAAGCCGGATCAATCAAGCCTCGACAAACCAACCAACATTGGGAGAACGCCGATGAAAAAATGGATTGCAGGTGCAGCCATCGCGCTCGCCTTCACCGCCAGCCCGGCGCTGGCGTCACCCGACGTCAACAAAGCCGCGCCGGAATTCACCGCGATCACCGCCGACGGCAAGACGATCGATCTCAAGTCGCTCCGCGGCAAGATCGTCGTGCTGGAGTGGACCAACCATGAATGTCCGTATGTGCGGATGCACTACAATGCAGACAACATGCAGACGCTGCAACGTGAAGCAAAGACCGCAGGCCAGCCGCAGATCGTGTGGTTGCAGGTGATCTCGTCGCAGCCCGGCAAGCAGGGCTATCTCGATGGCGCATCGGCGATCAAAGTGAATACGGAGCGCAAGGCCGTTCCTGCCAACACCATCCTCGATCCGCAGGGCAAACTCGGACAGCTCTACGGCGCGCAGACTACGCCGCACATGTACATCATCGATGCGGAAGGAAAGCTCGTTTACAAGGGCGGCATCGACAGCATTCCCTCTTCGCGCCCCGATAGCCTGCCGAAAGCCGTGAACTACGTTCGCGAGTCCCTGCAAGCCATCGCCGCCAACAAGCCGGTGCCGAACCCCAGCACCCGCGCCTACGGCTGCACGATCCACTACGGCTCGTAACCGCAACCTGAGCCAGGAAGTTAGAAGGCCGGTGCCCGCGCACCGGCCTTTTGCTTTGGCTGACACCCGGAAATCCTTTTTGCGAATGAATCGCAAAAACCTTGACGGGAGGCTGCTGCAAGCGCATATTTGCGAATAGTTCGCAATTGCAGAGGTTGGCTTATGCGCTCGATTTTCAAGGCTTTCGGGCTGTTCGCAGGCGTTCTTGCTGCCCTGACAGCGATTGCCGGCCCGTCAGAGGCCCAGCAGAAGCCGCTCAGGGTGGTGGCCACGGTTTCCATGCTGGCGGACGCCGTTCGCGCCGTTGGCGGCGCCCGTGTCGAGGTCACCAGCCTGCTCGGCGAAGGCGTCGACCCGCACACTTATCGCCCGACGCGCGCGGACATCGCCCGCCTCTCCTCTGCCGATCTCGTAATTGCCAACGGACTTCATCTGGAGGCGCAACTCGACCCTACGCTGAAGACGTTGCAGCGCAGCCGCCCGCTCCTGTTCGCGGCCGAAGCAATCCCCGAAACCCTGCTTCACTCCGATCAGGAATATAAGGAGCGGAAGGACCCGCACGTCTGGATGGACCCGAAGCTCTGGGTCCGCGTGGTGGAAGCGATCCGCGACAAGCTGGTCGAGCGCGATCCCTCCGGCCGCGCCGTCTACGAAGCGGGCGCTAAAAACTATATCGCCGAACTGAACAGGCTCGACGATTACGCGCGCAAGATCCTCGCCACGGTGCCGAAAGAAGCGCGTGTCCTCGTCACCGCGCATGATGCCTTCGGCTACTTCGGCAGCGCGTATGGGTTCGAGGTCGAGGGTATCCAGGGTCTTTCGACCGAGAGCGAAGCAGGCCTAAAGCGCATCGAGGCGCTGGTCGCCCTGCTCGCTTCCCGCAAGATCCGCGCGGTGTTCGTCGAAAGCTCGGTGCCGGAGCGCAACGTGCGTGCCCTTGTCGAAGGCGCACATGCGCGCGGCCACAAGGTCGAGGTCGGCGGCGAACTCTATTCCGATGCGCTAGGCGCGCCCGGCACCTATGAGGGCACGCTGATCGGCATGCTCGACCACAACGTCACGTTGATCGCGCGCGCTCTCGGCGGCGCAGTGCCGCCGCGCGGCATGAACGGCAAGCTGAAAACCGGAAGCTGAACCATGCTGGCGCGTGTGCAATCCGGCGGCGTATCGTCGGCGGGAATGGCGATTCCCCCGGTTTCCGTGCGCGATCTCTCCGTCAATTACGGCGGACGCGCCGCGTTGAAAAATGTTTCATGGGACGCACCGCAAAGCGGGCTGGTCGCGATCGTCGGCCCGAACGGCGCAGGCAAATCGACTTTGCTGAAAGCGGTCCTCGGCCTTGTGCCGAAGGCGCAAGGCTCCGCCGCTTTCTTCGGCCAGCCGGTCGAGGCGCAGCGCGGCAACATCGCCTATGTGCCGCAACGCGCGAGCGTGGACTGGGATTTCCCCGCGACTGCCGCCGACGTGGTTGCAATGGGTCTTTATCGCCGCATTGGCTGGCTCATGCCTGTTCGAGCGAAGCATCGCGCGAAAGCGCGCGAGCATCTCGAAACGGTGCGGCTCGGCGAATACGCCGGTCGCCAGATCGGCGCGCTATCGGGCGGACAACAGCAGCGCGTGTTCCTCGCCCGCGCAATGGCGCAGGACGCGAAACTCTTTCTGCTGGACGAACCCTTCGCCGGCGTCGACGCCGTGACCGAGGGCGTGATGACGGACGTATTCCGTAAACTACGCGAGCGCGGTGCGCTGGTCGTCTGCGTACATCACGATCTCGGCAACGTGCCGCAGATCTTCGATCATGTGCTGCTGCTCAACCGTGAGGTGATCGCGAGCGGCCCGGTCGCAAGCGCCTTCACGCCGGAAACGGTCGCACGCGCCTACGGCGTTCCGCTCTCGCTCGAAAGCAATGGCTGAGACCGGCACGATAAGCGAACTCCTGTCCGTGCTGATGCTGCGCGCGGGCTACAACACCGTTGTCGTCATGCTCGGCGCAGCGGCGCTCGGCGCTTCCGCGGGAGCCATCGGCGTATTCGCGATGCTGCGGCGGCGCGCGCTGGTTGCCGACGCGGTGGCGCATGCCACCCTGCCCGGCGTCGCACTCGGATTCCTGCTGGCAGTTTCGCTCGGCCTGCCCGGACGCTCGCTACCGTTTCTGCTGACCGGCGCAGCGCTGAGCGCTATCGCCGCCGCGCTCTCGATCCAGTGGATCGCAAGCCGCACGCGCCTGCCCGAAGACACCGCGATTGCGAGCGTACTCGCCAGTTTCTTCGCCTTCGGCATCGTGCTGCTGACCGTCATCCAGACCCTGAAGACCGGCGGACAGGCTGGCCTCGACATTTACTTGCTGGGCGCGACGGCGGGCATGTTGCGTGAGGAAGCGATCACGCTCGCGGTCTTTTCGCTGCTCGTCGCCGCCGCGATTGCGCTGCTTTTCAAGGAACTGACGCTGATTTCTTTTGACAGCGAGTTCGCCCGCGCCCACGGCTTTCCGGTGCGCCTCCTCGACTTCGCCGTGCTCGCGCTGGTGCTGGCGGTCGTCGTCATCGGTTTGCGCATCGTCGGGCTGGTGCTGATCGTCGCGCTCATCGTGATCCCGCCCGCCGCCGCGCGCTTCTGGACCAACCACGCGGGCGGCATGACGCTGCTCGCCGCGTTGATCGGCGCTGCCTCCGCCTATTTCGGCGCGGCCGTCTCCGCGATCAAACCGGACACGCCGACTGGCGCCATCATCGTACTGGTCGCCTTCGCGCTGTTGCTCATCAGCGTATTCTTTGGAAGCGCCCGAGGCCTTGCCATTCGCGCGCTCGGCGCGCGCGCGGAACGCGGTGCCGCGCCATGATGACCTTCTTCCAGATCGACTTCCCTGCGCTGCTGACCGGCACGCTTGCCGCCGTCACCTGCGCGCTGATCGGAAACTTTCTGGTGCTGACGCGGCAGAGCATGCTGGGCGATGCAATGGGTCATGTCGTGCTGCCCGGGATCGTGATTGCTTTCGTGATTGCGGGCACGACCGCGACCTGGGTGATGCTGGGCGGCGCATTCGCGGCCGCGCTGGTCTCGGCGATGCTGGTGGAATTTCTGCGCCGTATCGCGGGCGTCGATCCATCCGCCGCGCTTGGCGCGGTCTTTACCGCGATGTTCGCGCTTGGCGTATTGCTGCTCGAACAGACCGGAATCGCGCGCACATCCTTCGACGTGCATCATATCCTGTTCGGCAATATCGAAGCCGCGATCTGGCCCGCCGCGACGGGCTTTCAAAGCCTGTTCGACGTGGCGGCATTGCGCGAGCTGCCGCCGGAAGTATTCCGCCTTGCCGGCGGCCTCATCGTGATCGCGCTGGTGATCGGGATTCTGTTCAAGGAACTGCGCCTCACCAGCTTCGATCCGGTATTCGCCTCCACCATCGGCGTCTCGCCGCGCGTGTTCGGCGCAATCGTCGTTTCGCTTTCCGCGCTGGCCGCCGTGCTGTCGCTGTCCTCGGTCGGCGTGATCCTGCTGGTCGCGATGATGGTCTGTCCCCCCGCCGCCGCGCGGATGCTGACCGACGACCTGCGCACGCAGGTTCTTCTCTCCGTCGTATTCGCCCTGCTCAGCGGGATCTCCGGCTACGCGGCAGCCGTGTTGCTCCCGCAACTGTTCGGGCAGGATATATCGCTAGGCGCGGCGGGCACCATTGCGGTCGTCGCCGGACTGATCCAGCTATGCGCGATGCTGTTCGGCGCGAAGCGCGGCAGTCCGCGCGTCGCCTAGACGTCGCGGAAGCGGTTCGACTTCGGAAAACCCTTCGGCGCGAGACGGCCCGCATCCGCACGATTGCCGCGCCAATCGCGCAACTCGCCTTTGGTGAGCGTGTGCTGACGGTTGGCGCTGTCGGTCCAGACCAACCCATCGTCGAGGTTGAAGGTCTTGGCGTCGGAAAGTCCGCCGTCCTTGTAACGTTGCAGCTTCACGCCCGAACCACGCCCCATCTCCGGCAAGTCCTTCGCCGGGAACACGAGCATCTTCCGGTTGTCACCGATGGCGGCGACATGATCGCCGCCGGCCGGCGCAATCGCCACCGCCTTGTCGGGTGCCTTCACGTTCAGCACCTGCTTGCCCTTGCGCGTGGTGCCGAGCGCATCCTCGACCTTCACGACGAAACCCTTGCCCGCGTGCGACGCGACCAGGAATTTCTGGCCTTCGGCATACGGGAACACGACCACGATCTCGTGCCCCGCCTCGATCTCGACCATGAGGCGGATCGGTTCGCCGTGACCGCGGCCGCCCGGCAATTTGCCTGCATCGAGCGTGTAGAAGCGTCCGTTGGTGGCGAACACCATCAGCTTCGATGTCGTCTCGGCGTAGAACGAGAATTTCAGCTTGTCGTCGCCCTTGAATTCGAGGTCGGCCACCTTGTCGGTATGGCCGCGTAGCGCGCGGATCCAGCCCTTCTCTGAAACCACGACCGTGATCGGCTCGCGCGTCACCATCGACTCCGCGACCGCCGCTTCGTCGATCTCCGCCGCCGCCTCGAAATCGGTACGGCGCTTGCCGAGTTCGGTCTTGGGACCGAACAGGTCGCGCACTTCCTTCACCTGGTCGGAAATCTTCTTCCACTGCCCCGCCGGAGACTTCAGCAGCTTCTCGAGTTCGGCTTTCTCTTTCTTCAGGTCCGCATGCTCGCCGCGGATTTCCATTTCCTCGAGCTTGCGCAAGTTGCGCAGCCGCATGTTCAGAATCGCGTCGGCTTGCACGTCGGTGAGCTTGAAGCGCTTCATCAGCACCGGCTTCGGCTCATCCTCGGTGCGGATAATGCGGATCACCTCGTCGAGGTTCAGATAAGCGATCAGGTAGCCGCCGAGCACTTCGAGGCGGTGTTCGATGATACCTAGCCGGTTCTTCGAGCGGCGGATCAGCACCTCGCGGCGATGATCGAGCCACTCGTGCAGCGCCTCCTGCAAGTTTACGACCCGCGGCGTGAGGCCGCCCATCAGCACGTTCATGTTCAACGGAAAGCGGCTCTCCAGCTCGGTAAGCTTGAAAAGCTGCTCCATCATCAAGACCGGATCGACGTTGCGCGAACGCGGCTCAAGCACGATGCGCACGTCTTCGGTAGACTCGTCGCGAACGTCCGCGAGCAGCGGCAGCTTCTTGTCGGTGAGCAGTTCGGCGATCTTCTCGATCAGCCGCGATTTGGGGACCGAGTACGGAATTTCGGTCACGACCACGACCCAGGTGCCGCTTCCGGTATTTTCCTGCGTCCAACGCGCCCGCACGCGGAACGAACCGCGGCCGGTGTTGTAGGCCTCGCGGATCGTCGCCTTGTCGTCGACGATGATACCACCGGTCGGGAAATCCGGCCCCTTGACGAACTTGAGAAGTTCGCGCGGCTGGCACTTCGGCTTCTCGATCAGGAACAGCGCAGCGTCGCAAAGCTCGGCGGCGTTGTGCGGCGGAATGGAAGTCGCCATGCCGACCGCGATGCCGGTCGAACCGTTCGCGAGCAGGTTCGGGAACGCGCCCGGAAGCACGATCGGCTCTTCTTCCTCTCCATCGTAGGTGAGGCGCATGTCGACCGCGTCTTCGTCGAGGCCTTCCAGCAGAAGCCTCGCGACATCGGTCATGCGCGCTTCGGTGTAGCGCATCGCGGCCGCGTTATCGCCGTCCACGTTGCCGAAGTTGCCCTGCCCGTCCACCAGCGGATAGCGCTGCGCGAAATCCTGCGCGAGCCGCACCAGCGCGTCATAGACCGACTGGTCGCCATGCGGATGGAATTTGCCGATGACGTCGCCGACCACACGGGCGGATTTCTTGAACGCGGTGCCGGGATCGAGCCGCAGTTGCCGCATCGCATGCAGGATGCGGCGGTGAACCGGCTTCAGCCCGTCCCGGGCGTCCGGCAGCGCGCGGCCCATGATGGTCGAGAGCGCGTAGGCGAGATAGCGCTCTTCGAGCGCTTCCTTGAGTTCGACCGGCTCGATATTGCCGCCGCCGCCACCCGATGCGGGCGGAGTGATTCGCTTGGTCATGATCTAGCGGTACCCAGTCACGGGGTGAGGTTCAACTTTCACGCGGCCCGGTCGCGCCCCGCCGCCGCGAGGAAGGCTTCCCGGGCTTCGGGGAGAGCCATTCCGCGCGGTTCCAGCACATGCACCCGCAGGAAGTGCCCGGTGAGCGCGAAGGCGGCGTTCAGGTCGCCGGCCGAAACCGTGACCGCCTCCCCGTGGAGAAAAGATGGCAACGGCAATAGCCGGTCGTGCCATGGCTCGCCCGCCTCGCGGCTGACCGCGCGTCCGGTCTTGGGCGAGACATAAAGCAGGTCTTCCGTCGCGCCGGTTGCCGCGCAGGAACCGAGATCGAGACCGAAGCCAAGTTCCGCAAGCAGCAAGAGTTCAAAGCGCGCCAGCAGCGGCCCCGCGTCCGCGGAGTCGAGCCGATCCGCGATGAAGTCCAGCATCGCGAACAGTTCGGCATGAGGATCGCGCTCCGGCAGCAGGCGCAACAGTGCGGCAAGCGTCTGCAGGCCGAAGCTGGCGCAGGCCGACACCATCAGCCGGTCGGCGCGCGAGCGCGTGATTTCGAGCGTGTAGTTGCCGAGTTGCTCGTCGAGCCGCGCGCGCCATACCGCGCGCACCGTATTTCCGGGCTGGAGCGAAGGCATCTTCTTCCGCGAGCTGCCGCCATAGACGAGGCCGAGATGGCGCCCGTGATGCAACGTCATCAATTCGGCGACGGCGTGCCCCTCGCCATGGCGGCGCAGGCCGAGGATGATGCCGTCGTCGGTCCACTCCATCTCAGGTCTCTGCGAGCGCTGTCTTCAATTTTGCAGCGACCTTCTCAAGCCTGTCCGGAGACATCACGTCAGGGTCCCGGAAAGTCACTGCCTCTTCCACGATATAGCGACGCGAGGTGATGTCGGTATCTTCTACCATCGGCACGACATGTGCGTGCGCATGCGCGATATGAACGCCGGTGAACATGAATCCGACGCGCGCCACATTGTAAGTCTGCTTCGCGACACGGGCAAAACGTTGCGCCAGGGCGACAATCTTGCCCGCAATGTCTGCCGGAATATCCTCGAAATAATCGTAATGGCCCTTGGGCACGATCAGAAGATGGCCTTCCCGAATGGGACGAATATCGAGAAAGGCGATGATTTCATCGTTCTCGTGAACCCGCACCACGGGAATCTCGCCGCGCGCGATGCGACAGAACAGACACCCCGGCTGTGCGGTCCCCGCGCTCATTCCTTTGGATACTCCAGCCCGATGTTGCGATAGCGCTCCGGGTCGTTACCCCAGTTCTCGCGAACCTTGACGTGCAGGAACAGATGCACGCGTTTTTCGATCTCTGCGGAGATTTCCTTGCGAGCGTCCATCGAGATCGACTTGATCATCTTGCCCGCCTGCCCCAGCACGATCTTCTTCTGGCCGTCGCGCTCGACGTAAACCGTCTGCTCGATGCGCACCGAGCCATCTTTCATTTCCTTCCACGAATCAGTTTCGACCGTGGACTGATAGGGTAACTCCTCGTGCAGCCGGAGAAAGAGCTTCTCGCGGGTGATTTCCGCCGCCATCAGGCGCATCGGCACGTCGGAGATTTCGTCTTCCGGGTAGAGCCACGGACCTTTCGGCATCGCGTCCGCGAAATATTCGCGGACGTCCGCGACGCCATCGCCGTTCGCGGCGGAAATCATGAAGGTCCGCTCGAAACGAGCGAGTTCGTTGGCCTGCGCGGTTAAGGCAAGCAGTTTCTCGCGCTCGACCAGATCGATCTTGTTGAGGATCAGGATTTTCGGTTGCGGCACTTCACCGAGCTTGCCGAGAATTTCCTTCGCCCCGTCGTACAGACCGCGCTGCGCGTCGATCAGGAGCGCGACCAGATCGGCGTCCGCCGCGCCCTGCCACGCCGAGCCGACCATCGCGCGGTCGAGTCTGCGCTTCGGTGCGAAGATGCCCGGCGTGTCGACGAACACGATCTGCGATTTGCCGGCCATCGCAATCCCGCGCACCAGCGTACGCGTGGTCTGCACCTTGTGCGTGACGATGGAAACTTTCGCGCCGACCAGCGCGTTCAGCAGCGTAGATTTTCCGGCATTCGGCGCGCCGATCAGCGCGACGAAGCCTGCGCGGGTTTCTTCAGCCATTGGGGTCCGTCAACAATCCTTCCCGCGTCAGCATCTCCGAAGCCGCGGCGCGTTCCGCCTCGCGCTTGGAAGCACCAACACCTTCCGCCGGCGCACGGCCCGGCAATTCGGCGGCAACGCGGAATACCGGCTTGTGGTCCGGCCCGCTGCGTTCAATTTCACGGTAATGTGGAAGCGGCATGCCATGCGCGAGCGCCCATTCCTGCAACATGGATTTCGCATCGCGCGGCGCCTCGGCCCGGGCGCGCGTCATCAGCGGCCGCCACAGGCGGTCGATGATCGCGCGCACGGTGGGATAATCGGAATCGAGAAACACCGCGCCGAACAGCGCCTCGCAAGCGTCGCCGAGAATGGATTCCTTGTGCCGCCCGCCCGAACCGGACTCGCTCGATCCCAGCCGCAGGTGCGCGCCGAGATCGAGCAGCATCGCAATCTCGACCCACGCTTCGTTGCGCACCATCGCCGAGTGACGGCGCGCGAGATTGCCCTCATCCTCTTTCGGAAACGCGAGATAAAGCATTTCGGCGACGGCAAGAGACAAGACGCGATCGCCGAGGAATTCGAGCCGCTGGTAATCCTCGCGGCGTTTGCCGTTAACGGCAGTGACGTGCGTCAGCGCCTGTTCGAGCAGCGTAGTGTTCTTGAAGCGGTAGCCTAGCCGCTCTTGCAGCGAAGCGAGATCGGGCGCGTTGCGACTCATCGCACCCGCGAGAAAATCCGGCCCCAGCGCACTTCGGTCGGCCACAGCCAGAGCTGCCAGATCGAGGTGCCCTCCGAGAGCGAGAAGAAGATTAGTTCCGCGCGTCCGATGAAGTTCTCGAACGGCACGAAACCGACCGCGCTTTCGACACGGCTGTCCTGCGAATTGTCGCGGTTATCGCCCATCATGAAATAATGGCCGGGCGGCACTTCGTATTCGCGCGTGTTGTCGTAGAATGTTTCGCCGAGATCGAGCGTCTCGTAAGTGCGGCCGTTCGGCAGCGTCTCGCGGTAGCGCGTGATGCGCCGGCCAGAGTCGCCCGGCTCATCGGAAATCCAGTCTTCGATCTTCTCGCGTTTCACCGGCTGGCCGTTGATGTGCACGACGCCGTTCTTCATCTGAATCTTGTCGCCGGGTAGTCCGATCACGCGCTTGATGTAATCGTTCGACTCTTCTTTCGGATTGCGGAACACCGCGACATCACCGCGCTCTGGCATCCCCGCCCAGATGCGTCCCGAAAACGGGATCAGCGCGAACGGCACCGAATATTTCGTGTAGCCGTACGAATACTTCGACACGAAGATATAGTCGCCAACCAGCAACGTCGCCTTCATCGAACCGGAAGGAATGTTGAAGGGCTGAAACAGCAGCGTCCGGATCACCAGCGCAATGACGAGCGCCTGGAAACCGATGCTGACGATTTCACCGAGTTCGCTTTTTTTCTTTTCGGTCGTTGCATTCATGGGAAAGAATTTCTCCGGGGATTCCGGCGGCGTGCGCCCGTATAGACGCGGGGCTTGGGGGTGGCAATGCGGCTAGGCCGCCGCCTGTGGGACCGCGGAAATCACGACGATGGCCTGCGCCAACGGCCCTTCGTCGGTTAGCGCAAGGTCGATCTGCACCGTAAATCCCGGCGGAATCAGGGCTTCCAGCCGCTTCAGGGCACCGCCAGTCAGCGCCATCGTCGGTTTGCCCGACGGCAGGTTTACGACCCCCAGGTCGCGGAAGAACACGCCACGCCGGAAGCCGGTGCCGAGCGCCTTGGCGCAGGCTTCCTTCGCAGCGAAGCGCTTGGCATAGGATTCCGCGCGCAGCTTTCGCTTGTCCGAGCGGTGGCGTTCTTCAGCCGTATAAATCCTGTCAAGAAACCTGTCGCCGAAACGCTCGATGCTGCGCGCGATCCGGCGCGCATCGCAAAGATCGATGCCGACGCCGATAATCATGCCGCCCGTCCAGCGTGTGCACGCCCGCGTGCCATTGCAGCAAGCATGTTGCGGATCACGGCATCCAGCCCGGAGAACAATGCCTCGCCGATCATGTAGTGACCGATATTGAGTTCGGCGATTTCCGGAAAGGCGGCGATTGCTTCCGCCGTTTCAAAATCGAGACCGTGGCCTGCATGCACTTCCAGTCCGAGCGAAGCGGCAAGCCGCGCGCCCGAAGCGAGTTTTTGCAATTCCGCACGCGCTTCCGGTTCTTCCTTCGCAGCGATGGCTTCGCACCATGTACCCGTATGCAACTCAACGACTGCTGCGCCGATATTCTTCGATGTCTTGATCTGGTCCGCATCGGGCGCGACGAACAGCGAGACGCGGCTTGAAGCGGCAAGCCGCTCGACCGCCCGCGCCAGCGCCGTACCGCCTGCGACTACATCCAGCCCGCCTTCGGTGGTGCGTTCGCTGCGCTTTTCAGGGACGAGGCAAACCGCATGTGGCTTCAGCTTCAGCGCAATGCCGATCATTTCCTCGGTCGCGGCCATCTCCAGATTCAGCGGCGCATGAACCTCGCGCATCATGCGTTCGACATCGCCGTCGCGGATATGACGGCGATCCTCGCGCAAATGTACGGTGATGCCATGCGCTCCCGCCGAAATCGCCGCGCGCGCGGCCCGCACCGGATCGGGCAGATAACCGCCCCGCGCGTTGCGAAGCGTTGCAACGTGATCGACGTTCACGCCGAGACGGATCGGATTGTCAGCCATTCGCGCGCTCCGCGCTGGAAACCACCTTCTTTGCACGAAGCTGCGTCAGAATGGAATTGAGATGTTTCAGGTCGAATACCTCGACGTCGATGGTGAGTTCACTGAAGTCGCCGGAGCGGCGGAAGATGCGCACGTTGTCAATGTTGCCGCCGTGCTCGCCGATCACGGTCGCGATCTGCGCCAGCGTGCCGGGCGTGTTCGGCGCCTTCACTACAATCTGCGACGGGAAGCGGTGCGGTTCGTCGCTTTCCACGTCCCAGCGCACGTCGAGCCAGCGTTCCGGCTGGTCGTCGAACTCTTTCAGCGCAGGCGAATGGATCGGGTAGATCGTGATCCCCTCACCCGGATTGAGGATGCCGACGATGCGGTCGCCCGGCACCGCGCCGCCGTTCGGCGCGAAGCGCACCGGCAATTCGCCATTGATGCCGCGAATGGGAATAGCCGCTGGCTTGTCTTCTTCGACGGCGCGTCCCGGAATGCGAAACTTCAGCGAACTGGCGCGGCGCAATCCAAACCAGCCGCCCTCGTTCTTCGCGGTTTTCGCACCGCTGATACGCTCGCCTTTCCATTCCGGCTCGACTGCGCGCACTACGTCTTCCGGCCTGATCTCGCCGCGCCCGACCGACGAGAACACATCGTCGACCGAATGACGCGCCAGACGCGAAAGCGAAACCTGCAACTTCTCGTCGGAAAAAGGCTTCTCGATGCGCGCAAACGCGCGCTCCACCATCTTGCGGCCGAGGCCGGTATACTGCGCGCGTACTGCCGAGCGCGTCGCACGGCGGATCGCAGCGCGTGCCTTACCGGTAATCACGATGGCATCCCACGCCGCCGGCGGCGTCTTCGCGTCGCCCCGGATGATCTCGACTTCGTCGCCGGTCTGCAATTCGGAAACCAGCGGCGCGATCTGACCGTTGATCTTGCACCCGATGGCGCTGTTGCCGACATCTGTATGCACAGCATAAGCGAAGTCGATCGGCGTCGCCTTGCGCGGCAGCGAAATCAGCCTGCCCTTCGGCGTGAAGCAGAACACCTGGTCGTGGAAAAGTTCGAGCTTGGTGTGCTCAAGGAATTCTTCCGGGCTTGAACCTTCGGCAAGCATCTCGACGGTTCGCCGCAACCACGCATAAGCGCCGGAGTCGCGCTCCAGCGTTTCGAGCGCAGAGCTTCCGTCTTTATAAAGCGCGTGCGCGGCGATGCCGTATTCCGCGATACGGTCCATCTGCTGCGTGCGGATTTGCAGTTCGACGCGCTGGCGTCCCGGCCCGACCACGGTGGTGTGCAGTGAACGATAATCGTTCTGCTTCGGCGTCGAGATATAATCCTTGAAGCGGCCCGGAACGAACGGCCACTTCGTATGAATGATGCCGACGGCTTGGTAACAACCCGGTATCGTATCGACGACGACGCGAAAGCCGTAGAGATCGGAAAGCTGCTCGAAGCCAACCGCTTTGCGCTCCATTTTCTTCCAGGTCGAATACGGCCGCTTCTCGCGTCCGCGCACTTTCGACTGGATGCCTGCGCGGTTCAGTTCGCCGCTCAGTTCTTCTTCAATACCCTTGATGAGTCCTGCGTTGCGTTCGCGTAATTCGGTCAGCCGCGTCTCGATGGTGCGATAGACGTCAGGCTGCAACTGGCGGAACGAAAGATCCTCCAGTTCCTCGCGCATGTCGTGCATGCCCATGCGCCCGGCAAGCGGGGCATAGATTTCGAGCGTCTCCTCCGCGATGCGGTTGCGCTTCTCTTCCGGCACGAACTTCAGCGTGCGCATGTTGTGGAGGCGGTCAGCCAGCTTCACCAGCAGTACGCGGACGTCTTCGGCAATGGCGAGTAGCAGCTTGCGGAGATTTTCAGCCTGCGCCGCCTGCCGCGACACCAGGTCGAGACGGCGGATCTTGGTGAGGCCTTCGACCAGCGTGCCGATGTCCTTCCCGAACAGCTTGGTGATCTCGTCACGCGTCGCCTTGGTATCTTCGATGGTGTCGTGCAGTAGCGCCGCGGCGATGGTCGCATCGTCCAGCTTCAGTTCGGTGAGGATCGCGGCGACTTCGAGCGGATGCGAGAAATAGGGATCGCCGGAGGCGCGTTTCTGCGTACCATGCGCCTTCATGGCATAGACGTAGGCCCCGTTGAGCAGGTCCTCGTTGGTCGCAGGATTGTAGCGACGAACCCGGTCAACGAGTTCGTACTGGCGCATCATTGGGCAACAGGCTCCGGACCCACGACGAGTCGTCCCGGGGTGAATGCCCTAAAATAGCATCGGAGCTGCGCCCCGGCGAATAGTCTCTGGAAAATAGCTAACGGCGTTAAGCGGTTAGCCCTCTTCTTCCTCGGTCTGCTCCGGCGGGACGAGGCCCTGCAGGCCGGCCAGCAGCTCTTCCTCGCTCATGCGGTCCATGACCACGGCGTCCTCGCCAGTGCCCCCGGCGATCATCGGCACCGCTTCCGGCTCCGGCTCGTCCACTTCGGTGAACTTCTGAAGCGAGTGGATCAGCTCTTCCTTCAGGTCGCCCGGCGAGATGGTCTCGTCGGCAATCTCGCGGAGCGCCACGACCGGGTTCTTGTCGTTGTCGCGATCGACGGTGATGGCGGAGCCGGACGAGATCGTGCGGGCGCGATGGCCTGCCAGCAATACGAGATCGAAGCGGTTTTCGACCTTGTCGATGCAATCTTCGACGGTTACGCGCGCCATCGGCGTCGGCTCCACAAGCTAGAGGGTGTCCTGAATCGAGGCTCCTATACCCCGAGTTGCGCTCGGGGTGCAAGCATTGCGTCAAATGCATGGGGCGCGGCGATATAGCCCGGAGGTAGCGCTTTCTTCCCGCCGCAATGCCCTGCTACCTAACAGAACGCTCGGCGAGAATATTGCTTTCGCTGATATTGGCAGTTCCGGGCGTGACCCTATTCACGCTGTATTCGTTCAGGAACCCATGATGTCGCAAACGGCCGAAAAAACTGCTCTCTTTATTGATGGCGCCAATCTCTACGCCACCACGAAAAGCCTCGGCTTCGACATCGACTACAAGCGTCTGCTCAAGGAATTTCAAAGCCGCGGCAATCTTCTGCGCGCTTTCTATTACACCGCCCTGATCGAAGATCAGGAATATTCCTCGATCCGACCCCTGCTCGATTGGCTCGATTACAACGGCTATACGGTCGTCACCAAACCCGCCAAGGAATTCACGGACTCCACCGGCCGCCGCAAGGTCAAGGGCAACATGGATCTCGAACTCGCGGTCGATGTGATGGAGCTGGCCGAGCACCTCGACCATGTGGTGCTTTTCTCCGGCGACGGCGACTTCCGCCCCGTAGTCGAGTCAGTGCAACGCCGCGGTGTGCGCGTGACCGTCGTCTCCACCATCACCACCCAGCCGCCCATGATCGCCGACGATCTGCGCCGACAGGCTGACGTATTCCTCGACATCTCGGAACTGGCGCAGAAGATCGGCCGCGATCCGGGCGAGCGCTCGCAGCGCATGCAGAACGCTCCCAATTTCTTGCAGCGGCAGACCGGCCCGTCCAGCTTCGACGAAACCGAGGACGCTTGAGCGAAGCGACCGCCGAGCTTGCCGAACCGGGCCGCGACTGCCCGCTCTGTCCGCGGCTGACCGCCTTTCGCAAGGCGAACCGCAAGCAATTCCCCGCCTATTTCAACGCGCCGGTCCCCTCTTTCGGACCTGCCGGCGCGCGGCTGCTGATCGTCGGACTGGCTCCCGGTCTTCACGGCGCGAACCAGACCGGCCGTCCCTTCACCGGCGATTATGCCGGTGACCTGCTCTACGGCACGCTGAAAGAATTCGGCTTTGCCAAGGGCAATTACGAACAGCGCGCCGACGACACGCTGCAACTCATCGATACCCGCATCACGAATGCGGTGCGTTGCGTGCCCCCGGAAAACAAGCCAACCGTCGATGAAATCCGCACCTGCCGCGTTTTCCTCACCACCGCACTGAACGAGATGCCGAATCTTAAGCGCATCGTCGCGCTCGGCAAGATTGCGCACGACTCTGTAGTGGTCGCGCTCGGCTCGAAAATGGCGCGGCACAAGTTCGGCCACGGCATGATCCACGACTTCGAGAATGTGCGACTGTTCGATAGCTATCACTGCTCGCGCTACAACACGAATACCGGCGTGCTGACGCCCGACATGTTTCGCGAAGTTTTTTCCAACGTGCGCGCGAGCTTCGGCGCGATTGCTTAGCTTACCAGCGCAGAAGTCAGCCTTTATCGCGCAGCAGGCGGCCACGCTCGCGTGACCAGTCGCGTTTCTTTTCGGTCTCGCGCTTGTCGTGCAGCTTCTTGCCCTTCGCGAGCGCGATCTCGATTTTCGCCCGTCCGCGCGGATTGAAATAGAGCTTGAGCGGCACGATGGTCATGCCTTCGCGCTCCACCGCGCCGATCAGCTTGTTGATCTGCCGCTTATGCAGCAACAGCTTGCGCGGCCTTTTCGGTGCATGGTTGTTGCGGTTTGCCTGCAAGTATTCGGGAATGTTGGCGTTGACGAGCCAGATCTCGCCGTCCTTTGCATCGGCATAGGACTCCGCAATGGTCGCTTTGCCGTTGCGCAGCGACTTCACTTCCGTTCCGGTCAGCGCAATGCCCGCCTCGAAACTTTCGCCGATGGCGTAGTTGAAGCGAGCCTTGCGGTTGTCGGCGGCGACCTTGTTTTTCGGCTCGGCCTTCTTGGCCATTGCCGGACCTAGTTCAACAGCCCGGCGTAGACCATGGCGCTCTTGATGGCTTCCTTGGTCTTCGCGGAAGCGGGAAGAAGCGGCGAGCGCACGATCTCCTCGCAACGGCCAAGCATCTGCAAACCGGCTTTTGCGCCAGCCACGCCCGGCTCGAAGAAGATCGCATCGTGCAGCGGCGTCAGGCGGTCCTGAATCTTCAGTGCTCCAGCATAATCGCCGGACAGCGAAGCGTTCTGCATCTGCGCGCACAGCGCCGGCGCGACATTCGACGTCACCGAAATGCAGCCGTGCCCGCCCGCCGCGTTATAGGCGAGCGCGGTCATGTCCTCGCCGGAAAGCTGGATGAAATCCGGGCCGAGCGCGTGGCGCTGCTGCGAGACGCGGCCGATATTCGCGGTCGCGTCCTTCACGCCGGCGATGTTCTTCAGCTCATACAGCCGCTTCATGGTATCGACCGACATGTCGACCACCGAGCGCGGCGGGATGTTGTAGATGATGATCGGAATGCCGATCGCATCGTTCACCGCCTTGAAGTGAACGTACATGCCTTCCTGCGTCGGCTTGTTGTAATACGGCGTGACCACCAGCACCGCTTCCGCGCCCGCCTTCTCGGCGTGCCGCGCCAGCGAGACGGCCTCGAGCGTGTTGTTGGACCCGGCGCCTGCAATCACCGGCACCCGCCCCTTCGCCTGATCAACGCACCACTCGACCACCTTGTGATGCTCTTCATGGGACAGCGTCGGGCTTTCGCCCGTGGTGCCGACCGGAACCAGACCCTGCGTGCCTTCGGTGATCTGCCATTCCACGAGGTCGCGAAACGCTTTCTCGTCCAGTCCGCCGTTCTTGAACGGGGTAACGAGCGCGGTGAACGATCCTCGGAACTGCACGACAGTCTCCTGTGGCTGGGCTGAAAACGAAGCGCCTGAAATAGCGTGGAAAGCGGTCCGGCGGAAGGGAAACCGGGCTTTTTTGCTGCCCTTGCCCCGCCATATCGCTACAGTAACCACCGATTCATACATATCAGTCCATTTCGGGGGTCAGGGACCAGAGGGAGACGGATGCGACCGCCATTCGGCCGCGTCATTGCCGCGCTGTTATTGATTGCCGCAGCCTTCGCCATACCGGCGGCCGCGCAAACCCCTCCTGATGCCGCAAATCTCAAGAAAGCCCTTGAGCACCTGAAAGACGGCGAGTTCCGGGAAGCAGACGCTCTCGGCGCGAAGATGAGCGACCCGGCAGCGCGCAACCTCGTTACCTGGCTCGCGATCCGCCTGACCCCCAAAGACATCGGCTTCGACCGGATCCAGGCTTTCATCCGCCAGAACCCGCACTGGCCCAGCCCCACCCTGATCCGCCGCCGCGCCGAAAGCCTGTTACTCAGCGAGAAGCGCGACCCGAAAACGGTCCTCGGCTATTTCGGCAACGCGCAGCCGGTTTCCGGCGATGGCATGATCGCCCTCGCCCGTGCGCTGATTGCGTCCAACCACCAGGCCCATGCGCTCGGCTGGTTACGCCGTGCATGGCGCGAGGAAGAACTCACCGGGTCGCTTGAGCAGGAAATCCTGAGCGCGCACGGCAGCCTGCTGACCAGCGCCGACCACAAGGCGCGCGCCGACCGGCTGTTCTACCTTGAGAAATTCGAAGCAGCGCAGCGCGCAGCCGAGCGCGCGAGCAAGGACGTCGCGTTGCTCAGCAAGGCACGCAATGCCGCGCTACAGCGCGCCGGAAACGCAAAATCGCTGCTCGATGCCGTGCCCGCGCATCTGCGCAAGGATGCCAGCTATCTCTATGCGCGCGCCTATCTCGCGCGCCGCGGCAACGACGCCAAGGCGGCCGCCGAATTCATGTTGCAGGCGCCGAAAATCCCCGCCAACTCGCCCGACGCCGACGACTGGTGGCGCGAGCGCCGCCTCGTCATCCGCGCGCTGCTCGACGACAAGAATCCACAACTGGCGTATCGCGTGGCGAATACCGCGGTGACGCCCGACAACGATATTCTGCAGGCCGATGTCCATTTCACCGCAGGCTGGGTAGCGCTGCGCTACCTGAAGGACCCGGCGACAGCAAAGCGGCATTTCTCGCAGGCGATACCCACGCCGCAACCGTTCTACATCGCGCGCGCGCTTTACTGGCAGGGCCGCGCCGCGGAAGCATTGAACGACGCAATCGGCGCGCGCTCGGCCTATGAGCTGGCCGCGCGCCATCATCTTGCGTTCTATGGCCAACTCGCCCGCGCAAAGCTGAAGCGCGGCGACCTCCCGTTTCGCGCTACCCCACAGGTCAGCGATGCGGACCGGACCCAGTTCAACAACAACGAGGCGACGCGCGCATTCCGGCTGCTTTACGCAGCCGGCGCCACCGATCTGGTGATCCCTTTCGCCATCGACATCATCGACCGCTCGCCGACCACCGCAACCGCGGTGCTGCTCGCGGAAATCGCGCGCGCCAACGGCGACAACCGCGCGCTGGTCATCATCGGCAAGCAAGGTCTGGATCGTGGCCTGCCGGTCGATGCTATCGCGTTCCCTCTTACCGGCATCCCCGATTACAAACATCTGGGACCGCCGATCGAGAAAGGCGTGGTCTATGCAATTGCGCGGCAGGAAAGCGAGTTCAATCCTTACGCCGTCTCGCCCGCGAATGCCTATGGCCTGATGCAGGTGATCCGTCCGACCGGCGTCGGCATCGCGCGGCGCATCGGGGTCCCGTTCGACTTCAACAAGCTGCAACGCGACCCGGCTTATAACGTCACGTTCGGTTCCGCCGAACTCGGCCATCTGGTGCAGACGTTCAACGGCTCCTACGTGCTGACCTTCATCGGCTACAACGCCGGACCGGGACGCGCGCGCCAATGGATGAACCTGCGCGGCGATCCGCGCGGCGCGCAAACGGAAGCAATCATCGACTGGATCGAACGCATTCCGATCACCGAAACGCGGCTCTATATTCTTCGCGTGCTGGAAAACCTGCAGGTCTACCGCGCGCTGCTCACCAACAAGCGCACGCATAGCATCGAGTCCGACCTCGCCCGCGGCGGCAACGACGGCTAGGCTAGGCAGACCACAGGCCCTCGCCGCCGTTACAGCTTTCTGACCAAAAATGACCAACAAAATCAATGATTTATATATTACTAGTACGGACGGCCTGAAGCTGCACCTGCTCGACGCAGGACCGCGGGATGTTCGCCGGCTGCCCATGATTTGCCTTCCCGGGCTAACGCGCACCAACGAAGATTTCCGCGAACTGATCGAGGCGCTCGCTTTCGATGCGGACGCACCTCGCCGCGTATTGGCGCTTTCCTCGCGCGGACGCGGGCTGTCGGACCGCGATCCGAATCCGGCCAACTACGCGGTGCCGGTCGAACTGAACGATCTCCTCACCGTGCTGAACGCGCTCAACATCGAGCGCGCGGTGTTCATCGGCACATCACGCGGCGGTATTCTCACCATGGCGCTGACGGCGGCAAAGCCATCCGTCATCGCGGGCGCGGTGCTGAACGATATCGGGCCAGTGCTGGAAATGCCGGGCCTGCTGCGTATCCAGTCCTATGTCGGCAAGCTACCCCAGCCGAAAGATTGGAACGATGCCGTGCGGATTCTAAAAACGACGATGGAACACGAGTTCCCAGCGTTCACCGCACACGACTGGAATCGCTACGCACGGATTTCTTGGATTGAAGATGAGAACGCCCTAATCGGCCGCTCCGATCCGGCCATCGCGTTCAACCTGAAAGACATCCGTGCGGATGTGCCCGCACCACCCATGTGGCCGTTGTTCGACGGACTGAAGAACGCGCCGCTGCTGGTCTTCCGCGGCGAGCACTCGAATCTGCTTTCGCGCGAGACGGTGACGGAGATGAAAGCGCGGCATCCGGATATGGCCGCGATCGAGATACCGGGCGTCGGCCATCCGCCCACGCTCGCCGACGAACGCATGATCGGCCCCATTCGCAAGCTTGCAATTCGCGCCGATACCGAAGAAAGCAAATTCTCGTCGTAAGGTGCCAGCAACTAATCTTGCTGGATTCTTTGTCGCTCGTACTCGTCTTCCACTTTTGCCTCACGATGAAGCTGCACGCCGATGGCAACTATCGCGCACAGCAGGCCGAAAGAAACTGCGAAGATCGTAAAAAATGTCCAATCTGCTAAATCGAAAAAGCCCATAAGAGTCCTATTCGGTTAACTTAATTCGGCGTTGGAAAATAAACACGACAATAACGCAGACAATTAGCAAGGCGCATAGCAAAAAATCTCCAACATTCTTTCTATGCGAAAACAACAAGCCGCTAACGATTGTAGCCGAGATGATGTAGGCCCACATCGCCATCTTAATAGCGGTAAGGTAGCCCCGGCTCACGTCGATTGCTTCCTTCGTCTCATTTGATTTGTCGCAATGGTCGCATCATGAATGACAGTGTGACCAACGACAAATCCGATACCGGTAGCTATCACCATGGCCACGAGTTGCCCGGTGTATGATTGCACAAGCAGATAGAGCAGATAACAGCCAGTGTACGCCACGCCAAGCGTCAGTAATCTAGCAATATCTAGCCAAGTAGATTTTTTCATTGGGGTTTCGATGCAACGATGATGAGACTACGGGACGTTAGCGCGTTCCACGAGTTTGCCGTTCTGGCAACATCGTGAGTCTCTTCGTACAGCTTTGGCTCTTTACGCGCGATCCGATTGACGTGCTTCCGGGTCGCTAAGCGTGTAAATGGCCAGAGCATCGTCGCGATAATCGATGCACTTCGCTTTGAGCGATCACTGTAGAGTTCAATATTGCGAAATCCGGCGCGGCGCAGGCCATAATTCCAATACTGATAAGGTAGCGCAGCGATGTGACCGGAGATGCGGCCACCGTTCTCCGGGAGAATGCTAGGCGACGGAAACATGTGAAAGTGGCCGGAGAAAAGAAACTTCACTCGCGAAAGCGCGTGACCGGGGTTGGGGACCGAAAAAATCAGCACCCCGCCCGGTTTCAGAATGCGATAAACGTCAGCGATTACATCGTATGGTGCGCGCGTATGCTCGAATACCTCAATTGCAGCAACTCCATCGAATGTGCCGCTCTCGTAAGGCATTCCGTTGTTAGCATCGAACTCGTGGAACGTGGCCCCTTCGGCCTGAAATGCTCCGCCAGCAATATCGCAAGCGAAAAGCGATTGACCGGGCTTCAAGCCGCTCTTTTCCCGTTCAGAAGAAAGCAGCCTCGTGAAGTAACCGGTGCCAGCTCCCAGATCGAGTAAGGCGCCATTTATCTTGCCGCCCTCGCGTAATTTCGCCAGGACAAAATCGTTCGTGGCTTTTAGCGAGGCAGAGCCATGACCTTGCAAGCCACTCGCCGAGCGTTGCATCCCCAGTTTCCAGCAAGTCCCCAAATATTGAGGTGAGCGTCAGGCAAAACAAGCTGTAGTGCAAGTCTAATCGGCCAAGTGATTAACATGCGCAATCGGACCGATCATCGATACACAAACGAAAACCCCGGCGGTTTCCCGCCGGGGTTTCCTAGTCTTATCCGATCGTTAGATCAGAACGGACGGTTGACGTTCACGCGGAACGCGAGGATGTCATCCGAACCGGCAGCCTGCAGAGCAGTTGCGGAGGTCGACATGTCCGTCCACAGAACGTCCAGCTGGATGTTCAGGTCCTTAACCGGCGACCAGGCGATGTTACCACCGATCTGGGTGATCTCGGCGCTCGGATAGCCCTGAGCGGTCGCGATCGGGCCGAAGTTAACTTCGGTGTAGCCCGCGAACACTGCAACGCGCAGAGACGGCGAGAAGAAGTGACGGAACTGACCGTTGATCGACCAGGCTTCCGTGCGCTCAAGGCCAGTCGCAGTAGCGACTGCGTCAACCGCAGTGAAGGCCGGACCGCCAACAGCACCAGCCGCCTGACGGAAGCCGAAGCCCGGACCGTTGCGGAGCGGGTTGCCGCCGAGACCGGTGTATTCCACCGCGCCTTCGGAGTACACGCCCTGGATGCTGATCGTGTCACCCGGAGCAATGAACGGCAGGTTCACGACGATGCCAGCACCGATCGCGTAACCATTCGAGTTCGGGTACACACCAGCCGGAAGCAGACCACCGGCAAAAGTGTTGCCGTTGACTTCCAGTTCCGTGACAGCACCCATGATCTGCGCAGAACCCCACGCCTGATCGATGCGGATGTTGCCAACGATGTTCGGCATGCGGAAGCCAGCCGACGCATCACCGATACCCAGCGGAGCAGCAGCACCACCCGGAGTAGCAGCCTGATAGATCGTGTTGGCAATGCCGTAACGGGTCGAGGACGGATCTTCGAGCGAGACCGTCGCCGAGAGACCGCCACCGAAGTTCGCGGTGTAGGCAATGACCTGGGTCCAGGTCCAGTGGACCGAAGCCATGCCGATGCCGTTGTAGTTGTTACCGAACGTGAAGAACGAGTCGGTCTGACCAACGGTGAAGCCCGCGAACTGGAGGAACGCGAGTTCGGCGCCGGCGGTCGCAGTGGCGAGACCCGGAGCGGTGGTACCACCGTTGCCCGAGGTCGAAACGCCGAACGGCTGACGCACGTAGGTGCGCAGAACGCCGTACGGGGTGGCCTGGCGCGTGTCGAGGATCAGGTAGATACGCGAACGGGCCATGTAGTCGTTATCTTCACGGTTGATAACGAGGTTGGTGCCGTTGCCCGACGAGGAGATCGGCGCTTCGGTCGTCTGGTTACCGTTGCGAATGCCGAATTCCATCGTGGCGAGACCGCCAACCTTAATGCAGATATCCGTGCCCGGGATGTAGTAGAAGCCCGGACCATACTGCGGACAAATCTTCACGTAACCGACCGGCTTGGCCTTTACGGGAAGGTCCGCTGCCTGCGCCGCGGCGGTCGCTGCGAAAGCTGCAGCGGTGCCGAGGATGAGGCTTTTCACCATCTTCATCGTGACCTCCAAAGAGTCTTCTCTCTCAAAAATGCCTGAGGGAGCGGGTCTTACTCCGGAGGGCTGACGCCCTTTGGAAAAATCCCCAAATTCCCCGCGAACCACCCGATCCGACTTCGTGCCTGCCTCGAACTTTTGAGAGTTCGTACAAAACCCTGACAGAAGCCGTCGAAACCGGACGGGTGCGACGCAAGGTTCCCCCCGATTGGAGCTCCCCCCTCTGTCGCAGGGTCACCTTAGCCAAGGCACCTTACCGTTCAATGTGAATGATGCTTTTGGGGGCATAGGGAACCTCGATTCCCCATTTGTGTTGCAGAAACGCCACGGTTATGTTTTCGGAACACAAACAATATCAATGGGTTAGGAAGTCTTCGCCACGGTTGTGCACCGGGGGTTGTGGGCAGGCCTTACTGTATACAAGTCGTGGAAATAGGTATCTAAATACCCGAATCGGCCGATCCCTACGGAATCACAGAAAATCGCGCTCAGGCCCGTCTGGCTACGTCCGCGAAGGGTTTCGGCCCTTCCCCCTCCGTACGCGCAACCGCCAGCAACGCTTCAACCGCATGGTCTAGTTCGGACAGACACTTGCCGAGATCGAATGCAAGATCGCGGGCGGCATTCGCCTCCGCATCAGTCTGCGAGATGGAATGCGCGGCCTTCTGCATCGCATCGGCGACTTCATTCGCGTAGCCGGAGGTGCGGCTCGTACTTTGGGCAATGCTGCTGGTGGCATCCGCCTGCTGGTCGACCGAACCCGATAGCGCTTCAACCGTTGCCGCAACTTCGCCGATTGCACGGCCGCAGGAGGCGATCTCGCCGACGGATTGCCGCGTCGCTTCCTGGATTTTCGAAATCTGCTCTGAAATCTCGTCGGTCGCGCGCGAAGTTTGCGTCGAGAGCGACTTTACTTCGCTGGCGACGACAGCAAAGCCCCTGCCCGCTTCTCCCGCGCGTGCCGCCTCGATAGTCGCATTCAGCGCAAGCAGATTGGTTTGCGAGGCAATCTGCGAAATCAATCCGACCACCGAGCCGACCCGATCGACGGACTCAGACAGCGAAGCGACGATGTCGTTCGCGCGCCGAGCGAGATCAACCGCTTCCAGCGACATCCGCGCGCTTTGCGTGGAACGGCCGCGAATGTCTGCAATGGCGGAAGACAACTCCTCGGCCGCGCTGGCCATCCGGTTTGCATCTTTTGCGGAAGTTTCCGCGATGCCCGCGGCGAGATTGGCGTGACTATTCGAGCTTTGCGCCAGCGACGACAGCCGTGCCGACGACTCGCTCAATTGACCCGCCGCGCCTGCGATGGATTTGCGTACCTGCTCTATTACGATGCCGAATTTTCCGATCGCCTCGCCAAGCTTGTCGCCACGTACCTTGCTCTCGCTGACAGCCAGTTCGTTGTGACAAGCAACGGCATTTGCATTGTCCAGCAGGAACAACCGCGTTGCCACATCGGCAAGCTCTGCGACCTTCGCTCCCGACCAGTAGGTTTTGCCGAGACGCCGGAAGATGCCGCTTAGCAGCGGACGGCTGAACGTCGCCCGGGCGCGCATATCGAGCGTGAGGCGGATTTCGAATTTCGCCCGATCATATGCCGCCGCTACCCATGCCTCATCGAACGGATGCAGGCAGAGTCCTTTCGTAGACTCCACGACCACGCGGGTGATTTCCTCGCGGTTCTTGTCGAGCGTGCGGGCATAAGCCGGCGCATATTCTGCCGAATAGTCGATAACGCCGCCGACTGCGCCGGCAAGGTGCGTTTCGACCAAGTCCCAGATATGGCGGCGCTGCAGACGCTGCGACTCGCGCTCGCTGGCGAAGCCATAAAGCCCCAACCGCACCTGAAATGCAGACGGAATTGCCACGCGCCAGCCCCCGATCGAAAAGCGGCGAAGTATGGCCGGCGCGCGCTTTATATAGCGTTAATCCTGTTTATAACCGCCAGGCGGAATACTTACTTCTCTAGACGCTGCAACAGGACCTCGGTGGGATTGCCATCCGGCACCATTCCGAATTTAACCTGTAATTCGCGGATGCGGTCGCGGAGATCGAAGTCGATCTGGCCGACCGTATTGTTCACAGGAATGCTGAGTGCCTGCATCCGCTTTTGCAGCCAGATCCGCCGCTCTCGCGGCAGCGGCGGATCGTTCGGCCATGTCCCGGCGAACGCTCCGCGTCCGCGCAAACGGTCTGCGGTATTCGCAACTGCGAGCGAATAGGCGTCCGAGATATTATAGGTCTTGATGGCTTCGTAGTTCTTCGTGATCAGAAAGCCCGGTCCGTTCGCCCCGCTCGGAAAAAACAGAATCGCGTTGCCTTCCGCTGGCAGCTTGCCGCCGTCAGCGCGTTTCACGCCGAGCGCATTCCATTCGCGGAAGGAGTTGCGGCTGACGCGGTAATCGAAGCCCTGCGGCACCGTTACCTCGAAACCCCATGGTAATCCGCGCTCCCAACCGTTCTTGCGGAGATAATTGGCAATGGAGCCAAGCACGTCGGGCACGTTGGTCCAGATATCGCGCCTGCCATCGCCGGACTGATCGACCGCGAACTTCAAGAAACTGGTGGGGATGAATTGTGCCTGTCCCATCGCCCCGGCCCATGAACCGCGCATCTTCTCGCGGGTAATATGTTCCTGTTCCAGAATCTGGAGCGCCGCGAGCATTTCATTGCGGAAGAAGTCGTCGCGATAGCGCGCATGCGCGAGGGTCGCCAGCGAGCGGATCACGTCCTTGCCGCCCGTGAACGAGCCGTAGCCCGTCTCCAGTCCCCAGATCGCAACGATGACATGGCGGTCGACGCCATACTGTTTTTCGATCGCGGCCAGCGTATCCGCCCACTTCTCCGCGTTCTTTCTGCCACCCGCCACCAATCCACCGGTGACACGGCCGCGGAGATATTCCCCGATTGGCTTATTGTATTCAGGCTGGCGCTTCGTGAGGGGAAGGATTTCCGCATCGGGGGTCAATCCGGCAACCGCGGCATCGAAGGTTTCGCGCGATACGCCCAGCTTGCGCGCATCCGGCCACAACGCCGAGAGGAACGAGCGAAAAGTTCCGGAACTTTTTTCCTGGGCGAAAGCGCCGCCAGCACCAAGGATTACGGTCAGGAACAAGACAGAGACGAGTCGTGAATTCGCAAGCATCGCATTGCATAGCACGCCTCTTCTTCTTACGCAGAGGCCTGTGTTTGTTCGCAAGGAATGTTGTAGGAATATTGTAAGAGACAATGCCTGCCAGCCCCGGAAACCGATGCCCTACAAATCCCTGAACCTTCCCGCGCCGCGCCGTGGTATCCAGTCCGTATTGCTTGGGCTGGGTTTTGCGCTTCTGGTTCTGGTGGTCGGTGCGTTCGCATGGCTTGCGAAACAGCAGGCCGACGACAATGCCGACGTGCGGCGCGTCCTCGAAATGCAGGCAAGGTTCACGAAAGCATTATCGCTCCTGCAAGATGCCGAAACCGGCCAGCGCGGTTACCTGCTCACAGGTAATCCCGATTATCTAAAGCCATACGAAGGCACGGCCGCTGCGTTCGATGAGGAGCTAACCCTTATCGCCAAGCTGATTAAGCGCCAAGAACGGGCCGTACAGCTTGCCGGCATCCGGTCACTTGCCGAAAAAAAATTCTCCGAACTGCAGACCACCATCGATCTTTTTAAAAAAGGCGAGCGCGAAGCGGCGTTGGCGCTGGTGCAGACCGATCTTGGCAAGCGCCTCATGGATGACGTCCGCGAGATGATCAACCAGATGCACGCGTTCGACGACAGGATTCTTAAAGAACGTCTCGCGGAAACCGACGAAACCACACGGAAACTTTGGTGGGGCGTACTTGCCTCGGTCTTGCTCGTGCTGGTCATGATTTTCGCCGTCTTCACCATCATGTCCCGCTACATCCGCGAACTTGTCTCCGAGACGGCAAAACGCGCCAGCGCCGAAACCCGTATCCGCCAGATGCAGAAGATGGAAGCGGTCGGACAACTCACCGGCGGCATCGCGCACGACTTCAACAACATGCTCGCCATCGTCATCGGCTCTCTGAGCCTGATGCAGAAACGTCTCGCCCGCGGCGATACCGACGTATCCAAGTATTCGGACGCAGCGATGGAAGGCGCGCAACGCGCGGCCACCCTCACCAGCCGCTTGCTCGCGTTCTCTCGTCAGCAGCCGCTACAGCCCGCGACGCTCGACCTTAACAAGCTGGTCGCAGGCATGTCGGAACTACTCCGCCGCACCATCGGTGAAAACGTGCAAATGGAAACGGTGCTTGCCGGCGGCTTGTGGCGCACTCACGCCGATCCGGGCGAAGTCGAGAATGCAATTCTTAATCTTTGCGTAAACGCCCGCGATGCGATGCCCGGCGGCGGCAAGCTAACCATCGAAACCGCGAATTGTTATCTCGACGAAGCGTATTCTTCCGAACATCCCGGCGTGCCCGCGGGACAATATGTACTGATTGCGGTATCGGACACCGGAAGCGGAATGTCCACGGACATCGCGAACCGCGCCTTCGATCCCTTCTTCACGACCAAGCCCACCGGCAAAGGCACCGGCCTCGGTCTTTCACAAGTCTATGGCTTCGTGAAACAGACCGGTGGCCATGTGAAGATCTATTCTGAGGTCGATCACGGCACGACCATCAAGATCTACTTGCCGCGCACGCAGCGTGCGGAAGACATCGTGTCCACACAGCCGAAACCCGCTCTGCCAACCGGGGATCCCACGGTCATTATTCTCGTGGTCGAAGATGAGGACCGCGTGCGTCTTGTCAGCGTCGCCGCCCTGCGCGAACTCGGCTACACCGTGCTGCACGCGGACTCCGGTCCTTCCGCGCTGGAAGTCCTGAAGAAAAATCCCGGCGTGAATCTGCTGTTCACCGATATCGTGATGCCGGGGATGAACGGCCGCGCGCTCGCTACCGAAGCGGAAAAACTCAATCCGGGCATGAGGATTCTCTATACCACGGGCTATACCCACAACGCCGTCGTGCATAACGGCGTTGTGGATTCCGATGCGCAACTGATCGTGAAGCCTTACACCATCGATCAGCTCGCCCTCAAAGTACGCGAAGTGCTTGCCGGCGAAAGCCGTCGAAGCTGACCTGACAGACCTTCGTTTAAAACTTGGCCTGAACCGTCTCGTTGCTATCGTTGGTGATCTGCACGGCCCCGCGAAGCGGTGCCTTCAGCTCGACGGGCGAAGTACCGATCAGCACGTTGTCGCCCTTTGGCGCGAGCGAAATGCGCTGCGCCTTGCCATTGACGACCAGCACCGCAGTACCCTTGAACCCCTTCGTGCTGACGGGTTTTTCACCGTGATCGGTAACGAACACCTCCAGCGTATTGCCGCGCGCGACGGCTTCGACATGATAATTCCCTGCGTCGGTCTGCTGGCCGCCGTGCTTTCCTTTCTCCGGCGCATGTGCGAGCGCGCCCGCGCCGAGCGAAAGCAGTGCCACGAAAGCGAGTGCTGCAAGTTTCTTCGTCATCGTTTTCTCCATGGTTAGAAGGCTTCAACTGAACGGGTTTGATTGGTTGCCTGCACTTCGTGGCGAATCCGCTCCAGCGGCTTCTCGCCGTAGCGCAGGAACAGAACGGGCGTGAGAACGGCATCGAGCAGCGTGGCGCTGATGAGACCACCGAAGATCGTGACCGCCACCGGGTGCAGGATTTCCTTCCCCGGCGAGCTTGCGTCGATCAGCAAAGGCACGAGCGCGACACCGGCGGCGAGCGCCGTCATCAGCACCGGCGTCATCCTCTCCAGCGAACCCCGCACCACCAGCGCAGGTCCGAACGCCATCCCTTCCCGCAAGGAAAGGTTGATGTAGTGGCTGATCTTGAGAATGCCGTTGCGGGTAGCGATTCCGGTCAACGTCACGAAACCGATCATCGAGGCGACCGACAGCGACAGGCCGGTGAGCCATAACGCAACGACGCTGCCGACCAGCGCGAACGGTACGCTGCCGAGGATGATGAAGGTCAGCACCGGCGAACGATAACGGCTATAGAGCAGCGCGAGGATCAGCAGCAACGAGATGCAGGAGAGCGCCGCGATGGTTCGCGTTGCGCTGCGCTGCGCCTGATAGTTTCCTTCGAGCACCGCATAGAACCCTTGCGGCAATTTCGTGCCGTCGATCTCGCGCTGGATTGCCGCCGCGATGGATGCGATGTCGGAACCGTCGGTATTCGCGAAGACCGCAATCCGGCGTTCCCCGTTTTCACGCTGAATCTGGTTCGGACCGTCGGTCTCGCGGATTTCCGCGATCTGCTTCGCAGGAATCCATCCGCTCGGCGTCTGGATCAGGTACTCGCTTAGCCCCTGCGTCGTGCGAATGCGTTCGGGCAGCCGGATCACGACATCGTAGCGGCGATAGCCATCGACCACGCGTGAAACTACCCGCCCGCTGGAGAGGCGGCTGATCTGCTCGACGATGGCCGCAGGCTGCACGCCATAGAGGGCCGCTTTCTTGTGATCGACGCGGATTTCCAGATGCGGGATTAAAGCCTGTCGTTCGATTTGCAGATCACGCAACCCCGGCACGGATTCCAGTTTCGCGCGCAAAGCGGCCGCTTCGCGGCGCAGGCCGTCGAGATCGTCGCCAAAGATTTTTACCGCGATTTCGGCGCGCACGCCGGAAAGCATGTGGTCGAGCCGGTGCGAGATCGGCTGGCCGATGTTCACCGCGACCGGCAAGAGCGAAAGCCGCGACCGGATTTCTTCGGCAATCTTCGGCTTCGACGCATCGCGCGTCATTTCGACTTCGATATCGGAGACGTGGACGCCTTCCGCATGTTCGTCGAGTTCGGCGCGGCCGGTACGCCGCCCGACCGTTTTCACGCCCGGTATTTCGAGAATGAGCCGTTCGGCCACCGCGCCGATGCGGCTGGACTCAGCCAGCGAGATGCCCGGATTGAAGGACATGTTCACAGTGAACGTGCCTTCGTTGAAGGGTGGCAGGAACGAACGGGGAAGCAGGAATGCGCCGATCACCGCCGAGACGACGAGCACGCCCGCCAGCGTCATCACCATGCGTTGCCTGGCCAATGCAAAGTCCAGCAGCGCGCGGTTCTTATTCTTGAGCCACGTCACCACCCTGCTCTCGCGCTCGTGCAGCGATTTCATGCCGGGGAGCATGTAATAGGCCATCACCGGCGTCAGCGTGATGGACACGAACAGGCTCGCGAGAATCGCGACGATGTACGCCTGCCCCAGCGGCACGAACAGCCGCCCTTCGATGCCAGACAATGCGAACAGCGGAATGAAAACCAGAATGATCACCAGCGTGGCGTAAACGATGCCGGAGCGCACTTCCTGACTCGCGGTCACCACCACCTCGAACACGCTGCGCGGATTCCCCGCCGCTGCGTTCTCGCGAAGCCGCCGGAAAATGTTTTCGACGTCCACCACGGCGTCGTCGACCAGTTCGCCGATGGCAATGGCAATGCCGCCGAGAGTCATGGTGTTGATCGACAACCCCGCATAATGAAATATCAAGGCGGTAATCAGGATCGAGACCGGGATTGCAGTCAGCGAAATCGCAGTCGTCCGCCAGTTTTGCAGGAACAGGAATAGAATGACCGCGACCACGACGATTGCCTCGGCCAGCACCGTCTCCACGTTCCCGACCGAAGCCGAGATGAAATCGGCCTGCCTGAAAACCGGCTGATCGAGCTTGGTACCTTCGGGCAGCACGGTTGCGAGTTGTTTCAGCGCGTCTTCCAGTTTGCGTGTCAGGCTCACCGTATCGACATTCGGCTGTTTTTCGACAGAAACGATGACGGCCGGATTTCCCATGTAACCGGCGTCACCGCGCTTCATGCGGGCGCCGTATTCGATTTCGCCAAGCTGGCGCAGATAAATCGAGCCGGAAGCATCGGTTGCGACCACGAGATTGCGAAGATCGTCGAGGCTGGTGGAGCGCGCGATGCCGCGGATCAGATATTCGCGCGAGCTTTGATCGGTAAAGCCGCCGCCAAGATTGGCGCCGAACGACGTCAACGCGCGCTCGATCTGCTCGTGCGAGACGTTGAACGCCCGCAGCGCGACCGGATTGATAGAAATGCGGAACTGTTTCACCTCTCCGCCCATCGGAATCACCTGCGCAACGCCGGGAATGGTGAGCAACCGCGGACGGATGGTGAAATCGGCAAGCTCACGCAACGCCATTGGCGTCAGCTTCGGATTCGTCACCGCCACCATCAGCACCTGCCCCATCAGCGAACTGACCGGACCGAGTTGCGGCGTAATGCTGGGCGGCAACTGCTCGCGCACCAGCGCGATGCGTTCGTTCACCTGCTGGCGGCTGCGGAAGATTTCCGCGTCCCATCCGAACTCGACATAAATGATCGAAAGCCCGACACCGGAAACCGAACGCACGCGTACCACACCCGGCAGGCCGTTCATCTGCGACTCGATTGGAAAGGTGACGAGTTGCTCCACTTCCTGCGGCGAATATCCTTCCGCTTCCGTCATGATGGTGACGGTCGGGCGGTTGAGATCAGGCAGCACGTCGACCGGCAACTGGGTCAAGGCGAAGCCGCCATAGACCATCAGCGCGAATGAGAACGCGAGAACGAGAACCCGGTTCTTGAGAGAATTGCTGACGAGGAATGTGAACATCGCGTCACCGCACCTGTTCGATCAGTTCGGTGCCCTGCACGACGATCCGCTTGCCGTTCTCGATGCCGGCCGTCACCAGCACGTTCTCCGCGTCCAGCGCCTCGATCTTGACTTCACGCGGCTGGAACCGCTCCGCGCTTACCTGCTCGAACACGACATGCAGGCCGTTCGCCGCACGCACCACCGCTGTGCGCGGCAAGGCGATCCCTTTGCGTTCATCCGGCAGTTTGACGAACACCGACACGAACTGCCCTGCCCAGACCCCATTAGTCTCGCCATCGATAGCGAAGTGAATCGGGATTGCCTGATTGCGCAGTGCCGCACCGCTGCCACGGAACGCAAGGCTGACGCTGTGACCGTTATGGTTGCGCGCGCTTGCGGCCTTGAGGTCCGGCAAGGCCTCGAAGCTGAGCGCCTCAACCCAGAGCCGCGACGGATCGACGATCTGAAACACGACCGTATTCGGCTGCGCAAGCTGGCCCGCGATGGTGTTCGTTTCGGCGATAACGCCCGAAACCGGCGCAATCAGCGCCTCCGGTTCGGCGCGCGTCTTGTCGAGCGCGATCTTCCGGTCACGCAAGCCCTGCAATTCCAGCCGCGCTTCATCGAGCTGCGTGCGCGAGATCGTGTTGGTCTCCGCGAGTTTTTCGTATCGCGCCACGCGGCGCTCAAGAATTGAAATCTGCTGGAGCAGCTCGCCTTCCTTCTGGCGCATGTCCGAGATGTCGATGGTCTGCACCGGCGGCGAGACATAGGCGAGTACCTGACCCTTTTCGACGCGCGAACCAAGCACGGGAAACCCGGCCGGCGGCGGCAGCAATCTTCCTGCGAGAGTCGATTGCACGTAGCCGCTCGCATTCGGGTCGGGAATGATGCGGCCCGGAAGCTCCAGGGACTTTGCGTGCTGCCCTTCTTTCACGACCAGCGTGCGAATGGTGAGCAGCCGCTGCACCGGCTTCGGCACGAAAATCGTGCCGTCCGGTAGACGTTGCGAGGCGTCGCGACTGGCCTGCGTGCGTTTGTTGTCGTCGTGGCCTTCATGCGCACGCGCGCTGTCAGTCGCGAACGCCGCCAGCATGAAAGCGAGCACGGATGCACCGCCAATCCGCAATGCACGCGGGAAATGCCGAGCGAACATTACGCCGGACAGGAAAACCGTAGCGGCAATAAGCGCAGCGAGAATAACCCACCACAATGAACGCGCAGGCGCTGCGTTCGCCTCGCGCGGCGTATCGAGGATGGTCAACGTGAGAACATCAACCTTGTCGCCGGCCGTCACCGTGAAAATAAGATCGTAATGGTCGGCGCCTTTCGCCCACGGTGCTGCAATTCGATAGATGCCCTCACCCACGGCTTCCGCAGCTTGCGGACCAGATGGCGTTTCGACTTCCACCGTCGCTCCATTCACCGGCTCGTTGGTCGCGAAGCGGTCGAGATAAAGCGTGAGCGCGCCGTCGCGCAACACCGCGACAAGCTGGAACGCATCCGATTCTGCCTCGCCGCGCGGCGTAAGGCTTTGCGACACGGGCGCGGACGTATTGTGGTCGTGCCCCTCGTGCGCGTTGGCAGCGGGAGTGGATACGGCAACGAAGCCGATCAGGAGCAGGCTGAGCGCGAACGATACGCGCATGGGGGAAATCCTTTGCCGGAACGAGTCCTGCGCGCGCCCCGAGAGCGCACGCGCGAAAGCGGGGTTACCGCTCGATCAGGCGAAGGTTTTTGGAGGGCCGGAAATATCCGAGGCAAGCGATGGCTGATCGCTTACGGCAATGCCGGGCGCGATAGACGCGCGAACCAGAGGAGGAAAAGAAATAACGGTCGAAGCGGAAATCGCTGCGCTCACGCAACCTGCGCCACAAGCGCAGCACGTTCCGCCGCAAATCGCGCAGACGCCGGACTGCGCGTGTTCGACGGCAGTGACGATAGTTTCTTTCGCTTCCAACTGCGTAGCGCCTACATCCGCTTGCGTGTCGGCAGAAACGGCCGCGGCTGCATTGTGCTGATGCCGCTCATGCGCATTCGCCACCGTCCCGCCGAGCGCGAGAACAACCGCAAACATCGTGAGCACGATCAGCTTACGCATGAGGAGCGCATACACCGCGCCGGGGATTCTGAACAGGGCGAAGTTGCCGCTGCTATCTTGTATCCCTAACAGCGCACCAAACTCGCAATGATGTGATGAGAAGCTGGCGGGCCGCGACCGATAGTGATGATCACTACGTTTACGCTATAGCCCTCAAAATCAATATCATCTCCGCTCGGAGCGAGCCGTAAAGCGTCGCTTGACGCTATCCAGTCTTCCAAATAGTGTGCGGCATGAAGATTCGGAACGTGGTCCATCCGGGCTTGCGCTCTCTCATCGCAGAGGACGAACCGGCCGGCCCGCGAAGCATCGACGTTTCGAGGTTGCGGCGCATCCTGTCTTTCCTTCAGGACATGGCCGGGGCATCGGAGCTTCGCTGCGTCGCCGGCTGGACGGTTCAACCGCCGTCCGGTGCCGGACGGGGAAAATGGGAGCTACGGGCCGCACCGGTCGGCGCGCTCACGTTCAAAATCGACGCACCGGGCGGCGAGATCGCTGACCTTGACTATGAGGGAACGGCTGAAACGTGGGCGCAAGCGCAATGACCAGCATCCGAATGAAGGCCCCCGCCCATCCCGGCGGCTTCGTGAAGACCGAGGTGATCGAACCTCTCGGCCTGTCGGTCACGGCCGCCGCCGGGGTTCTGGGCATCACCCGTGCGGCCTTGTCAGCCCTGCTCAATGAGCGGGCCGATCTTTCGCCGGAAATGGCGATCCGCATCGAGAAGGCGTTCGGCGTTTCGATGGAAACCCTCATGCGGATGCAGAACAGCTTCGACATCGCCGAGGCACGGAAGAAGGCGGAGGCGGTCAACGTCGCCCCCTATTCCGGCAAGCCGCCGCAGCGAAATCTCCCGTCATGACCCGTTCAATCTCAGCAAACTTCGGGGCAGAGGCTCGCGCACCCAAAAGAAAGCCGTCCACCACATGAAGCTCGAAGAAATCAAGTCTGGCCTGAGTCTATCCGGGATCGAACCGTCCCAAGTCGTGACGGTCGTTGCTGTCGTGCCCCTTGGGGAAGG
Source organism: Xanthobacteraceae bacterium (assembly GCA_019454205.1). Lineage (NCBI taxonomy): Bacteria > Pseudomonadati > Pseudomonadota > Alphaproteobacteria > Hyphomicrobiales > Xanthobacteraceae > Xanthobacteraceae bacterium. Next base: position 1,617,649 of record CP075369.1, read on the forward strand.
CTCTGTCCAGCTCATCTACCGGACGCCGGACGGCGCGATGAAGGAACGGCTTCTCAACAGGGGCGACGAGCCTTCGGTCGATGTCGCCACGGCCGAGCGTCCCTTCTCCTTCGACGGTGACGGCGCGGCTTTCCAGCTTGCTTGCGAGGCGAAGCGGATCGACCTCGCCTTCCTCTTTGATCCGATGATGGCCGTCCACAGCTCGAATGTGGAACCGCTGCCTCACCAGATCACCGCCGTCTATGAGTCGCTTCTGCCCCGGCAGCCCTTGCGGTTCGTCCTCGCGGACGATCCCGGTGCCGGCAAGACGATCATGGCGGGCCTCTATATCCGCGAACTCATCATGCGCGCGGATTCACACCGTATCCTGATCGTCGCGCCCGGTAGCCTTGTCGAGCAATGGCGAGACGAGCTTTACGAGAAATTCGGTCTGGAGTTTCACGTCTATTCGCCGCTTCTGGAGCAGACCTCGCCGAGCGGAAACCCGTTCGACGACTATCCCCGCCTTATCGTCCGGCTCGATCAGCTCTCCCGCAACGAGGAGCTTCAGGACAAGCTTTGCGCGCCGGGCTGGGATTTGGCCGTCTTCGACGAAGCGCACAAACTCTCCGCGCACTATTTCGGTTCCAAGCTGGAAAAGACGGGCCGTTTCCGCTTCGCCGAGAAGCTGGGCGCGCATGTCCGGCACCTTTTGTTGATGACGGCGACGCCGCACAACGGCAAGGAAGAGGACTACCAGCTTTTCCTTTCATTGCTCGATTCCGACCGCTTCTACGGCAAGTTCCGCGACGGCGTTCACAAGGTCGACGCCTCCGACCTCATGCGCCGCATGGTCAAGGAGGAACTGGTCAAGTTCGACGGCACGCCGCTCTTCCCAGAGCGCAAGGCGTACACCGTCAACTACGAACTCTCGCAGATCGAAGCGGCCTTGTATGAGGCCGTGACCAACTATGTGCAGACCGAAATGGGCAAGGCTGACCAACTCGAAGGCGCGCGCAAGGGATCGGTCGGCTTTGCCCTTACCGCGCTGCAACGGCGTCTCGCTTCAAGTCCCGAAGCGATCTTCCAATCGCTGAAGCGCCGCCGCGAGCGGCTTGAGAACCGGCTGCGCGACGAAAAGCTCGGCATCAAGGGGCGGCACGCCCTCGCCGAGACCTATGCCGGCGCGCCGGAGGACGATGACGACCTGAGCGCGGAGGAGCAGGAGACCCTTGAGGAAAACCTGATCGACGACGCCACGGCGGCCAAGACCGTTGTCGAGCTTGAGGCCGAGATCGTCATCCTGAAGGGGCTGGAGGAGCAGGCCAAGGCCGTCGTCGCCTCCGGGCAGGATCGCAAATGGGATGAGTTGTCAAGAATCCTTCAGAATCACCCTGAAACCCGCGACGCCGCCGGTCGGCAGCGCAAGATCATCATCTTCTCCGAACACCGCGACACGCTGAATTACCTTCAGGCGCGGATTGCCGGCGTGCTTGGCAATCCCGACGCCATCGTGGCCATCCACGGCGGCACCCATCGGGACGAGCGCCGTCGCCTTCAGGCGCTCTTTCGCTCCGATCCCGATGTCCGGGTGCTGGTGGCGACCGACGCCGCAGGCGAAGGCGTCAATCTTCAGAACGCGAACCTCATGGTCAACTATGACCTGCCGTGGAACCCGAACCGGCTGGAACAGCGGTTTGGCCGTATCCACCGCATCGGGCAGACCGAGGTTTGCCACCTGTGGAATCTGGTCGCCAAGGAGACCCGCGAAGGCGATGTCTATCACCGCCTGCTTCTGAAGCTGGAGGTCGAGAGCCAAGCCCTGCACGGGCGCGTATTCGACATTCTTGGCGAGGTCTTCGAGGAGACCAGCCTAAAGGATTTGCTGGTCGAGGCGATCCGCTACGGCGACCGGCCCGAAGTCCGCGCCCGCCTGACGCAGAAGATCGACAAGGCGCTCGACCACGATCACCTAAAATCCCTCTTGAATCGCAACGCGCTCGCCCAGGAGACGATGAGCGCGGATCGACTGTTCGCCGTGAAGGAGGAAATGGAGAAGGCGGAGGCCCGACGGCTTCAGCCCTACTTCGTCCGTGCCTTCTTCTCCAAGGCCCTCGACGCGCTCGGCGGCACAGCGCATCCGCGCGAGGCCGGCCGTTATGAGATCAGCCATGTTCCTTCGGTGATCCGCGAGCGTGACCGCCGCCTGACCGGCCGGAACCGCCGCGACCATGAGCCGGTCTTGCGGCGCTACAGCCGCATTTGCTTTGAACGTCAGGCCATCCAACCGCTCGACAAGGCGGGACTGGAGCGCGCCGTTCTCATGCACCCCGGCCATCCGCTCATGCTCGCCATGTCGGATATGATCCTGGAGCAGCACACCAACCTTCTCCGGCAGGGTTCGATCCTTGTTGACCCGTCCGATGAAGGACTCGACCCGGCGCTGCTGATCCTGCTGACGCATGAGATCAAGTCCGGCGACAACACCGTGCTATCCAAGCGCCTGCAATTCGTGCGGGTTGCCCCGGATGGGCAGGCGAGCTTCGCCGGATGGGCGCCTCATCTCGACCTTGAGCCTTTGCCGGAGGCCGAGCGCCCCTTGCTCAAGGACGTGCTCGACGCGCCTTGGCTGTCCTCCGGTCAGGAGGCGCGTGCCTTGTCCCTTGCCGCGACGACGCTGGTGCCGGAGCACTATGGCGAGGTCGCGCAGCGGCGCATCGACCATGTGGAAAAGACCCTGAACGCCGTCCATGAGCGGCTGAGCAAGGAAATCGCCTTCTGGCAGGATCGTTGGATGAAACTGAAGGACGACGCCGAAGTCGGAAAGGACGTGCGGCTCAACCTTCAGAATGTCGAGCGCACGCTTGGCGACCTTCAGGGCCGTTTGGACAATCGGAAGAAAGAGCTTCAGGCCATGCGCCATGTCGTGAACGGCACGCCGGTCGTGCTGGGCGCGGCGCTGATCGTGCCGGCAGGCTTGATGAACAAGCTGCGCGGCGACGAGCCGGCCGACCCGGTGGCGGCGACCTTCGCGGCCGACGCGGCGGCCCGCTCGCGCATCGAGCATCTTGCCATGTCGGCCGTCCGGCAGGCCGAGGAAGCGCGCGGTTGCCGCGTCGTCGATGTTTCCGCCGCAAAATGCGGCTGGGATTTGACTTCATACCCGCCAGCCGTGGACGGCAGGCAGCCCGATCCCAAGCACATAGAGGTGAAGGGCCGGGTGAAGGGCGCGAGCACCATCACGATCACCCGCAACGAAATGCTCTACGCCTTCAATCAGGGTGACAAGTTCGTGTTGGCGGTCGCCATCGTCGGCGAGGACGATGCCATCGACGGCCCGCACTATATTCCCAGCCCGTTCGACCGGGAACCCGGCTGGGGCGTCGCGTCCATCAATTTCAGTTTGGGCGATCTGCTCGCCAAAGCAGAGGCTCGATGACCGCGCTACGTCTCGACACGCTATCGCTGACGAATTTCCGCTGCTTCGCCCATTGCGAGGTCGCGTTCCACCCCAACCTGACTGTTCTGGTCGCGGAGAACGGCAGCGGTAAAACTGCCGTGCTCGACGCCGCCGGAGCTGCGCTGTCGGTATTCGTCAACGCGATCTATTCGCCGGAAAAGCTGCGGCGAATCGAGCGGAGCGACGTGCGCCTGATCCCCGGTCAGGAGCGCAGGATGTCCCCATGCCTTCCGACCGAATACGAAGCGCAGGCAACCGTTCAGGGTACGGCCGTGACATGGAAGAGCGCCGTTAGAACCTACGGTGACAAAGTGCGTCCTGGCTTCCGGCACCTTGGCCCAATGAAAGCGGCTGCGCAGCCATTCCTATCCGATACGGCTGTTCTTCCGCTCATTGCCTATTACGGAACGGGTCGCCTCTGGAACGAGCAACGGCAGACCGAATATCGCCGTTCCTCCGTCACCAATGTCGGAGAGCGCGTCGCTGGCTATGCCGATTGCCTCACGTCGTCTTCGTCCTTCAAGGGCATTTCGGCATGGTTCGAGCACCGTTTCAGGCAGACGGCATCGCCGTCATTCCGGGAGAGTCTGCAAGCCAATCTCGCGATGATCGAAGGCGTGAAGACTGCCACAGACACGGTTCTTCAGCCGACCGGCTGGTCAAGTCTCCGCTGGGATGACGAGCTTCATACGCTGACCGCCAAGCACGAGACGCGGGGCGAGCTGCCGCTGTCCATGCTGAGCGACGGCGTGCGCACCATGCTTGCGCTTGTCGCCGATGTTGCGCGTCGCTGCGCCAGCCTCAATCCGCAACTGAGTGATCGGGCCGCCATCAAGACCCCCGGCGTTCTCATCGTCGATGAAGTGGACATGCACCTGCATCCCCGCTGGCAGCAGCAGGTGCTCGGCTTGCTGCAAAGCGCGTTCCCGGCCCTACAGATCATCGTCAGCACGCACAGCCCGCATGTCCTTTCGACCGTCGATAAGTCGTCGATCCGCGTCTTCCATATCGACGGCGACGATACGCGCATCGAAACCCCCCTGATCCAGACACGGGGCGTTGAGAGCGCCGATGTGCTGGCCTCGGTCATGGGCGTGGACCCGGTCCCGCAGACGGAAGAGTCGAGCGACTTGAACGCCTACCGCGCCCTCATTGAGGACGGCAAGGCAGACACGCCGGAAGCAACGTCTCTGCGGGAACGCCTGGTCGCGCATTTTGGGGCGACGCATCCGTTGATATTGGAGTCCGACCGGCTCCTCCGCTTCCAGCGGTTCCGGCTTGCCAAGAACCGGACGGACGGAGCCTGACATGAGGAAACTTGATCGCGCGATCTGCCCGGCACCGGCCTGCCTTGGCAGCTACACCCACGGCGTTCACAAATGGGACAACGTGTCATCCGCCGAAAAGGGAGAAATCAGAACGCAGCTTGAAGCTATGCAAGGCCGTCGTTGCGCATATTGCGAGGGTAGCATCGACAGCCTCGGCCAACATATCGAGCACTTCCGTCGCAAGAGTCTCCATCCAGCCCTGACGTTCGATTGGAACAATCTCTTCTGGTCCTGCGACCAGACGGACTCCTGCGGCCATTTCAAGGATCGCGGCGCTGGCCCCTATAATGTGGTGGACCTCATCGACCCTTGCCTTGATGACCCCGATGCCTTCTTCGTCTTCCGGGCCGACGGCACGATCAGCGTGCGGAACGGCTTGTCGGCGCAGGACGAACATCGGGCGCGAGAGACGTTGCGCGTCTTTTCATTGAATCCCCAATGGGGCCGCTTGAGGAATATGCGCCAAGCCGCCGTCTCTGGCTATGTCGATAGCGCCAATGACGCTTTCGATGCTGGCCTGACGCCTGCTGATATTCGCGCCTATTTCGCGCAGGAGCTTCAGGCTGCCCATGACCTGCCATTTTACACGGCCATCCGGCATGTGCTGACGGAAAGACAATAAGAATGACCGTAACCGTGAAACCCCCGAAGAAGCTGATCGAAGTCGCGCTGCCGTTGGATGCGATCAACGAGTCTGCCGCACGCGAGAAGTCGATCCGGCACGGGCATCCGAGTACCCTGCATCTGTGGTGGGCGCGGCGGCCGCTTGCCGCGGCGCGCGCCGTGATCTTCGCGCAGATGGTCAACGATCCGTCGTGGAAATGGGAGCTTGAGCACCCGGGCGAGATTCCGCCGAACAACATTAAGGCGAGCTGGGCCGCGAGCCGGAATCGGCTCTTCGCCATCATCAAGGATTTGGTGAAGTGGGAGAACACCACCAACGAGGCCGTGCTGCAAAAGGCGCGGGCGGAGATTCGCAAGTCCTGGCGCGAGACCTGCGAACTCAACAAGGCCCATCCGCAAGCGGCGGAGCTGTTTGACCCCGAAAAGCTGCCAGCCTTCCACGATCCGTTCGCAGGTGGCGGGGCGCTGCCGCTTGAGGCGCAGCGCCTTGGGCTTGAATCCTATGCTTCCGACCTCAATCCGGTCGCCGTCCTCATCAATAAGGCGATGATCGAGATTCCCCCGAAATTCGCCGGACGGCCGCCGGTGAACCCGGAAGCACGCGCCAGCCGTGATGCTTGGAGCAAGCAATGGGAGGGCGCACAGGGTCTCGCGGAGGACGTGCGCTATTACGGTCAGTGGATGCGCGAGCAAGCACAGAAGCACATCGGCCATCTCTATCCGCCGGTCGAGATCACATCGGATATGGCAAAGGAGCGACCCGACCTGAAGCCGCTGATTGGCCAGAAACTTACCGTCATTGCGTGGATATGGGCGCGAACGGTCAAGAGTCCCAATCCCGCCTTCCGGCATGTGGATGTACCACTTGCTTCGACTTTCGTTCTTTCGAGCAAAGAAGGAAAACAATCCTACGTTCAACCGATCATTGACGGTGACAAATACCATTTTGCCGTAAAGGTCGGTAGGCCGCCGGCCGGCGCAAAGGAAGGCACCACCGCTGGAAAACGAGCAGCATTTCGCTGCCTGATGTCCGGTGTCCCTGTGGACTACAACCACATCCGCTCAGAAGGTAAGGCGGGTCGCATGGGTACGCGCTTGATGGCTATCGTGGCCGAAGGCGCACGAGGCCGCGTCTATCTCTCCCCATCGCCTCAGCACGAAATCGCGGCCGCAAAAGCTCAGCCGGAATGGAGGCCCGATATGCCTCTTCCCGACAACCCCCGCGATTTCAAGACGCCGAATTATGGCCTTAGTACCTTCGGCGAACTTTTCACATCACGCCAGCTTGTCGCGCTGACGACCTTCGGTGATCTCGTTGTCGCCAGCAGAAACAAGATCATAGAGGATGCACATGCTGCAGGATTGAATGACGACGGGGTAGGACTCGATGTCGGGGGGGCAGGAGCGCGTGCTTACGCGGAGTCCGTAGCTGTCTATTTGGCTTTCTCGATTGATAAATCTGCTGACTATTGGTCAACGATCTGCACATGGCATTCTAGCAAGGAGCTGATCCGCAACACCTTTGGCAGACAAGCTATCCCTATAACGTGGGATTATGTCGAAACGAACGTCTTCTCAGACTCAACGGGAAACGTATCGAGCGGCATTGAATGGGCGCAAAAAGCAATAGTAAATTTCCCTGCAAAACCAGATGGTCATGCGACACAGGCAGATGCCCAACGTCAGAGCATTAGTCTGAGAAAGATTATATCCACCGATCCGCCATACTACGACAACATTGGCTATGCCGATCTTTCGGATTTCTTCTATATTTGGCTTCGTCGGTCGTTGCGGCAGGTTTTCCCCGAACTTTTTGCCACGCTTGCGGTCCCCAAGGCCGAAGAGCTTGTAGCTACTCCCTACCGGCATGGCAGCAAAGAGCGGGCTGAGACGTTTTTCCTCAACGGCATGACGCAAGCGATGCAGCAGCTTTGCGAGCAGGCGCATCCTTCATCACCTGTCACCATCTATTATGCTTTCAAACAATCTGAGACGGAAACCGCCGAAGGCACTTCCAGCACCGGATGGGAAACCTTCTTGGATGCCGTAATCCGGTCCGGCTTTGCCCTCACCGGCACATGGCCTATGCGAACAGAGCTTGAGAATCGGATGATTGGATCGGGAACAAATGCCCTTGCATCCAGCATTGTCTTGGTTTGTCGTGCGCGCCCGGCAGCAGCGGAAACCGTTTCCCGCCGAGCTTTCCTGCGCGAACTGAATCAGGTGCTGCCAGAGGCGCTTGACGAGATGACGCGCGGCTCCGGCGACGACCGTTCACCCGTCGCGCCCGTTGATCTTTCACAGGCCATCATCGGCCCCGGCATGGCGGTATTCTCGAAATACGCCGCCGTGCTGGAGGCGGACGGCACGCCAATGACGGTGCAAACCGCGTTGCGGCTTATCAACCGCTTCCTCGCCGAGGATGATTTCGATCACGACTCCCAATTCTGCCTGCACTGGTTTGAGCAGTACGGCTGGAAGGAAGGCCGCTTCGGCGAGGCCGACACCCTTGCCCGCGCCAAGGGGACGAGCGTTGACGGTGTGAAGCAGTCGGGCGTTCTCTTTGCTGCCGGCGGCGTTGTCCGGCTGCTGAAATGGGCGGAATACCCGACCGACTGGAATCCGCTCGGCGACGAGCGCCTGCCGGTATGGGAGGCCCTGCATCACCTGATCCGCATCTTCAAAGCCGAAGGTGAGAGCGGCGCGGGCAAGGTGCTTGCGGCCGTCGCGGCTAAAGCCGAGGCGACGCGGCAGCTTTCCTATCGCCTCTATACGCTTTGCGAGCGGGCGGGCTGGGCGGAGGATGCCCGCGCCTATAACGAGATCATAACGAGCTGGAGCGCCATCGAGTCCGCCGCCGCAGCGGCACCGAAGGCGCATCAAGGCGAGCTGTTTGGCTGAAGGGGGAGCCAGCGATGAAACCTTGGAGAGAAGTGGCTGTACCCCATCAGGACGTGCTTGAAGGCACGTTCCAGCAATCGGAGTTTGCGGCCGACATCACAGCGGTCAACACCGGCAAGGCCAGCCGCGAATATCAGGATGCCGGCGCGTTCTTCGACCGTACCTTCATCACGGAAGGAATGGCGCTCCTGCTGACGCAGGTTGCGCAGCGCCTCGCTGGTCGGGGCGGTGAGCCGGTCGTGCAGCTTCAGACCGCCTTCGGTGGCGGCAAGACGCATACCATGCTCGCCGTTTATCACCTTGCCACCCGCAAATGCGCCCTGTCCGACCTCGCCGGCATCCCCGCGCTTGTCGATCGGGCGGGCTTGATGGACGTGCCGCAGGCCCGCGTCGCGGTGCTGGACGGCACCGCGCACGCGCCGGGCCAGCCGTGGAAGCGGGGGAGCCAGACGGTCAAGACCCTTTGGGGCGAGATCGCATGGCAGTTCGGCGGTGCTGACGCCTTTGCGCTCGTCGCCGAGGCGGATGCGACCGGCACATCCCCCGGAAAGGACGTGCTGCGCGAGCTTCTGGAGCGCCATGCGCCTTGCGTCGTGCTGATCGACGAGCTGGTCGCCTATATACGGCAATTCCCGGAGTCGCAGGCTATCAGCGGCGGCAGCTACGATTCCAACCTGTCCTTCGTGCAGGCCCTCACCGAAGCCGTGAAGCTGGTGCCGCGCGCCATCGTGCTCGCGTCCTTGCCGGAGTCCGATCTTGAGGCGGGCAGTCAGCGCGGCGTCACGGCGTTGCGCGCCCTCGAAAAGACCTTCGGGCGCGTGCAGGCGCTTTGGAAGCCGGTGGCGACCGAGGAAGCCTTCGAGATCGTACGCCGCCGGCTGTTCGAGCCAGTGCGCGATGAGAAGGCCAGAGAGGCCGTATGCCGTGCCTTCGCCGACGCCTATATCGCCGAGGGCGTGAAGCTGCCGGCCGACACGCAGGAACGGCGCTACTACGAGCGGCTGTTGCACGCCTATCCGATCCACCCGGAGGTGTTCGACCGTCTCTATGAGGACTGGACGACCATCGACGGGTTTCAGCGCACGCGCGGCGTCCTGAAACTCATGGCGAAGGTCATCTACCGGCTATGGAAGGACGACAACAAAGACCTGCTCATCATGCCCGGCAGCCTGCCGCTCCATGACGGAAGCAGCCGCAACGAGCTGACCTACTACCTGCCCGCAGGCTGGGATGCTGTGATCGAGCGCGACATCGACGGCGACCGCGCAGAGACGACCGCTTTGGAGAACAAGGAGCCGCGCTTCGGTCAGTTGGGCGCGGCCCGTCGTATTGCTCGCACGGTCTTCCTCGGCAGCGCCCCGTCTTCGGTCGCGTCCAAGGTGGCTACGCGCGGCCTCGACCGCGCGCATATTGTTCTCGGATGCCTCCAGCCCGGACAGGCAGCATCCGTCTATGCTGATGCGCTCGGCCGGCTCGCCGACAGGCTGCACTACCTCAATTCTTCCGGTGACAAGAGTCAGGACGCAACCCGCTTCTGGTTCGACACCCGCGCCAATCTGCGGCGGGAGATGGAGGATCGGAAGCGCCGGTTTGATGACCGGACGGAAGTACGCGGCAAGATTGCCGAGGCGTTGAAGAAGACGGTCGGCAATGCCACGTCCTTCGACGGCGTACATATCTTCACGCCGCATGGCGATGTACCCGACGATACCGCCCTGCGCTTGCTCGTTCTGCCGCCGGAGACTTGGTATGCCCGCGAGGAAAATCGACTCGCCTTTGAAGCGGTGCTGGAGATCATTGGCAAGAATGGCTCGAAGCCGCGCTATCGCAGCAACCGACTGCTCTTCCTTGCTCCCGATCACGGCGCGCTTTCCCGTCTCAACGACGCAACGCGCGTCGCGCTCGCATGGGGTTCGATTGTCGAGGACGTGAAGGAAGGTCGCCTGAACATCGACCTGTTGCAGAAAAATCAGGCCGAGAAGGAGCTGAAGAGCGCCGAGGACGCGCTGCCGCGCGTGGTCCGCGAGTGCTACAAATGGCTGCTCTGCCCGATGCAGGACGCGCCGGCCGATCCGAAGCCCGGCATCGAGGCGTTCGCCCTGAACACGACCGGCGGCTCTATCGGCGGCGAGATCGAGCGGGTTTGCACCGACAACGAGCTGGTCATCACCACCTGGTCGCCAATCCACCTCCGGGCCAAGCTCAAGGAGCTTTATTGGAAGGGCGGACAGAACGCTGCGAGCGCAGCGGGCTTTTTCGAAGACACCCTGCGCTATCTTTACCTGCCGCGCCTCAAAACGCAGGATGTTCTGGCGCAGGCGATCCGTGCTGGCGCTGCCAGCAAGGACTTTTTCGGCACAGCCTACGGCGAGGTCGATGGCAAGTTCGAGGGCTTCTCCTTTGGTGGCGGCAATGTCGTCTTCGACGACACCTTGCTTCTGATCGAGCCTCAATCAGCTCAAGCCTATGAGGATGCAAACCGGTCAGCACCGTCTCCCGCTGCTCAGGCTGCCGCCACGACCCCGACCGCGAGCGGCGTAGCCGAGGGGCCGAGTGTCTATGTTCCCAATGGCGAGGGCATGTCGCCGGGGCCAGTGACGACCGCGCCTACACCGGCCGCTGCGAAGCCGAAAACCTTCTACGGTTCGGCCGAGGTTCCGCCCGCTACCGCAAAGATGCGTCTTGTGCAGATTGCCGAGGAAATCGTGTCAGTGTTGACATCCGACCCGAACGCAACCGTCCGCCTTGTGGTGGAAATCTCGGCCGAGTTTCCCGACGGGGCCGGCGATGGCGTGAGGCGCGCGGTTTCGGAGAACGCCCGCAGCCTTGGCCTGAAATCGGCCGATTGGGAATGATGGCTACGGGCTATTGTGTGCCCACTTCCAATAGTGGCTACGGCTACCGATAGAGGATTTGCGCGGCGTTGCCGCGCGATGGCGGGCGGCGCTGCGATATGTGGGGTCTCCGCGCCGCCCGCCATCGGTCACGCCCGATCCGGCTGCGGCTGCACTCTGTCGTTCGGGTTTGCCGGACGCTCCATCTCGAAGGCCATCTTTCCGAGTTTCGTCCATGTACCGCGCGCACGTTCGCCGTCCTCGCTGTTGAGCTTTTTCGCCATCCAGATCATCGCGCCGTAGATCATGGCGCGGTCGTCGCTGGTCAGGTCCACGATACCCGCTTTAACGACGAGGCCGCCGAGTTCGATCAGGTGCCGCGTGCGCTTCCGGCGCTCGATCTGCCAGCTTCGCATGTCATGCCGCGCCCGTTGCGCCTGATGCCGGTTGCGCGCCGCCCGATTGCGCTTGAGCGCCGCCAGTGTCGCGGTCAGGCGCTGATGCAGTTCGCCGCGATTTGCTGCGAAAGAACGCCGCGCCACGCTTGGCCCATGTCTCCCGCTTTCCGGTATCGGTGGTTTCCACCAGCGCGACCAACGCCCCGGCCAGTTCGTCGGCGGTGAGGCTGTCCGCTCCGGTGGCGATCACCAATTCGCCAAGCTGCTCCACCTTGCGGGCTTTCAGTTCCCGCGCCTTGTCTTCCAGCGCCTTCAGCTCCGCGTCATAGTCCCGTAGTTTGCGCATGATCGTATCCTTTCCCGGTCGCAAGTGGTTGATGCGGTAAGGATAGTTGCGCGGACGACAGAACGCAGTATTGTTGCCGGGACGGTCTGGCACGGCCCGGTCCCGCCCGAGATTTTTTCGAGGGAGGGCGCGCTTATACGTCGTTCCGACGTGCGCCTGACCGTGCCAATGCTTGATCGCGATGGCGATCTATCATCTTCACGTCAAGGTCATTGGCCGCAAGGCCGGAAGCAGCGCGGTGGCGTCCGCCGCCTACCGCTCGGGCTCGCGCCTGCGTGACGAGCGCATCGACCGCGTGCAGGACTTTTCCAACAAGCGCGGCGTCGTCCATTCCGAGATCATGCTGCCGGAGGCCGCGCCCGAACATCTCGGCGACCGCGAACGGCTATGGAATGATGTCGAGGCCTTCGAGGTCAGGAAGGACGCCCAGCTTGCCCGCGAAGTGGAATTCGCCATTCCGCGCGAGATGACGCAGGCGCAGGGGATCGAACTGGCCCGTGACTTCGTGCAGTCCGAATTTGTCGATCAGGGCATGATCGCCGATCTGAATGTGCATTGGGACATAGCCGAAGACGGGATGCCGAAGCCCCATGCCCATGTCATGCTCACCATGCGCGAAGTCGATGAAGACGGCTTCGGCAACAAGGTCCGCGACTGGAACCGCACGGAGATGGTGGAGCGGTGGCGGGAACGCTGGGCGGAGCATGTCAACGAGCGGCTGGCAGAACTCGACATTGACGCGCGCATCGACCATCGCAGCCTTGAGGCGCAGGGCATCGGGCTTGAGCCGCAAAGCCAGATCGGCGCACCGGCGCAGCGGATCGAGGGCGAAGGGATCGAAGCCGCAGACCGCGCCGACATGCACCGCGAGATCGCCCGCAACAACGGCGCGCGGATCATCGCCGATCCATCGGTGGCGCTGGACGCGATCACACATCAGCAATCGACCTTCACACGGCGCGACATGGCGATGTTTGCGCACCGGCACAGCGACGGGATCGAGCAGTTCAACGAGGTGATGGGTGCGATGCGCGGCTCGCCCGATCTGGTCGAATTGGGCCAAGACGGACGCGGTGAGGATCGGTTCACCACCCGCGACATGATCGAGGCGGAACAGCGGCTGCACCGCGCCGCAGAGATGATGGCGGAACGCGAGCGACATGAGGTGAATGACAGGGACCGGGAAGCCGCTTTGGCCCGCGCCGAGCAGCGTGGCCTTGTCCTGTCCGGCGAGCAGGTCGATGCGCTGGCGCATGTCACGGACGGGCGCGATCTTGGCGTAGTCGTCGGCTATGCCGGAACGGGAAAGAGCGCCATGCTTGGCGTTGCCCGCGAGGCTTGGGAGGCGTCAGGCTACGAGGTTCGCGGCGTTGCCCTGTCCGGCATCGCGGCGGAAAATCTGGAAAGCGGGTCGGGCATTGCGTCCCGCACCATCGCCAGCATGGAACATGGCTGGGGACAGGGCCGCGACATGCTCACCAGCCGCGACGTGCTTGTCATCGACGAGGCAGGCATGGTCGGCACGCGGCAATTGGAGCGCGTCCTGTCCCACGCAGCAGAAGTCGGCGCAAAGGTGGTACTGGTCGGCGATCCACAGCAGCTTCAATCCATCGAGGCGGGCGCAGCCTTCCGATCCATCCACGAACGTCACGGCGGCGTCGAAATCCATGAAGTGCGCCGCCAGCGCGAGGGCTGGCAACGCGACGCTACCCGCGATCTGGCGACCGGGAGAACTGGCGATGCAATCCATGCCTATGACGCGCATGACATGGTGCATTCCGCCGAAACCCGCGAACAGGCGCGCGGCGATCTGATCGACAGATGGGACCGCGAGCGGCAGAGCGCACCGGACAGCAGCCGTATCATTCTCACCCATACCAATGCCGAGGTGCGGGAACTCAACGAAGCCGCCCGCGATAGGATGCGGGAGGCGGGCGATCTTGGCGATGACGTGCGTGTTACCGTCGAGCGCGGCGAGCGCAGCTTCGCCGCCGGGGATCGCGTCATGTTCCTGCAAAACGAGCGCGGCCTTGGCGTGAAGAACGGAACGCTCGGGACTATCGAACAGGTCAGCACGCAGAGCATGACCGTGCAGACCGACGATGGCCGTTCCATCGCTTTCGACATGAAGGACTACGACCGCATCGACCACGGCTATGCCGCGACCATCCACAAGGCGCAGGGCATGACGGTGGATCGGACGCATGTGCTGGCAACGCCGGGCATGGACACGCACGGCAGCTATGTCGCCCTGTCGCGGCACCGCGACGGCATGGACCTGCACTATGGCCGCGACGACTTCGCCAGCCAGGACAAGCTCATCAACACCCTGTCGCGCGACCGGGCAAAGGATATGGCGACGGATTACGACCCGGCGCACGGCTACGCCGAGCGGCGCGGTATTGCCCCCCATGCCCATGATGCTGCCGTTGAACAGGTTCACGTCTTGAACAATGCCGTTGACCGGATCGGCGACATCATCTTCAGCGTGCGCGAACCTCGTGGCGGCGCAGAAGGGCCGGAAAGGGAGACGACCGGCAGGGGGATCAGGCAGGAGATCGAGGCGGTGGCGCAGGACGCCGGAATAGATTCGGAGGATGCCTTGCGTCACGCCCGCAGAATAACGCTCATCCGCCATGCCCATGCCGTTGGCCAGGTCTTCGACGCCGAGGATGCCGGGGGCAAGGCCAGCCCCGCGCAATGGGATGAACTGGTCGATGCCCGCAAGGCATTCGATGCGGTGCGTCCCTATGGCTGGCAGGATGCGGAAGCCGCCTATGCCAAGGATGAGAGCCTTGCCCATGAGGCGGGATCGGGCAAGGTCACTCGCGCCATCCGCGCCCTGCAACTCGAAACCGAAATCCGCACCAGCCCGGAGCGCCGCGCGGATCGTTTCGTGGAACGGTTCCGGGACCTCAAACAGACCGGCGAACGGCAATATGCGGCGGGCAACTATTCCGGCTACAGGGCAGCGCGGGCAGAGATGGGCAACATGGCGATGAGTCTGGAACGCGATCCGCAGATGGAATCCCTGCTCGAAGGCCGCAAGAAGCAACTCGGCGTCAGCATGGATTTCGACTCAGGGATGAGGCTCGGGCGGCAACTCGCCCTCAGTCACGGTCTCGGCAGGGGACGGGGCATCGGATTGTAGAGTGCGCCAAGAATAGTGCCACTCGACACCGAGGGCGCGATTGCCAATTTTGTCCCCTTCGCGCGCAGCGCCAACGTATTTCAGCGCGAGGTCGCGGGCTTCTCTTTTTCCCGATACCGCGCAGCGCGCTTACCATTCATATCAAGGTAACGAATCTCGAAAGCGCGCGATTCATGCACGACCTGGCGCCAACTGCCGCATCCATATTTGGCAGGTAGCTGTTCTGGGAACCGCTCGGCAATCCACTTGCCCGCCTCCGTGATAGATGCCCACCCATCGACAGCCAATTCCTTAGCAGCTTCCCGCAAGGCGCGTACGATGCCTGCGGCAGACCAATCCACCTTGCCGTCCGGGGCATTGCCATTGATGACCAAATCCCGAAACTCATTCGAACGGACAAAGGCATCGGCCAGACGCCGACTTTGTTCCATATGTTCTGCCCACCCGCGAAGCTGTTCAAAGTGTTGGTCGATGCGACTGTAGGCAGCGAGCAACGCCTCGTGAGCGCCACGGCATCCCTCCAAGCTCCAGAGGTCGTGCTCTTCGATGAAGTGGTGAACCAAGCTGTTCCGCAGCAGCACCAATTCTCTAAGTTCATTTTCTGTTCGAGCAAAATCTGTGTCGGATAGGCCCAACTGCATCCGAAAACTGAACGAAGCCGTATCCTCAGATGAATTGATCGTGTCCTTGGGTGCGGTCTGATCGCCGTTGACGACAACATACGATCCGAGGAGATCGCCGATCAGTGTGCCGAGTGTCTTGCGCGCGGTCTCCGTTACGCGCGCCGCTCGGATCGCCTCCAGCGCGTGAGGCGGTCCCGATATTTCGTGATGTGCCACGATTGCCTTGATAAGGCGTTCGTACTGTTGCAGTCGCAGTAGGCATCGACCCAGCAATCTCTGTATTTCACGCTGAATCGTTTGCAGCGCATCGTCCGATAATGTTGTCATCGCGCCGCTCGCCCTCTGCTTTACGCGCCTCACCCATCCACATACAGCGCCAGTATCTGCTGGGCGCAAAGCTGCAAAGACCGCGTAGGTGCGAACTCGGCATCAGTCTCGAATCAGGCCGCAGTCTTGGCCGCAGACTCTCCGGCACACGCGGCATTGACCTTGGCAGAGGCCGAGGTTTCAGCCTGTATGGTTTTCCTTTTTACCGCCGTTTCTACGCTACAGCACTACGAACGGTAAATATCTGTTGCGCAATGACAATCCGTTGCTCTGTCTGGTCTCTGCAATCGTCAAAAACAGCCAGCAGGAGGCAGCGCAATTATGCGTCAACCAGACCGTATCATCCGCTTTAACACCGTCCGCGCTCGCACGGGTCTGTCGCGGTCCACCATCTATCGCAAGATCGCCGAAGGCACGTTCCCGGCCCAACTGAAGATCAGCACCAACGGCGCTGGATGGCGAGAATCCGACATCAACCGCTGGATTGCCGATCCCGCCGGGTGGCGGCAACGCTCGCGCAACGAGTTCGACTTCCTCGATGACTATTGACCGCAGGGACGACGACAAGCCGAAGACAACCCGGCACGCCAAACGACCGCCCACGGCGTCGGAGCAGCTTGAGGAATTGCTGGGCTATCCGTGGCCATTCCCCGGCAGGCCGCCCAAGCACGACCTCAGCACATGGACCGTCACCGATGACTGGCCCGATCCCGTTCCGGTCACGGAAGCTGAAATCGAGGTGTTCGAGCGATGGTTCGGCGATCTGTTCGATGAACTCTTTGGCCCGGACAGTTGAGCCTTTTCTCGTTGCGAAGTGAGTTATAGTGTGGTACATATGCCCATCGTTGGAGTGAACCCGTGATCATAGGCTTTCGGGACGAATGGCTTCGGGCCTTCTTTGTGGACGATGTTCGTTCTCGAAACATCCCGCCCGATCTTGAGGCCCGTTTGTTCCGCAAGCTCCAGATGATCGACGACGCCGTGACCGATCAGGACTTACGCGTGCCGCCCAGCAATCACTTTGAGAAGCTGCGCGGCAATCTGGCGGGTTTCCATTCGATCCGCGTCAACCAGCAATGGCGGTTGATCTTCCGCTGGGATGGCGAGCGCGGCGAGGCGGGCGGGATTTATCTGGACGATCACAGCTACCGATGAAAGCGAGGCGACCATGCTGACCACCAAGCGCAAGCCGGCGACTGTCGGCGAGATATTGACCGAAGAGTTCATGCAGCCGATGGGGCTGACGCAGGGCGCGCTCGCCGAAGCGATGGGCGTCCAGCGCAAGCACGTCAACGAACTATGCGGCAATCGCAGGAACGTGACGGCGGCGACGGCGCTGATCCTCGCCCGCGTGTTCGGCACCAGCCCGGACTTCTGGCTCAACGTCCAGCGGCGCAGCGATCTTTGGGAAGTGATGAACACGCCCAAGGAGCGCGAGCGGGTTGAGCGCGCGCGCCCGTTACAGAACGCCGCCTGAGCGCGGCCAACGGTCCACCAGTTTGGGCCGAGCCACAATTGAGAAGGAGACATTGCCATGACCATACCGCTGCGCGCCGCCCTTTACCTGCGCGTTTCGACGGCGCGGCAGGCCGAGCATGATGTTTCCATTCCCGACCAGAAGCGTCAGGGCGAAGCCTATTGCGAGGCGCGCAACCTGCAACTGGTCGAAACCTTCATCGAACCCGGCGCATCGGCGACCAACGACCGCCGACCCGAATTCCAGCGCATGATCGAGGCGGGCACGTCGAAGCCCGCGCCCTTCGATGTGGTTGTGGTCCATTCGTTCAGCCGCTTCTTCCGCGATCACTTCGAGCTTGAGTTCTATGTTCGCAAGCTCGCCAAGAACGGCGTGAAGCTGGTTTCGATCACACAAGAGATGGGGGATGACCCCATGCACGTCATGATGCGGCAGATCATGGCGCTGTTCGATGAATACCAGTCGAAGGAGAACGCCAAGCACGTCATGCGGGCCTTGAAGGAGAACGCGCGGCAAGGCTTCTGGAACGGCTCGCTTCCTCCTATCGGCTATCGCACCGTCGCCGCCGAGCAGCGCGGCGCGAAGGTCAAGAAGAAGATCGAGATCGATCCGCTTCACGCCGACACTGTGCGGCTGATCTATCGCCTTGCCTTGGAAGGCGACGGCACCACCGGCCAGATGGGCGTCAAGAACATCGTTTCCTATCTCAACAGCCGCCGCATCTTCACCCGTGACGGCGGGCGCTGGGGTATCGGGCAGGTTCACCGCATCCTGACCCGCCGCACCTATATGGGTGAGCATGAGTTCAACAAGCGCAGCAAGACCAAGGAATTGAAGCCGACGAGCGAGATCGTCACCGTTCCCGTGCCGCCGATCATCGACCGCGAGACCTTCGAGGCGGTTCAGAAGCTGCTCAAAGCCCGAAATCCGAAGGTCATGCCCGCCCGCGTCATTAGCGGCCCAACCATGCTGACCGGCCTGATCCATTGCGCCAAGTGCGGCGGGGCCATGACCATCCGCACCGGCAAGGGCGGGCGTTATCGTTATTATGCCTGCTCAATGAAGGCGCGGCAGGGTCCGACCGCCTGCGAGGGCATGGCTGTGCCGATGGAGAAGCTGGACGATCTTGTCGTCAATCACCTTGAGAAACAGCTACTTCAGCCCGAGCGGCTGGAGACTGTTCTTGCCGCCGCTCTGGATCGCAGGGAAGAACACGCCGAGCGCCGCCGCGAGCATATCGCCGAGTTGAACAAGCGCTCAGCCGAGTCGGAATTGCGCCTCAAGCGGCTCTATGACGCTATCGAGTCGGGCATTGCCGATCTGGACGATCCAGCGCTGAAAGATCGCATCGACGGCCTTAAGGCTATTCGCGATCAGGCCAAGACCGATGCAGACCGGGCGCAGGCCATGCTTCAAAACTCGGGGCAGAAAGCCGTCACGCCGCAAATGCTGCGAAAGTTCGCCACGACCGCCCGCGAGCGTATCCGGTTGGAAAGCGGCGGCTATCGCCGCGACCACCTGCGCGCACTCGCCCAGCGTGTCGAGGTCGCGGAGGGCGAGGTTCGCATCATGGGATCGAAGTCCCGGCTGCTACAGACGCTTGTGGCGGGAAGTGGCGTAAACTCAGTGCCCACTCAGGGACTGAAGTGGCGGAGACGGAGGGATTCGAACCCTCGATACGGCTTTTGACCGTATAACGGTTTAGCAAACCGCCGCCTTCAGCCACTCGGCCACGTCTCCGTGGTTCGTCCTATGCCGGAGCGCCCCACGCTTTGCAAGAAGGCCGCATTCCGGCCCATTTTCCTGCGATTCGCATGCGACCATTCGCGCGAAGTTCCGCCGAACGATGGCGCTGTTCGCCGGTTGTTCGAGCATGAAAGGAGCGTTTCGACAGCCCGGCGCAGGGCTTTTTTGCTGTTCGTCATGCCCGCGCCCCATTACGAAAGTATCCAGCTGTCCATCAAATCATGTGTGGAATTTGCGGCGAAATACGAAGCCGCGGTGATGCTGCAAGCGCGGCTGTCACCGAGGCGATTGCAGACAATCTCAAACATCGTGGTCCTGACGCGGGCGGCGTGTATGCGAGCCGGAATGTCGCGCTCGGCCACCGTCGCCTTGCCATTCTCGATCTCAGCGCGTCCGCCGATCAGCCAATGGTCGATGCTGGACTTGGCCTCGCCATCGCGTTCAATGGCTGCATCTACAATTTCCGCGAACTGCGCCGCGAACTCGAAGCGAAAGGCTATCGCTTCTTCACGGACGGCGACACGGAAGTCATCCTGAAAAGCTACCACGCTTTCGGTCCGCGATGCGTCGAGCGCTTCAAAGGCATGTTCGCTTTTGCAATCATGGAGCGAGAAAGCGGCCGCGTCGTACTGGCGCGTGACCGGCTTGGCATCAAGCCGCTCTATTACACGGACAACGGCAAGCGCTTCCGCTTCGCCTCCACCCTGCCTGCGCTGCTCGCGGCGGGAGATGTGGACACCCACATTGATCCAGTCGCGCTACATAACTTTTTGAGCTTCCACGGCGCCGTACCCGCCCCGCGCACCATCTTTCGCGGCGTAAAGAAACTTGCGCCCGCCACCCTGCTCACCATCGAGCCGGACGGCACAAAGCGCGAGGAAATCTACTGGCGCGTTTCCGTCCATTCGCAGGACCGCGTGCTGACGGAAGACGAATGGACGGAATCGGTCCGGGAGCATTTGCGAGCTGCGGTCGAGCACCGCCGCGTTGCCGACGTGCCGCTCGGCGTTCTTCTCTCCGGCGGCCTCGACTCGTCCCTTCTTGTCGCGCTGCTCGCGGAATGCGGGCAGAGCAACCTGGAAACCTTCTCCATCGGTTTCGAGAGCGTCAACGGCCTCGAAGGTGACGAGTTCGCCTACTCCGACATCGTAGCGAAGAAATTCGGCACACGGCATCATCGCATTCCGATTGCAACGCACCGCGCAATTCCCGCGATGGAAGGTGCGGTCTTGCAGATGTCAGAGCCGCAGGTCAGCCACGACGCCATCGGCTTCTACCTGCTTTCGCAGGAAGTCTCGCAGCATGTGAAAGTCGTGCAATGCGGTCAGGGCGCGGACGAAGTCTTCGGCGGCTATCACTGGTATCCGCACATGCTGCGCTCTAACGACCCGGTCAGCGATTACATGCGGGTATATTGCGAACACAGTCACGACGAAATTGCCGACGCCATCGAGCCTTCCCTGTCCGGCGATGACTATAGCCGCGCGCTGGTCGAACAGAGTTTCGGACGCGCGGAAAGCGACCGCCCCATCGACAAGGCGCTGGAGATCGACCAGCGCATCATGAGGATCGACGATCCTGTGAAGCGCGTAGACAATATGACGATGGCCTTCGGCCTCGAAGCGCGTACGCCCCTACTCGATCACGAACTGGTGGAGCTTGCCGCGCAGATCCCCGCCGAAATGAAAATCCGCAACGGCGGCAAGCACATTCTGAAACAGGCTTCGCGCGGCCTCGTGCCGGACGAAATCATCGACCGCAAGAAAGGCTACTTCCCCGTCCCCGCGTTGAAGTTTCTGCGCGGCCCCATGCTCGCTTTCGTTCGCGATGTGCTCAGCCAGCCTGCCGCCCGCACCCGCGGTATTTTCAAGCGCGAATACATTGACCGGCTGCTGAACAATCCGGAGCGCGAGTTGACCGCCAAGGGCAATTCCAAGCTCTGGCAGGCGGCGCTGCTGGAATACTGGTTGCAACTTCAGGCGTCACCGCAGGCTTCGTCGAAAGCCGTATAAACAAAAACCCCGGCGCGATGGCCGGGGTTTTCAAGGTTTCTTGTGGCTTCAGCGATCGAACAACAGTCCGAAAAGCGACGCGCGATAATTCAGGCCGATCTTGACCGTATGCGAATCCAATGCGGCATTAAACGCAAAAGCGGGGTGATCGTAGAGCGAGCCGTAGTCCGAATAGAGATACTCGATCTTCGCCGACCACCGCGGCGCGATGAGATACTCGATACCCGCACCGGCAACCCAACCGACAGCGAACTGATCGCGGCTGGCGGTCGTTGCCACCGAGGCTGAATCGATGTGCGCCCAGGCAAGACCGCCCGTGCCGTACAGCATCACATTATTCATCGTGTAACCGAGGCGGGCGCGAACTGTGCCCATTGCATCGACATCGGCAGTTTCACCGCCAATCGTGCGCTCGATCGAACCCCAGGAGCTGTCGGCTTCGATACCCACGACCCAGTTGCGCGACACCTGCCAGTTATAACCGGTCTGGACGCCGCCGAAGACGCCGCGCAGGTTGAGCGGCGCGGAAGCGAGGCCCGGGATTTCGTTGTCGAACGAACCCCAGCCGTAGCCGACATGCGCGCCCACATAAGGACCGGTCCATCCCGCATTCACGACAGGCGCTTTCGTGAAGTAGGTCGGCGCGCTGGGCACCTTCCAGTTCGCAAAGCGATAGTTCAGGCCGACACGAACCGTGCTGAACGAAAGATCGGAGTCAAAATTGAAGACGCCGTTGGAAACTCTGCTGTCACCGAAGTCTGCGAACAAATATTCCAGCTTCAGGGACCAGTTCGGCGCAAGAGCATACTCAACGCCTGCACCCACGGCGTAGCCGACATGCCAGCGGTCGAAATTGATGACGCCCGGGGCGACCGGCATATCGTTGTTTGCCCATGCGAGACCGGCCGTACCGTAAATAAGCCACGGACCGTTTGCGTAACCAAGCCGCGTGCGCGCAGTGCCGAAGTAATCCGTCTGGCTCGGAACCGGCAAGCCGCCGATGACGGCAGATCCGTTGATGTCGCCGAAGGAGAAATCGACTTCGTAACCGAGCACCCAGTTCCGGGAGAGATGATAGTTGTAACCGACCTGCACGCCGCCGTAGGCGCCCGTCAGCGAGATGTCTCCCGGCCCAATCGCTCCGAGCGCCGTCTCATTCGTGGCCCACGCATAGCCGCCGTGAATACCGATGTATTGGCCTTCCCATGAGAAGGCGGACGGGGGTGCCTTGGTGTAGACCGGGCCTTTCAGGTCGGCAGCGGAAGCTGCGCCCGTCAGTGCAAAAGCAGCCAACCCACACAACAAAACGCGCTTAGTCGCGGCCATGAATCGCCCCTATGTCCAATGGAGGCATGGGGCCTTTTTATGAGAAGCCGGTCAATGGACGAAGCGCTACCCCGCTGGATAAGCAGTCGGCGTAACCCTGCAGCAACAGGCCGGTTAAAATATTGACCTCGCAGGCAAATCCGACGGCAGTCCGGAGCGGCGGATTTGCTCGCTGAACGGTTAGAGACTCAAACCGGCCGCAAGCAAGTTCCCCAATGAAAAACCCCGGCGCGAAGGCCGGGGTTTTCGTTTCTGGATGACCTGCACTTAGCGCCCGGTCAGAAGTTCCAGTAGCGAGGAGCGATAGTTGATGCCCACCCTCACCGTGCTTGCTGTCAGGCTGTCGTCGAACGAAGTGGCCGCGAAGAAGTCGGAGCGCGTACCGAAGTCGGTGTAGAGATATTCGAGCTTGGCAGTCCAGCGCGGCGCGAACGCATATTCGATACCCACACCGCCGGTCCAGCCGAGGTAATAGCGATCATAGATCGACACCAGACCGGGCGCTGCAACGGAGTCCGCATGCGCCCAGGCGAGACCGCCCGTCGCGTACAGCATCCAGCGGTCGGACGTGACGCCGAGGCGCGCACGCACCGTGCCCATCGCATCGACGTCGATGCTCGAAAGCGCGTCGTTGACTTTCAGCGAACCCCACGAAGTGTCGGACTCGATACCGGCAATCATGTTCGGCGAAATCCGCCAGTTGTAGCCCGCCTGGAAACCGGCGATGCCGCCGTCGGGATCGAGGCTGGTGCTCGCCGCGCCGCGGACGGAGTCGAACGAGCCGGTGCCGTATCCGACATGCACGCCGATATACGAACCGCTCCAGCCATCCACGCGAACCGGCGCCTTCACCGGAAATGCCGCGGCCGGCACGTAGGCATCCGCAAAGCGGTAGTTCAGGCCGACGCGCACCGTGCTCAGCGTGAGGTCGGAATTGGCTGCGTTGGCGGCAAGTGTGGAATTGCCGCCGTCCAGATCCGCGAACAGGTACTCGATCTTCGCCGACCAGTTGCGGTTGAGCGCATACTCGACGCCCGCGCCGACGGCATAGCCGATCTGCGCGCGGTCGAAGTTCATGATCGCGGGGTTAAGCGCAAAGGTGCTGGTCGCCCAAGCAACACCGGCGGTGCCGTAGATCAGCCATGGACCGCTCGCATAGCCGAGACGGGTCCGCGCAGTACCGAAGAAATTGGTGTCCACCGCACCACCCAGAAATCCGGGAACGGGTCCGGTAGCGGAAAGATCGACCCACGAAAAATCGACTTCGTAACCGAGCACCCAGTTCGGCGCGATGTGGCGGTTGTAACCGAACTGCACGCCGAAGATTCCGCTCGAAGGCGTGAAGGTCGCGGCCGCGCCGAATGTCGCGATGTCATTGTCGGCCCAGACGTAACCGCCGTGAACGCCGGCATAGACGCCATTCCAGCTAAACGCCGCGGGAGCCTTGGTATAAACCGGCCCCTTGATGGGCACGTCGGCCGCGAAAGCAGCCGTTCCAAAAAGAAATGAACCGGCGAAAGCCAGCAAAAACTTATTCGATTTCACGTCTGAACGCCCCGGAGCCTTGTTTTTTCTTATTGGGCGGCAGGATCACCACACGGTCAATAGGATCGCGGACAAACGGGCGGACTTCCCCGCTATGTTGCCTTTTCGACACAGGGCGCCTTGTGAGGCAGGCCTATACCCCTGAAATGAAGAAGGGGCCGGCGCTTCTGACGTCGCCGGTCCCCTTCCACGAACAGCCCCCGCCCCAAAACCCCAACGGAAGCCGCTATGTGATTTCGCTTAGTGCGTGGTCATCCACTCGCGGGCGGCGCGCTGTGCACTCGCGATCTCGTCCGCGCTCATTTCCGCGGCGATCTCCTGCCGGCACTGCACGGCGTCGCGGTTGCCGCGCGCTGCGGCGAGGTTGAACCACTTGTGGGCCGACACGCGATCCGCCTCGACATCGCTGCCATAGGCGTAGGCCAGACCCAGTTGATAGAAGATGTCCCCGGCCAAATTCGCCTGACCGATCGCTGCGCATTCGAGTTCGAGCAGCCGCGCCATGTCCCGTCTCCATCCTTCACTCGCGGCTTGCTATGCCGCTTCCCCTGTACGGACACCCCGTCCGTGATGGGGAGAGCATGGCGCGAAGATTTGAATCGCATCCTAAGTATCAGGCTCAACGAAATCTGAATGAAATCAGCCCGTTGCGGGGGTATCGGGAATCGTTAAGCAAGCAAATTGCGGAAATGCTTGCGCCTCGAACAACCCGGCAAGGTTCCGGAAAGCATGCCGGTTGCGATTCCGCTCACCAAAGAACTGCCTGTCACGGAGCGCAACAGAAGGTGATCGCATCGCGCGCAGCGTTATGCGGGGGAAACGGTTGTCGCCACAGAACTGTCACATGGGATTTTATCTAAGAGTCCCGTATCCACCCTCCGATTTGAGAGAGAACCCAGCGACCATGAAAATCGCCCGCCTCGCTTTTGCCGTTGCGCTCTGCGCGCTCGTCTTTCCCGCCGCAGCGCAGGATGCCACCAACGCCACCGGCGTTTGGCAGAGCGAAAGCGGCATCACCCGCGTCCGCGTCAGCCAGTGTGGCAACGCGCTCTGCGGCGTGGTCGTGTGGCAGAAAAATCCGGGCAAGGACGTCCACAATCCGGATCCCGCGAAGCGCGATCGTCCGATTGTCGGCCTGCAACTCGTCTCCGGCATGAAGCAGACCGCTCCGGACGAATGGACCGGCTCGATCTACAACTACGAAGACGGCAAGACCTATTCCGGCAAGGTGAAGCTGGCAGGCGCGGCTTCTCTCCAGATCGGCGGCTGCGTGATGGGAGGCATCATCTGCCAGACGCGTACATGGCGGAAGGTCCAGTAAGCGCTGACGTTACGTCAACCTCATTGTTTTTTGCGGGGCCTCACGGCCCCGCTTTTGTTTGCGCGCCCCCCTGATTACGATGGCCGCCAACTACAAAAACCCAGAGAGGAAACGATGAAACTGAAACTCGCCCTCGCCGCATTGGCTTTCGCCGCTGCTTTCGCAAATCCTGCCGCCGCACAGGAAGTGAACGGCACCTGGCTAACGCAATCCGGTGAAACCCGCGTGCGCATCGCGCCCTGCGGCGCGAACATTTGCGGCACCATCGTCTGGACCAAGAACACCGGCGCGAAGGACGAGCACAATCCCAACGCCAACCTGAAGGGCCGCAACCTCGTCGGCATCAACATGATCACCATGAAGCCTGCCGGCGACAAGAAATGGTCCGGCACCCTCTACAACCCGCAGGACGGCAAAACCTATTCCGGCACGCTGACGCAGAGCGGTCCGAACGCGTTGTCCCTATCCGGTTGCGTCGCGGGCATCTTCTGCCGCTCGCAAACCTGGTCGCGCGTGAACTGATGAAATCCGTACTTGTGAAGCAGGCCCTGGCGATCGCGCTGGGGCTTGCCGCTCTCTGCTCTCCTGCGTTCGCCTGCGACAAGCAGGTGTCCGCCGAGCGCATCTCGAAGGTGGTCGCGACCGGCAACATGCAGCGCCCGACGCGCATCTCTGAAGGCTTCGCTGTGGAAGTCACCGAGAAATTCTGGGCAGGCGCGGACGACAAGCAGAAGCAGGAAATCGTCGCGGACGTTTCCTGCACGGTCGGCACCGATACGGTGAGCTTCACGCGCGACCGCAGCGTGCTGCAAACCTACCGCAACGGAAAGCCGCTGTAGCGCCTCAGCGTTTCATTCCCTGACGGAACAGAAGATCGAACGCGGCCTTGTCCTTGGTCGCGTCGATCACCGTCTCCGGGTCCGGCTTGATCGCCATGCCGCGCTGGACGGCGGGCCGCGCCATTACGCGCTCAAGCCACGCCTTCACATTTGGAAACTCGTTCGGGTCCTGACCCTGCCGCTCCCACGGCCGGGTCCAGCCGACGCAAGCCATGTCGGCAATCGAATACTGGCCGCAGAGAAACTTTCTGCCTTCCAGCCGCCTCTCCATCACGCCGTAGAGACGGCGCACTTCGCCGGTGTAGCGGTCGATTGCGTAAGGCACTTTCTCCGGCGCATAGAGCCGGAAGTGATGCGCCTGCCCCGCCATCGGGCCTAAACCCGCCATCTGCCAGAACAGCCACTCCTCAACTTCCACCCGCTTGCGCTCCTCCTGCGGATAGAACTTGCCGGTCTTGCGTCCGAGATATTGCAGGATCGCGCCGGACTCGAACACGGAGATCGGTTTACCGCCGGGACCGTTCGGATCGACGATGGCGGGCATGCGGTTGTTCGGTGCGATCTTGAGAAACTCCGGCTTGAACTGATCGCCCTTCCCGATGTTCACGAACTTGACCTCATACGGAAGGCCGCATTCCTCCAGCATGATTGAAATCTTCCAGCCGTTCGGCGTTGCCCAATAATACAGCTCGATAGGCTTCTGCCTTGCGGCGGGCTTGCGCTTGGCGGAGCGGACCGGGGTTTTCTTCTTACGGGAGCGCTTCATGGTGGCATTCCTGAAAAATTGTTCACTTACCTGACACCGCCGCATTGCACCCGGCAAGCGCGCGAAGCGCAACGCTGTTTCCCGCTACTCGCGCAACGGAAAACGGGTATATGCTTCACGCGCGTTCTAATTGCCGAGGAGGAACCTCATGCTGAAGAAGATCATCGCCGCTGCCATCGCCACGGCGTTCATGGCATCGGTCTCGTTGCCGAGCGCGACCATCGCGCAGACGACCACCACGACCAAGGACGACACCAAGACAAAAAAGACGAAGACGACGAAGAAGAAAGAGCCGTCTGAAAAACAGAAGGCTGCGCGGAAGAAGTTTTCGGATTGCGCCAAGTCCTGGGGCGATCACAAGAAGACGACCGGCGAAAAAGGCCGCAAGGCGTATAACGCCTACATGAAGACCTGCTTGAAGAAGAACACCTGAGTCTTATCCGCTCGCAAAAGCATCCGGCCTGCGCAAGCTGCCGGATGATTTTTTATTGTGTTCTCAGTTCTTCCTTTTCCCGCAAACCGGTTGCCAGCGGCCGCAGTAGCGGGTTGCATCGCGTTCGGAGAACCCCGCCTTCTGCGAACACGCAATGCAAGCATCCAGCGTCGGGCGCAGCGAACAAGGGCGGCACGCTTCGGTGGCAACCTGAAACGATTGCTGAAAATTGATTTCTGCCGGTGCGGGATTGGAAAAGGCGAAAAGAGAAACGATAAAAAACGAACTGAGAATAATCCTCATGGAAAAATCCTCGTTAGTTTCGTGAAGTAGAAGGAATGACATCCACTGGCTTGCCGTAACCGGGAAGCGCTTCGACGCGGCCTTTCCATGCCGAGATGCCCGGATATTTCGAAAGATCGAACCCGCCGTCCGCGGCATAGAAGATGCCGGAATACACCGAGATGTCGGCAATCGTGGGCTTGCCGAGCGCAAGCCATTGTCTGTCCTTGATATAGCTTTCCAGCGCCGCCAAGCCCGCCTCGCCCTCCTGCTTGAAGGCTTCGACCACCGCAGGTTCGCCTTTGCGGAATCCGAGCGCGTAAGCCCGCGACCGGAACAGGCCGGGACATAGCCGGTCGAAATCCCAGAACATCCATTCATTGATGTGTGCGCGTTCGAGCGCGGTCTTGCCGCCGAACTTGCCGGTCTTCTCCGCCAGATATTCGAGGATCGCGCTGGATTGAATGATCGTGTCGCTGCCGTCCTGAATGCACGGCACCTGGCCGAAGCGGCTTTTTGCCTTGTACGCCGGGTTCTGCCCTCCGCCGTTCGGCAGATCGACGATCTCGAAAGCGAACGGCTCCTGCATCAGCGCGAGTGCAAGGCCGACACGATAGGTCGGAGCTGAACGCGGATGGCCGTAGAATGTGAGCTTCGGCATTGGCGTATCAATTCCTCATAAAGATTTTTATTTTTTGGATCGCACAGAACAAAAAATTATCTGATGTGGACCGCTTGTCGAGTCCTTCAGCCTTGTACCTTGCGCGCTGCGAAAGCATCCGCCACAGCAAGCAAGGCTCCAATCGCGTAAGCCGCCGCGGCGAATAGCGGAATCGCCGCGTTACCAGTCCAGTCACCGACCGCCCCGCCCCCGATAGGACCGATCATTTGCCCGATTGCCAGTAACGCCGAAGCGATGCTGAAAGCGCGCGGATAGGTGATGGCGTTGGTGCGGTCGCGAACATAAGCGACCACGATGGTCGGCGTTGCGGCAAGTCCGAAGCCAACCAGCAGCGCGCCCGCGAGCGCGGCAGTGGAAGAATTTCCCGATGCCACCAGCGAACCGGCCGCGCCGAACACAAGCGCTGCCACCAGCGCTAGCCGTTTCACCCGCTCCGAACTCAGCAAAGCGATGGTCGCGAACGACCCGATCATGGATGCAGTGCCAAGCACGGTCCATGTTGCGCCCGTGGTGAACGCGGACGCGCCGATTGCGCTCAGCCGCACGCCCGCGAAGGTCGAGTATGCGAGATAACCGATGCCGAAAAAGAAATAGGCAAGCGTGAGAAACAACCAGCGCGGAGAAAGCATTCTTTCCGGCGTGGCCGCGGCGTTCTCTCCCGGCAAAACCACGCCACCTTTTTCATGGCGCATGTGCGCGGGGGGAAACGCAAATGCCACCGCAAACGCCACCACCGCCGCGAACAGGAACGAAACGCGCCAGCCAATGCTGGTTTCGAGCAGATAGCCCACGCACAAGCCGCTGCCCACGATGGCAACATTCATGCCGCCCCAGACCAATGCACTGACGAGCGGGCGCTGCGTCGCGCTCACCGCTTCATAGACGATGACAAATGTCGCAAGAATCCCGACGCCCGCACCGATGCCGGTGGCAAGCCGGCCCGCGGCGAGAACGTAGAAGCCCGAAAGGTTGACCGGTGCGAACGCGCAGGCCAGCGCGCCTGCAACGATCAGGAGATGCGCATTGCGCGACATCCTCCATGCCGCCATGCGCTTGCCGAGCGAGGGACCGATCAGCGTGCCGATCAGGTAGCCAGCCAGATGAATGGCGTTGAGGCTGCCGCTGGCGAGGTAATCGAGACCGAGGTCGCGCCGGAGCGAAGGCAGCATCACGCCATAGGTGAAGCGTGCAATGCCGACATTGAGCGCAATGCCGACCGCCGCCCACAAAATCAACAAGTAGGGAAACGGCGTGCCGGTTTTGATCTTGTCGTTCAGATGCCGAGCTTCTTCTTGAGAATGTCGTTTACGGCCTGCGGATTCGCCTTGCCGCCGGACGCCTTGATCACCTGACCGACGAACCAACCGAGCATGGTGGGCTTCGCCTTCACCTGCTCTACCTTGTCCGGGTTCTTGGCGATGATGTCGTCGACGACCTTCTCGATAGCGCCTGTGTCGGTGACCTGCTTCATGCCGCGCTTCTCGACCACTTCGCGCGGATCGCCGCCCTCCTCCCAGACGATCTCAAAGAGGTCTTTCGCAATCTTGCCGGAGATGGTGCCGTCCGCAATCAGGTCGACGATGGCGCCGAGCTGCGCAGCCGAGATCGGACTTTCCTCGATGGTCTTGCCTTCCTTGTTCAGGCGGCCGAAGAACTCGTTGATCGTGAAGTTCGCCGCCGCTTTCGGGTCGCGGCCCTTCGCGACTTCTTCGAAGAACGCCGCCGTCTCGCGCTCCGCAATCAGCACGCCGGCATCGTAGGGCGAAAGACCGAAGTCTTTCACGAAGCGCGCTTTCTTTTCGTCAGGCAATTCCGGCAGACCGGATTTCAGCTTTTCGACGAAGGCATCGTCGAACTCGAGCGGCAGCAAATCCGGATCAGGGAAATAACGATAGTCGTGCGCTTCTTCCTTGGAGCGCATCGAGCGCGTCTCGCCCTTGGCGTTGTCGAACAATCGCGTTTCCTGGTCGATCTTGCCACCGTCCTCCAGAATATCGATCTGGCGGCGCGCCTCGTATTCGATGGCCTGTCCGATGAAGCGGATCGAGTTCACGTTCTTGATCTCGCAGCGCGTACCGAGCGCGTCACCGGGTTTGCGCACCGAGACGTTCACGTCGGCGCGAAGATTGCCCTTCTCCATGTCGCCGTCGCAGGTGCCTAAGTAACGCAGGATCGTGCGCAGCTTGGTGACGTAGGCTTTGGCTTCGTCGGACGAACGCATGTCGGGCTTCGACACGATTTCCATCAGCGCGACGCCGGAACGGTTCAGATCGACGTAGGACATCGACGGGTGCTGATCGTGCAGCGACTTGCCAGCATCCTGTTCGAGATGCAGCCGTTCGATGCCGACCTCGAACGACGAGCCGTCCTGCATGTCCACGGTGACGACGCCCTCGCCGACCACCGGATGCTTGAACTGGCTGATCTGATAGCCCTGCGGCAGGTCGGGATAGAAATAGTTTTTGCGGTCGAATACCGACTTCTTGTTGATCTTCGCCTTCAGTCCGAGTCCGGTCTTCACCGCCTGTTCGACGCACTTTTTGTTGATGACCGGCAGCATGCCCGGCATCGCGGCATCGACCAGCGAGACATGCGAATTCGGCTCGCCACCGAATTCGGTCGAAGCGCCGGAGAACAACTTTGCGTTCGAGGTCACCTGCGCATGGATTTCCATGCCGATGACGACTTCCCAATCGTGCCTGTCGCCCTTGAGAAGTTTGGGATTGCGGGTGGGTGCGTTCATGGGCGCCCTTCTACCAAATTGCCGGGACGGCTCAACCCAGCAGCCAGGGCAGCAAAAGCGGCACCAGAATTGCCGTCAGAATGCCGTTCAGACCCAGCGCGATCCCCGCAAACGTACCTGCCAGCGGGTTCACCTGAAACGCCCGCGCGGTGCCGATCCCGTGCGAAACAAGGCCGGCCGCGAAGCCCCTCGCCGCATAGTTCTTCAGCCGCAACAGGTTCATCAACGGCGTCACGATGATCGCGCCGGAAATGCCTGTCATGATCACCATGACGGCCGTTAATGCCGGATCGCCCTGCGTTTTCTCCGCGACACCCATCGCAATCGCCGCCGTCGCGGACTTCGGTGCGAGCGCAAGCGTGGCGAGCTTGCTCAGGCCCAGCCATTTCGCGAGCAGCACGGCGGAAGAAATGGAAACGACTGAGCCCACGATCAGCGCCACGATCATCGGCACGAACATCCGCTTCACTTCCGGCAAATGCCGGAACAGCGGCACCGCAAGCGCCACCGTCGCGGGACCAAGCAGGAAGTGAATGAACTGCGCGCCCGCAAAATAGGACGGGAACGCGGTCTTCGAAACAATCAGTACCAGTGAAATGAAAACCACCGAGATCAGCACAGGGTTTGCGAGTGGATGCCTTCCACATGCGGCAGAGATTGCGTCCGCCGCCAGGTACGCGACCAGCGTCACGGTCAGCCACAGCAGCTGACTACCGGAAAGATAGACCCAGAGATCGACGAGGTTGATCATCGCTTCCCCTCCTCTGGCGTGTCGTTTTCAATCCGCATCAACTTCGCGAGCGCTGCGAATGTAACCGCCGTTGCCGTAAGCGAAAGCGCGATGGAAACGAGAATGATGAGCAGCAGCTTCCATCCCTCGCTGCCCAGCAGCGGCAATTGCTGAACGACGCCAACGCCCGCCGGAATGAACAGCAGCGAAAGATGCTTCAGAATTGCATCGGCAGTTTCGTGGGTCGCTTGTGGCAGTGGCAATTTCGCAAACAGCCAGACGAATAGCAGCGCCAGTCCGATCACTGGGCCTGGGAGTGGCGAGTCGATCGCGCGAACCAGCGCTTCGCCCGCGAGTTGCAGACAGAGCAGAACCGCGAATGCGTGCAGCATCGAATCATCTCCAGCGATGGAGCATTTTCGCGCGAAACCGCTGGTAAATGGAACTTTATGCCTCTCTTCGCGTTGTTCCCCTGTTACCGCTACGAGAGGAGGAACCCATGCAGAAATCGCCTGAACAGCAAACCAGCACAGGCGCGGGCGTCCTGATCCTCGGCGCGCTCCTGATCGCAGGCGCAATCGGCGGCGTATTTCTCTTTCAGAACGATACCTCGCAAACCACTGTGAGCATGAACGCCAATCCGCCTTCGCAAAGTGAACGCGTCACTACGCCGGCGAACGACATCAAGCCGAGTCCAACGGAAATCAAAAAGGAACCCGAACTGAATCCGGAACCCGAATCGGATGCGAACGACGCGAAATAGCGGGTCTGAAATGCGAGCTGGAACCCACCGCTTTCGCAAGCGTTAACCCCGCTCTGACCCAGAGGAGGATGCTTATGGCTTATGATCCGAACGATCCTCGTAATCGTAATTTCGAATACGATCAGTTCAGCCAGCGAACGGTGGATCCGGCACCGGCCGGGTTCAGCACGCTGATCATCGGCGCGATCGTGGTGCTGGGTGCGTTGATCGCATTTCTGATGTTCCGGACCGAACCGGATGCGACACAGGTCGGCATGAACACGCCGCCTGTGACACAGGAACGGCAGACGTTGCCGCCGACCAACACGACGCCGCCTGCCCCGCCGGCCAATACTCCGGCACCTGCGCCGGCCCCCGCAGCGCCGCCGGCGGACAACTAAGCGAAGTTTTTACGTGAACGGCCCGCAGCAATGCGGGCCGTTTCGTTTGAGGGAACGCAGAGCCTTCTTCGGTGTTTACACTCCACAAGGAGAAAACATGGCAACCCGTGAACCCAAGGACCAAGAACCAACTTCCGCAAGCACGATCGGAATCTGGATTCCGATCGCCTTGGTGGCGGCTATCATTGTCGGGTATCTCACCTTCGGCACTGGCTCCAATCGCGAAGTCAATCAGGCGCAGAACCAGTCGACGACGAACCCCACGACGACGACGCCACAGGTGGTTCCGCAGACTAAAAATCCTGCAGCCAACGATGTGAAACCGGAATCGGAGCAGAAACCGCCGCCCGCTGCGGTCACGCCGAAAGATACCGATCCGCGCGTGGACTCGCAGAACTCAAACTAGCGAGCGATAAAAAAGGAAACGGTCCGCCATAGTGCGGGCCGTTTTGCGTTAGCGTCGCGTGCTATTGAGGAAAGACTGGAATACCTGATTGCTGATAAGCGTATCTTCACCAGCCTGAATCAGTTCATCGACCTCTCCTTGCGGCAACTGCAAGCGCGTGACAATTCCATTCAGCCGGTCTGACCGCGCCTGTCCAAGCTGGTCGAAACCGAGACGCGCAATGAAGAAGCGCACGTCGCGGCAGTTCCAGCGCTCCGGCGCGCCGTACTGCTTGCGCTGCGCAGCGGAAAGACCGCAGCGCCAGCGCACGAGCTGTTGACGCCAGTCTTCCATGGTTTGTTCGAACGCGGAGAACGATGCCCGCACGCTGGCGTCGATGGCGGTGTCGGCCGCGGCCGAGATCAGATCCGCACCGGCTGGTCCTTCCAGCTTGGTCGTCCAGCTCGCCTGCTTCGGCGCGCGGCCCGCATCGACGACGAGAAATAGCGCGCGTTTCAGTTTCACCGCCTGCGCCGGATGCAACGGCTCGTAGGGATACCGCGCCGAAAGTCGCGCGATCGTGAAACCTGACAGCCCGTAGTTATCGACCAGCCCGCCGTCGAGCAGCTTCGCGTATTTCACCGTCCCGTCGCGGTAGCTGCCGATTGCATTAGCATAGGATTTCAGGAGTGGCGGCGCGTTCGGATTGGCGCGTGCGCTGACGATCCAGTCCGGCAGCGGCGAGTTGCAACGGTCGGGATAGCTTTCGATCACGATCGGCGCGAATACTACCGGCACCGCGGCGGAGGCCGCGACCGCGTCCGCAATCGGATAGGAATTGAGATCGCTGCACATCGCGGCGAAAGCCGTGCGCCCGAAGATGAACGGTGTGCGATTATAAATGTCGGATGCATTGATCCAGATGCGTGGACGGGCGCTTTCCCGGAACGCGGAAAAGGTCGCACCTTCGAACAGGTTCTCGTTCAGCCAGCGCGGCAGATGCGTCGCGTCGTTCGCACCACCGGAAAGACCGCGTACCAGCGTTCCGGGCGACAGGCTGGTCGAAAGATTTTCTTCGGCGTTCTTCAGCAGGAACCGCTCGCGGAAATCGTAGAGCGCATTGCGCTTCTTCAGGCCGAAATACGCCGCCGTAACCGAACCACCTGAGACGCCGCTCACGAAATCGATGCGGTCGATCAGCGAGACCGGGCCTTCGCGGCCCGGCAACTGGAACTTCTCGATACCGCGCAATACGCCGAACGAATACGCGGCGGCGCGCGTACCGCCGCCAGAGAATGCGAGCGCGATCAAAAACTCGTCGCTATAGCTCGCGTTCAGTTCAGGCTGCGTGAGACCGGCATTCGGTTCATTCGTCGGAATGTTGACCGGAACGTTGTGAACCGAGCAGCCGGTGGCGAGAAGCAGCACCAGCGGCGCTGCAAGGCGAAATCTTCCGCGCAATATCCGGTTACTCCCGCCGTACACGACGCAAACGCCCCCGCCTCTTGGCTCGCGGTCCCGTATCACACCCCCCATGGCAAAGGGTTAACCGCAACCGGAACCAGTCGCTTGGTGGCGAATTATCTTGGCAAAACAAGGGAGATTGTCATGGCCAGTAAGACAAGGAAAACAAAGGCCAAACCGGTCCGCCGCATTGCCCGGCGCAAACCGGCAGCGGTCGAGCAGCGGGGTAGCTACTGGGCGGTCGGGGCCGGCTTGTTTGGCTTCGCGTTGATCGTTGGCGCTGCGGCGTTCGTCTATCTGAATGAAGATGCGCGAAGCACCGTCGCCGGCATGGTTGATAGCATCAACCTGGAATCCGTGAACCTGCCGAACTCGATACCATTCTTCAGTGGCGAGGAAGCAAGCGGACGTTCGTAACCATCGAGACTGCAGAAAGAAAAACCACGCGCCTTCAAAGGCGCGTGGTTTTATTTTCAACGAAGCAAGGGCGGACTAGCCCCACCACGTTTCCGGGATCATGCGCGGCCCCGCCGCCTGCTCGATCACATGGCCGAGCGCGAACAGGTCTTCCTCGCCGAACGGCTTGCCGATGAGTTGCAATCCGAGCGGCAGCCCGTTGTGATCGCGCCCCGCAGGAACGGAAATACCCGGTAGACCCGCCATGTTCACTGTCACGGTGAAGATGTCGTTTAGGTACATCTCGACCGGATCGGCGCTGCCCTTCTCTCCGATGCCGAACGCGCCGGAAGGGGTCGCGGGCGTCAGGATCGCATCGACCCCCTGCTTCCACGCTTCGTCGAAGTCGCGCTTGATGAGCGTGCGTACTTTCTGCGCGCGTAGATAATAAGCGTCGTAGTAACCGGCGGAGAGCACGTAAGTGCCGATCATGATGCGGCGGCGCACTTCTTTGCCGAAACCCGCGGCGCGCGTCTGCTCATACATGTCGACAATGTCTTTGCCCGGAACGCGCAGGCCGTAACGCACGCCGTCATAGCGCGCGAGATTGGACGAAGCCTCCGCTGGCGCGACGATGTAATAAGCCGGCAGCGCGTATTTCGTATGCGGAAGCGAAATATCGACAATCTCCGCACCAGCCGCTTTCAGCCATTCGCGGCCCTTCTCCCACGGTTCGTCGATTTCCGCCGGCATACCCTCGACGCGGTACTCCTTCGGAATACCGATCTTCATGCCTTTCACGCTCTTGCCGATTGCTTTCTCGTAGTCGGGCACCGGCTTGTCCGAGCAGGTGGAATCCTTCGGGTCGTGTCCCGCCATCGAGCGCAGCAGGATCGCGCAGTCGCGTACTGTGCGCGCGAACGGTCCCGCCTGATCGAGCGACGATGCGAACGCGACGATGCCCCAGCGCGAGCAGCGTCCGTAAGTCGGCTTGATGCCGGCGATGCCGGTGAATGCCGCGGGCTGACGGATCGAACCGCCGGTATCGGTGCCGGTCGCGCCAAGGCAAAGGTGAGCAGCAACCGCCGCCGCCGAACCGCCCGACGAACCGCCGGGCACCAGCGGTTTATTGTCTCCCTTGCGGCGCCATGGCGAAATTACGGGACCGAGCGCGGAAGTTTCGTTCGACGAACCCATCGCGAACTCGTCGTTGTTCAGCTTGCCGAGCATCACCGCGCCGTCGCGCCAGAGCTGCGAGGTCACGGTAGATTCGTATTGCGGCACGAAGTTTTCGAGGATCTTCGAACACGCGGTCGTGCGCACGCCTTCGGTTGCGAACAGATCCTTGATGCCGAGCGGAATGCCTTCGAGCGGCCCGCCCTCGCCCTTCGCGAGCTTCGCGTCGGAGGCTTCCGCCATCTTACGCGCGTGATCGGGCGTCTCCAGAACGTATGCGTTCAGGATACGCGCCTTCTCCATAGCGGCGAGATGCGCGCCGGTCAGTTCCTTGGCGGAGATTTTCTTTGCACGAAGCAGGTCGCGCGCTTCCGCAAGCGTCAGGGACGTAAGTTCGCTCACGGCTTACTCCACGACTTTAGGGACTTGAAAGAAGCCGTCGTCGGAAGCGGGCGCATTGGCAAGCACGCGCTTCGCGTAATTGCCGTCGCTGACGACGTCGTCGCGCATTTTCAGTTTCATGTCTTCGACGCTCGCGGTCGGCTCGACGCCGTCCACGTTCACTTCATTCAACTGCCCGACGAAGGCGAGCATGTTGTTGATCTCGCCGCGAAGGTGCTCAATCTCGTTGTCGGCAACGGCGA
The DNA here is from genome assembly GCA_019454205.1 of Xanthobacteraceae bacterium. Taxonomy (NCBI): domain Bacteria; kingdom Pseudomonadati; phylum Pseudomonadota; class Alphaproteobacteria; order Hyphomicrobiales; family Xanthobacteraceae; species Xanthobacteraceae bacterium. The sequence goes on from CP075369.1 coordinate 1,654,730, forward strand.
TCCGCGCCAAATGCGCGATCCGCCGCACGGTCGCGGCATCGACGGACATGGGAGACTCCGTGGGAAATCGTTGTCCGGGCTATAGCAGAGGGGGTTTTGGGGCTGCAACCCGCGCAGACCTGCCCCGTTTGACCGGTGTCATGGTCTCGCCGCGAACCAAACCCTAGGTTTGCAGTTCAAGGCTACAGGCCCCGTTCGGGGCCGGCAAAGGAGACCCCCCATGTCTACCGCCAAGGCCGAGGCGCGGCGTACTGCCCGCCTCCAGACCCCTACCGATCTTTCCACGAATGCGATCAAGGACATTTCCGCGAGCCTGACCACCCTGCTCGCCGACGTTTTTGCCCTTTACGTCAAGACCAAGAATTTCCACTGGCACGTTTCCGGCCCGAATTTCCGGGACTACCACCTGATGCTGGACGAACAGGCCGCGCAACTGTTCGCGATGACCGACGAAATCGCCGAGCGTGCGCGCAAGATTGGCGGCACTACGATACGCTCGACCGGCCACATCGGCCGCCTGCAACGGCTGAAAGACAACGACGCCGATTATGTAACGCCGCTCGACATGCTCTCCGAACTGCGCGACGACAACAAGGAACTCGTCTCCTATCTGCGCGAGACGCACGACCTTTGCGACGAACACAACGATGTCGCCACCGCGAGCCTGTTAGAGAACTGGATCGATGAAACCGAACGGCGCGTCTGGTTCCTGTTCGAAACCACGCGCACCGGAAACAACGGCGAGCGCTGAAAGAAAAGGCCGGGAGATTCCCGGCCTTTTTCGTTTTCAGACATCGAAGGCTTTACCCTTCTCCGGCACCGCCACCTTCATATCGCTACCCTTCATCTCGGCGACGAACTTGTCCGGCGTCTGGTCGATGATCGGAAACGAGCCGTAGTGGCACGGGATCGCGGTCTTCACGCCCTTGAAGAAGCGCTTCATCGCCATTCCGGCCACCTTGCCGCCCATCGTGAAGCGATCACCCACCGGCACCATTGCCACCTGCGGCTGATGGATCTCGTTGATGAGCGCCATGTCGGAGAAAATGTCGGTATCGCCGATGTGGTAGACCGTCGGCTCGCCCTGCGCCTTCACGATCAGCCCGCCCGGATTGCCCATCACGGCGAACTGCCCATCCTCGATCATGGTCGAGGAATGGTCCGCGCGCACGATGGTGACGGTGAAGCCGCCCTGATCGGTCGTCCCGCCGATATTCATGGGGTCGATCTTCTTCACGCCTTTTCCGTTCAACCACATGCAGACCTCGAAGTGGCTGACCACCGGGATGTCGAGTTCCTTGGCGATGTCCGCGCTATCGCCGATATGGTCGGAATGGCCGTGAGTCAGCAGGATATGCGTGACCCCCTTCACCGCCTCTTTCCTGTCGCTGACGAAGGCGGGGTTTCCGGTAAAGAACGGGTCGATCAGGACCGCCTTGCCGCCGAAATCGAGCCGGAACGCGGAGTGGCCAAACCAGGTAACGCGCATCGCTTCCTCCGATGATTTTTCGTTGGGGCGAGTATGAAGGCCGATGCATGGCGCAGCAACGCGGCCCATGCTACCGCCTCGCCCCGACATGCCCGCCCGCCTCTGCGAAATCGACGAACTCGCCGGCCTGCTCGCGCCCAACGCGCGGCTGATCGGCGTCGATCTTGGCGAAAAGACCATCGGCCTCGCGCTGTCCGACGTGAACCGCACCATTGCCAGCCCGCTCGAAACGTTGCCGCGCGGGAAATTCAAGGCGGATGCGGAAAAGCTGCTCGCGCTCGCCATGAAGTTCGGTGTCGGCGGCCTTGTCATAGGCTTGCCCAGAAACATGGACGGTTCGGAAGGGCCGAGCGCGCAATCGGCGCGCGCTTTCGTACGTAACCTTTCTCCGCTCACCGATCTCGTCATCGTGTTCTGGGACGAGCGCCTTTCGACGGCCGCGGTCGAGCGCACGCTGATCGAAGCCGATGCCTCGCGCCGCCGCCGTGACGAGGTCGTGGACAAGGTCGCCGCCGCCTACATCCTGCAAGGCGCGCTCGACCGTCTGGGTTACGGGGCGCGGACATGATTGCGGTCGCGAACGCCTTGATCCCGGTTTTCCTGCTGGTCGTGCTCGGCATCTTTCTCAAGCGCACGCTGCTGAAAAGCGAGAACGCGTGGGACTCGCTCGAAGACCTCACCTATTACGTCCTGTTTCCTGCGCTGTTGTTCGTCGCCACCGCAACGGCTGATCTTTCCAAGGTGCCGATCTGGGGAATTTGCGCGGCGCTGGTGAGCGCGATCGTGACCGTCGCGCTCCTGCTCCTGCTCTCTCGCAAGCCGTTGCAGCGTGCATTCGGCTGGAGCGGCCCCGCTTATACTTCGGTGTTTCAGGGCGCGGTGCGCTGGAACACGTACATCGCGGTAGCGGTCGCTTCTTCTTTGCTCGGCGAACAGGGTCTCGCGCTGGCCGCCGTCGCGCTGGCGAGCATGATCCCGCTGATCAATGTGATTTCGGTCGTGGTGCTCGCGCGGTACGCCTCGCATCAGCCGGCGAACCTGCGCGTCACGCTTTTTCACCTCGTGCGCAACCCGTTCATCTGGGCCTGCGCTCTTGGCGTGCTCGTCAACGTAAGCGGCGTGCCGCTTCCCAAAGTGCTGGTCAATTTCAGCAACATTCTTGGTCAGGCTTCGCTTGCGCTCGGCCTGCTGATCGTCGGCGCGGGGCTGGAACTGCGGAAGGCAGTGAAGATCGATTCCGCCGTGATTGTCGCAACGATCGGAAAATTGATCCTGCTTCCCATGTTAGCAATCCTGACTGGTTGGCTCTCAGGCGTCAGCGGCCCCGCCCTCGTGGTTGTCGCCATCGCATCGAGCGTGCCTTCCGCGCCGAACGGTTACATGCTGGCGCGGCAGATGGGCGGCGACGCACCGCTGCTCGCACGCATTCTCACCGCGCAGATCGTGTTTGCGTTGTTCTCGATCCCGGCGGCGCTGGCGGCGGCGGCCTATCTGGCGCCCTGATGCACGATCCCGAAAAGCGGCTCGCGGCTTTCGGATCAGATCATGCGGCCAAAAAAGAAAACGGCGGGCCTGAAGCCCGCCGTTTCCGAAATCAAATCGCGAAGCGATTAGCACCAGGTCCAGTAACCGCGGTTGTAAACCGGATCGGTCTGGACGAAGCAACGCTGGCGGCGCGGCTGATAGTAGCCGTACGGCTCGTCGTAGTAGTAGCCGTTGTTGTTGTAGTAGCCTTGGTTGGCGGCAGCGGCAGCAGCAGCGCCGAAGACGCCGAGCGCGATGGCCGGGCCTACCCAGCGGTTACGGCGGCGGCGCCACTGGGCGTCAATCTGGTTGTCCTGGGTCACGCCCTGCAGGTGCGTGGCGGAAGCGGCCGGCGCTGCATTGGCGGTCGAAATCGCACTGGCAGCGGCCGAGAGAAGAACGGCGGCGGCGAGCGCCAGCACGAACTGATAGAGCTTGAACTTCTTCATGGGGGATGAGCCTCGTTGTTACGCGCCTTAGCCGCGCGTGGGGTTGAATTTCGCGCCCAGCGTATGAACCCCGCCTGAATAAAGTGGGGCAGCGCTGTGGCGATTTTTACTCAAAACCTTGGCGCAGCGGCGGAATTTACGATGGCGGGGTTAATGCCCCAAATCACGATCCCGTTAGCCGCGCTTATGCTGCCTCGCTAAATACCCTCTCCAGCAGGTGCTCAACGCTTTTGCCCGGCATAGCGTTCCCGAAGCTGCGCATCGCCAGCCCGCCCAGCCGCCGTTCGGCAAAGGCTTCCGCGATATTCTGCGGGGCGGATTGCGCCAGCGCAGCGGCGGCGGCGAGAATTGCCAGCGTTTCGCCGGTACGCCGTGCAAGGCCTTCGCGGTCCGGGCTGCGCAGCCCCTCCTCGATGGCGGCAACCGCCTGCGCCGCGTGCGGCAAGCCGTGCGCCGCCTCCGCCAGCCCGGCGAGCACGCGCATCGCGGCTTCCGGCTCGCGCGCCACGCCGCGCAGAAGGTCCAGCGCCATGACGTTGCCGGAGCCTTCCCAGATCGCGTTCAGCGGACTCTCGCGATAGAAGCGCGCCAGCGGCGCCTCCTCGACGTAACCGTTCCCGCCAAGACACTCCATCGCCTCGTAGACGAAACCGGGCGTCGCCTTGCACACCCACATCTTCGCGACCGGTGTGATCAGGCGCGCATAGGCCGCTTCGTTCGCATCGCGCGCCGACTTGTCAAAAGCGGACGCGAGACGTAGCGCCAGCGCCAGCGCGCCTTCCCGCTCCAGCGCGAGATCGCCGAGCACATTGCGCATCAGCGGCTGCTGTATGAGCTTCTTCTGGAAGACGGTGCGATGGCGCGTGTGATGCACGGCGTAACGCAACGCGCCCTGCATGATGCCTAGCGAGCCGGTCACGCAATCGAGACGCGTGAGTTGCACCATGCCGATGATCGTCTTCACGCCGTCGCCTTCCGGCCCGCAGCGCAGCGCATAGGCGCTCTCGAATTCGACTTCGCTGGAAGCGTTGGAGCGGTTGCCGAGTTTTTCTTTCAACCGCATCAGGCGGAGCGCGTTGGGCGTGCCGTCCGGCTTGTGACGCGGGACGAGGAAACAAGTCAGCCCACCTTTCGCCTGCGCGAGTACGAGGAAAGCGTCGCACATCGGCGCGGAGAAAAACCATTTGTGGCCGACGATGCGATAGGAATCCCCGTCGGAGATCGCCTGCGTGGTGTTCTGGCGCACATCCGTGCCGCCCTGTTTCTCGGTCATGCCCATGCCGAAGGTAACGCCACGCTTTTCGCCCGGTGGCAGGAAGCGCGGATCGTATTCGCGCGAGCGGATGCGCGGCAGCCATTCCCGAAGCAGCTTCGGCTCCGCGCCGAGCGCGCCGGTAGCGGCATGGGTCATCGTGATCGGGCAGAGATGCCCCTGCTCGACTTCGCTGGCGAGATAATGCCGCGTGGAGCGCGCAACATGCTCGCCCGGCACCAGCGTGCCGTCCTCCTCCCAGACCGAGGCATGAACCCCCGCCTTGATGCTTTCTTCCATGAAGCGGTGATAGGCGGGGTGAAACTCCACCACGTCGGCGCGGCGACCCTGCCGGTCGTGCGTGCGCAATTTCGGCGTGTATTCGTTCGCCAGCCGCGCCAGTTCGGTCATTTCCATCCGGCCCCAGCGGGTACCAAACTCGCGTAGCGAAGTGCCCGATTTTTCCGCACCGAACGCGGCGACCGCCCCGGTCAGCGCGCCGTCACTCGAATAAAGGTCGATGTCGCCAACCGGGGGCGACTGGTTGAACACTTCATGCGTGGCAAAAGGTGACGTTACGGACATGGAGCCAATTTCCATAGTGGAGCGTTAATCTAACATGGCATTCGCCGCTTGCGATGCGGGAGCGATAGGTCTATGCGGTGACCTTTAATGACATCTCGCAGCCTTTCCAGTTTTGCGCTCGCGCAACGGCATTTGCTGGGTATCGAAGGGCTTTCCGCTTCCGACATCACCGGCCTGCTCGATCTCGCCGAGGAATTCGTCGATCTGAACCGTCAGGTCCAGAAACGGCGCACCACGCTGAGCGGCCGCACGCAGATCAACCTGTTCTTCGAGGCCTCCACCCGCACCCAAAGCTCGTTCGAACTGGCCGGGAAGCGCCTCGGCGCGGACGTCATGAATATGTCGATCGCCTCGTCTTCCATCCGCAAGGGCGAGACGCTGCTCGATACCGCGCTGACGCTGAACGCCATGCACCCGGACATGATCGTGGTGCGCCACGCCGCTTCCGGCGCGGTCGAACTGCTGTCGCAGAAGGTGGAATGTTCCGTCATCAACGCAGGCGACGGCGCGCATGAGCATCCGACCCAGGCGCTGCTCGACGCCCTCACCATCCGCCGCAACAAGGGCAACATCGAACGCCTGACCGTCGCGATCTGCGGCGACATCGCCCACTCGCGCGTCGCGCGCTCGAACATCATTCTCCTGAACACGATGGGCGCACGGGTGCGCGTAGTCGCACCCTCCACCCTCCTGCCCGCGGGCATCGAACGCATGGGCGTCGAGGTTCACCGCGACATGCGCGAAGGGCTGCGCGACGCCGACATCGTGATGATGCTGCGGCTCCAGCGCGAGCGCATGACCGGCTCGCTGATTCCCTCGTCGCGCGAATATTTCCACTACTACGGCCTCGATCCGGCGAAGTTGAAATTCGCCAAGCCCGACGCACTCGTCATGCATCCCGGCCCGATGAATCGCGGCGTCGAGATCGAAAGCTCGGTCGCCGACGGCGCGCAGTCGCTAATCCGCGAACAGGTCGAGATGGGTGTGGCGGTGCGCATGGCCGTGCTGGAAGCCCTGGCCAGAAATCTTCCGAACGCATGATCGCCCGCAACGAAAACCGCCCGCTCCTGCTCGCGAACGCGCGCGTCATCGATCCGTCGCGCGACATGGACCAGCGCGGCGACGTGCTGATCGCCGATGGCGTCATCCGCGAAGCCGGGAAGAACATCCGCGCTTCCGGTGCGCCGGAAGGCACCGAGATCATCGACGTGAACGGACAGGTGATCGCGCCGGGCCTTGTCGATATGCGCGCCTTCATCGGCGAACCGGGTGCGGAGCATCGCGAGACGCTGGCGACCGCAAGCTTCGCGGCAGCCGCGGGTGGCGTCACCACCATCATCTGCCAGCCGGAAACCGATCCGCCGATCGACGATCCCGCAACCGTCGATTTCGTGCAGCGCCGCGCGCGCGATAACGCGGTCGTCCACATCCATCCGATGGCTGCCATCACCAAGGCGCTCGAAGGCGTCGAGATCACGGAGATCGGCCTCCTGAAAGCGGCGGGTGCCGTCGCTTTCACCGAAGGCGCGAAAAGCGTGATGAACGCGCAGGTGTTCCGCCGCGCACTCGCCTATGGCCGCGACTTCGATGCGCTGATTGTCCATCACACCGAGGAAAAGAACCTCACCGGCGAAGGCGTGATGAACGCGGGCGAGTTCGCGACCCGCCTCGGCCTTTCCGGCGTGCCGAAAGCCGCCGAGACCATCATGCTCGAACGCGACCTCCGCCTCGTCGAACTGACCGGCGGGCGCTACCACGCAGCATCGCTGACCTGCGCGGAGTCGCTCGACGTGCTCCGCCGCGCGAAGGATCGCGGCCTGCCCGTCACCGCCTCCGCGTCGATCAATCACCTCGCACTGAACGAAAACGATGTCGGGTCGTACCGCACCTTCCTGAAAGTTAGTCCGCCGCTGCGCGCGGAAGCCGACCGCGCGGCGCTGGTAGCCGCAGCAGCGGAAGGCCTGATCGACGTCATCATGTCCGATCACGATCCGCAGGACGTGGAAGTAAAGCGTCTGCCCTTCGCCGAAGCCGCATTTGGCGCAATCGGACTGGAGACGATGCTCCCCGTCGGCCTTCGCCTCGTGCATGACGGCTCGCTGCAACTGCCGGCGCTGTTGCGTGCGATGTCCACGCGGCCCGCAGAATTGCTCGGCCTGCCCGGCGGCACCCTGCGCGCGGGCGCGCCCGCCGATCTCGTCGTATTCGATCCGGATGTGCCCTGGGTGCTCGACCGCGACACGCTGAAATCGCGCTGCACGAACACCGCCTTCGACGAGGCGAGATTGCAGGGCCGCGCCACCCGCACCATCGTTGCCGGGCGCACCGTCTACGAATACGTTTGAGCGATGAACTCCACCACAGTCCTGATCGTCGACTTCCTGCTCGGCTATGTGCTCGGCTCGATCCCGTTCGGATTGTTGCTGACGAAATACGCCGGTCTCGGCGACGTGCGCAAAATCGGCTCCGGCAACATCGGCGCAACCAACGTGCTGCGCACCGGCAACAAGGCGCTCGCCGCGGCAACGCTTCTCTGCGACATGCTGAAGGGCACCGTGGCCGTGCTGATCGCGGCACGTTTCGTAGGCCACGAATGGCCGCTGACCACCGGCCTCGGTTCGGTGCTGGCCGGTATTGGCGCCATCATCGGCCACATGTACCCGGTGTGGCTCGGCTTCAAGGGCGGTAAAGGCGTTGCCACCTTTCTCGGCGTCCTGCTCGGCATCGCGTGGCAAGCGGCACTCGGCGCGGCGCTGGTCTGGCTCGCGGTCGCCTTCGCGTCGCGCTATTCCTCACTCGCCGCGCTGGTTGCCACCGCGGCCAGCCCGGTCATCCTGTATTTTCTCGGCTACCCGCCGGTTGCGGCGCTTTTTCTCGTGATGGCGGTATTCGTATGGTGGAAGCACAGCGAAAACATTTCGCGTCTGCTCGCGGGTAACGAGTCCAAAATCGGATCGAAGAAGAAGACCTGAGCGCTCCAGCCTCATCCCAAGGAGCGAGCGTTCGCCGTTGTCATCCGTGACGAAATCGCGGATCGTCACGGCCCATGAAAAGCGGCGACGTTTTTCGTCTCACGGAAGACCAGCGGATCGACTGGCTGCGCCTGATCCGCACGGACAACGTCGGCCCGCGCACCTTCAAAGCACTCATCAACCAGTTCGGCGGCGCAGGTCCCGCGGTGCGGATGCTGCCCGAACTCTCCCGCCGGGGCGGACGCGCACGCATCAACGTTCCGTCGCGCGATGAAGCCGAAGCCGAATTGGCTACGGCCGCCAAGCTCGGCGTCGCCTACATCGCATGGGGCGAGCCGGATTATCCGAAGCTGCTACGCGAGATCGACGATCCTCCGCCCTTGCTCGCGGTTCGCGGTGAAACGCTCAAGCTGAACAAGCCCGCCATCGCTATTGTTGGCGCGCGCAATGCTTCCGCCGCCGGAATGCGTTACGCCGCACAGCTTGCGCGCGATTTCGCCGATGCGGGCTTCATCGTGGTGTCTGGACTGGCGCGCGGCATCGACGTAGCGGCGCACCGCGCATCGTTGCAGCAGGGCACGATAGCCGTGCTCGCTGGCGGTCATGCGCGCCCCTATCCGCCGGAACACGGCGAACTGCTGACCGCAATCGTGGAGTCAGGCGTGGCCGTCAGCGAAATGCCGCATGCGTGGGAACCGCGTGCGCGCGATTTTCCGCGGCGAAATCGCCTGATCTCGGGACTCGCGAACGCAGTGGTGATTGTCGAGGCGGCAGAACGCTCCGGTTCGCTGATCACCGCGCGCTTTGCGGGCGAACAGGGCCGCGATGTGTTCGCCGTTCCCGGCTCGCCGTCAGATCCACGCGCGGGCGGCACCAACCGCTTGATCAAGGAAGGCGCTTCCATCGTGACGTCCGCAGCCGATGTGATCGAGGCGATCGGCCCGACGCTCCCGCACAGACCGCTTCCCGCGCGCGAGCCGGAAACTGTTTCTCCCTCTCGCGCCGAGCTTCCCCCCGAAGCGGTGCGCGATCGTGTTGCCGGCCTGCTAAGCCCGACGCCGGTCGCGCTGGACGAACTGATCCGCCAATCGCAGGCAGATGCAAGCGCGGTGCAGATCGCGCTCCTTGAACTGGAACTGGCGGGTAAGGTCGCCCGCCACGGCGGCGGGTTGGTTTCGCTGGCCTAAAGTGGTCAGGCGATTCGCTTGGATTGCTCCCCGGCAGGCTGTGAGCGATCCACGGCCTCCAGCCTTGCGAGTTCCAGCAGGTATGCGAGCGCCCCCAGCTTGTGCGCGCGGGCCATCCGCACCATCTCGGCAGTCATGACCGAAATGTATGCGGCGACATCTTCAGGACCGGTTTCCCGGCCATCTGAGCCATTTTCCGTCATGGTCCGCCTGCATAAGACCTGTGAGGCTGACACTAACCTATAGGTTGTATTCTATCAATATTCCCGTATTTGGTGCGGTAATAGGATAGCCTTAATAGTTCCGCTTTAGGCGGGCGATTTGACTATGCCAGCCGATCTCACCATGTTCCCGCCGCCGCGCGGGGCCGCGGACCCGCTTTCCCGTTCGCGCTAACTCTCGGACGCTCATGAACGTCGTCATTGTGGAGTCGCCTGCCAAGGCGAAGACGATCAACAAGTACCTCGGACCCGGCTTCGAGGTGCTCGCGTCCTATGGCCATGTCCGCGACCTCCCGTCGAAAGACGGCTCGGTAGCCCCGGACGACGACTTCAAGATGATCTGGGAAGTGGATGGCAAGGCACAGAAGCGCCTGGCGGAGATCGCCAATGCCGTGAAAGGCGCGGACCGCCTCATCCTCGCCACCGACCCCGATCGCGAAGGTGAAGCAATCTCCTGGCACGTCCTCGAAGTGCTCAAAGAGAAGCGCGCCCTCAAGGATCAGAAAGTCGATCGCGTGGTGTTCAACGCGATCACCAAGGCCGCCGTGCAGGAGGCCATGCAGCATCCGCGCGAGATCGACCACTCGCTGGTGGATGCCTACCTCGCGCGCCGCGCACTCGACTATCTCGTCGGCTTTACCCTCTCACCCGTTTTGTGGCGCAAGCTGCCGGGCGCGCGTTCGGCCGGCCGCGTGCAGTCAGTTGCGCTCCGCCTCGTCTGCGACCGCGAACGCGAGATCGAAGCCTTCAAGCCGCAGGAATACTGGTCGGTCGCGGCAACGCTGGCGACGCCGCGCGGCGATGCTTTTGAAGCACGCCTCGTCGGCGCGGACGGCAAGAAGATCCAGCGCCTCGATGTCGGCAGCGAGAAAGAAGCGCGCGACTTCGAGAAGGCGCTGAACGCGGCGAACTTCAGGGTCGCTTCCATCGAAGCCAAGCCCGCGAAGCGCAATCCCTATCCGCCGTTCACCACTTCAACGCTGCAGCAAGAAGCAAGCCGTAAGCTCGGCTTCGCGCCCTCGCACACCATGCGCCTCGCGCAACGTCTCTACGAAGGCATCGAACTCGACGGCGAGACCACCGGCCTCATCACCTATATGCGCACCGACGGCATCGACCTCGCGCCGGAAGCGATCGCGCAGGCGCGCGATGTCATCTCCAGCGACTACGGCAAGAAGTACCTTCCCGATAGTCCGCGCATCTACAAGAACAAGTCCAAGAACGCGCAGGAAGCGCACGAAGCGATCCGTCCCACCGATCTGCGCCGCCATCCAAAGGAAATCGCCCGCAAGGTCGATGCCGATCAGTCGAAACTCTATGAACTGATCTGGACGCGGACGCTGGCCTGCCAGATGGAATCCGCCGAGTTGGAGCGCACCACCGTCGAGATCGACGCGAATGTGAGCGGCGGACCGTACAAACTCGTCAACCTGCGCGCGACAGGTACGGTCGTGAAGTTCGACGGCTTCCTCACGCTCTACAACGAGAGCCGCGACGACGACTTCGAGGACGAAGACGCCCGCCGCCTGCCCGCGATGAGCGAAGGCGAAGCGCTCACGAAGAGCGAACTGAAGATCGAGCAGCACTTCACCGAGCCGCCGCCGCGCTTCTCGGAAGCGTCGCTCGTCAAGCGCATGGAAGAACTCGGCATCGGCCGTCCTTCCACCTATGCTTCCATTCTTCAGGTATTGCGCGACCGCGGCTACACGCGCCTCGACAAGAAACGCATCATTCCCGAAGACAAGGGCCGCATCGTCGTGGCCTTCCTCGAATCCTATTTTCCGCGCTACGTGGAATACGATTTCACCGCCGACCTCGAAGGCAAGCTCGACGAGATCGCGAACCACGAACTCGACTGGAAGAAAGTCCTGCGCGATTTCTGGACCGGCTTCACCGGCGCGGTCGCGGAGACGAAAGACCTGCGCATCAAGGAAGTCATCGACGTTCTCGATGCGCTGCTCAACGAACACAACTTCCCGCCGAAAGCCGACGGCTCCGATCCGCGCCTGTGCCCGCAATGCGGCACTGGCCGCCTCGGCCTCAAGGTCGGCAAGTTCGGCGCGTTTATTGGTTGCTCGAACTATCCCGATTGCCGTTTCACCCGCGCCCTTACCGCGCCGGGCGAAGGCGAACTGGCGGCCACGAAAGACCTCGGCGAAGACCCTGCGACCGGCAAAATGGTGACGGTGCGCTCCGGCCGTTTCGGTCCCTACATCCAGCTCGGCGAAGCCGAAGACACCGGCGAGAAGACCAAGGGCGGCAAGCCCGTTCTCACCAAGCCGAAGCGCGCGAGCATTCCGAAGAACTTCGATCCGCACGAACTCGATTTCGATACCGCGCTTGGCCTGCTCCAACTGCCCCGCGAAGTCGGCAAGCATCCGGAGTCGGGCGAGCCGATCGTCGCCGGCATCGGCCGCTTCGGTCCCTACGTGAAACATCAGGACACCTACGCCAGCCTTGAATCCGGCGACGAAGTGCTGACCATCGGCCTCAACCGCGCGGTGACGCTGATCGCGGAGAAGCTGGCGCGCGGTCCCGGCCGCGGGCGTCGCAAGCCGCAAGGCCGTCCCCTCGGCGACCACCCGACGCTCGGCGGGCCGGTCACGCAGCACGAAGGCAAATACGGCCCTTACGTCTCGCATAACAAGGTCAATGCGACCATTCCTGCCGCGACCGATCCGGCCACCATCACGCTGGAAGAAGCCGTCGCGCTGATCGACGCGCGTGCCGGCAAAGGCGCGAGCAAGAAAGCGGCGAAGCCGAAAAAAGAAAAGAAGGCGAAAGAGCCGAACGGCTCCGGCGAGGAAGCCGCCGCGAAACCGAAAAAGAAAGCCGCGGCAAAGAAGAAAGCCGCTCCGAAGAAAAAGAAAACCCCCGACGCCGAAACCGCGAAGACGGAAGAGTAGTCTAGCTTCTCGTCTGCGGCATGGCCGGGCTTGCCCGGGCCATTCACGGCGTCACGACGAGAACCAGATTGTCCAAAAGACCCAAAAAGAAATTCAAAGACCCCAAGCCTCACGGCGCGCTGCCGTCGCGGGAAGAACTGCTCGCCTTCATCACCGAACGAGGCGGCGACGTTTCGAAGCGCGACATCATCCGCGCTTTCCGCCTCGACGGCGCGGGCAAGGCCGAACTGAAAACGCTGCTGCGCGACCTGAAAGACGAAGGCGAAGTCAAAGGCCGCCACCGCAAGATGACCGCGGCCGGCCACGTCGCCGCAACCGTGATGGCGAGTGTCGTTGCGCGTGACGCGGAAGGCGACCTGCTCGCGGAACCGTTAGATTGGGACGAGGCCGACTTCGGCGCAGCGCCGCGCATTCGCCTCGTATTCGGCCGCCAGCCCACCGGCATCCCCGCTCCCGGCATCGGCGACCGCGTACTGTTGCGCACGCAGCGAACGGAAGACGAAGACGATGCGCCCTATGCCGGCCGCGTCATCAAACTGCTCGAGAAAGCGCGCCAGCAACTGCTCGGCATCTATCGCAGGATGCCGCAAGGCGGCGGACGTCTCGTGCCGGTGGACAAGAAATCGCTTGGCCGCGAGATCGCCATTCCCTCCGGCATGGAGAACGAAGCGCAGGACGGTGACCTCGTCACCGCCGATCCGATGCCGCAGCGCGCGTTCGGCCTTGCCACCGCTAAAGTGCGCGAGCGTCTCGGCTCGATCAAATCCGAGAAAGCCGTCAGCCTGATCGCTATTCATGCGCACGCCATCCCGAACAATTTCCCGAACGCAGTGATCGCCGAAGCGGAAGCCGCCCGCCCGCCCGCTGTGATCGGCCGCGAGGACTGGCGCCCCCTTCCCCTCGTCACCATCGACCCGGTGGACGCGAAGGATCATGACGACGCCATTCACGCGGCACCTGACGAGAGCAACGAAAACGCGGGCGGCTTCATACTCACCGTCGCGATTGCCGACGTCGCACATTACGTCACGCCCGATTCCGCGATGGACCGCGAGGCACAGTTGCGCGGCAACTCGGTCTATTTCCCCGACCGCGTCGTGCCGATGCTGCCCGAACGCATCTCGAACGATCTCTGTTCGCTGCGTGCTGGCGAGGATCGCGCGGCAATGGCGGTGCGCATGGTGATCGACGCGAATGGCCGCAAGCTGCGCCACTCGTTCCACCGCATCCTGATGCGCTCGCGCGCCAAACTTTCCTACCAGCAGGCGCAGGCCGCCATCGACGGAAATCCCGATCCGATGACGCGCTCGCTGGTTGCGCCGATCCTGCAACCACTTTGGGCTGCTTACCGCGCGCTGGCGAAAGCACGCGACGCGAGAGAGCCGCTGGCCCTCGACATTCCTGAACGCAAACTGGTGCTCAATGCGGACGGCACGCTGAACCGCGTCACCACGCCGGAGCGGCTCGACGCGCACCGTTTGATCGAGGAGTTCATGATCCTCGCGAACGTCGCAGCGGCCGAGACGGCGGAAGCGAAACGCACGCCGCTGATCTATCGCGTGCACGACAGCCCTTCGCTGGAGAAAGCCGCCGCGCTGCGCGACTTCCTGCGAACCATCGGCATCACGTTGCCGAAAACCGATACGCTGCGCCCCGCCCTGTTCAACAACGTGCTCGCGCGCGTGAAGGACACCGAATACGAGCGCCTCGTGAACGAAGTCGTGCTGCGCTCACAGGCGCAGGCGGAATATTCGTCGAACAATTACGGCCACTTCGGCCTGACGCTGCGCCGCTATGCGCATTTCACGTCGCCCATCCGCCGTTACGCGGACCTGATCGTGCATCGCGCGCTCATCCGCGCGCTCGGTCTCGGCAACGACGGCTTGCCCGACACCACGCCGGAAGCGCTGGAAGAAGTTGCCGCGCGCATTTCCGCCGCGGAGCGCCGCGCAATGGCGGCGGAGCGCGAAACGGTCGACCGGCTGATCGCGCACTACATGGCCGACAAGATCGGTGCATCGTTCCGCGGCGTGGTCGCGGGCGTCACGCGCTCCGGCCTGTTCGTGAAGCTGGACGAAATCGGCGCGGACGGCTTCATCCCTGCCCGCACCATCGGCAACGAGTTCTTCGCCTATCACGAAGCGTTGCAAGCCTTGATCGGCGACCGCTCCGGCGAAGCGTATCGCCTTGGCGACCGCGTCGAAGTGAAGCTGGTGGAAGCGGTTCCGGTTGCCGGTGCGCTTCGCTTTGAGTTGCTCTCCGAAGGCCGTTACGACCTGAAGGCGACACGGAAATCTCGTAGCAATGGCCCGCGTGGCCATCGCGGCAGTCATGCGCCTTCCGGGCGGCAAAATGCCCCGAAGCGTGGCAAATACGGGCGGCCGGTGTCACATAAGGGTGGCAAGGCAGGCAGCAAGCCCGGCAAGGGAAAAGGGAAACGGCGATGAGCGAAAAGCGCAACCTCGGCCAAGCGGTAAAGCGCGGACTTCTCGGACGCTGTCCCAACTGCGGCGAGGGAAAGCTGTTTCGCAAGTTCCTTAAAGTCACCGACGAATGCGCGGTCTGCCACGAAGAATTGCGCCATCAGCGCGCGGACGACGCCCCCGCCTATCTCGTGATCCTGATTGTCGGCCATATCATCGTGCCGCTCGCCCTGCTGCTTGAGAAGCTCTACCAGCCGCCGCACTGGGTTGCTTTTTCGATCTGGATCCCGCTGACGCTCATCCTGTCGCTCGCGTTGCTGCAACCAATCAAGGGCATCGTGGTTGGTTGGCAATGGGCACAGCGGATGCACGGCTTCGATCCCGAACACCGGGACGAAATCGAAATGATGAAAGACGCCAGATGAGCGCGCCCGACCGCGGCGAACGCTGGAATCCGCCGGAGCCGGTTCCGCTCGGACCAAAATCTGGCATCTCAGTGCAGCCGAAGGACTCGGCGACGCTCATCATCATCGACCGTTCCGGCAAGACGCCTCGCGTGCTGCTTGGCAAGCGCAACGAGAAGCAGGCCTTCATGCCGGGGAAATATGTATTTCCCGGCGGCCGCCTTGACGCTGCCGACCGGCAGATGAAACCCTTCGACGAACTCGGCGAAATCTGCGCCCGCCGTCTCGGCATGAACGTTGTGAAATGGACGCCCAGCCGCGGCCGCGCACTGGCGCTGGCGGCGATCCGCGAGACGGCAGAAGAAACCGGCCTCCTGTTCGGCAAACCCGACCCGAATGGTGTCACCTCAAAAGGCGATGCTTGGTCGCCGTTCGTGAGCAAACAAATCCGCCCCTCGCTTTCGGCGCTGACCTTCGTCGCGCGCGCCATCACCCCGCCGAAGCGTCCCCGCCGCTTCGATTCGCGCTTCTTCCTCGCGGACCGCACCAGCGTCGGCGGCGAGATTTCGGGAATCGTCGGGCCGGATACCGAGCTGGTCTCCCTCGACTGGCTGACCTTTGAAGACGCCCTCGATACCGAGCTACCCAACATCACCAAAGTGGTGATCCGGGAGGTTGCGGACCGGGTGAAATCCGGCGAATTGCTGCGTCCGGCCTCGTTTTTCTGCTTCCGGAATGGCAATTTCTGGCGGAAAGAACTCGACTGAACTCCTTCCTTGACTTGGCGGCATTGGCCGCTAGGTTGCCGCCAAATTCGGGCCGCAGGCCCCTTTTCAGGACAATCCCATGGCCAAGGCAGTCACCCTCAAGATCAAGCTCGTCTCGACGGCGGACACCGGCTTCTATTACGTGACGAAGAAGAACTCGCGCACGATGACCGAGAAGATGGTCAAGAAGAAGTACGATCCGGTCGCGAAGAAGCACGTCGAGTTCAAGGAAGCCAAGATCAAGTAACAAGATCAGGCAATTCCGCTCCTTCCGAGCCGAACGAAAAGAGGCGCCCTGTTGGGGCGCCTTTTTCAGTTTTGGAGCCTTGCAGAAGAATTAGGTGGCCGGCGAGGAATATCGGAGGAGGCCTCTCGTTACTCACTCGCCGGCCGAACCCCACGGACCCAGGAGATGCGGCGGACCTAGGCACTCCGTAGGGTTAGCTCGCAATGAATGCGTGCCATGAAAGCTATCGGATACGCGGTATAATTCAATACGATTCAAAGGCTTAACAGCCCGAATCGGGTTCCTTAGTAAAAGGATAACCTTACCGGGCGGCGCCGTTAAGCATGGCGTTCCTGCCCTCGCCTTACGCGGCGTCGGCGACGACCCGGTTCCGCCCGTCCCGCTTGGCGCGATAGAGCGCCTCGTCGGCGCGCTTCAGGATCATGGCGGCGGTGTCCTCCGTCGTGGCGCGCGCCGCAATCCCAATCGAGATCGTGACTTCGATGGACTTGGCCCCGCGATGGATCGGGAACATGTCGCCTGCCACCCGGCGGCGGATGCGTTCGGCCACCATGGTCGCGACGCCGATGTCGGTATCGGGCATCACCACCACGAATTCCTCGCCGCCGTAGCGGCAGGCCAGGTCGATGCCGCGGATGCAGGCACGCAGGCGATCCGAGAAATCGCGCAACACGTCGTCGCCCGCGTCGTGCCCGTAGCCGTCGTTGATCGACTTGAAGTAGTCGATGTCGAGCAACAGCACCGAGAGTGATTTCCCGCGCGCGGCGGAGCGGTCAACCAGCGTGCCGACATGGCCTTCCATGTAGCGCCGGTTGTAGAGGCCGGTCAGCGGATCGGTGACCGCCAGTTCCATCGAGGTCTGGACGCTGTCGCGCAGCCGCTCGGCGTACCGCTTCCGGCGAACCTGACTGCGCACGCGCGCCACCAGTTCGTTCCGGTCGATGGGACGGACGATGTAGTCGTTGGCGCCGAGATCGAGGCCGCGCAGCAACCGCGCCTGATCTCCGGGTTCGGTGACGAGAAGGATCGGCAGATGCCGCGTGCGCTCCAGCGAGCGCACCTGCCCGCACAGACGCAGCGCGTCGAAGTCGCTGAGTTCGAGGCTGAGCAGCAGCAGGTCGTAATTGCCTTCGGCCAGCCGGAACAGTGCTTCCTGCGGATTGCTTTCCACATCCACGGTCTGCGAACCCGCGAGCGCGGTATGCAGCCGGTCGATGGACGACGGGCGATCGTCGACAATCAGGATCTTGCCGCCCTCGCCGGTATCGTTGATGGCCTGCGCGGGATCGGCGGCCACGCCGATCTCGTGCGAGGTGACGGCGCGCATCCGCAATTCGTCGACGACCATTTTCAGGCGGGAGAGCGAGCGCACCCGCGTGATCAGCGCAAGGTCGTTCACGGGTTTGGTCAGGAAATCGTCGGCGCCGGCCTCAAGGCCGCGCACGCGGTCGGACGGCTGGTCGAGCGCCGTCACCATGACGATGGGAATATGCAGCGTCGCTTCGGAGGATTTCAGCCGCCGTGCGACCTCGAAACCGTCCATGCCTGGCATCATCACGTCGAGAAGGATGATGTCGCAAAGGCCGCGCTGGGCGATGTCGATGGCCTCCGGCCCCGAAGTCGCGGTCACGACCTCGAAATACTCGGCCGACAGCCGCACTTCGAGCAGCTTCAGGTTGGCCCGGACGTCGTCGACAATCAAAACGCGCGCACTCATTGCACTCTAGTCCTTCGCGAAATGGCGCACGGTTTCGAGAAACTTGGAAACGGAAATGGGCTTCGACAGATACGCTTCGCAGCCGCCCTCGCGGATGCGTTCCTCGTCGCCCTTCATGGCGAAAGCGGTCACCGCGACAACCGGGATCGAGCGCAGTTCCTCGTCTTCTTTCAGCCACTTGGTCACTTCCAGCCCGGAGACTTCGGGAAGCTGGATGTCCATGATGATCAGGTCGGGCTTGTGCTTGCGCGCAAGGTCCAGCGCCTCGATCCCGTTGCGGGTTTCGATGGTCTGATAGCCGTGCGCTTCAAGGAGATCATGGAAGAGCTTCATGTTCAGCTCGTTGTCTTCCACGATCAGGACAGTCTTCGCCATCCTGCACCACCCCGTCCACGAGGCGCCATTCTGGCGCACCCGAACTTAAGTCCCCGAATCGCTTGCTGACGTTCTGATGATCGCCCAAACCGCCCGCAAACCCGAATTACGCCGCGCGGGATGCAGGGAACTCAGGTTCTGCAAGCCGTTCGACATACGGATGCTTCTTCCGGCATCCTGGGTTCCAAAGTACCGGCAAAATCGTTACGGAAGTGAAAATGCAACAAACGCGCGGAAAAACTTCTTTAACGAAAGATGAAGCGAAGCTGATCGCGGTCGCGGTATTGAGCCATCTCGCGCAGGAACCGGAGCGCATCGGCCGCTTTCTCGCGGTCACCGGCCTCGGCCCGGAGAACCTGCGCGCGGCGGCGCGCGACAAGAGCTTCTACCCTGCGCTGCTCGACTACATGCTCGCGAACGAAACCGACCTGGTCGCCTTCGCTACCGAGATGAACCTCGACCCTGCCCGCATCCGGATGGCGCGCGACGTACTGGCACCCCCGGCGGTTCCGCACTGACTACTTCGATTTAGCGGGCGGCGCCTTGCAGGGTTTCTGCGGAAGCAGTTCGACACTGGACAGCACGCCTTTCAGCGCGAAGTTCCCGTAGTTGAGCCGCAGCGCGCCGCTGATACCGTTTTCGTAGAGATCGAACGCCAACGTATAGGCCGGCGTGCGCTCGCCCGTACCCATCTCGAAGTAGCTGATGACGACCGGATAGCGCTTGAAATCGGCAAGCGCAGGCGAAGGCGGCGGCGTACCTACACCCGGCGCGACCGGCTCGCCGATCACGGTGAGCGTCGAATAGATTTTCTTTCCGTCCGGCGAGCCGTCGAACACGCGAACGCTCAGCGTCTTCTCACCGCGTTCGGCGGCAGCAAGCATCTTGCGCGTGTGTTCGGTCGGCAGCACCAGCGGCCCGTCGAGCGCGAAGCTCGCGGGTTTCGGCTGCAATACGCGAACGGTCAGCGCGCCGTTGCGCTGGCGCATCGCGGTGCCGTTCACGTTCTCGCGGATCTGCTCGTTGACGAAATTCTGCGTCTTGAACCGGTACGAGGTGGCGAGCGCATTCTCCCAGCTTTCGCTGCGCAGGTCGCTGACCGTCACCTGCCCTTCGCCGGTATCGAGCGACGTCACCTGACGCAGCATGACGGCATAGCCATCACACTCGTTGCCGGTGAGCTGGAACGCGATCCGCCCCTGCGCGCGATCGACCTGCGTGCCGGGCGCGGAAGGATCGCGCACCAGATCGTAGATCGCGCGGTGCGGCGCGAGCGCCCCGCCATGCGCGGCCGTAACCGGCAACAGCAGCAAAGCCGCGAACAGCATTTTCCGCATCGGGTATTGTCTCCTTGCGCCCGGAATAGCGTTCCGCCAAGACTATGGCGGGGAAACGGCCTCAGGGGAACGTCGCGCATGGCTAGCGAAATCGAGCAGCGATTGCAAAAACTCGGCATCGTGTTGCCGCAACCGGCCGCGCCGGTCGCGAATTATGTCGGCGCCGTGGTCGCGGGCAACCTGCTGGTCGTGTCCGGCCAGTTACCCATCGGCACAAACGGCATCGCGCACAAGGGCAAGGTCGGCGCGAGCGTCACGGAAACGCAGGCGAAAGAAGCCGCGCGCCTCTGCGCGATCAACATTCTCGCACAGGCAAAGGCGGCGCTTGGCGATCTCGGCCGCATCAGGCGTTGCATCCGCCTCGGCGGGTTCGTCAATGCCGTCCCCGACTATCAGACCATTCCGCAGATCGTGAACGGCGCTTCCGACCTGATGGTCGAAGTGCTCGGCGATGCGGGCAAGCACGCGCGCTACGCCGTCGGCGTTGCACAGCTTCCGCTCGATGCGCCGGTCGAAGTCGAAGCCATGTTCGAGGTCGCGTAACCCTCCATGGCGATCGACTGGCTAACCGCGCGCCCGGTGGCGCATCGCGGCCTGCACGGCAACGGCACGGGCCACATCGAAAATTCGCTCGGCGCGGCGAAAGCCGCCATCGCCGCGAATTACGCCATCGAAGTCGATCTGCAATTATCGAAGGACGGCGAAGCGGTCGTGTTTCACGACGAACAACTGGACCGCCTCACGAACGAGAGCGGTCCGGTTTCGGAACGCAATGCTTCCGATCTTGCCAAGATCACGTTGAAAGGAAGCGGCGAAACCATCCCGCTGCTCTCCGATCTCTTGCGAACCACCGCCGGACAAACGCCACTGGTGCTGGAACTGAAAAGTTTGTGGGACGGCGATACGCGGCTCGCCAAAGTCGTCGCAGACATGCTGGCTGGTTACGGCGGCCCCGTCGCCGCCATGTCGTTCGATCCCGATATGGTTTCAGCGTTACGCAAACATGCGCCGGGCCTGCCGCGCGGCATCGTCGCCGAACGCTGGTATGGCTACAAGGATTGGGATTTTCTCCCACGCGGACGAAAGCATTATCTCGGATTGCTGTTGCACGTTCTGCGCACCAAACCGCACTTCGTCGCCTATGCGAGCTTCGATCTGCCTGCGGCCGCGCCGTTGATCGCACGCTACATCCTCGGCATGCCGCTGCTGACATGGACCATCCGCACCGAGAAGGACCGCGCGCGGGTTGCGAAATGGGTAGACCAGATCATCTTCGAGCATATTCGTCCGTGAGCGCTTCCCCGCGCCCTTGAGTGGCCGCATGGATCGGCCAGAATGGACGAAATGACCGCCAGCCCCACATTCCAGATCCGTGTCGAGAACGCGATCCGCAACATCGCGGCGGGCGATTGGGATTCCTGCGCCAATGCGCTGCGCGCAATTCCGGAATCGAAATCTCAGGTAACAGAATCAACACACGAAGGCCTGGAATCAAAATCTGAAGCGCTTGAATCAAAACATGAAGAAGGATTCAGCGACCCCTATAACCCTTTCGTGCAGCACGCTTTTCTGGCCTCGCTGGAGGAATCCGGCTCCGCCTCCGTGAAAACAGGCTGGCTGCCGCAGCACCTCGTTCTTGAAGACGAAGAAAAGCGCGTGCTCGCGGTCGCGCCCTGCTACCTGAAAAACCATAGCCGCGGCGAATACGTCTTCGATCACGGCTGGGCCGACGCCTTCGAGCGCGCAGGCGGAAATTATTATCCGAAGTTGCAAGTCGCAGTGCCGTTCACGCCGGTCACCGGCCCTCGCCTGCTGGTTGGCCCCGGCGTGAATGTCGAGAGCGGGCGCGCGGCGCTCATCGGCGGCATGGTCGAACTGGCGAAGCTGCGCAAGGCTTCGTCCATTCACGTCACCTTCGCCGAACGCACCGACTTCGACGCGATGACCGATGCCGGAATGCTTGCGCGTACCGACCGGCAATTTCACTGGCACAATCGCGGTTACAGGACGTTCGAGGACTTTCTATCCGCGCTCTCCTCGAACAAGCGCAAAACCATCCGTCGAGAACGGCGCGAGGCGCTAGCCAGCGGCGTCGAAATCGTCCGCCTCACCGGCTCCGATCTTACGGAAGAGATCTGGGATCGTTTCTTCGATTTCTACATGGACACCGGCTCGCGCAAATGGGGAACGCCCTACCTCACGCGCGAGTTCTTTTCGCTGGTCGCGGCGAAAATGCCGGACCGCATCCTGCTGATCATGGCGAAACGCGGCGCCGAATACATCGCGGGCGCGCTCAATTTTCTCGGCGACAGCACCGTCTACGGCCGCTACTGGGGCGCAGTGGAGCACCAGAACTTTCTGCATTTCGAGGTCTGCTACTATCAGGCCATCGAATACGCGATCGAACATGGGCTGCGCTCCGTCGAGGCGGGGGCGCAAGGCGAGCACAAGCTGCTGCGCGGCTATGTGCCGGTGCCGACCTATTCCGCGCACTACATCGCCAATCCATCGTTCCGTCGCGCGGTCGCGGATTATCTCGACCGCGAGCGGCAATATACCGAGGCCGAGATCGAGCATCTTGCAGAGGCCGCCCCCTATCGCCGCGCCAGCGGCTCTTGACGATCATCGAAGCGGCTGCAAATTCCAACGCAAATCATCGGGAAGAAAAGCTCATGGCCGAATACGACAACAACAACATCTTCGCGAAAATCCTGCGCGGCGAACTGCCGGCGCACAAGGTTTACGAGGACGAGCACACGCTGGCCTTCCTCGACATCATGCCGCGCGCGCCCGGCCATACGCTCATCATCCCGAAGAAGCCCGCACGCAACCTGCTCGACATCGAACCGGAGTCGCTCGCGCACGTCATCAAGACCGCAAAGAAAATCGCAATTGCCGGAAAGAAGGCATTCAATGCCGACGGCATCACTCTGCAGCAGTTCAACGAAGCCGCAGGCGGCCAGGTCGTGTTTCACCTGCACGTCCACATCATTCCGCGGCACAAGGACGTTGCGATGAAACCGGCCGCAAGCCAGATGGAAAAACCGGAAGTGCTGGCCGAACACGCGAAGCTACTGAAGGACGCGCTCGCGGGAATGTAGTCAGCGTACGAACGCGCCACCGGCAATGATCACGATCTCGGCGACGATGACCCCTGCCAGCACCGATTTCCGGATCGCGAAATAGCCGATCACCCCCGCCGCAATCGCGCCGACCCGTAGATAAAGCGGCACGTTCGCGAGGTCGCCGGTCGGGAACAGAACGAGCCGCGCGATCACGCCTGCGAGTAGCGCGGTCGCAACCGCGCGCACCAGCACCAGCACTTCGCTGTCTTCGTCCAGCCGTCGCGAAAACAGGACGGCGGCAAAGCGGAATACATCGGTCGGCAGGAAGCCCGCGAGGATGACAAGCAGATAGGCGTAGAGCATCGGGTCGTTCAAGCTCACGCCCTCGCCCTCCGCCAGCGGCCGATCAGATAGGCCGCGCCACCGCCAATTGCACCGATCCACAACAGATCGAGCGAGCCGCCGAACTGCGCGAACACCGGCGTCAGCGCGAGGCCGAATACCAGTGCGGACTTGTCCACGAGGTCGCGCGCATTGCGGATCAACTGCAACAGAAACGAAATCGGCGTGAGAAATACGAGACCGTTCGCGAGCGACTGCGGCAGCGTTCCCGCAAGCAGATAGCCTGCGACGGTCGCCAGCACGCTGCCCCACAGGAACACGTTCGACAGTCCCATGAAGAACGCCATCCGCGCGTTCACCGGGATCGCAGGCATCAGCCGGATGCTTTCCACCCACGCACTGACCGCGATCAGGTGCGAAGCGAGCAGTTGCGTGCCCAGACCGCTCCTGCCCCGGATCGTCGGCATTAGCGACGCAACAATGGGAAAGAAACGCACCGACGAAAGCCCGACCGCAAGCGCGATCACCGCCGCGGGACTGCCCGCCGTGAATCCGCCGACGATCAAAAGCTGCGCGGGCAAGGCCCAGACCAGCACGGTCGAAAGCAACGCCGCGCCGAGCGGAAACCCGATGTCGCGGATCAGGCCGCCGAAACCGATAAAGCCCGCGAACAGCACAATGCCCTGCACGGAGCGCAGCGCCGCCACTACGCCGCGCCAGAACCAGTGCCGCCAGTCGTCGTCCGGCGCGGCTTGTTGCGGCGTGGCGCCGTTATTTTCGGGAGCGGTCACGGGGAAAATCGGGGGCGTGAAAGAGCCGCGACCTTACACGGCAAAACGCCCGCGACAAGCGCGGGCGTTGCAAGGCTGGAATGTGGAGCGGATCAGACGTTGACCAGCGGTTTCGGACCCGAACCGCCGGTGTCATCGTCATCCTTCTTCGGCGAAGGCTTGCGCGGCCGCTTGGCCTCGCCCGCGATCTTTTCGGGCTTCGGCGTAACCGGACCTTCCGGATAGTCGAAGGCGAGCACGGGCTGGCCCTCTTCCTCGCGGATGATCACGCGCACATGGCCACCGTCTTTCAGCTTGCCGAACAGCACCTCGTCGGCGAGCGGCTTCTTGACGTTCTCCTGGATCACACGGGCCATCGGCCGCGCGCCCATCAGTTCGTCGTAGCCGCGTTCAATCAGCCATTTCTTCGCTTCGTCGGAAAGTTCGATGGTCACGCCGCGGTCGGCGAGCTGCGCCTCGAGTTGCAGTACGAACTTCTCGACCACCTGACCGATGATCTCGGTCGAGAGATGCGCGAAAGGAATGATCGCGTCGAGACGGTTGCGGAACTCCGGCGAGAACAGCCGGTTGATCGCTTCCGCGTCGTCGCCTTCCCGCTTCGAGCGCGTGAAGCCGTAGGCCGCGCGCGCCATGTCGGCGGCACCGGCATTCGTGGTCATGACCAGAATGACGTTCCGGAAGTTCACCGACTTGCCGTTGTGGTCGGTCAGCTTGCCATGGTCCATGACCTGCAAGAGCACGTTGAACAGGTCCGGATGCGCCTTCTCGATTTCGTCGAGCAGCACAACGCAATACGGGTTCTGGTCCACGCCGTCGGTGAGCAGGCCGCCCTGGTCGAAGCCGACATACCCCGGAGGCGCGCCGATCAGGCGCGAAACCGTGTGCCGCTCCATGTATTCCGACATGTCGAAGCGCAGCAGTTGCACGCCAAGCGACTGCGCAAGCTGCTTCGCAACTTCCGTCTTGCCAACACCGGTCGGCCCGGAGAACAGATACGAGCCGATCGGCTTTTCCGGTTCGCGCAGGCCCGCGCGTGCGAGCTTGATCGCGGCCGACAAGGCGGTGATCGCCTTGTCCTGCCCGAACACCACGTTCTTCAGGCCGGTTTCGAGATTGGCGAGCACCTCGGCGTCGTCCTTGGAAACCGTCTTTGGCGGGACGCGCGCCATTGTCGCGACCGTCGCCTCGATTTCCTTGATGCCGATGGTCTTCTTGCGCTTCGAATCCGCGAGCAACATCTGCGCCGCGCCGGACTCGTCGATGATGTCGATCGCCTTGTCCGGCAGCTTGCGATCATGGATGTAGCGCACGGAAAGATCGACCGCCGCCTTGATCGCGTCGTTGGTGTAGCGGAGCTTGTGGAAGTCCTCGAAATACGGCTTCAGGCCCTTCAGGATTTCCACCGCGTCTTCCGGCGTCGGCTCGTTGACGTCGATCTTCTGGAAGCGGCGCACCAGCGCGCGGTCCTTCTCGAAGTGCTGGCGGTATTCCTTGTAGGTGGTCGAGCCGATGCAGCGCAGCGTTCCCGAAGCGAGCGCGGGCTTGAGCAGGTTCGACGCATCCATCGCACCGCCGGAAGTAGCACCGGCACCGATCACGGTATGGATTTCGTCGATGAACACGATCGCGTTCGGATGCGCTTCGAGTTCCTTGATCACCTGCTTGAGGCGCTCCTCGAAGTCGCCGCGATAGCGCGTGCCCGCGAGCAGTGAACCCATGTCGAGCGAGAAAACGGTCGCGCCTTTCAGCACGTCCGGCACATCGCCCTCGACTATGCGCCGCGCGAGACCTTCCGCGATAGCGGTCTTGCCCACGCCGGGATCGCCGACATAGAGCGGGTTGTTCTTCTGGCGGCGGCAGAGCACCTGAATCGTGCGCGCGATTTCGCTGGCGCGGCCGATCAGCGGATCGATCTTGCCTTCCTTCGCCTTCTTGTTGAGGTTGACGCAATAGGCTTCGAGCGCGTCCTGTTTCTTCTTCGGATCGTCACCGGTCTTCGCTTCGCCCTCTTCTTCCGCGCCGCGCACAGGGCGCGCGTCGGTTACGCCGGGCCGCTTGGCGATGCCGTGGCTGATGTAATTCACCGCGTCGTAGCGCGTCATCTCCTGCTCTTGCAGGAAATAAGCGGCATGGCTTTCGCGCTCGGCGAAGATCGCAACCAGCACGTTCGCGCCGGTAACCTCTTCCCTGCCCGACGACTGCACGTGAATGACGGCGCGCTGGATCACGCGCTGGAAGCCGGCAGTCGGCTTCGAGTCGTCGCCTGCTTCAATGACGAGGTTTTCGAGTTCGCCGTCAATGTAGTCGGCGAGATTGCGCTTGAGCTTTTCGAGATCGACGTTGCACGCGCGCATGACTGCCGCGGCGTCCTGATCTTCGATCAGCGCCATCAGCAGGTGTTCGAGCGTTGCATATTCGTGGCGGCGCTCGTTCGCGAGCGCCAGCGCGCGATGCAGGGAGTTTTCGAGACTGCGCGAGAAAGTCGGCATCGGTTCCTTGGAGTTCCGGGGCGATTCAACGGCGGTCCGGCGGAGTCTGCCGGTGCCAAAGCGGGATGTCCACTATGTAGGGGGCGGCAACAGGGTTACAATGGCCGCAGAGCAAGGCGCCCGGCCTCGCGTAAAATGTCGGAATTGAGGGCGTCTACTTCTTTTCCATCACGCATTGGAGCGGATGCTGGTGCTTGCGGGCGAAATCCATCACCTGCGTCACCTTTGTTTCCGCGACTTCGTAAGTAAAAATGCCGCACTCGCCGACACCGTTCTGGTGAACGTGCAACATAATGCGCGTCGCGTCCTCGCGCCCTTTATTGAAGAAGCGTTCTAAAACATGCACGACGAATTCCATCGGCGTGTAGTCGTCATTGAGGAGCAGCACGCGGTAAAGGTTCGGCCGCTTGGTTTGCGGCTTGGTACGGGTGATGACCGACGTACCGAGGCCGTCGTCGCCCCCGCCGTCTCCCCGCTTGCCGTCGTCCTTGCGCGCAAGACGGGTCTGCTCCGCCAAAGAGGTGGGCAGTCCTAAGCATTCGGCAGGGTCAAGCGGCGGCAGCAAAGTTTAAAATCCTGAACAAGCCGGAGGCCGCCGTTCGGCGCATCGGACGCGGTGAATCGGAGGTCTGCCGGGCGGCAAGATCATCATATAGGCCGCCTTTGGGGCATGCCAACGGCGCATTTGAAGCATTTCCTAACCAAGGACCTGAAATTCGGGTCTGCCACCGGCCCCCAAGCCGCCCGGTTTAATGCGAATTAGCAAAAAAAGCCGATTGTCCCCGCCAACATGGGGATTAACGCTATGCGTTCCATTTTCCGGGCGTTGAATAGTTTCTGGGCCGGCAAACGTGCCCTTGCCGGCAATGTGGCGATTACCTTTTCACTGGCCTGCGTACCCGTCATCGGCGGGATCGGCGCGGCCGTCGACTACTCGATGGCGAATTCGAACCGCACGTCGATGCAAAAGGCACTCGATGCCACCGCGCTCGCGCTGGCCAAGTTGATGCCGCTCAGTCAGGCCGATCTCAATGCCAAGGGCTGGCAACTCTTCTCGGCCAATATCGGCAACCTCAAAGTGAACATGCAGCAGAGCGGACTCGTGATTACGACTCCGATTATCGGCAAGATTAAATTGAGCGCCACCGGCCAATACACGCCGCAGATCTCCGGCTTCATCGGGATCAACACTTTCCCGGTCTCGGCGCAGACCGAAGTGCAATGGGGCATGAAGAAGCTGGAACTGGCGCTTGCGCTCGATAACACCGGCTCGATGTCGTCAAGCAACAAGATGACCGAATTGAAGAAGGCCGCGAAGAACCTTCTGAACATTCTTCAGCAGTCCGTACTGCAGCCGGGCGACGTGAAGGTTTCGATCATTCCGTTCCACAAGGAAGTCCGCGTCGATACCACCATCTTCTCCCCGCTCACGCTCTGGCTGAAGTGGGACGATTGGGACAATAAAAACCAGACCTGCACCGGCACCTGGTGGAATCAGGTTTGCGTACCCAAGCTGCGCACGACCTGGGACGGCTGCATCATGGATCGCGACCAGACGAACGACGCATCCGACGCCAATCCCACTTCCAATGCGACGCGGTTCCCCGCGAAGCAATGCAGCTATTCGCTCGCGACCATGTTGCCGCTGACCTATGACTGGACGGCACTCGCGAACAAGATCGACTCGATGCAACCCGACGGCAATACCAACGTCTCCATCGGCCTCGCCTGGGCCTGGCATTCGCTAACCACCGGAGAGCCGTTTACGCAGGCTGCTGCACCCTCGACCGACCTCAGCAAGTACATTATCCTGATGACGGACGGCGAGAACACGCAGAACCGCTGGACCACGAACACGAATAGCATCGACAACCGCACCGCCGCGACCTGCACGGCAATCAAGGCCGCCGGCATCCGCATCTATACGATCCGCGTGATCGACGGCGACGCGAACTTGCTGCGAAATTGCGCGAGCGACCCTTCGATGTATTTCGACGTGCAAAACGCTGCGCAACTGACCAGCGTATTCAACTCCATCGGCGCAACGCTCGCAGCGCTGCATCTCTCGCAGTAAAATCGCCGGTAAAGCGGAAGGATGCGGGATTGCTAAAACTTTAGCGATCCCGTTTTTCTTTCCGTAACCCTCTCGCCGCGAAACTACGCCCCGGCAACGTCACGTGGCCACTACCCCCGGCTTTAGAAGACAGCCGCAAGGTTCGGTTAAAAAACTAGGCGCAATTTCTCCGGCGAAACCCGGAGGCCCGTCATGGGACTGTTTCGCCGTTTTTGGTCTGGCGAGGAAGGCCGCAAAGGCAATACCGCCATCGTGTTCGCGTTGTCGCTGATCCCGATCATCGGCGCGACCGGCGCGGCGCTCGATTATTCGATGGCGAATTCCAGCCGCACCTCGATGCAGAAGGCACTGGATGCCACGGCGCTCGCGCTCGCGAAGCTGATGCCGCTGAGCCAGGCCGACCTCAACACCAAGGGCTGGCAAATCTTTCAGGCCAGCCTGGGCAACGTGAAGGTCGCGGTCAGTCAGTCCGACCTCCAGATCACGACCCCTGCAATCGGCAGGCTGGTGCTGAATGTCAGCGGCCAGTACCAGCCGGTAGTCGCCGGCGTTATCGGGATCAACAATTTCCCCGTCGGCGCGCAAGCGGAAGTCACCTGGGGCATCAAGAAGCTCGAGATTGCACTGGCGCTCGATAACACCGGTTCGATGCTGTCCAACAACAAAATGACGGAGTTGAAGACGGCTTCGCATAATCTTCTGAACACGTTGCAACAGGCCGCGCGGAACCCGGACGACGTGAAGGTCGCGATCGTTCCGTTCCATGTGCAGGTAAAAGTCGGCACGGCGAACGTCAACGCCACCTGGATCAAGTGGACGGACTGGGACGCCGAAAACCAGACCTGCACCGGCTCCAGTTGGAACCGCGTCTGCACGCCGAAGAACCACAACCAATGGACCGGCTGCATCGAGGACCGTGACCAGAGTCACGACACGCTCGATACCGCTCCGACCAACAACACCACGCGCTTCCCCGCGATCCAGTGCGGCTGGCAGCTTGCGGAAATCATGCCGCTCACCAACAACTGGACCAACCTTCACAACCGCATCGACGCGATGGTGCCGGATGGAAACACGAACGTAACCATCGGGCTGGCCTGGGCATGGCATCTGCTGACGCCGACCGAGCCGTATACGGAGGCCCTGCCGAATAACACGCCCGATCTCAGCCGCTTCATCATCCTGCTGACCGACGGCGACAATACGCAGAACCGCTGGAGCACGAGCCAGAACTCGATCGACAACCGCACGGCTTTGGCCTGTGCCAACGTGAAAGCGGCGGGCATCAAGATCTACGCGATCCGCGTGATCAATGGGAACGCCACCCTCCTTCGCAACTGTGCGAGCGATCCCTCGATGTACTTCGACGTGCAGAGCGCCTCCGACCTGAACGCGGTGTTCAATGCGATCGGCGGCCAGCTCGCGAGCCTCCACCTCTCGCAGTAAGGCAAGCCGCAAAGCAAAAAGCCCGGCCTCACGGCCGGGCTTTTCGTTTACGCGGTACGCAACGCTTACTTGAAGGTCGGGACCTTCGTGAAGACGCCTTCGTACGGCTTGTAGGCTTCCTTGGCGAAGTCGCTGTAGAGTTCGCCGATCTTGGTCGCGTTCGCGACGAAACCTTCATAGGCGTTCTTGAAATAAGCAGTCTGCACTTCGATCGCCTTGTCGAGCGACTTGGCACCGAACAGCTTCTCGAGGGCGGCCGAGCCTTCCTCGAACGACTTCTTGGAATAGTCAGCCACTTCGACCGCAATCGCCTGCGCGCTCTTCTGCGCGGCGGCAAAGCTCTTCATGGCGATTTCGGCGTTGTCTTTGCCGAGCTTCTGAAACTCTTCGAACTTCTCGATCATGGTAATCCTCATCCCGCGCCGCTGGGCGCATCCGTTTCCTAGACTGCTGAAAGCGATGCATTCGCGCGTTCGCTAATTGGCTATTTAGTGCACTGCACAATAAAGTCAACGACTTTTTTGCATTGCAAAATAACGAGACAAATCAATCAGATTGCCGTGAGCAGGCCTGAAAAACGGCCCATTCTCAGGGTCAGAAGGCCTGGTTTTACCCTTTTCTAAGGCCCTCCCCGTAGTTTTGGCCTTTCCGGCTGGTCCTTTCGGCCCGCCGGTATGGCGCAGCAGCGGGGCTACCGCTGGCGCAAAATGAAGGCACGGGACGGGCGTATGAGTTTTGCGTACTGGCGCACCTCGCAGGGGAAGCGGGCCGCCTTGGCAGTCGCCGTAGTGGCGCTGACGACATTCCTCTTCGCGACCTTCGATGCGGATGCGCGCACGCGTAAACGGCTGCGTACGGCCGGCGGCTGGCAGGCCGGCTTCGCCTCGATCGTGGTAGATGCCAAGACCGGCAAGGTGCTGGACGAGGAAGACGCCGACGAACTGCGCCACCCTGCCTCGCTCACCAAGATGATGACGCTCTACATGCTGTTCGAGCGTCTCGAACAGGGCAAGCTGACGCTCCGCTCGCGCCTGAAAGTTTCCGAACACGCTTCCGATCAGCCGCCGTCCAAACTGAACGTGCAGGAAGGCGACACCATCGACGTCGAAAGCGCGATCAAGGCGCTGGTGACCCGTTCCGCGAACGACGTTGCTGTTGTTATTGCAGAAGCGATTGCCGAAGACGAAGAAGCCTTCGCCGCGCTGATGACCAAGAAAGCGCGCGCGCTCGGCATGACCAAGACCACCTTCATGAATGCGTCGGGCCTGCCCCATCGCGAGCAAGTGACCAGCGCGCGCGACATGGCCACCCTCGGCCGCGCGTTGCACGACCGCTTCCCGCGCTATTACCACTTCTTTTCGACCACCAGTTTCGTCTGGCGCGGGCGCGTGATCATGAATCACAACCGCCTGCTCGGGCGCGTGCAGGGCGTGGACGGCATCAAGACCGGCTACACCAACGCTTCCGGATTTAATCTTGTCACCAGCGTGCGCACGAAGAACCGTCACGTCGTCGCGGTGGTCCTCGGCGGCCGGACCGGCGCGCAGCGCGACCAGCACATGCGCGAACTGATCGTCGATTATCTCGACGACGCCTCTCCCGGAAAGCGCACCGCGCCGCTCGTCGTGGAGGCACCGGAACCGAAGCCGGTGCAGGTCGCGCAGCGCAAGCAACAACAGCAGCCGCAACAGCCGCAGCGCACTGCGCAGCGTCCCCAGCAGCCGCAGCAAAACACTGTAGTCGCCGGTTCGAACGATCCGATCCGTCCGGTTCGCGTGAAAACCCAGCAATTCGATGCCAACGGCGAACCGAAGAAGCCGCAAGACGTGGTGCAGGCGGGTATTCTGCCCTCGCTGCCGTTCTCGAACTTCAGCCCGTCGCTGGCGATGCCGATGAAAATCACGCCGAGCACGCCTGAGAATCCGGAAGTCGCTGGCAGCATCAACCAACCGAAGACACAGGTCGCGGTTGCCCAGAACAACGTTCCCGCCGCCGCTGAAAATGACGGCGAAGGCGATACTGGAGACAACGACACCGCTGAACTCGAACTGGAAGCCAAGGCGCTAAAAGCACTTGAGCAGAACAAGCCGCAGGCCGCGCCTGCGCCTGCCGATAAACCCGGCAAGAAGGTGAAAGTCGCCTCTGCGAACGCGAACGCAGCGGCAAATGACGACGAGCCGAGTGCAATTCCGGCTGCGGCACGCACCGGCTGGTCGATCCAGATCGGCGCTTACCCGGACAACGATCAGGCGAAAGAACGCCTCGACGAAGCGAAGTCGAAAGCGACCGCCCTGCTCGCCAAGGCCAGCCCTTACGTTGAGAAAGTTTCAAGAGGTTCCGCGCATCTTTACCGCGCGCGGTTCGCGGGATTTACGAACGAATATCTGGCGCGCAATGCATGCCGGAAACTGCAACGCAGTCAGTTCGACTGCATCGCGGTCAAAAACTAGACCGGAAAAATCCGGCTGAAGGAGGCGTCACTCGAACAAAGCGTAAGTGTTGCGTGGAGTTTTAGTGATGGCGGCGAAGCAGAACATCCTTGGCCTCGTTCACACGGGCCGCGAGGTACGTAGACCCCCCTTGATCGGGGTGGAGTTTCTTCATGAGCGTGCGGTGCGCCCTGCGGATTTGCGCAGCGTCGGCTCCCGGTTCAAGCCCCAGGATCTGATGCGCCTCTTCTTCGGTCATCGGTCCATGGCGCGGCGGCTCGGCAGTCCCCGCACCCGCATCTTCCTCGACGTTTTCACGCCAAAGGGGCGTCCTGCGGTCGAGATAAGCTTCGAGTAGCGCGCGGCTTTCCGCGTCGAACTCGTCGCGCAGCTTCAAGAGCGCGGCCGGATCGAGGGCGTCCAGCGGCACGCCCTCGAATTGACCTTTCAACACGCGGCCGTGCATCTCGCCGCTGTCGTGATCCAACTCCATTTCGACGAAGGCGGCGCGCACGCGCGACACCTGCCCTGTCGTGCGTTGCGTGCGTGCGGTCCAGCTTGCCGGCGATGGCAACCAGTTGAGGAGCGACGCCGCAAAAAATCCGAGCGGCACCGCGAGGTAAAAACGGCCGGTGACGGCGAAGAACGCCGCGAGTAGTAGCGCGCCGATGCCGCCGCCGGTGCGGAAAACCTTTGCGAGTTTCTTTGGGTCGCTCGCCGCCAGCATCCGCGCACCGAACAGGAACGCAAAAAACGCAGCAAGACCGATGAGTAGCGCGGGGATTCCCATCAGCGCATCTGCTCGATCAGTCTGACCGCGCCGCGCCCGCCACGTTTCGAAAGATCGCTGAGCGCCCTGTGCCCGCCCGCGGCGTAGGCTGCCGCTGCGCGCAGCAGTTCTTTCAGTTGCGATGCCGCACCCGCATCGAACGGGCACCACGCGCCTTTGGTAAGCCGCGCGATTTCACGAAATGCGTTCTCCGCAACCGGATCGCCGCCTTCCTGAAACATGAAAGCCGGGATGCCGAGTAGGCCGAGTTCTCCAGCCGCCGCGCAGAGATCGTCTACGGCCTCCTCCATCGCATCACCAACATAAACTAACGCATCGACTTTCGCGGTTTTGCTTTCCGCGCGCACATGCTCCAGCACGCGGCCGATCTGGGTATGGCCGCCCTGACAGGAAATGCTCGCCATGACTTCGCCGAGACGCTTTGCGTCCGAGGTCCAGCGCGAGGCGCGGCATTCGCGAAGCCCGCGAAAATAGATCAGTTGTACGTCGAGGCCCCCGGCGGCCCCGGCCTCCTCGAACATCTCCGCTTGCAGCTTGCAGGCGAGGTCCCAGGTCGGCTGCCGGCTCATGGTGGCGTCCAGCGCAAAGGCGAGCCGCCCGCGCTTGCCGTCGCTACGCGGTCCAAGCGTCCGCGCCTTCGCCAGAAAGGCGTCGATCTCGCCTTTCTGCGAGGTTTGCAGCGATTCTCCCGCGCGCGTAGCGGGGGTCTTGTCGCGCGTATTGGCCATAAGCGGCTGTTTCCGCGCTGCTTCGCGCGGCCCTTCCGCTCCTAGATTGTGGTTTTTGGCCGCGAGCGCAACCCGCGTACGGACGCACTATTCCCAGAACAGGTCCGCCCCGTCGAGCGGCTCTTTTGCCGCGCGGAACCACTCGGCGCGCGCATTCGTGCGGCGGCGGCCGCGCTCGTCGATCGGCAGCTTCAGCATTTCCAGCAACGCGCGGACTTCATGGCGCGCCGCCAGATGGGACATGTTCGGTTTCGCACCCAGCGTCTGCTCGTCCAGCGTATCGAGCGCGGTGAGGCCGCGCGGAAACAACTCGCGATACACCACGCGCTCGCTTAGGCCCTCCGCGACCCGGAAATTGAGACGCTTGGAAAGATCGCCGATGCCTTCGACGAAGTTGCGGCTGTTACGCGTGTCGAGTTGGCCGACACGGTTGCGCATCACGATCCAGTCGCTCTCGCCTTCTTCCACCAGCCGCCGCTGCCTGCGCGCCTCGCGCACCAGCGAACCGTAATGACTGGTGCCGGTGACTTCGTAACTTTCCGGGTCGATGCGGCCGAGCACATCGAAATCGACGAAAGAGTCGTTGAGCGGCGTAATCAGCGTGTCCGCCATCGCATGTGCAAGGCGCATGAGATAACTGTCGGAGCCGGGCGTATCGATCACGATGAAATCGTGCGCCGGTTCGACCGCGTTGATCGCATGCGCGAACGCGGCGAACTCGGCGGCTTCGTTGTCGTCCACGCTGCGCCCGTCCGCGCGCGCCACCGAATGGACTTCAGGCAGTTCGAGAACAAGGCCGCACCTGCGCGCCCACTGGCGGCGGTTCGAAATATAGCGGCTCAAACTCTGCTGGCGGCTGTCGATGTCGATGGCGGCGACCTTCTGGCCCGCCTTGAGCAGCGCGACGACGACGTGCATCGCGGTCGTGGTCTTGCCGGAGCCGCCCTTTTCGTTGGCAAGCACGATGACGTGCGCCGTCTTCGCCGCTCCCGGCGTGGCGCCCATCGCCCCGAATATCGGACTCTCGATACGCATAGGCCGCGCTGCCCCGTCAGCGTACGACCGCATCCGTTTGCAGTTTGCGAAACGGGAACGCGCAGGGTCAAGGGAGAGCATGGCCGATAACGCAAATGTTTTCCGGATGTGGCCCCGCTGCCGCCCGCGCGTGGCGCGCGGACAGGCATTTTGCTAGCCTTGTACGCACCGTCCCGTCCCAGAGTTGTACGAATGGCCAAGAGCGTCCGCAGCAAGCGTCCCCGCGTGGTGAAGACCGTGAAAGCCCTGCGGGAGGTAGTGGCGGAGTGGCGCAAGCGCCGTGCGGCCGTCGCGATGGTGCCGACCATGGGCGCGTTGCACAGCGGTCATATTTCGCTGGTCGATACGGCGAAGAAGCACGCGAAGAAGATCGTCGCCTCGATTTTCGTGAACCCTACCCAGTTCGGCCCGAATGAGGACTACACGCGCTATCCCCGTACCTTCGATGCCGATCTCGACAAGCTGGGTGAAGCAGGCGCGGACATCGTCTTCGCGCCGGACGTGAAGGAAATGTACCCGGAAGGCTTCTCGACCAAACTCGCGCCGGAAGGCGCGGCTTCGGTCGGTCTCGACGACAAATTCCGCCCCGGCCATTTCGAGGGTGTCGCCACTGTCGTTGCGAAGTTGCTCATCGTCTGCGGGCCGGATGTCGCGATCTTCGGCGAGAAGGATTACCAGCAGTTGCAGGTCATCAAGGCGCTGGTGCGCGACCTCGGCTTGCCGGTCAAAATCATCGGAGGCGCGATCGTGCGCGAGAAGGACGGCCTCGCCCTCTCCTCGCGGAATGTCTATCTCTCACCCTCGGAGCGCGCAGCCGCGCCTATTCTGCATCAAACCCTGAAAGAAGCCGCGCGTGCGATCTCACGTGGCGAAATGCTCGAACCCGTGCTCAGTAAAGCGCGCACGAAAATCGCCGCCGCAGGTTTCAAGCTCGATTATTTCGAGGCGCGCGATGCAGCCACGCTACTTCCGCCCCAGCCCGGACAAAAAACCAAGCTCCGCCTGCTGGTCGCAGGGAAGCTCGGCAAGACGCGGCTGATCGACAACGTCGGCGTCTGATTACTGCGTTGGTGTCCCCGCGCTGAAGAAGCCGAGATAGATCGCGGCGAATGCGATCACGACCAGCGCGATGCCTACGACCAGCACCGTGCCCATGTTGCCCTTGTTCTCCGCCGCCCGTGCCTTGTTGGTCGGTAGCGTAACCGGATCGGGCATATCGGCGACATTCTTGCCGGGGTCTTCGTAGTCGGCGCTTGCACGTTGAGCCATGTCGAACTCCATTCCTGTCCGTCACGACAACACGCAACTGTCAGCTTGGTTTCGTCTAGAGCAGGCCGAGTTCGCGCAACTGACGGCGCATTTCCTCGGGCAGTTCGGCGGCGCCCTTCTGGCCTTTTTTCAAATCAGCCGGTGCTTCCTCGTCCTTGAGATAGCGCCAGCCCTGAAACGGGCGATGCGGACGCGGCATCACCGGGATCAGCTTCGGTTCCATCACGATCCGGCAGCGCTTGGTGCCTTCCTTATCGGTCGTCGTGCGCAAATCGAGGATGCGCTGGCGGCACGACACCATGCCCTTGATGACCCAATACAGCGAACCACCGTCCAGCACGTCCTCGCCACGCGAAGGCATCATGCGCGTGACGTGGATGTGTTCGAGCGCTTCTTTCTTCTTTTTCTTTTGCGCCATGCGCTCCGCGATCCATTCGTCGAGTTCGCGAATGGAATCGACGCCCACGCATAGCTTGATGAGATGCAGCGCCACGCGCTTACTTCGCGGGCTGTTTCGCCGTCGCGGGCGCGATCACGACCAGCGTCGCATTCTCGCTGACCTGATCGCCGGCCGCGACCGCGAGTTCGGCGACTTTTCCTGCAAACGGCGCGGTCAGCGCATGTTCCATCTTCATCGCTTCCAGCACCATGAGGCGCTGGCCAGCCTCGACCGTATCGCCTTTCGCGACCGAAACCAGCAGCACTTTCCCGTGCATCGGCGCGGTGATGGTGCCGTCGCCGGCACTCTTCGCAAAGGAAATGTCGCGCTCGTCCGCGAGACGAACCGAAGTCTGTTGTCCATTGCGAAGTGCGATCAGCGCCCCGCCCGCTTCCACCAGTTCGCTCGGCGCGGCGACATGACCATTCACCTTCGCGTCCACACCGACTTGCGTGAAGCGCACGCTCGCCTTCTGCCGCACGCCGTTGACGATCACCGGCACCGGAATCTCGCCCGGCGCACCGAAACTGTCCGCTACCGACCAGGGCGAATTGTCCCTGAACCGCTCATGCTGACGCGCGCGCTCGCGCTGCATCCATTCTTCCAGCGCGAAAGCGGCCGCTGCGAAATCCGGCTCGGCGGTCTTCGTCAATGCATCCAGATTGCGCTCGATATAGCCGGTGTCGGTCGTACCCGCGCGCATCGCTTCCGAATTACCGAGCGCGCGCAGGAACTCGATATTGGTTCGCGGCCCGGAAACGATGGTGTTGCCGAGCGCCGCCACCAGCCGGTCGAACGCCTCGTCGCGCGTCGGTGCATGCGCGATCAGTTTCGCGATCATCGGATCGTAATACGGCGTGACTTCGCCGTCTTCCGCAACACCGCTGTCGACGCGAATGCCGTTGCCGGTGGGGAAACGCAGCGCGGTCAGCTTGCCGGTCGATGGCAGGAAGCCGCGCGAGGCGTCTTCCGCATAGATGCGCGCTTCCACCGCGTGACCGTAGAGTCGGATTTTTTCCTGCGGCAGCGGCAGCTTTTCTCCCGCTGCGACCAGAAACTGCCACTGCACCAGGTCGATGTTGGTGATGAGTTCGCTCACCGGATGCTCGACCTGCAACCGCGTGTTCATCTCCAGAAACCAGATTGCGTCCGCGCGAAGTCCTTGCGACCCGTCCGCGAGAAACTCGACCGTCCCCGCCCCGCTGTAATTCACTGCACGCGCCGCCTCGATCGCGGCCTTCGTGACATGCTCGCGCACTTCCGCGCTCATGCCGGGTGCAGGCGCTTCCTCGATCACTTTCTGGTGGCGGCGCTGCGCCGAGCAGTCGCGCTCGTAGAAGTGGACGTAGTTGCCATGATCATCGCCGAACACCTGCACTTCGATATGGCGCGGGCTGGCGACATATTTCTCGATCAGCACATCGGGATTGCCGAACGCGGCTTCCGCTTCGCGTTTCGCAGCGTCCAGCGCCGCTTCGAAGTCGATCTGCTTGTCGACGCGGCGCATGCCTTTGCCGCCGCCGCCCGCAGCCGCCTTGATCAGCACCGGGTACCCGGTCTCGTAAGCCTTGCGCTTGAGGAAGTCCGGTTCCTGCCGCTCGCCGTGATAGCCGGGCAGCACAGGGACCCCGGCCTTGGTCATCAGCGCTTTTGCTTCGCCCTTGAGGCCCATCGCGCGGATCGCAGCGGGCGGCGGTCCGACGAATACGATATTCGCGGCTGCGCAGGCTTCCGCAAACTCCGCGCGTTCCGAGAGAAAGCCATAGCCGGGGTGGATGCACTCGGCTCCGGTCTGCTTCGCCGCAGCGATGATCTTATCGATGACGAGATAGCTCTCTCGCGCGGGCGCGGGTCCGATATGCACCGCTTCGTCGGCGAGCCGTACATGCGGAGCATTGCGGTCCGCGTCGGAATAGACCGCGATAGTGCGCATGCCCATCGCTTTCGCGGTGCGCATGACGCGACACGCGATTTCACCGCGATTTGCGACAAGTACGGATTTGAGCGGACGGCTGGCGTTCATTTTGGCGCAATACTAGCCACGCCCGCGCCCTGCGCCAGCCTTGACACGACAATCCGGAAAGATCAGCGGCGCTGGGGACGCGGCGGCGGTGGTGGGCTGTCGGAATCGCCCTCGTCGTCGTCCGCCGCAGGCGGATCGGAGCCGCGCGCGGTGACTCGCGGAAGACCGCCTACAGGCTCCGGACGCTCTTTACGCTTCACCTGTTGCTGCTGTTTCTTCTCGCCCTTCGGCTGGGCCGACTTGGTGGCCTTTTTCTTCTCGGCAGTCGGGGCAGCCGGCTGATTGGAGGGTGGCGGAGTAGCGGCATTGCTCGCCGGCGGCTGTTGCGGCGCGCTAACAGGCGGCTGCTGGTTGGCGACAGGTGGTTGCTGCTGCCCTGGCACCGGCGGCACGATGATCGGTGTGGTGCTGGTCTGCCCGTTCGGTTGCGGCAGCGGGATCGCAGTATTCGCGGTCGGCAGTTCGTTTTCGTTGGCGCGCCCGCCGATGGTGTAAACCGGCGGCGATGCCTGCATGTCGGAGATGTTGAATTCCGGCTTGGTCGCGGTCCAGCCCGGCGAATACTTCGCGAGCAGCGTATCGAACCTACGCGAGGTCAGGTTGGCCTTGACCTTCTCCGTATCCTTCAGGAGACGGAAGCGTGCGCAGGAATCCGGAATGCACTTATTCTCGGTCGCGAGCACATGCGCGACCAGACCGTAGGTATCGGTTTCGAGCGAGCGGCGCAGCACCTCGAAGCGGTCGGCGAAATCCGGTTCGCGCTGCGCGAAGGCAGCAACATCATTGAGAAGTTTCAACCGCTCGGTGACATTGCCCACCGCGGTCGCGAGCCGCTGCGGCTCTGCGAAGATCGCCTTCTCGCAGGCTTCATCCAGCACCGGGTTGGCAGAGGAATTGAGGCAACCAAGAACCGAACCCTGCTGGTTCGCCTGACCAAGCAGATTGTTGGCGCGCTCTTCCAGCGCGCGGCGCTCACCGCTGGTATTGCCTTCCTCGAAATGTTTCAGACCGAAGTAAGCGCCGCCAGCGACCACGGCCACCAGCGCAAGATTTCCCAGCGCCGCCACGCGGGCACCTTCCCCGCTGCGAGGGCGAAGCAGAAGGACAAGCGCGAGGAGAACGGAGACGGCGCCAATGGCGACCGCCCATCCCGGCAACGTCACGCCGGCGAACAAGCTGTTCACATCCATGCCGAAATACTACCGCATCTGACGCGCCGCCCGAAGGGGCGCGAAGGCCTGCAAAATATAGGGAATTCCCCTAGGGCCAAGCTATTTTTCGTTAACGGCGAAACTGTGCCGGAGCGGCACAATTTGCCCGAAATCGCTCAGATCGCGACCTGAGTTCCAACCTCCACCACCCGCTCCGACGGGATCTGGAAGAAGTTGGTGGCGTCGTCCGACGAATGCACCAGCGCGATGAACAGCTTGTCCTGCCAGCGAGGCATCAGCGAGTTCTTCGCCGGGCGCAGCGTCCGCCGCGACAGGAAGAACGACGTGGACATGATGTCGAAGGTCCAGCCGAGTTTCCGCGCAATCGCGAGCGCCTTCGGTATGTTCGGGCTTTCCATGAAACCGTAGTTGAGCTTCACCCGCGAGAAGGTCTGGCTCACCGCTTCGAGTTCCACCCGCTCCTCCTGCGGCACGCGCGGCAGGTTGGCGGTGACTACCGTGAGAATAACGTTGTGCTCGTGCAGCACCTTGTAGTGCTTGAGGCTGTGCAGCAACGCCGTCGGCGCGTTCTCCGGATCGCTGGTCAGAAATACAGCCGTACCCGGCACGCGATGAATCTGCTTCTTCTCGAGATTCTTCACCAGCGGCTCGAGCGGCACTTCCTGACGGCGGGTCTTATCGAATAGCTGCCGCGCGCCTCGCCGCCACGTCAGGGTGATGAGCATAATCAGCGCGGCGATTCCGATTGGCGCCCAGCCGCCATCGTAGAATTTGAACAAATTGGTACCGAGGAAAATCAGGTCGATCGCACCGAGCGGAATGAGCAGCGCGATAATCGCGAACCAGTTCCATTTCCATACGCGCCGCACCACGACTCCCGCCATCAGCGTAGTCATGAACATCGTTCCCGTCACCGCGATGCCATAGGCCGTGGCAAGCGCACTCGACGTATGAAAGATGCCGACAAGCAAAACGACGCCTAGAAGTAGGAACCAGTTCACGCGCGCGACGTAGATTTGCCCGTAATGAGTCGCCGAGGTGTGACGAACTTCGAGCCGTGGAAGCAGCCCCAACTGGATCGCTTGCTGGGCGAGCGAATAAGCTCCCGTGATAACGGCCTGACTCGCGACAACCGTCGCGCAGGTCGCCAGCACGATCATCGGCAACAGCGCCCATTCCGGATACAGGAAGTAAAATGGATTGTTGATCGCTACCGGGTCCGAGAGCACGAGCGCGCCCTGCCCGAGATAGTTCAGGAGGAGCGAAGGCAATACCAGCCAGAACCATGCGTCACGGATCGGCTTGCGCCCGAAGTGACCGAGGTCGGCGTAGAGTGACTCTGCACCCGTGACCACCAGCACCACTGCACCCAACGTGAACAGGGCAATCCATCCGTTGTTCGCAATGAACTGCGCACCGTAATAAGGATTGAAAGCTGCCAGCACGCCGGGATCGTCGAACAAATGAATCGCGCCACCCGCCGCAAGCGCAAGAAACCAGAGCAGCGTGATCGGACCGAACCACGCGGACACACGCGCGGTACCATACGATTGTACGGCAAAAAGCCCGATGAGGATGACGAGCGCAATCGGCACCACGAAAGGCTCGAGCGCCGGCGTAGCAATCTTCAAACCTTCGACGGCCGATAACACCGACAAGGCTGGCGTGATCATCGCGTCGCCATAGAACAGCGCGGCTCCGATCAACCCGAAAAGTAGGATCACTTTGCTGGACCGCCCCAGCGAGCGCTGCGCCAGCGCCATCAAGGCCAGCGTGCCGCCCTCTCCATTATTGTCCGCGCGCAGAAGCAGCACGACGTACTTCACGGTTACGACCAGCAGGAGCGCCCAGATGATCAGCGACAACAGGCCGATCACGGCTGGCCGGCCCACCATGCCGCCACCTGCGGCCGCGGTTACAGCCACGCGGAAGGCGTAGAGCGGACTGGTGCCGATATCCCCGTAAACGATACCAACGGAGCCTATGACCAGCCCCAGATAACCGGCCTTCGTCACGGTCCCGGCATGGCCGTTTGCCTGCGGCGAAGTCGCGGCGGGCACCGCGTCAGGATCGTTCATGGCCATCGGAAAAATCGCTTTCGCGCTGCAATAGCGGAAATGGGGCGGGCTTCTACACCCGGCCCTTCGCGGCGTCCATGCCCTCGGCCGCCGGGGCTTATGCAATGCTTTAACAAGGCCAAAGTTTCCAAGGCCGGCAATAATTTAACGACCGGGAACCTTCATTGCGCAGCGGGGTTATTACGCCAGCAAGGCTGGAGATTTCAATGCGTTTTCTGCTCGGAATTATCGCGGGCTGCGCCCTCACTATCCTCACCGCCTACATGGTCGACAACCGCGGCGCCATCACTGGCACGACCGTAACCGTGGAGCGCCAGATGGTTAACTGGGATGTCGTCTCGGCAAACTGGCAGCGCTTTTCGGAGCGGGTACGGGGTGAGTGGCGCAAGCTAGCAGGTTGAAATCTCGGAAACCCCTACCACATGTGAAGTCCCCCAACCGGAGAGGCGTCCCCCCTCGCGCTTTCCGGAAATCAGGAAGCCCGGTGATTGCCCGCCGGGCTTCTTTTTTTGTGCGTTTTGTAAGTAGAAGACGATATTGCTTCCCGACTGCCGGATGGGCAAAGTCGGTATCCGAACAACTACAGGGAGAAGGCCCCCAATGAGCATTTTCGGTAAAATCATGAGCGCGATCTTCGGCTCGAAGGAAGTCAAAGCCGACGGAACGCCGGTCAGCTCCGGTGCGCTGCCGATGGTGGACGTCGAGGCGATGATGGAGAAGCTCGCCAAGGAGAGCGGCAAGCCGTCCAACTGGCGCGTCTCGATTGTCGACCTGATGACGCTGCTGAAGCTCGATGCCAGCCTTAAGGCTCGTCAGGATCTGGCGAAAGAATTGGGTTATACCGGCAACGTCAATGACACCGCGCCGATGAACATCTGGCTGCACAAGCAGGTCATGACCAAGATCGCGGACGCCGGCGGCAAGATCCCCGCCGATCTCAAAGCGTAAGCCCCTTTTCATTCAAGACCGGAACGGCGGGATGCGGGAAATCGCATTCCGCCGTTTCCTTTTCCGCCCCTTCCGCGCCGCGCGCCCGCCTGTCGCCCTCCGGGGAACCAGCCGCAGCCGCGCGCGTTAACACCCAAGTTCTCTCCCAACAGGAGGACGTTATGGGTGGCCTCAAGCGAGTCGATCGAATTTTACGGGCACAGCGGGCGCTGCGGCGTGCCGAACGCGAACACATGCTGCATCTCGTCGGTGACGAGGTGGCGATGGACACGCCAGATTCCGCAATGATCGCGGTTTCGTCCCGCGACCGGA
Source organism: Xanthobacteraceae bacterium (assembly GCA_019454205.1). Classification (NCBI taxonomy): domain Bacteria; kingdom Pseudomonadati; phylum Pseudomonadota; class Alphaproteobacteria; order Hyphomicrobiales; family Xanthobacteraceae; species Xanthobacteraceae bacterium. Next base: position 1,698,015 of record CP075369.1, read on the forward strand.
GAACCGTCGTTCCGGATGATCTCCAATGACCCGCGCTGCCGCATTCAAGAATGCCCGCGCCGACCAGGCGCGTCATCCGGTGCGTCCGGCAGGCAAGGACGCGATGCGCGACCCGCCTGCCGAATGGGACAAGCTCGACGAGATAATCGACGAGTCTTTCCCGGCGAGCGACCCGCCCGCGCACAACACGCGCGGCGTCAAGAAACTCGACGAGCGCGTGTTGAAACGGGCGTTCCGCAAGAACTGAACTACTTCTTTGTGTACGGCACAGCGATCGGCTTGCCTTTCGCGTTGACGCGAACCACGACGATTTTGGCGTTCGTGCTTCCGCTGTTCACCGCCGAATGCGGTGTGCCCGGCTGGATGTGGAAGCCCTCGCCTGCCTTCAGCTTGCGGCTATCCTTGCCTTCTTCCTGCAACGTCAATTCGCCTTCGACGACATAGGAAATCTCATGACCGTCCGGGTGCGTGTGCCACGGCACCACCGCGCCCGGATTGATCTCAAGAAATTGCATGATGGTTTCCTGACCATCGAGTCCCTTGAGATCGTCACGGAGCACGTTCTTGGCGGCGATACCGGCGGGCGCCGGTGCCTGCTGCGCGATGGAGTGCGTGACCCCGAACGCAACGGCTAGCGCGAAAGCGGCAAAAGCGATTCTCATTTTCATAGACTTCCTCCCTGCGCCATTGGCGGCGCGGTAAGGAAAAGTATGGCGCGAGCCACGCGCGGCGTCATTAACGCGCCGCGGCAAGACCAGCCCCCACGAAATTGTCATCGCTGCCCGCTTCTGAAGCAGGCGGAATCCTTTACGATGCGGATACGCGAAACCGGGAGAGACCTTGGCGGGAGGCGGACTTGGACTCCAAATTCACCGATCCGAACCGTGTGTTGAAATTCGGCCGCGAGAAAGTGCTGCGCGGCTTTCTCGTCATCGGACTGATCGCCCTCGCCTTCGGGATTTTCGGCGTCTCCTATGACAACACATCCAATATCAAGCCGGTCGCCTATCTGTGCTTCTTTATCGGCTTGGCGCTTTGTCTCTACGCCATGCACAAGACCTTCAATCCCGGCAAGCCCATCGCGGTGCTCTCCCCCGAAGGCATCGAACTCGACATCGAGTGGGTGAAGACCTTCCTCATCCCGTGGCACAAGGTGAAGAACATCGAGAAGATCGACGTCCGCGTGCCGACCAAAGGCTGGCACAAAACCTACCATGATGTGACAGCGGTCGTGGTTGCGAAGTCATTCTACGACCGCGAGATCCACGTCGATAACCTAATCCTGCGCGGTCCGGGCTGGGCACATAATTTCATCGACAACGGCGACACGGTGCAGGTCGCGCTGAACCATGCGGTGTTGCCGGCAAGCGCCGAAGAAATCTTCACGGCAGTCGATACGCGCTGGAAGGCATTCCGCGGAAGCAAGCCCGGCGACGCCCCCGCTCCGCGGAAAGCCGCAAAGAAGAAATGACGGCTCCCGTTAACGTGCATGAGCGGCTGGTCTGGAGCCGCGGCAAGCTGCACCGGATGCGAATGACAGTCTTCGTACTGGGCACTGCCGCCGCCATCACGGGCGCGTTCATCGTGGAAAAGGATTTGCAACGCTTTGCCCTTGGTGTTGCCGCCGCCGTCTTCCTCGGCTTCGCCGTCTATGATCTCTTTCGCACGCTGGAGAACGCCGCCCTGATCGAATTGCTGCCGGCGGGCATCATCTTTCGTACGACGAACGAGGACTTCATCGTGCCGTGGAATGAAATCCACGGCGTCAATACCATCGACGTTCATGCGGAATTTCGCGGGCGTGAGGAAATCTATCCCGGCGTGACGGTCGTTCTCGTCTCGAAATTATTCTACGACCGCGTGATCCACGAAGGCTGGATGATCATGCGCGGCCCCGGCTGGGACGCGCATTTCATTCCCGAGGGCGACAAGATGCAACTAGCGCTGCATCATGAAATCCTGCCCGCGACGGCGGCGGAAGTAAGGAGACAAGTGGAGGAACGGTGGAAGTTCTTTAAGTCACAAGCTTAGATAAAAAAACTGCTAATCAATTCCGCTATTTCGCGTGGCCTCGTCACCGTCGGCACGTGTCCCGCACCCTCCAGCACTTCCAACGTGCTACCCGCGATCAGTCCATTCAGCTTCTTTGCCGAGGCCAGCGGGTTGATTACGTCCCTCTCGCCGTGGATCAGCAGCGTCGGCAGCTTGATGCTTGCCACCCTCTCCTCGACGCTGACGCCGTACAGCAATTCCATCAGTTGCGCGGCGTGTTCGGGATCGGCGCGGTACACGATCTTCTTGCCCCATTGCCGCCAGTGCGCGCCGTCCTGCTCCGGCACGCAATAATCGACGAACTGATCGATGAACGGCTTGTAGTTCTTGCGGCAGGCCGCGATGCGGTCGTCCAGCGAACCGGGCGGTGAAGTCTCCCACCGCCCGCCGACAAGACACAATCCTTCAAAACGATCGGGCGCGCGCAGCACGGCTTCGAGCCCCACCATCGAACCCGCCGACTCGGCCGCCAGCACGCAACGATCGATCTTGAGCGCGTCGAGCACCCAGAACAGGTCGTCAACGAGATGCTCGAAGGTGATGCGCGGCGGTGTGTGCGTGCTGGCGCCAGTGCCACGGTGATCGTACGTCACCGTGCGCCAGTGGCGGCTCAGAATTTCGAAGGGCGAATGCCAGAGTTCACCGCTGCCGACCCAGCCGCCGTGCGCTACTATCGTCTTCGAACCGGAACCGAAATCGCTAACGAATAAATTCGCGTCTTCGCGCTTATAAAACATCAGGCTCCCCAAGCCGCCGCTTACATTCTCTTGTTACATTCTCCTGGCAACTTCCTCCAACATCACTTCCGTGGCGCCGCCGCCGATCGCCTGCACGCGCGCGTCGCGCGACATGCGCTCGATCGCGCTTTCGCGCATGAAGCCAAGTCCGCCGTGAAATTGCACGCAATCGTACATCACTTCGTTGACCAGTTCGCCGCAGTAAGCCTTCACCATCGAGACCTCCTTGGTCGCGTCATATCCCTGCGCATCGAGCCATGCGGCGTGATAGACGAGCTGCCGCCCCGCCTCGACCTTTCCCGCAAGGTCGGCGAGGCGCTGACGGATGGCCTGCTTCGACCATAACGGCGCGCCGAAGGCCTGCCGCTGCTGCACCCATTCCAAGGTCAGCTCAAGCGCGGCGGAACATTCGCCGATGCACATGGCGCCGATGGTGGTGCGCTCGTTCTGGAAGTTCTTCATGATGGCGTAGAAGCCGCGGCCTTCTTCGCCAAGGATGTTCGTGACCGGCACGCGGCATTCCTCGAAATGCAATTCGGCAGTGTCGGACGAGCGCCAGCCATGCTTGTCCAGCGGACGCGCGACGGAAAATCCCTTCGTGCCCTTCTCAACCAGAATCATCGACACGCTCTGCGACGGCTGCGCTTTCGGATCGCTTTTCGCCGCCACGCAGTAAAGGTCCGCGTGCACGCCGTTGGTGATGAAAGTTTTCGACCCGTTGATGATGTATTCGTCACCCTCACGGCGCGCGGTGGTGCGAATACCCTTCACATCCGAACCGGCGAACGGCTCGGTGACGCAGACCGCGACGATATTCTTGCCGGCTACCACGTCCGGCATGAACCTGTCCTTGATGGCCTGCGAACCGGCGTTGAAGATATGGACCGACGCCATGTCGGTATGCACCAGCACGGTGATCGCAAAGCCGCCGAAGGTCGAGCGTCCGAGTTCTTCCGCCAGCACCACGGTGCCGAGCGTATCCATTTCCGAGCCGCCGTACTGGGAAGGATAGCGGATGCCGAGGAAGCCGAGCGCGCCCATCTTTTGCAGGACGTCGCGCGGAACGTAGCCCTGCTCCTCCCACTTGAGGCCGTGCGGTTTCACTTCCTGCTCGACGAAGCGGCGCACCTGCGCGCGCAACTGCTCATGCTCCTCGGAGAAGTAAATCGAGCGCGTGGGTGCGGAGGCTTTGTCGAGCATGGTTACATCCGGAAGACGCCGAACTTCGTGTCCGGTATCGGCGCGTTGAGCGTGGCCGCGAGCGCGAGCGACAGCACGCGGCGCGTGTCGGCGGGCTGGATGATGCCGTCGTCCCACAGCCGCGCGGTCGCGAAGTACGGATCGCCCTGCTCCTCGTACTGCTGGATGATCGGCGCCTTGAACGCGGCTTCTTCTTCCGCGCTCCACTGCTTGCCTTCGGCTTCGATATTGTCGCGGCGCACGGTCGCGAGCACGGAAGCCGCCTGCTCAGCGCCCATGATCGAGACGCGCGCATTCGGCCATGTGAACAGGAAGCGCGGACCGAACGCACGCCCGCACATGCCGTAGTTACCCGCACCATAGGAGCCGCCGATGATGAGCGTCAGCTTCGGCACCTGCGCGCAGGAAACGGCAGTGACGAGTTTCGCGCCGTCTTTCGCGATCCCTCGCCCTTCGTATTCGCGGCCTACCATGAAGCCGGTGATGTTTTGCAGGAACAGGAGCGGGATCTTCCGCTGGCAGCATAGTTCGACGAAATGCGCGCCCTTCTGCGAGCTTTCCGAATAAAGGATGCCGTTGTTCGCGACGATGCCGACGGGCATGCCGGAGAGATGCGCGAAGCCCGTCACCAGCGTCGAACCGTAGAGCGCCTTGAATTCCTCGAAGTGCGAGCCGTCCACGATGCGCGCGATGATCTCGTGCACGTCGAAGGGCTTGCGCTTGTCGGCGGGGATCACGCCGTCGAGTTCGTGGCTCGCGAACAGCGGTTCTTCCGGCTTGCGCAGACCAAGGCCTGCACCCGACTCGCGGGGGAACGTCGCAACGATGTTGCGGACGATTTGCAGCGCGTGCTCGTCGTCGGCCGCGAGATGATCGGCCACGCCGGATTTGCGCGCATGCACGTCGCCGCCCCCGAGGTCTTCTGCGGTAACGACTTCACCGGTCGCAGCTTTCACCAGCGGTGGACCACCGAGAAAGATCGTACCCTGATTGCGCACGATCACCGTTTCGTCAGACATTGCGGGAACGTAAGCGCCGCCCGCAGTGCATGAACCCATCACACTCGCGATCTGGGGAATCCCAAGCGACGACAACGTCGCCTGATTGTAGAAGATGCGGCCGAAATGTTCGCGGTCCGGAAACACGTCCGGCCACTGCGGCAGGTTCGCGCCGCCGCTGTCGACCAGATAAATGCACGGCAGGCGGTTCTCGCGTGCAACTTCCTGCGCGCGCAGATGCTTCTTCACCGTCATCGGGTAATAGGTGCCGCCCTTGATGGTGGAGTCGTTCGCGACAATCACCACTTCCCTGCCCGACACCCGGCCGATGCCGGTGATCACCCCGGCGGCATGGATCGGCTCGCCATACATCCCGTGCGCGGCGAGCGGCGAGAGTTCGAGAAACGGCGAACCGAGATCGAGCAGCCGCATAACGCGCTCGCGCGGCAGCAGCTTGCCGCGGGCTGTATGGCGGGCACGGGACTTTTCGTTGCCGCCGAGCGCGGCTTCGGAACGGCGCGCGTCCAGCGTGGCACAAAGCGCGCGCATCGCTTCGCTATTTGTACGGAAATCGGCGGAATGGGCGTCGAGTCTGGATTGTATTTTTGTCACGGGCGTTCCTCGAAGCCCGAAACTGCCGTGCCCGGAGGACTAACGCAACAGCCTGCGCGACAGGCTAGAGCGCATCGTAATCCGCCTGCGCCCACGTCTCCTTCAGCGCCGCTTCCTTCCAACGGCGGAACGACGAGAGGCCGTGAATCGCCCCCACATACTCCTCGCAAGGCTCGTCCAGCCTGACCGCATAGGTGCGCAGCCGTGTTGCCACGGGCGCGAACATGCAATCGGCTGCCGTGAACGCCCCGAACAGGAAGTCGCCCCTCGCCCCGAAGCGCGTGCGGGCATCGCGGAAGATGTCGCAGATGCGCTTGATGTCCGCCTGCACGTCGCTGGCAATCCCTGCCTTCGGTGGCGCAGGCGCTCGCTTGAGGTTCATCGGCATCGCCTTGCGCAGCGGCACGAAGCCGGAATGCATCTCGGCGGAAACCGAACGCGCCAGCGCGCGGGCGGCCGGATCTTTCGGCCAGAGATCGAGCTGCGGGAATTTGTCGGCCAGCGTTTCTAGAATTGCGATCGAATCCCAGATCGTATTCTCGCCGTCGAGCAGGATCGGCATTTTCCCGGCCGGCGAATATTCCAGAATCTTCGCCTTCGACGCCGGGTCGTAGATGTTGATGATCTCCTCCTCGAACGCGATGTCGTGTTCCGCCAGCGCGAGCCAGGGACGCAGCGACCAGGAGGAATAGTTTTTATTGCCGAGGATGAGTTTCAGGGACATGCCGGGAGAATAGAAAACGCGCGGGGTGTTTGTCACCCCGCGCGTCAAACCGGTGAACGGTATTACGTTTATTCTTTATCGCGGACGATCGCGTCGACGCTCAGCGGTCCCGGACCCGCCGCGGCTAGGTAGAGGAACGCGAAGCACAGCACTACGGCGAGGTTGCCGCCATTCAGGATCGGGAAGAAACCACCGCCTGCGTGGCCGAGGAAATAGGCGAATGCCATCAGGCCGGAAAGAATGAAAGCCGCGACGCGCGAGAACAGGCCGATGACCAGCAGCGTACCGAACACCAGCTCAATCAGGCCAGCGTAACCGTCGGGCCAGGACAAAGGCGTCACTTTTGCGAACATCCCTACGGCCGGGAATTTGAAAATCTTGGCGAGACCGAATTGCAAAATGACCAGACCGACCATAATGCGAAAGATACTGAGGATTTGCTGCCGCCAAGGCGCAAGAAAGTTTTCCATCTTGGGAATCTCCAAAGAACGCGAGACCGGTTAAGTCCTCCGGCACGGGCCTTCGGTCAATATGCGCACGACAGCATCCGCGCATATTATTTTTTCGGAACTTGCGCCGCGGCAATCGAGAAGAACAAACGACGACTGATTGCCGGTCCGCCTGCAATCGTTTCTTGGAAAATCAACAATTAGCCAAGGCAGTTTGAAGTAACCAACTCCCCCGCGTCGCACCGTAATAACACGCGCAGCGGCGATCACTTCTTGACTTCGCGCTCGTCCATTTCGAAGGGGCCGCCCTCTTTCTTCCACTTCGAAAAGCCGCCCTCGATATGCGCGACCGGCTTCAGACCCATGCGTTGCGCGGTCTGTGCTGCGAGCGCAGATCGCATTGCACCCGCACAGAAGAATACGAACTTCTTGTCCTCGGCAAAGACCGGCTTGTGATACGGGCTGTCGGGGTCGATCCAGAATTCGAGCATTCCGCGCGTGCAATGGAATGCGCCGGGTACGCGGCCGTCGCGGCGGATTTCGCGAATGTCGCGGATGTCGACCAGCACCACGTCATCGCGGCCGACCAGATCGAACGCCTCCCGCGTGGGAATCGTCTCGATTTCCTTCATGGCCTCGTCGACCATCTGCTTGTGGCCAAGGGTAATTTTCTGGGTCATTTCGTATTGCTCCTTGCCGACAAACTAGACGGGCGACGCATCGGGTCAAGTTGCCCGTGCCGGTGGCCGGTGGCACCATCGGCCGCGAAACGGAATCGCACGCCATGTTCGGCCTCTCTCCCGTGGATATCGGCGCGCTCGGCTGGTTCCTGCTCGCATGGACGATCCATGCCGTGATCGTCGAGCGCTCGGAATGGCGGCTGCGCAGCCTGAACTACCGCATGGATCTGGCGCGGCATGAATGGATGTTGCGGATGCTGTCCCGTGACGTGCGCATCGTCGATACGCAGATCATGGCATCCCTGCATCAGGGCACGGCATTCTTCGCATCGACCTCACTGTTTGCGATCGGCGGCGCGCTGGCGCTGCTACGTTCTTCCGGCGAGGTGATGGACATTTTCCGCGCCCTGCCCTTCGCCATGCAGTCTTCCCGCACGGTATTCGAGGTGAAGGTCGTCGGGCTGCTGGTGATCTTCGTCTATGCGTTTTTCAAATTCGCGTGGTCGTACCGTTTGTTCAACTATGTCGCGATCCAGATCGGCGCGACTCCACCCGCCAGCAGCGCTAAATCGAAGGCTGCGCGCGACCATGTGGAGCGCATCGCGCGGATGATCACGATTGCGGGACGTCATTTCAACCGCGGTCAGCGCGCGATCTTTTTCGCGCTGGCCTATCTCGGCTGGTTCGTGAGCGGTTACGTGCTCGCGTTTACGACCGCCGCGGTACTGTTCGTGATCCTGATGCGCCAGTTCGGCTCGACCGCGCGCTGGCTGTTCGGCGAGAAGTAGCGTCTAGGCTACCTTCGTCTCCGGTTTCGCACAGGAGCGCTGCACGAGAAAATCCGCGATCGTTCCCGCAGTAGCAGGATCGAACAGCAGCTTGCGATGGCCGAGCTTTTCCACCGCGTGCAATTGCGCACCGGGCCAGTTCACTGCCCACTTTTCACCGGTGACGAAGCGCACCATCTGGTCGTCTCTGGAATGCACGATCAGCGCGGGAAGATCGAGTTTCGCAACACGCGGCATCAATTCAATTTCTTCCGGACGATAACCGACGACGCGCTTCAGTTCCTCGAACAACGCTTCCTTGCGCGCGTCATCCATCCCGAAACGCTTTGCGATGGCGTTCAGCATGTATGTCGGTCCGGTCGGAGCGGCGATCACCGCTACGCGCTCGACATTCAGCCAGCCTTCCGTGATTGCAAACGTCATCGCAGCGCCGCCGAGCGAATGTCCCGCCACTGCGCGTACCGGACCGAACGCCTGCGCGACGCCTTCCACCGCCTGCGCGGCAAGTGGAATAGTGGACTGCGTACCGCCGGATTTACCGTGCGCCGGCAGATCGAAAGCAACGACCGCGTGACCGCGCTTCACCAGTGCGGCGATGATCGCATCGAAGCAATGATGATCGTCCTCCCAGCCGTGCACCAAAAGCACCGCTGGCCCCTGCCCCCAGCGCCAGGCCTGTACCCACGTATCAGACACGAGGCCGATGTTTCCGCCGACAGGAATGCGCATAGATTCATCCGGTGGAGGAAGATCGGGCCGCTCGCGCGCAATCAGCAGCGGCCGGCCCGGCGTCAGAAACCTCTGCACAAAACGCCGTTGAAAACGCTTCGGCGCGATCTTTCCGTAGGTGCGCAGCAGGGACATCGTAAGCGCTGCACTCAGGTTCGGAATGCTGGAGCGGGCCATCGTCAGGCTCCTTTCAACGGTGGATGCTTCATGAGAGCGTCGAACGCGGCGAGCGTGTCCCTGCGCGCATTGTCATCGCGCATCAGGCGCACACGCAGAAGGTGCGAAAGTCCGAGACCGTCGATCGCCGCGACCATCGCACTCGCGTCCGCTTTGGGAAGCGCGACGGCGACGAGACGCCGAACCACGTCGTAAAACTCGGCATTGTGCTTTGCGGCCTGCTCGCGCACCGGACCCGGCACGTCATCGTACTCAAAATACGCCGCGAGGATCGGGCAGCCGCCACGGCCTGAGCCGAGGCTGGGATGTTCGATCCAGTCGAGCCAGTTGCTAAAGAACAGCGCGAGGCGTTTCGGCTTGTCTTTCTCCTCGCGGATGGGGGCAATCACGACCTCGGTGAAACGCTCCGCCGCCCGCAGCAGGACCTCGACCTGGAGCGCTTCCTTCGACTTGAAATGGGCGAACAGCCCGCTCTTGGACATCCCAAGGCGGTCGGCCAGCGGGCCAAGGGTCACCGCGCCGATGCCGCTCTCGCTGGCGAGCGCCGCAGCCTCGTCGAGGATGCGGACGCGGGTCCGCTCCCCCTTGGAGGCGTCGGCCCCTGCGGCTGCGTCCGGGCTGGCCAGCTCGCGGCCATCGTCGGTCTTGAGGGTCCGGCCCTTTTTGAGCGCCTTGACGATCATGCTTAATTAATAGCACGACCGTTCGTTTTATTCAATACTTCATGAAGACCTGTGGAAAAAGAGAACAAATAAAGATCGATGTTCTTGAAATGTCCGATTTCCGTCTTACGTCTGGTACGCCCTTCGGGAAGGAAGGGTTGAACTGTCAGAGAAGGAACGGAAATGGCTAAAGAAAAGAAAACTGTCTATCGCGACTCGGAAGACGGACAATTCACAACGAAAAAGTACGCGGAAAGTCATCCGCGAACCACTGAAAGAGAACGAGTATCGGTCGGCAAGCCCTCAAAGAAGTAGCTGCCGATGGGTATCCATATCGTCGCATACGATTTGAATGTCGTCGGACAAAACTATGAATGCATTACTGGGAAACTGAAAGCACTGCCGAACTGCCACGCGCAAGGATCAGTCTGGTTCGTCCAGTACGAAGGGACCGAAGCACAGTTGAGGGATCAGCTTCTGCCCTGCCTTGACTCGAATGACAGACTCTTCGTCAACGAAGTTTCAAAAAGTTGGGCAGGAAAGAATATGCCTACCTGTGGCAAGTGGCTTAACGACCGAGGGTACTAATTTCCCTTAAAGCCCGTCGGCATTGCCGGCGGGCTTTATGCTAGCTGTCCCACTCAGGCGCCCAGGACGGGCTGATCATCCGTCCATTCGGCCTTGCGAGACCGCGCAGCTCGGTCATCTCGGCTTCGCTCAGCTCGAAATCGAAGATCCCGGCGTTCTCGCTCAAGCGCTCCAGCTTCGAGGTGCGCGGGATCACGACCACGCCCTGCTGCACGAGATAGCGCAGGCAGATTTGCGCCTCCGACTTTCCGTGCGCGCGGCCGATCTTCGCGAGCATGGGATCGCCGCTGCCCGAACCTTTCGCAATCGGCGAATAGGCCGTGACCGCGATGCCTTCGCGCTCGCACGCCGCCTTCACCTTCGACTGGTCGAGATAGACGTGCATCTCGATCTGGTTCGCTGCGATCGGCTCGGTCGCCATCTGCACCGCCTGTTGCACCAGCGCGACCGGGAAATTGGAGATGCCGATGTTGCGGGTGATGCCGTCGCGTTTCGCCTTGCAAAGTGCGCTCAACGTCTGGTCGAGCGGCACCGAGGCGTTCGGCCAGTGAATGAGCAGCAGGTCGACGTAATCGAGCTTGAGGCGCGCAAGGCTTTCGCGGGCGGAACGCAGCACATCCGCTGGCGCGAGGTTCGTGTACCAGACCTTCGTGGTGACGAAGATTTCGTTGCGCGGCAGCCCGGAGTTTCGCACGCCCTCGCCTACTTCGCGCTCGTTCTCGTAGGCCTGCGCGGTATCGATGTGGCGATAACCGAGCCGCAACGCCTGTTCGACGATGCGCGAACACACCTTGTCGCGAAGCTGCCAGGTGCCGAGGCCAAGCAGCGGAATGTTGGCGCCGTTCGCGGGTGCGGTCTGGGTGAAAGCCATGCGGAAACCTATTTCCTCCTAGAAGCCTCGTAGCGCGCTTTGGTTTCATCGTTCGGCGGATAAAGGCCGGGCAGCTTCGCGCCCTTGAGCACTTCTTCTGCCGCCCACGCTTCGAACGCTTCCTGCTCGACCGCTTCCTTCGCGACCGCTTCGACGAGTTTCTGCGGCACGCAGACCGCGCCATCGTTGTCGGCGACGATCACATCGCCCGGAAACACCGCGACCCCGCCGCAGCCGATTGGCTCCTGCCAGTTCACGAAGGTCAGCCCCGCGACCGAAGGCGGCGCGGCGACGTCCGCGCACCAGAACGGCAGCCCGACCGCTTTCACGCCGTCGCCGTCGCGCACCGCGCCGTCGGTGACGAGGCCGGTCACCTTCCTGACTTTCATGCGCGCGACCAGGATGTCACCGAAGATGCCAGCGGTCGTAATGCCCATCGCATCCGCGACCGCGATCACCCCTTCCGGCATGTCTTCGATTGCGCCGCGCGTGGAGCGCGGGCTGGCCCAGCTTTCCGGCGTCGCAAGGTCTTCGCGCGCGGGCACGAAGCGCAACGTAAACGCTTCGCCGACGATGCGCGGCGTGCCCTGCACCAGCGGCTTCGGCCCGCGCATGAAGCTCGAACGTACGCCTTTCTTCAAAAGGACGGTCGTCAGCGTCGCGGTGGAAATCTTTTCGAGGGTTTTCTTCAATTCGCTGGAGAGCGGCATTTCCTGTTCCGTTACGGTGCGATGTCGATGAGCGCGAGCATGTAGAGCGCGCGCCGCGCGGTTTCCTGATTATGGCACATGGCGGTCACGACGATGGCGAGCGGCCCGCCTTCATAGAGCGTGCGATAGTAACCGCAGGTCTGCTTGCGGTTCTCAATCCATGTGCGCTGCACGTCGCGCAGCGCAGTGCGCTTCTTCTCGTCGAGTTGCTTTTGCAGACGGCGATAGCTTTCGTTCAGGATATCGTCCCAGACCAGCTGCTCGCGTTCCCAGCACTGCGACTGTTCGAAGTTGCGGGGATCTGCTGTTTCCGCGCATTTTCTGGCCAGCGTGCCGATGCAACGATCTTCGCTGTTGAGTTGCTCTTTCAGGCAATCCTGAATCGCGCGGCTGTCGTCCGCGCGCAGTTTCTGCTGCGCGTCTGCCGTTCCGGAGGACACAAACAACGCGACAAGAATGGCGAACAGTCTCATGAGGCCGCCTCAAAGTTCGAGGAGACTTAAAAGATAAAGCGCACGGCGCGCGGTTTCGGTATTGTAGCAACTGGCACCGATGGGGATCGCCATCGTGCCCTGAATGACGTCGCGATAGAATCCGCATTGCAGCTTGCGCGACTCGATCCATGCGCGCTGCACGTCGCGCAGTCCCATCTTGAGTTTGCCCTCAAGCTGGCCCTGCAAGCGACGATAGGTTTCGTTCAGAATGTCGTCCCAGACCAGTTGCTCGCGGCGGTAACATTCCGATTGCCCGAGCGTGGACTGCCCGTCGGGCGTGTCGAGGCAGGGATTGGCGACGATGCCGATGCAGCTTTCCGCGCTTCCGTTGTTCGAGCCGGTCTTCTGCTTGATGCAATCCTGAATCGCGCGGCTGTCTTCCGCGCTGAGCTTCTCCTGCGCCGTCGCGGAAAGGCACCCGGCGAACAGCACGAAAAATACAATCGCGATCTTTTTCATTTCGACGCCTGCAACTTGTATTTGGCGTACCCGGCCTTGCGCAGCTTGCAGGCCGGGCAATCGTCGCAACCATAGCCCCATTCGTGGCGATGCGCGCGGTCGCCCATGTAGCAGCTATGGGTCTCCTCGATCACGAGATCGCCGAGCGGCTTGCCGCCGATGCGCTCCGCCAGTTCGAAGGTCGCGGCCTTGTCGATCCACATGAGCGGCGTGTGCAGCACGAAGCGGCGGTCCATGCCGAGGCCGAGCGCAAGCTGCATCGCCTTGATGGTGTCGTCGCGGCAATCCGGGTAGCCGGAGTAGTCCGTCTCGCACATGCCGGCGATCAGATGCTTGACGCCCCGGCGATAGGCGACCGCCCCCGCGAACGAAAAGAAGATGAGGTTCCGTCCCGGCACGAAGGTCGAGGGCAATCCGCTTGCCGTCATTTCGATCTGGGCGTTGCGCGTCAGCGCGGTTTCCGAAATCTGGCCGAGCGAGTCGAGGTTCACGACATGATCTTCGCCGAGCCGCTCCTTCCAGCGCGGATCGAGCGCGGCAAGCTTGTCGCGGATGCGCGGGCGCACCGTCATCTCGATGCCGTGGCGCTGGCCGTATTCGAAGCCGATGGTTTCCACGCGCCGGAAGCGCGTCAGCGCCCACGCGAGACAAACGGTGGAGTCCTGCCCGCCGGAAAAAAGCACCAGCGCAGCGTCGGTGGATTCGTTCGGAGCCATGCGGGCGGGAGGATTAGCACGTCCCGCCCGACCGCAAAGCCCGGCTTTTAGTCACGCCTGTTATTTGGTCTTCTCGAACAGCTCCCGCCCGATCAGCATGCGGCGGATTTCGGAAGTCCCCGCCCCGATCTCGTAGAGCTTGGCATCGCGCAGCAGCCGTCCGGTCGGGAATTCGTTGATGTAGCCGTTCCCGCCAAGGCACTGGATGGCGTCCAGCGCGACCTTGGTGGCGTTCTCCGCCGCGAACAGGATCGCCCCCGCCGCGTCCTCGCGGGTGGTCTCGCCGCGGTCGCAGGCTCTCGCCACCGAATATACGTAGGCCTTGGCCGCGTTCATGGTCACGTACATGTCGGCGAGCTTCGCCTGCATGATCTGGAATGTGCCGATGGGCTGGCCGAACTGTTTGCGCTCATGGAGATACGGGATCACCGCATCCAGGCACGCCTGCATGATGCCGGTCGAACCGGCGGCCAGCACCGCGCGCTCGTAATCGAGACCCGACATCAGCACGCGCACGCCGTCGTTCACCTTGCCGACGACGTTCTCCTCCGGCACCTCGCAATCCTGAAACACCAGTTCGCAGGTGTCCGACCCGCGCATGCCGAGCTTGTCGAGCTTCTGCGCGGTCGAGAAACCATTCATTCCCTTCTCGATGAAGAAGGCAGTGATGCCGCGCGGACCCGCGGACGGCTCGGTCTTCGCGTACACGATCAGCGTGTCCGCTTCCGGTCCGTTGGTGATCCACATCTTGCTGCCGTTAAGGACGAAGCGGTCGCCTTTCTTCTCGGCGCGCGTCCGCATGCCGACCACGTCCGAACCGGCACCCGGTTCCGACATCGCAAGCGCGCCGACATGCTCGCCCGAAATCAGCTTGGGGAGATATTTTTTCTTCTGGTTGTCGTTGGCGTTGCGGCGGATCTGGTTCACGCAAAGGTTCGAATGCGCACCGTAGGAAAGGCCGACCGAAGCCGACGCGCGGCTGATCTCTTCCATCGCCACGCAATGTTCGAGATAGCCGAGGCCGGAGCCGCCGTATTCTTCTTCCACCGTGATGCCGAGCAAACCGAGATCGCCGAGCTTTGGCCAGAGATCGCGCGGAAACTTATTGGTGGCGTCGATCTCGGCAGCACGCGGCGCGATTTCCTTTTGCGCAAAGGAAAGTGTGGTCTGACGCAGCATGTCGGCGGTTTCGCCGAGCGAGAAGTCGAGGCCCATGGCGCGGTTCGGAATCATCGTTACGCTCCCTGCGCGGTTTCGAGCGCCGCGTGCGCTTTTTTCAATACTTCGGGTGGAAAACTCCGCGACTTGTGCGCCTCGCGGTCGAAGCACACGCCGAGCAGTTCGCAAGTCGCCGCGATCTGCCCGGTTTCGCGCTGAATCATTTCATGGCGGAAGCGCACCTTCTTCTCGGACACGTCGAGAATTCTGGTGCGGATTTCAAGGACATCGCCCGGCATCAGTTCTTTTTTGTAGTTCAGCACCTGCTCGACCGCGGCAAGCCCGACCGAGGTCTCGCGCAGCATCGAAGGCGTGATGCCGATATTGAAAAAGAAATTCCAGGTCGCGGCGTCGAACTTCTGAACGTAATAGGCGACGTTCAGGTGCCCCATGTGATCGGTTTCGCCGGGATAGACCGTCCCAAAATATGTTGTCTGCGCGCTCATGCAGCGGCTCCCTGCATCTCGCTCTTGCCTTCGAGAAACATCATGGTCGCCAGCATGCGGCCGATTTCGTTCTCGGCGCCGTCTTTCACCGCCGACACCGCACTCTCGACGACCGTGAGCGTACGCCCGGAGCGGATCACGCGGCTGCGCGCGATGAAGCGCTCGCCCGCCGCCGGACCCATCAGGTTGTATTTGAATTCGACCGTGAGGATGCCCGCGCCGGGGGGAAGCAGCGTGGACGACGCGATCCCGCAGGAAGTGTCGGCAATGGACGTGATGACGCCGCCGTGCAGATAGACGTTCTGCTGGCAGAGGTCTTCGCGGAACGGCAATTCGAGATCGCACGCACCCGGCGCGAGCGAAAGAATACGCGCGCCGATAGTGCGCATGAAACTTTGACGCTCGAAAATTTCGCGCGACTTCGATTCCCACGCCGGATTGCGCGGCGTAAAGCGCGCAACGCCGCCGTGCGGGCTTGCACCCGCCATCGGCATTCCTCCTCGCGAACGTACGGTTTTTATCGTTATTCTTTCCATACGGTAGCGTATGGTATTTTGAGCGTCAACCGGCTACACGGAACGCAATGCGCCAGAATCCCCGTCAGAAGAAAGTCGTCCGCCTCGACCGCCGCGCCTGGATGGCCGCCGCGTTCGGAGAACTGGCGGCGCATGGCTGGGACGGTGTGCGCGTGGAACCGATCGCGGCGACGCTCGGCGTCACCAAAGGCAGCTTTTACTGGCACTTCGCCGACCGCGACGCACTGATCGCGGCAATGTTCGTGCGCTGGTCGGAGGGCCGCGTGCGCGCAATCCGCAACGAAACGCAGGACGACGCCGACCCACGCGCCCTGCTCTATCGTCTGATCGACCTTTATGCGCGCGGACCGAATACCCACGGCCTTGCCATCGAGCTTGCGATCCGCAGCGCCGCGCGTGCCGACAGCCGCGCCGCGGAAGCGGTGGCCGCGGTCGATGGCGAACGCCTTGTTCGCGTGTCAGCCCTGTTCGCGAAACTCGGCAACAAGAGCGAAGCGGAAGCGCGCGCGTTTCTCTTCTACGCTTTTGTGTTCGGCCAAAGCCTGATTGCCGGCCGCCGCGATGCTTCGCTACGCGCCGCCGCTTCCGCCCTGATCGTGGATTAGGCGCGCTTCAGTTTTCCGATTGACTTGGCGAGCAGTTCGCTCACCTCGCCGGGGCGTACCGGTTTCGAGAACAGATAGCCCTGCACCTGCTGACAGCCCGCCGCGCGGACGAAGCGATGCTGCGATGCTGTTTCGACACCTTCCGCTGTAACGATCATGCCGAGCGCACGGCCGAGACGCGCGACGCATTCGACGATAGCCGCCGCATCTTCCTTGATGCCGAGGTTCTGTACGAACGACTGGTCGATCTTGATTTTATCGACCGGGAAACTGCCGAGATAGCCGAGCGAGGAATAACCCGTGCCGAAATCGTCGATGGCGAAGCGGATGCCGTATTCGCGCAACTCCGCGAGATCGAACAGCACGTCCTCGTTCGCGTTGAGCAACATGCCTTCGGTGATTTCGATTTCCAGACGGCGCGGATCGAAGCCGGTTTCCTCGATCACGCGCTTGACGCGCTCTGCGAGGTTGCTCTGGCGGAAGTTCGACGGTGACATGTTCACCGCGACCATCATTCCCGGCCAGGCCAGACCGTGTTCGCAGGCTTTGCGCAACACCCACTCGTCGAGGCGCACGATCAGCCCGGATTTTTCCGCGACATGGATGAAATCGGCCGGCGAAACCAGCCCGCGCTCCGGATGCTGCCAGCGCACCAGCGTTTCCACGCCCTCCATGCGCTCGCCGTCCACGCTCATGATCGGCTGGAACAGCGGGAAGAATTCGTCGTGCCAGATCGCGCGTTCGATGTCGCGTTCCAGCGCACGCCGCGTCTGCAATACATTCTCGTCGGAAGGCTCGAACATGCGGTAGGCTCCGCGCCCTTCCGCCTTCGCCTTATAGAGCGCGATGTCCGCACGGCGTAGTAGCTCTTCCGGTTCACTTCCGTGATCGGGCGCAAGCGAAATGCCGATGGTGACGCCGACCTGCAGCATGTGTTCGCCAGCCGTGGCGGGCTGGCGCACCGTTTCCTTGATGCGCTCGGCGATGCGTTCAATGTCCGCTTCGTCCGCAATCGGCGCGAGCACCGCGAATTCATCGCCGCCAAAACGCACCGTCATGCCCTTGGAACCGAGAATGCCCTCGAGGCGCTCACCGACGACCGCGAGCAATTCGTCACCGACCGGATGACCCAGCGTGTCGTTGATATCCTTGAAACCGTCGAGATCGAGGAAGAACAGGCCGAGCTTCTGTCCTTTCTCCAGCGCGGGAATGCGCGCTTTCAGTTGCTCCACCAACCGCAGACGGTTGGCGAGACCTGTGAGCGGATCGCGATACGCCATTTCGACCGCGCGGCGCTCGCTGATCGCGAGTTCATTGTTGGCGCGGCGCATGGTCCGCAACACAAGGATGGTAACGAAACCAAAGAACAACGTGATCAGGCCAAGGGCGGGCGCGATGCGCGCGAGAATGGCGGCGCCCGGACGGTTCGCCGTCCAGAACAGCCAATAGCCCTGGCCATGATCGCTGGGGATATAGACCCCTGTTTCCTCATTCTTATGGGCAGCGCTTTCCGCGATGCGTAGACCTTTAATCGAGAGTTCGGTCTCGATGATGCCAAGCATATGCTTGTCGAAGAATGCGACCACCGCGATCACCGGCGGCACCGAAAGCCGGCTGTCGCTTCGCGCAAAAACCGGCGCCGTGGAAATGGCAGCGGCGATTGCAGGTTTATTCTCTATGCGCGCAAAGACGGCACGGAATACGGATGCGGGCGGCGGCGCGGTTTCCCCTGCGTCATCAGCCATCAGGCGTTCCATTATCATCGCGTTCTGGAACGTCGCACGCACGGTCTTGACCAGTTCGAGCACGTTGTTGTCGGTTTCGACCACCGCGGGCTTGGGCAGCAACATGCCGTCCGCCGAAGCGTAGAACGGGCGGTCGTTGCGGTCAAAGATATAGCCGCGATCGTAAAGACCTGCGGCGTACAGACGTCCGCCGAAATGACGATGCAGCCAGCGCGCCTGCAGATGCGGATCTACGCCGTGATTCATTTCAGGCAGCGCGAAACTGGCGAGGTCGTTACGCAGACGCAGCTTCATCCCGTCGACTGCGGCGTACATGAGGTCGTGTTCGCGCGCGATGGCGCGGCGATCGACATAGTCAGCGACAAGAACGACAGCAAACAGCAAGGCCGCCATGGCTCCCGCCACGAGCAGTCCTACTGCAGCGATCAGATGATCGCCGAGCCAGCGTTTCTTGAGCAGTTCCCCCATGACTCCTGCTGCCTGTTAATCTGGCAAACCTAGGAGGAAGCGCCTTAATTCGGGGTCATCAGCGGCCCGCGATCCGATGCAGTGGTGAAGAAAGGCTTAACCGAGCCGGAACCACCATGTTGCGAAGCCGAGAAACGAGAAGAATCCGATCACATCCGTGACCGTTGTTACGAACACCGCGCTCGCAACCGCGGGATCCGAACGCAGCCGATCAAGCGCGAGCGGGATCAGGATACCTGCAAGCCCTGCCGCGCAAAGGTTCACCACCAGCGCAAAGGCGATCACGAGGCCAAGCTGGTGCTGCTGGAACCAGAGTGCGGCAAGCGTACCGAGCAGGGTCGCAACCACGATTCCATTGATGAGGCCGACCATCACTTCGCGCAGGATGATGCGGCGCTCGTTGTGCTCGCCGAGTTCGCGGGTTGCAAGTGCGCGCACCGTGACTGTCATCGCCTGCGTACCTGCATTGCCGCCCATCGAGGCCACAATCGGCATCAGCACCGCGAGCGCGACCATCTGCTCGATCGAATGCGAAAATAACCCAATGATCGCGGCGGCCGCGAACGCCATCACCATGTTGATCACGAGCCATGGCAGACGCGAGCGCGCGGTGTAGGCAACCGAGTCCGAGATTTCTTCATTACGGTTGACGCCGCCGAGCGCCTTGATGTCTTCAGCGGCTTCTTCCTCGATGACGTCGACGACATCGTCCACCGTCAGCACGCCGACCAGCTTGCCGTCGTCGTCAACCACCGGCGCGGAAACGAGATTGTAGCGTTCGAACATGCGCGCCGCGTCTTCCTGGTCGGCTTTCGCCTGCACGACGTGCCAGTCGTGGACCATGATGTCGGAGATTTTCACGGGCCGCTGCGAGCGCAGCAATTTGTCGAGCGGGACCGCGGCGACAAAGCGCCCGTCCTCGTCGGCTACGAAAATCGCATAGAACGAATCCGGCAGATCGCTGTCTTCGCGCGCGTAGTCGATGGTCTGACCCACGGTCCAGTCCGGCGGCACTGCGACGAAATCCGTCTGCATGCGGCGGCCGGCGGATTCTTCCGGATATTCGAGGCCGCGCGCGAGTTCTTCGCGCTCGTCTTGCGGCAACTTCTCGAGAATTTCGGTTTTGTCTTCTTCCGGCAGGTCTTCGAGAATGCGGACCGCGTCGTCGGATTCGAGGTCGCGCACGCCTTCCGCGACGATCTCGTTCGGCAGTTCTTCGAGGATTTCCTCGCGCACCGTATCGTCGACTTCGGTGAGCGCGGCGAAGTCGAAGTCCGAACCGAGCAGTTCGACAAGGCGCGGCCGTTGTTCGGTTTCGAGCGCCTCGATCAGGTCGCCGAGATCGGCCTCGTGCAGGTCGCCCGCGAGCGCGCGCACCTGCGGCACATCGGCGGTTTCGACTGCGCGCGAGATTGCTTCGAGAAATGCAGCGGAAATCTCGCCGTCTTCATTGCGAAGCGGCAGCAGGAGATCGGCGTCGCGCGTGCCGGCGGGGCTTTCGGCCTCGGCCATGTCGGCGAATCTCCTTCTTGCACGAACCTGCTGGATGCCTTGCGTTCTAGGCAGAGGCCTCCGCGAACGCAAACGGCCCGCCTGCGCTTTTCACGCTGCGGGCCGTCTGATCGTTCCAGAGACTTGGTGCGGTCG
Source organism: Xanthobacteraceae bacterium (assembly GCA_019454205.1). Lineage (NCBI taxonomy): Bacteria > Pseudomonadati > Pseudomonadota > Alphaproteobacteria > Hyphomicrobiales > Xanthobacteraceae > Xanthobacteraceae bacterium. Next base: position 1,718,326 of record CP075369.1, read on the forward strand.
AAAGGACTCGAACCTTCACGGTGTTACCCGCTACCACCTCAAGGTAGTGCGTCTACCAATTCCGCCACGACCGCAGCGAACCAAGCCGCGAGGGGCTTAACAAATCGGCCCCGGCCCCTCAAGCCCGGAACCTCCGGCGAAACGCCTCAGCGGAGCGCTTCCGGGCTGGGCAACAGGCGGGTGATGGAGACGCCGATGGCGCGGCCATCGACTACGACCGTACCCTTGGCCACGGGCAGGTTATTGGCGAGAATCGTCACCTCGTCGTCCTGGGTGGCGCCGAGTTCGATGATGGCGCCGCGGCCCATGCGCAGGAGCTGATGGATCGGCACCGCCGCCGAGCCGAGGACCACGGAAATATCGCAATGAACGTCGTCTATTCTGGCCAAGTACCGCCTCCCCCAGCGGAAATCCCTGTGGAATCTGCCCTTTTATGGTTAGCGAATGATTAACGCGGCAAGGCAGGCAAAGGCCCTCACCGCCAATGGCGGCCCGGAGTGGCGGCTTCTGGAAGGGCTTGCCCCCTACGAAGCTACACTCTCCGATATGGAAGCGCTGGCGGCGCGGATCGCGGCAGGCGAAGCCCCGGAGGCTGTCTGGCTGCTGGAGCACCCGCCCCTGATTACGGCCGGGACCAGCGCGGGCGAAAGCGAACTGCTCGTCTCGGACCGCTTCCCCGTATTCAGAACCGGACGCGGCGGGCGCTACACCTATCATGGGCCGGGACAGCGCGTGGCTTACGTGATGCTGGACCTGAAAGCGCGCGGCGGCGACGTGCGCAAATTCGTCCACGACCTCGAAGAGTGGCTGATCCGTACGCTCGCGGCGTTCGGCGTCACCGGCGAGCGCCGCGAGGGCCGCATCGGCGTCTGGGTGCGGCGCCCGGACAAGGGCGAAGGCTTCGAGGACAAGATCGCCGCGCTCGGCATCCGCGTCCGGCGCGGGGTGACGTTTCACGGCATCAGCCTGAACGTCGCGCCCGACCTCTCGCACTTCGCGGCCATCATGCCGTGCGGGATTTCCGAACAGCGCTACGGCGTGACGTCGCTGGCGGATTTCGGCGTGAAAGCAGGCATGGCGGACGTTGACGGCGTGCTGCGCGCGAAGTTCGCGGAAGTTTTTACCTAAACCTCGTCCGAATTCCGGTAGCCCGTATCGCGATCTTTCCTTAGCGAACCATCGGACGTTTCACGCGCATCGGATTCGGGGCGGCGTTCGCCGATACGGGCATCGTTTTCCGCTTCGCGATGGATGAGATGGTCTGCCGCCGTCTTGCGGCCGCCGGAGTCGTTCGATTTGCGTTGCGGCGTAGTTTCGCCGGAGGGACCGGCGGCTGGGTTCTTCGGACCTGACATGCGGTTTGAACGCACGCGCTGGCTCGAAGTTCCATTACGTGGTCGGAAGCACGGAAAACCGCTCTCCCGCATTCCGCGAATCCAGTTCGCCGTGGCCTGCATCTTTCTGTTCGATGTTCTCCACCTGCGATGCAGGTGGTCCGTTGCGGCAGGCCGCGATGAGCGCATCTATTTTGTCGGCTTCCCCGGCGACAACCGCCTCGACCGAGCCGTCGCGGCGGTTGCGCACCCACCCTTCCAGTCCACGCGCTTTCGCTTCGCGCTCGACGAACGCGCGATAGCCGACGCCCTGCACGCGGCCCGTGACCGAAAGATGGATGACTTTCATCGCAAGCGTCTCGTGCTCACCGGAACAATCTTCTCCAGCATAGCGACGTAATCCACGGGAAGGTTCCAGTCCTTCGCGGCGGCAACGATGCCTTCCTGATAGCCCGGCGGCGTTGCGCCCGTCTTGTCGCCGGTCGCGAGATAAATCAGCGCGCGCAGCAGCCGGTCTTTGTATTTCACCGGCAGATGCGCGGAGCGATACAGCCCGCTCGCGACATCCTCGTAGCGGTCGAGCGCGGCGACATCCTTCGGGCCGACCTTCCACAACACGCCATGCACGAACGAACCCGGCCACGGGATCACGGTCGCGTAGCCGGAGGAAGCCAGCACATATTTGTAGCTGCGCAGCGATGCCGGACCATAGGCTTCCGCCTGCGGGCAAAGCCGCGCCATGTGCGCGCGGTCCATGTTCGAGCCGTAGGCGAAGTAGAGCCGCAACTTATTGCGCCGGGAATTCCGGAGCGGCCCTGTCCGGTGTGATGCTGGGCCGCACGCCGACGACGATGGAATAGATGATGATCAGAACCCCGATGACGAGCGGGACCAGCAAAAGCAGAGCCAGCAACCAGATGACGATGCCGAAATTGCCGGTATTGAACATGTACGCAAACAACAAGATCACGATGATCGCAGCAATCGAATTCGGCGGCGGCGTATCGACCGGCGTCGCGCCGGGCGTGGTTTGTTGTGCGGGCATCTGTGGAATCGCTTCATACGCGATGTAGAGCGCGGCTGAGGCGAAAAATACGTACAGCACGGCAAGGATCAGCGCGACGGTCATCCCACGGCCCGCATCCGCCAGTCGCTTGGCATGCAGCACGTACCAGCACCACGTCATCAAGAGCTGGAACAGTAACAGCGTCAGAATTGCTGGACGAGAGGTTGTCGGCAGAGCGAACGAAACGAAGGAAAGAACGTAGACCGCGGCGATGGCGAGGCCGAATGGTCCGGGCTTGACCGTGCCGCTCCTGGAGAAAAACAGCGCGGCCCAGTTCATCACATCACGCGAATTCGAGAATAACTGCGTCGACCGCGAGGCTATCGCCTGCCTTCACCGCGACGGACTTCACGGTCGCGTCGCGCTCGGCGCGGATGACGTTTTCCATCTTCATCGCTTCGACGATGGCAAGCTGGTCGCCGGCCTGCACCTGCTGGCCTTCCTTGACCGCGATCGAAACGACAAGACCCGGCATCGGGCATTTTACGATCTTGCCGCTGTCCCCGGCCTGTTTCACCGGCATCAGCTTCGCGGCGGCGGCTTCCGTCGCCGTAAAGACATAGGCCACGGTTTGCGCGCCGCGGAACGAGAGCTTGAATCCGTTCGCGACCGGGCGCACCTGCACCGCGACTTCTTCGCCGTCGACCGTACCGTTCCAGACGGCGTCGCCCGGCTTCCACGCGGACTTCAGCTTCACGAAATGCGTGGTCTCGCCGTCGGCGAGGAAGTTGACCTGAATGCCGTCGCCGTTGCGTACGACATCGAGCGGATATTCAGCGGCGTTCAGCCAGACCGCGCGGCGGCGGTCGCGCTGCACGATGCGGCCCATCATCTGCCCGGAGATACGGCGCTTGCGCTCGCCGAGCACGAGGTCGATGGCGGCCGCAACCGACGCGATCACGGTGGCGACATCGCCGACCGGCGCAACGCCCTTGAAACCTTCCGGATATTCTTCCGCGATGAATCCGGTCGAAAGCGCACCCTTGCGCCAGCGTTCGTGTTGCATGAGCGCGGCAAGGAACGGGATGTTGTGGCCGACGCCATCGACCACGAACGCATCGAGCGCCTTTGCCTGCGCGTCGATGGCGGCAATGCGCGTCGGCGCATGCGTGACCAGCTTCGCGATCATCGGATCGTAGAACAGCGAAATCTCGCCGCCCTCGTAGACGCCGGTATCGTTGCGCACCGTCGCCTCGCCCACGTTGCCTTCGGCAGGCGGGCGGTAGCGCGAGAGGCGGCCAATGGACGGCAGGAAACCGCGATACGGATCTTCGGCATAGATGCGGCTTTCCACCGCCCAGCCGTTCAGCTTCACGTCGCTCTGCTTGATCGTAAGCTTCTCGCCGTAAGCGACGCGGATCATCTGCTCGACAAGGTCGATGCCGGTGATCATCTCCGTCACCGGATGCTCGACCTGCAGGCGCGTATTCATTTCGAGGAAGTAGAAAGAGCGGTCCTGCCCCGCGACGAACTCGACCGTGCCCGCGGTGTCGTAGTCCACCGCCTTTGCCAGCGCGACCGCCTGCTCGCCCATCTTCTTGCGGGTCGCCTCATCGAGCAGCGGCGACGGCGCCTCCTCGATGACCTTCTGGTTGCGGCGCTGGATCGAACATTCGCGCTCGCCGAGATAGATGACGTTGCCGTGCTTGTCGCCGAGCACCTGGATTTCGATGTGGCGCGGATTGACGATGAACTTCTCGATGAAGACGCGGTCGTCGCCGAAGGAGGATTTCGCTTCCGACTTCGCACGCTCGAAGCCGTCCGCCACTTCCGCCTGCGAATGCGCAATGCGCATGCCCTTGCCGCCGCCGCCGGCGGAAGCCTTGATCATGACCGGGTAGCCGATCTCGTCGGCGATCTTGGTCGCGTGCTTGGCGTCCTCGATCACGCCGAGGAAACCCGGCACGGTCGAAACCTTGGCCGCGGCAGCCGCCTTCTTGGATTCGATCTTGTCGCCCATCGCCTCGATGGCGCGCACGTTCGGACCGATGAAGGTGATGTTCGCCTTCTTCAGCGCCTCGGCGAAGGCCGCGCGCTCGGACAGGAAGCCGTAACCCGGATGCACGGCCTCGGCGCCGGTCTGCTTGCAGGCGTCGATGATCTTGTCGATCAGGAGATAGGACTGCGCCGCGGGCGGCGGACCGATATGGACGGCCTCGTCGGCCATCTCGACGTGCAGCGCATCCTTGTCGGCGTCGGAATAGACCGCGACCGTTTTGATGCCCATGCGTTTCGCGGTCTTGATGACCCGGCACGCGATCTCGCCGCGGTTGGCGATCAGTATTTTCTTGAACATGCCCGGCCCGGACTAGACGCAAGTCCCTTGGGTTTGCGGCGCAATATTACCTTTGTCAATCAGGCACGCGTCATCCGGCTTTCCGGGCCGGGATTTCCTGCCCTCCCGCGGGCAAATCGAGGACAAGCCGCATCCCGCCGCCGGGCTTATGGGACCGGCGAAGCAGGATCAGGCGGCGCGGTCGAAAGAACTTCTGAGCGAGGGGTCCGGCTCGGTGCCGTTCGCGACCAGCGCCAACAGCGCGCGCTCCGCATCGGTCGGGCGGCCGTCGCGCATGATGCGGACGGAAAGCCATGCGCAATGCTCGGCGGCGATATTGCGCCCTGCATCGCGGCGCGGCTCGCGGATCAATGCGTCGCGACGGGCGGGCATGTCGCACGCGGAAGCGCCCAGCAGGTAGTTCGCAATGGCGCGGAAAAAGAGATCGTAGAAACCGGCATCGTTGTCGCCGCCCGCAACTGCGTCGTGCAGGTCGAACAGCGCTTCCGCTTCCTCAGCGCTCACCGCTCTGCCGTTGCGCCCGCCACCCGCGATCAGCACGCGGCGCAGAAGCGAAACGTCCTGTGCATCCAGTTCGCGCGAAAAATGCGCGCGTCCACCGACCGCCGGCCCCTCGCCCGCAATGACTTCCGCCCACAACTCGCGGATGGCAAAAGCGACCAGCGTCGAGGGCACTTCGGAAGCGGCCTCGATGGTGCGAACCAGCGCCTCAACCGCGCCCTGCGTGGTGAGCCTTCCTTCGGGAGCCAGCGTCTTCGTGAGCCAGGCGGCCTCATCAAGCGTGATGATGCCGCGCGGCTCCGAACGGTTGACCAGATGATCGGCGATGGCCTCGGCCATGAAGCCTCGCCATTCCGGCGCGGGATCGGAGAATTCGCGGTCGAAGGCGATCAACGCCTCGGCCTCGTTCCGGCCGCGCACGCCTTCCGGATAAACTTCGCTGAGAAGGGAAACCACATCGGAAGCGTCGATACGCTTCGCAACCTGACGCAACTGCTCCATGACGACCCCGGACGCTACGAATACGGGGCAAGTCTCGGGCTTTTATGGTTTCCAAGAGTTTAATGAAACGCGCTTCCGGCCGCTCAAACTTGCGTCAAAAGCCGAATAGCGGCGTCCTGTTGCGAAAATGCGCCATCGCAATCCTGCGCTTGCAGGACTTTCGGCGGATGGCTTCAAAGCTATATGCGGACCAGTCTTCCCCTCACCCTTCAGACAGGTGTTCGCGCCATGAACAAGAGCGCAGGAATCCATCACATTACCGGTATCACCGGCGACGCGAAGAAGAACTACGGCTTCTACACGAAGACGTTGGGCCTTCGTTTCGTGAAGCGCACGGTCAATTTCGACGATCCGAGCGCATGGCATCTCTATTACGGCAATGAGACCGGCGCGCCCGGCTCGGCCCTCACCTTCTTCCTCTGGCAGAACATGCCGCGCGGCCAGCAGGGCATGGGCGAAGCGGTCGAGGTCGGCTACGCGGTGCCGAAAGGCTCGCTGGGTTTCTGGAAAAAACGCCTGGACACCGAGGGCATCGCGTCGAGCGAGACCGAGCGCTTCGGCGACAAGGTGCTTTTCCTGCAAGACCTCGAAGGCATGAAGATCGAGATCGTCGAAACCGCGACGGCCGCGAACGCGCCTGCATGGGGCGAAGGTTCGGTGCCGCTCGAACATGCGGTGCGCGGATTTTCGGGCATCACGCTTCGCCCGCATGGCGGCGCGCGCACGGCTGAAGTGCTGACCAAGGGCTTCGGCTATGCCGATGGCGGCAAGGAACGCGAGAAGAATGGCGACCGCCAGCGTTTCCTCGGCGACGCCGACATCGGCGCCCATATCGACATCGTCATCGACAAGGACCAGCCGCGCGGTTCGCAGGGCGCGGGTACGCTGCACCATGTCGCTTTCCGCGCGAAGGACGACGACGAGGAGATCGAGATCGCGAACCGCATCCGCCAGACGCTCGGCATCAACACCACCGAGCAGATCAACCGGATGTATTTCCACTCGGTTTATTTCCGCGAACCGGGCGGGATCCTGTTCGAGATCGCGACCGACAAGCCCGGCTTCACCTGGGACGAGCCGAAGGAAAGTCTCGGCTCTTCGCTGAAACTGCCGCCCTGGTTCGAGAAAGACCGCGAGCGGATCGCGGCGGCACTGCCGCCGCTGGAATAACGAACTTCCGCCCGTAGCCACGCGCTACGGGCGGATTTTTTGTTTTCACGCAGCCTTGTTCAGTTTCGCCAGCGCGACGGCATCCGCGCCCGCAGGGAAATGAAGCTGCATGCTGCTGTCGTTCGCTGCACGCCAGACCGCTTCCGCAACATCCGACTCCCTCGTCACCATCGCGGGCCGCGCGAAGGCTGCGAGAACCGGATCGGCGAACGGCTTGTACGGCGCGGGAATGACGTCCTCGATGTTGAAACCGGCATTCTGCGTGAATCTCGTCGTTGGGCCGTAGCCCGGCTCGACCAGCTTCGCCCGTACATTGAAGGCTTGCAGCTCCAGCGCCAACGAGCCTGTGAAACCCTCGATCGCCTGCTTGCTGGCGGTGTAAACGGAGGCGAGCGGCATCGCGGTCAGCGTCACGCTCGACGTCACGTTGACGATGACGCCGGATTTGCGCGCCCGCATCTGCGGGATGACGGCCTGCGTCATCGCAATCGTGCCGAAGGTGTTGGTCTCGAAGATCTCCCGCGCCTTCTCCATCGACGTCGCTTCCAGCGCGCCGACGAAGCCGATGCCGGCATTGTTGACGAGGGCGTCGATGGGGCCGCTCGCCGCGAGCACGGCCTCGATGCTTTCGGCCTTCGTGATGTCGAGCGGCAGCACACGAAGCCGTTCCGACTTCGGCAGCAGCCCCTCGCGGGGCGTGCGCATGGTGGCGATCACGTTCCAGCCCTGCGCGTGGAAGTGACGGGCGGTCTCAAGGCCGTAGCCGGACGAGCAGCCGGTAATCAGGATGGTTTTCATGGCAAATCTCCTTGTCGGGGTTGACTTGCCGCCTTGATACCGGCCAAAAATCGGACTATCTACGATCAATAATCCATATTTGATTTGAAATAGTACAGAAATGGCCGACCCTCTCTCGGAAGTCATTTCCCTCCTGAAGCCGCGCGCCGTCTTTACGAAAGGCATCAGCGGCGCAGGCCGCTGGGCCGTGCGTTATGCGGAGTTCGGCCATCCGGGCTTCTGCACGGTGATCGAGGGAAACTGCCGCCTCGCCGTCGATGGCGAAGAGCCGGTCACGCTTGCAGCCGGCGACTTCGTGCTGCTGCCGAAGACGCCGGGCTTCACCATGTCGAGCCTCGAACCGGGCAAGCCTGTCTTCATCGATCCGAATGCGGCAATGGCAACCGCGGGAGAAGTCCGTCACGGCAAACAGGATGGCCCGCCGAATGCGCGCCTGCTCGGCGGCTACTTCATGTTCGAGGCGATGGATACCGGGTTGCTGGTCTCGCTGCTCCCGCGGCAGATTCATGTGCGCGGCGCGGAGCGGCTTTCGCTGCTGGTGAAACTCGTTGCCGATGAAGCGTACCGGCAGGAAGCTGGACGCGATCTTGCGCTCGCGCGTCTGGTCGAGGTGCTGCTGATCGAAGCGCTGCGCTCGACACAAGATACCAGCGCGCCACCAGGCCTGCTTCGTGGTCTCAGAGATGCGCGGCTTGCGGAAGCGATCCGCGAAATGCATCGCGATCCTTCGCATGGGTGGAGCGTGGAGGAACTGGCCGGCAAGGCCGCCCTCTCCCGCTCCGGTTTTTTCGACCGTTTCTCGAAACAGGTCGGCGTGCCGCCGATGGAATATCTGCTGGGCTGGCGCATGGCGCTCGCGAAAGATCTTCTGCGCAACGAAGACATCTCGCTGGCCGAAGTCGCCGAGCGCGTCGGTTACGGCTCGGCGAGCACCTTCAGCACTGCCTTCAGCAAGCATGTCGGCACGCCGCCGGGACGTTACGCACGCGCAGCGGCGTAAACGATAGGCACGAAGCCGCAGCAGCGTTCGCGGCTCAAGGGACGATGGTCGTAAAGAGATAGACCGCGAAGATCACAAGGTGGACGACGCCCTGTAGCACCGTGGTACGCCCTGTGCCGAGCGACAGCGTTGCGACCAGAAGCGTCAGCGCCAGCAGCACCATGCCCTTTTGGTCGAGACCCAGCACCAGCGTCATGCCGCTCGAAAGCGCGACCAGCACCACGACCGGGATCGTAAGCCCGATGGTCGCCAGCGCCGAACCGAGCGCAAGGTTCATGCTCGTCTGCAACCTGTTGAGTCTGGCTGCCTTCAACGCAGCGAGGCTCTCCGGCAACAATACGATGGCCGCAATAATGATACCGACCACCGCTTTGGGCGCACCCGCCGCTGCGACCGTCGCCTCGATGGCCGGCGACAATGCCTTTGCGAGCAGCACTACCGCGATGAGACACGCGAGCAGGAGAAGCGAACTGATAATTGCCGTCGTCGTGCTCGGTGGCGCCGCGTGCGCATCTTCGTCACTCGCGGCATCTCCTACCGGCAGGAAATAGTCCCTGTGCCGCACGGTCTGGACGAGGACGAAGCTGCCATAGAGCACAAGCAGCGTGATCGCCACGAGGATGAGCTGGCTTGCCGAGTAGACCGGCCCGGTAGTCGTCGTGGTCGTGTTCGGCAGGATCAGCGTCAACACGGCCATGGTCGCAAGCGTGGCGAGCGCTGCGTTCACGCCATAGCGGCCGAATGCCTGTTCGCCGTGCCGCGAGCCTCCGCTCAGCAGAAATAAGCCGACCATGCCGTTGAGGATGATCATGATCGCGGCAAAGATGGTGTCCCGCGCCAGCGCCGCCGCCTCAGGTCCGCCCACGATCATCAACGAGACGATGAGGGAAGCCTCGATCACCGTAACCGCAAGCGCGAGCACAAGCGTGCCGAACGGCTCGCCAACGCGATGCGCCACGACTTCGGCGTGATGCACGGCAGCCAGCACGCACGCGACCAGTCCGATGGAGAGCAAAACCAGAAAAAACGAATGCGTGAAAAGAAAGGATGCAGCGAGCAGCAGCCAGCCGATGAGCGGCGCAACCCATGTCGTTGGCGGAATATGATCTCGAAGCATTCCTTGCGGCGGACGCGCGCCATCCTCCTTCTCTTGTAAGTATGTCCGCTGTTATGCCTAGCCGTACCTCTTATCGCAAACATGGAACTTTTCAGGAGCGCCTAAACCCGGTTCCCAAACGCGCTATGCATGCGCGATCCATCCCCGCCATGTGAATGCGGCGAAGAACAAGGCTGCGTCCGAAAAACCGGCGTTGCGCAGAATTTCTTCGTCCTGCGCGGGATCGAATAGGTTCAGGCTGGCCGCAACGGCCGAGCGCGCACTGGCCGCCTGTTCGGGATCGGCGCCGCGCGTGATGGCGTAAGCGGCGTAGCGCGCCAGCCATTCGTTCTTCGCATCTTGCGGGAAGCTGGAATGCGCCGCCACGAATGGAGCGCCCGGTTTCAAGCGCCGATGGATTGCTTCCGCGGTACGCCTGCGATCCTCTGCATTGAGAAAATGCAACGTGAGCAGACACACCGCTGCGTCGAACGGCCCTTCCGGCGCGTCGCCGATATAGCCTTCGATCAGTTCAACGCGATCCATCATCGGGCCAAGCGCTTTCGCAGCAAGATCGAGCATGGGCTTGGCGGGATCGATGCCGGTAAAGGTCCACCGCGGATGATCGGAAGCCAGCGCTTTCAGTTCCAGTCCGCCACCCGCTCCTAACACCAGCACGCGCGCATCAACCGGCGCGCGTTCAGCCAGCAGCACGGATGTCATGGTGTGAAGCGCATCGAAGCCCGGCACGAAGCGGCGCGGCCCTTGCGCGTAGTTGGCTACGGCATTCGCATCGGAAAAGTGATCTAGGAAATACTGCGCGCCGTCGGGCGCTTGCTCACGCATGGTCATGCTGCTTCTCCGGATGGCGCGCGAGCCGTACATGGAAGTCGTTGCTCAATGCCTGCAAGGTGACTTCGCCGAAACGCGCCAGCAGCAGGGCCTCCGCATCGCGAAAAGCATCGTCGAGCGCAGCGTTCACCGCCAGCTCGACCAGGCATTGCGGCTTCTCGTTGCGGTTGCCGATCGCGAGCAGCGAAGATCCGCCTAAAGCTTCATGGATGTCGCGCAGCGTCACCCGCGAGAAATCGCATTGCAGCGACCAGCCACCGCCATGCCCTTTCTCCGACCGCACGTATCCCTGCTCGCGCAAGCTGCCCATCACGCGGCGAACGACGACGGGATTGGTCTGCATGGCGCGGGCAAGGGTTTCGGAAGTAACCGGCCCGCGGCTCTCGGCCATGTGGAGCAGGACGTGAAGAATTCCGGACAGGCGGCTATCTCGTATCATGTAACTTCATATATTACGTGATTATGCGTACCACAACCTTTCATTCCTGCAACACTCAACCCAAATACACATAATAATACTGTTTAATAAAGCCATATGTAGCAATCTTCTGTAAATCTCCCTATATGCCGGGAACCCCTCCCGTGCGCCCGGCTTTACGCCCCGAGGGACCGGATTTCAGAAAGCTGACAAAGGAGACCAGTCATGGCCGTTACCATTGGCGACAAGGCGCCGGATTTCGAGGCCCAGACCACCGAAGGCAAAATCAAATTCCACGACTGGATCGGCGACAAATGGGCCGTGCTGTTCTCGCACCCCAAGGACTTCACGCCGGTCTGCACCACCGAGCTTGGCCGCATGGCGAAGCTGAAACCCGAATTCGACAAGCGCAACACCAAGATCATCGGCCTCTCGGTCGATCCAGTCGACCGCCACGCCGACTGGGCGAAGGACATCGAGGAAACCCAAGGCGTGAAGCCGAACTTCCCGATGATCGGCGACACCGACCTCTCGATCTCGAAGGCATGGGGCATGCTGCCCGGCAACGCGGGCGACACTTCGGAAGGCCGCACCGCTGCGACCAACCAGACCGTGCGCAACGTCTACATCATCGGCCCCGACAAGCAGATCAAGCTGATGATCGCCTACCCCATGACCACGGGCCGCAACTTCGACGAGGTGCTGCGCGTGCTGGACTCGCTCCAGCTCACCGCGAAGCACAAGGTCGCGACGCCGGTGGACTGGAAGCACGGCGACGACGTCATCATTGCCGGCTCGGTCACCGACGACGACGCGAAGAAGACCTATCCGAACGGCTGGAAATCGCCGAAGCCGTATATCCGCATCGTGCCGCAGCCGAAATAACGCACGCGCAATCGCGAAACAAAAAGGGCGCAGCTTCTGCTGCGCCCTTTCTCTTACGGCGATCCCTACGAAGGATTACGCCGCTTCTTTAGCCTTGTCCGCCTGCTTCTTGTTGTCGTTGTAATAGTAGTTCGCATCCTTGCCGAGCACGAGGCGGCGCAGCACGCGGCGCATGCCCTCGCTCTTGCGAAGCGGCGACACCACTGCCTGCACGGTTCGCATGGCGGCGAGTTTGAGCGCATCAATCGCAGGGTGCGCGTCTGGCGCAGCCTGCGGCAGGCCCATGCCGCGCAGGAACGAGTTGAAGACGTAAAGGTCGTTGCGGCGGCGAACGGCCTTGGTCTTCCATGTAATCGCCAGCGAGATCGAGTGATTGTTCGCAGTGCGCACCCAGTGCGGCCACTGGTACGGTACGAATACGCCGTCGCCGGGGAAAAGCTGGTGCGCGACGCCCTTCGCGTCGAACCTCGGATCGTACTTGATGTTGCGATGCTTGGTAGCCGAGGATTCCAGTTCCTCCACCGTCGCAATCGAATGATCGCGGTTGTCGTAGACGTGGAAGAATTTCTCGCCGTGGATCTGCACGAAGAAATTGTCTTCCGCGTCGGTATGGAACGGCGTGGTGGAATTCGGCGACGACACGAACAGGAAGCCCTCGATGTCCTCGAAGCCGGCTTCATCCAGCGAAGCGAAACCCCTCGCCTTCGCGACCGAGAGCAGCGCCTGTTCCAGAATGTTGCGATACGCGGGATGCACGTCCACGCGCTTCAGCACCATCCACGCGCCGGCCGTCTCGATGCTCTTCACGACCTCTTCCGGCGGCAGGTCGATGGCCTGCACCTTCTTCGGGTCCTGTCCGATCTCGGCCTTGCCGGAGCTGTATTCGATCTGGTCGCGCGGCAATTCACGCACCAGCTTTACGATTTCCGGCAACGTGAGCAGCGGATTGCCGACCAGTTCGTGCTTGATGCGGAACGGAAGGTTCGGAAATTCCGCGAAGGCTTTCGGGTCAGCGGGCTGAACCATGCTCATGACGACTTCTCCCTGAAGGCGCGATAGCGATGCACAATGCGGCGCGCTCCTTCGCGCAAGGTTCGCCGCAAAAGAATGGAAAGACGGATCGGAATGGTGCCGCCGGAAAGCGGCAGCAGCGTCTCGGTCAGCACCAGCCGCTTCTTCCAGATGTGATTGATCATCGGATGATCGGCGGACGCGGTGGAATCGACTTCCGTAACCGCATTGTCGGCGCAGAAGTGCCGGGTCAGTTCCAGCGTGAGCTGCACGCCGGGCGAACACTTCGCCAGCCGCTCGTCATGCGTCACTTTATAGAAGTAGGCGCGCGCACCGTGGCGCAAGGCGAGGCCCGCCGCGAGGACTTCCTTGCCGCGCATAAGCCGCGCGACGAAGAAACGATCCTGTGCCGAAAGCTTCGCCGCCGCGCTCTCGATAAACTCCCTGTCGCCTTCATGCGCGCCGAGCGCGGTGCCGCGCTTGCCCTTCCAACCTGCGGCTTCGAGCGCAAGGAAATCGTTCAGCGCATCCGTCAGTTCGGCGGGCTGGTTTACGGAGAACTGAACCTCGCCGTCGTCGTTCAGGCGATTGCGCTGCCGGCGCAGCTCCTTGAGTTTTTTCGAGCCGAGCGCTTCTTGCAGCATCGCTTCCGGATCGGCGGTCGCGTCGAGCAGCGCCCGTTCTTCCGTATGCAGCGTAACGGGAGAGCGCTTCTGCGATGCCAGAGCATCGCGGAATGCGCGGGCTGCCGCGCCTTCGCCGGTGAGATACGGCAGCAGCAGCGCCTTCGCACCCGCCTGCCTTGCGGCGGCGAGCAGTCCCTGCGCCGCGCGCAAGGCCTCGTCGCAGTCCAGCAGCGGCACCGAAAGCGGCACATACCCCTGCCACGCAACGAGGACCGGGAGCGGCAACTTCAATGCACGCCACGCGGAGACCACCGGCAACATGCCGATCAGGCGGTTCTTCGCAGGAGAATCCCATGCGAGCAGCGCCTGCGCACCGCGATGGCCGCGCGCATGTTCATGCACAGCCAGCGCCCATTCGGGCGAATAAAACGGATTGGGTTCGGCCGCGCGCGCGAACAGCATGCTCCACGCAGCGACCGGAACCGCATCGAGCGCGACCAGTTCAGAGGCGCGCGCCGTCACGCCCGCGCGTTCATGCGCTGCCGCTGGCAGAAAACCGAGTGCCGCCTGTGTATCGCTCAAGGACAGTCGCTTCCCGGAGCCGCGTTCCCCGTCCCGCCCCGGCACAGCTTGCGGCTGCTTGAGACGGAAAACGCGGGAAATGCGCGAGTCCCTAGTGAACCTGTTTCGGGAAGCTGCAAATTGGCTGCCGTGTTCTCTGCGCGAGAACCGCCGCCCGTCCGCCGCATCCCTCTTCTTTTTGTTGCGCGCAAACTAGCGCGCCGCGCTTAAGGAACCGTTCGGCGGAGAGCATAAAGCCGCTTAAGACAACGATGCCGCACGCCACCGTGGTGAATCTTTTGTGAAAGGGATTGCTACAATTTTTGCGGTTGCGCCCGCGCACGGCTACACTTGCTGCAAGAAAGAAGAAGGAGAATCCAGATGGATGTGCGTGCCGCCGTCGCCGTAGCTGCCGGAAAACCGCTCGAAGTCACCACCGTTCAGCTCGAAGGGCCGAAGGCCGGCGAAGTGCTGGTCGAAATCAAGGCGACCGGCATCTGCCACACCGACGAGTTCACGCTCTCCGGCGCGGACCCGGAGGGAATCTTTCCCGCCATTCTTGGCCACGAAGGTGCGGGCATCGTGGTCGATGTCGGTCCCGGCGTTGCCAGCGTGAAGAAAGGCGATCACGTCATTCCGCTCTACACACCGGAATGCCGCCAGTGCCCTTCCTGCCTGTCGCGCAAAACCAATCTCTGCACCGCGATCCGTGCGACGCAGGGACTGGGCCTGATGCCGGACGGCACCTCGCGCTTCTCCATCGGCGGCAAGAAGCTGCATCACTACATGGGCACTTCCACCTTCGCGAATTATACGGTGCTGCCCGAGATCGCCGTCGCGAAGGTCCGCGAGGACGCGCCCTTCGACAAGATTTGCTACATCGGCTGCGGCGTCACCACCGGCGTCGGCGCGGTGCTGAACACGGCGAAGGTCACGCCCGGCGCGAAAGCGGTGGTGTTCGGACTCGGCGGCATCGGCCTCAACGTCATTCAGGGTCTGCGGCTCGCGGGCGCCGACATGATCATCGGCGTCGACCTCAACCCGGACCGCAAGGCATGGGGCGAAAAATTCGGCATGACGCATTTCGTCAACGCGAAGGAAGCCGGGAAAGACCTTGTCCCCCATCTCGTCAACATGACGAAAACTCCCGCAGACCAGATCGGCGGCGCCGACTACACCTTCGACTGCACCGGCAATGTCACCGTGATGCGGCAGGCGCTCGAAGCGTGTCACCGCGGCTGGGGCGAAAGCATCGTGATCGGCGTAGCGCCCGCCGGCGCGGAAATCTCTACGCGTCCGTTCCAGCTCGTCACCGGCCGCGTCTGGAAAGGCACCGCATTCGGCGGCGCGAGGGGCCGCACCGATGTCCCGAAGATCGTGGACTGGTACATGGAAGGCAAAATCCAGATCGACCCCATGATCACCCACACCATGCCGCTCGAAGACATCAACAAGGGCTTCGACCTCATGCACGAAGGCAAGTCGATCCGCAGCGTCGTGTTGTTCTAGGAGATAAGCCGCGCCGCCTCAGGTTGCCGCGGACGGCGCGGCTTTCCAGTTCACGAGCAGTACGCCCGCAACGCACAGCGCCATACCGATCAACGCCCACAAACCAAGCTGCTCGCCGAACAATGCATAGGACATCACCGCGGTCGTCGGCGGCGTGAGGTAGAATAGCGAGACCACCCTAGTCGCCGCTGCGCGGCGGATCAGCATGTAAAGCAGCACGATCGCGCCGCATGAGAGTACGAACACATTCCACGCCACCGGCACCCAGAACGCCGCAACGTGCTCGACGCGCATGTCCTCGAACAGAAACGCGCCCGCGCCTGCCAGCAGTGCGGCAGCCGCGTATTGCACCGGCATCGCTGCGATAAAATCGGTGCCACCGCCGAAACGCTTCTGGTAGATCGTGCCGAGCGTGATGCCGAGAAGTGCGATTACGATGCCCGCCCAGCCGTAAAGCGTGGTATCGCCCGCCGCCTTCCCGCGCACGACGAGCCACACGCCGACCAGCCCAAGCGCGAGACCCATCCATTGCAGCAACTGCACACGCTCGCCGAGTAGCCGGTTCGCAAGCGTGGACGTGAGGATCGGTTGCAGTCCGACCATGAGCGCGGCAATCCCGGCCGGCATGCCGGTCGCCATCGCAACCGCAACGCCGCAGAGATACGCGCCGTGGACCAGAAAGCCGCTGACCGCGTTGTGCAGGAACTCGATCCCGCGCGGCATCCCGGCGCGCAAGACCGTTGCAAGCAGCGCCATCACCACCGCTGCAAGGCCGAGCCGGATCGCTACGAAGGTCATCGCATCGGCATGCGCAAGCGCATATTTGTTCGCGATGAAGCCGGTGCTCCACAGCAGCACGAACAGCGCGGGCGCTGCCTTGACCAAGGCGTCGAGGTTGCGGGAATTGGTTGACATCGCGGGCTACGAAAATTGGCCAGCCCTTCTGCCAGCCTTCGGGGCGGCTTACAAACCGCCCGCGTGCAATGCCGCTATGCCCGGAGCCGCGCCATGTCGTCCGCGAACGAGCGAACGCGCGCGCGGATGCGGCTGGTCTGGTCGGCGACCGCATTCGCAGCCTCGCTGAGATCGGCCGAGGAGCGGCTTGCCTTTTCCGCAACCGCCTCGATCTGGCCGAGAGAAGCCGAAACCTCCCCGATGCCGCCCGCCACCGAGCTGACGTTGCCCGCAATCTCGCGTGCTGAAGCGACCTGTTCTTCGACCGCATTTGCAATGCGGGACGAGAATGCGTCGAGTTGCGAAATGGTGCCAGAAATTTCCTGAATCGCAGTCACCGATTTCCCGGTCGCCTGCTGCATCGCCTCGATGCGCGAAGCGATGTCCTGCGTGGCTTTGGCGGTTTGCGCGGCAAGCGCTTTCACTTCCTGCGCCACTACGGCGAAACCCCTGCCCGTTTCGCCCGCGCGCGCGGCTTCGATGGTTGCGTTCAGCGCGAGCAGATTGGTTTGTCCCGCGATGGCCGAAATCAGGCTGGTCACGCTGCCGATTTCTTCCGCCACTTTCGCCATTTCGTCGATGGTGCCAGTAGTCACCGCCGCCTGCGAAACCGCGTCGCCTGCAAGGCGCGACGACTCGGACACGGATGCACCGACTTCGGCGATGGTTTGCGCCAGCGACTCGCCCGCTTCCGCGACGGTTTTCACCTGTATCGAAGTTTCTTCCGTGATTGCTGCGACTTTTACCGACTCCGAACTGGCATTATCGGCAGCGTCATTCAAACCTTGCGCGTTCCCCTGCAGATTGCGCGCGGCACCGTGGAGAATCTCGACCGACTCCGCCATCTCGCGCTCGAAGCGATCAAGCAGTTGCTGCAACTCTTTTGCGTGAGACGTGGAGAGCTTCAGGTCTTCGCTACGGCTCACGGCCAGTTGTTTCAGTTCAAGCGCGGAGCGATCAGACCTCGCCCGCTCCTCGAAGGCTTCTTCGAACGTCCGGCGAATGACGATGCTGATACCGACCAGCATCACGGTTTCAACGACGACCACGACGGCGTGAACCATAACCCGTATGAAATCGCTACCGCCCGGATAGAGCGCGCCCGGTAACAGGAAATTGAGTGTAAGATGATGAACCGCTGTCAGGCCTGCAGCGAGCAGAATAGGCCTCCAGTCGCAAAAGCCGGAAAGCATTGCGAGCACCGCGAAATAATAGAAGTGCGCTTCGATCTGCCACGCATGACCGCTCAGCAAAAACACCGCGAGCGAAGTCTGGCCTACCAGCGCAACCGCAAGCGCATAGGCAATTACCGGCATAGGCCGGTTGAGCAGAAACAGCACCGTGGGCAGCCCGGCCATCGCGAAAGCAACCGAAACGATGGCCGATGCTTCTTTTCCAGTAGCCCAGGCGATGAGTGCGATCACGGGCACATGCAGCGCGGAAAGCGAGATAAGCGCGATGGCAACGGTTCGCTGAAACTGCTCCAGCCTGTTCATTCTGCACCATTGGATTGGAACGGCCTCAGACAAGCCGCGAGTTTTTGCGGATCGGCAACAAACCACGCGCCATTAGCGCGAACGTTACCGGAATAATTTTGAGTTTCTGGAGCGACGACGGCGACGAACGGCCATGCGCCATAACGCACGAAACGTCCCCCGGCTTCCGTGGCCCGCTCGAACGCCGCCTTGGCGTCGGTCCAGGGCGGAAAGATCACTGCCACGGCTTGTCCCGGTTCGCGTGGCGAGAGTGACATCCCCGCGACCCAGATAAGCGTGAAGGCGGCAACCGAGAAAATTGCGGTAAAATCGGCCAAGCCGTTTTTCAGTATTTTGTTCACGACAGCGGACTTACCGGCACCAAACCCATCACCGGTTACCACCCGTAGGGTTAACGAGCGGTTGCGAGTTCCATTTTCGGTCCGTCCGCATCGGGGCTTAACGAGGTCTTAATTTCTAAAGAACAAAGTACCGGGAATATGCAGGCAGCTTCCAAAATGCTCGAACAAAGACAAGTTCTGCGTCACAGAACATTTCTTCAGGGCCGCGTTCTCTACAACGGCGGCCGGTCTAGCATTGACTGCATCATTCGCGAACTGACCGAGGAAGGCGCGCGGCTGGTTTTCTCCGGCAGCGCCCCGCTACCCCATACCTTCGAACTCAACATCCCGAACCGCGACCAGACTATCCGTGTCGAGATTGTCTGGAACCACGGCAACGAGGTCGGCGTAAAATTCGCCCCCAACGCGGAAGCGCCGAATATCGTACCGGCTCTCGCGCCCGCTGCATCGCCCGGCACGCATGGCACCGCGATGGAGCGCATCGAGAAACTGGAACGCGAACTGGCGTCCCTGCGCCGCCGGATCGCCGATCTCGAAGCCAAGAACGGCTAGCGAAACCGGCGAGCGGCAGCGGCGCTGCCTTACGCCTTTTCGTTTCCGATACCGGACAGCAGATAACCGAGCAGCGCGCCGATCAGGGCGCCTACCGCGCTCGGCTCCAGCACCTTCTCCAGCCCCAGAATCAGGATCAGCGGCGCGAGCACCGCGATCGCGAGGATCTGGATGGTACGGACCCCGATCACACCGCCATCCCGATGCCGCTGATACATAACTGCGGCGATGGCGATGGGGATCGTAAGCGCGGCAATGATCTCGATCCAGAACCGCGCGGCATACATTGTGTTCATGACAGCCCTCCTGCCTTGGACATTGAAGCGTATATAAGGGACGCATACAAAAGCGGCCCCTGTCGCGAACGAAGGAACCGGAATGATCGACCTTTACACCTGGACAACGCCGAACGGACGGAAAGTTTCCATTGCTCTGGAAGAAATGGGCCTGCCCTACACGGTCCACTCCATCGACATCGGCAAGAACGAGCAGTTCGCGCCCGACTTCCTCAAGATCAGTCCGAACAACCGCATCCCGGCCATCGTCGACCGCGAAACGAATTATTCCCTGTTCGAATCGGGGGCGATTCTCATGTATCTCGCCGAAAAGTCCGGCAAGCTGATGCCCAAGGACGTCCCGTCGCGCTATCGCGTGGTTGAGTGGCTCATGTGGCAGATGGGCGGCCTCGGCCCGATGCTCGGACAAGCCCATCACTTTCTGCACTTCAATAAAGGCAAGGCGCCCTACGCCGAGGAACGCTACGCCACGGAAGCAAAGCGTCTCTACAGAGTGCTCAACACGCAGCTCGAAGGCCGCGACTTCGTCGCGGGCGACTACTCCATCGCCGACATCGCGATCTGGCCGTGGGTTTCCCGCTACGAATGGCAGGGCATCGGCATGGACGAATATCCGAACGTCAAGCGCTGGTATCTTGCCATCGCCGCCCGGCCGGGCGTGCAGAAGGGCTATCAGGTGCCGAAAGACACCGGCCCGATTCCGCTCCCGAAATGATTGCGACGCGCATCGCAGCGTTATGGCGCGGCGATGCGCCGCTTTCCCGCGTGTTCTGGGAATACGCGATTGCGTGGGGCACGCTGCTCAATCTCGCAACCGCTGGCGTGGCGCTTGCGATCTTTCTCAATCGTGGTCCTGCATGGATCGCATTGCTATTTCACATCGCGCCCCTGCCCTACAATATCCTGATGACGGTCGCGACATGGCGCGCCGCCGTCCGCGAACGGGAATCTCCGCTTGCCGCTTTTGCAAAAGTAGCCGTGTTGGTCTGGTTCGCGCTGATGCTAGTGATCTAGCCGCTTAGTCAGACTTGCGCTGTTTCTTCGACGCGCGAAACAGAAGAACCAGCGCGAAGAACAGGAATACCGCGCCCGGCAAAAGCCAGAACAACTGCCCGCGCACATACGCGAGCCAAACGAACAGACCCGCGAACGAGACAAGTACCGCGAAGCGTATCCACTTCGCGGCGCCCATGATTTGAACCCACCACTTGCTACTGTTCGTCAAGGCAAGCGCTCCGTCAACGCCCGCATGCCTTCATGCGCCCTAGCGGAACGCGCCGCGCGCCATCCATGCCGCGAAAAACAGCATGAGCATCAGGCCGACCAGTTCCCAGTGCACGATCTTGCGGATGCGCTGCAATTTAGCGTCATCCACCAGCGGAATTTTCCCGGCGCGTGTAGCCGCGCGCCAGCGCAGAAACTCAACCGTTGGAATGATGGAGATTGCACCGACGATAAAGAACAACGCTATCTTGGTGAGAAAAGCGTGGCTGCTGAGATAATAATACCACCCCTTCTCGAAGAAGATCACGCGCACCGCGCCGATGATGAGTACCGCACCCGCCGCGGCACCATAGACCGCATCATATAGTTGAAGACGGCGCGCGTTCTCCAGCGTAAGCGTTTGCCGAAGGAGGATCATTTCGATGGACAACGCGACGAAAATCGCGACGAATGCGAGATGATGCAGAAAAGCGAAGACAATCGTCATTCACGGAACTCCCTTTACGCGCACTCTGACGCTTCGCATTTCTATCGTCAAAACGCCTGCCACAACAGCATAAGGCCTGACACGGCGAGCACGATAAATGTCAGCGTTGCTCCCGGCGCACGCAAACCCATGACGCCGGAGAGCAGCCCCGCCGCATGCGCGATGCGAGCAACCGCGAGCGCGGCACCAAGCGCCCATACCTGCCATTTCGGCGCGCCGTTGATCTCGATCAGTCCGAGCGCGATCAAAGCGAGCGGAACGTATTCGATAAAGTTGCCGTGCGCGCGGATACGCCGCCGCAATTCGCGGTCGTCCTGATCGCCGTATGCGATACGGGCGCGCATCCGATAGTACGCCACACGCAGCCCGAGAAAGGCCAGCGCCAATGCAGCCAGGCCCGCGAAAACGGATGTTACCGGTAATGTCGTCATTCTGCCCCTCCCAATTCCCGTGCTAGCTTCACCGCCGTTTCGGGAGAACGTCAAATGGACGAAAGAAAACGTAGCGGCAACAAGCTCGACGTGGACGTCTGGCTGTCGCTGACCAACGGCGCACGAATGATCGCGCTCGATCATCCGCTGCAGAAAGGCATCCCGATCTATCCGACCCACCCACCCTTTCACATCACGCTAAACAACCGGCACGGCGACATTCACCGCGGTTGCGGGTTTTCATCCTCCAACGAACTCATCATCACCAGCACGCATACCTCGACGCACATCGACGCGCTCTCGCACGTTTCCGAGAACGGTATGCTGCATGGCGGCGTCGATGCAGCAAAAGCCCAGCAAGGCACCGAACTGTTCAGGGAACATGGCGTCGAGACCATTGCCCCCATCTTCCGGCGTGGCGCGCTGCTCGATGTTGCGCGCGTGAAGAACGTCGAAGCGCTCGGCCCGGCGGAGGAAATTACCGCGGCCAATCTCGAAGCTGCATTCAAGGCCGCGAACATTTCGATCAATCCCGGCGACGTCATCCTGCTGCGCACCGGCTGGACAAAACACTGGTCGGATTCGCGCAAATATCTCGGCCTCGACAGCGCGGGCACGCCTGGCGTCGCGGCTGAGGGAGCGGAATGGCTGGCGGCGAAGAAACCTTTCGCGGTCGGCAACGATACCGCGGCATTCGAGCAGATCGTGCAGACGAATATCACGATGGACGCGCACCGCATCCTGATCGCGCAGCACGGGATTCACATCATCGAAAACCTAGACCTCGAGGAACTCGCCGCCTGCGGGCGCGCGGATTTCGCGTTCGTGACGCTTCCGTTGCGCATCAAGGGCGCAACCGGCTCGCCGCTGCGGCCGGTGGCGCTGGTGTAACAACCTCATCCTGAGGAGCGCGAGCGGAAGTCGGGTTCACCCGACTTCCGAACTAATACGCGCAAGTCGGATAAATCCGACTTGCGAAAGCGAGCGCGCCTCGAAAGATGAAGTGCACGCCCATGGTTCGAGACGCGAATCTGCGCTTCGCTCCTCACCATGAGGGCGCGCTTGGGGCTTGCCCCATTCGCGCAAATAAAAAACGTTACGTCTTCCCGCCGATATCCGAGTGGAAGTACGGCTTACCGCTCGACGCCGACGGCAGATAATAAGACCCGAAGCGGAGCGCCACGACCGCGAGCGCAAGGATCAGGATCGCAGCCGCCGTGAGCAGCGTTTCCATCTCCGGCGTCTTGTGCGTGGTGACGACCACGACGACATGGCGCGTGACGGCGGTGATGGCGACATAGATCAGAAAGCGCACCGGCATGCGGTTGGTCTTGAAATAGATGCCGACCATCGCGCCGATCTCGAGATAGATGAATAGGAGCAACAGATCCTCGATCGAGGCCTGCCCTCGCCCGACCATGGCCCAGAACGTCGCGGCCGCGGCCCAGACGGTGGACGCGCCGATGGCGAACAGGCCGAGGAGATGGAAGCCTTCGACCAGCAGGTTGCCGGAATGGTTCACGAAGCGCCGCACGCTGGCCTCGGCCTGCCGCTCGGTCATGTGTGCTGGTTTCTTTGCCATGGTGGCCCCTTCACATTGAATCTCTAGCCCGTGATTTTAAAACGGCCTTGACGCACCGTCATTCTGCGATGCGGCGTCCGCTCCGCCTTCACAGATACGCGCGCACCCAGCATAGCGCGCGTTACGGCCTATCCTTCGATACAATGTGATCTGATTCGGTATCTGCGAATGCGAAAAGCTAGGAAAGCGAAGCCTCAGCGAAATACCACACTTTGGACACGCGCAGTCGAACTAAGCGCCATTGTCGGCGCGATCGGCGTGGTAATCGCTGCTGCAGGTGTTTGGCTGCAGTACCGCCAATACAATGAAGAGGTTTTCCATCGTCGCCAGAACGCAATTGCATTGGCGTGGAACGCAATTAGAGACGCAGCAGGCTATGAAAGAGATGTTGGACAGACATCAGCGCTTGAATACTTAGCTGAACTGGATTTGCTCGATGGGAATGTTTCGCTTAACGGCACAATTCTCGCTGGATTGAATTTTAGAAAACGACTGGATGGCAGCCGCCTCAAGCTACATGAGAGTGCATTCTGTGACGCTGGAATTTATCTTCTGTATGCGCCAAAAAGCACCTTTGATCGAACGCTTTTCAGACGGTCCGGAATTTCGGCGGACTGGACTGGAGCATCTCTCGTTGGGGCCGACCTGAGTTTTGCAACACTTATTGATTTAAAGGCTGCGCGCGCAACACTTGTGGGCGCCAATTTAAACGGCGCGAGAATCTTGGCTGGGGTATTCACACACGCCGATCTCCGGCTTGTAGACTTGCGAAACTCCAAAACGTTAGAAGTTTCTACTGTTGGAACGCCGAATGCTGACAAACCTCTAGAAGTCGGCCCTAACCAAAATATTGATGAGTTTCGCGCTAGAGTTTTCTTTGGAAGATGGCTCGCTACTGAGGGAGCCAAGCCAACTCTAACTGACTTTACCGGAGCCCAGTTCCATGGAGCAGATCTTCGAGGAGCAGATTTAGCCTACTCTAATCTTTCACAACCTCAGCTAGACCAAGCATGTGCGGACGCGAAAACTATACTTCCGAAAGGGCTGATACTTAAGTCAGCTTGTACAAACACGAAATGGATAACCGATCAGCAATACATTTTGCGCAACGGGCTGCAAACGTCGCCCCATGAAGCAGATTGCGAGAAATTCAAGAAGAAATAAATCGCCTTTCATTTCAAAAAAAAAATCGTTAGTTCGTTTAGCGCTATTTACTGAATTTCAGGCCATGCATCCCATTTCGAAGCATACTTAGATAAGTCCAATGCGTTTTTCTTGTTGGAAGACTTCACTTCTGTTCGACTCAAGAAGACGGCCCATAAAGTTACAGTGCCGTTCGCAGTTTTGCTGCCCCAACCAGTACCGATTAGATGATTGAGAACACCGCGTTCAATTACCAAAAATCGCCATGATCGATTACACCTACACGCAAATACGTAATGCACGCCTTGTGTAACAGTGCTGCTCACATGACTTTCGCGCACAGAAAACTGACATCGATAGGCGCGGTCATTGTTCTCGAGTTTTTTGCCGGTCGCAGTCTTTACCTGTATTCGAGACAACTGACCTGTTGAATCATTCAATACGAAAACGTCGTCTCCGATATCAATTTCGGGGATGGCAACGTTGTAACCGCGGTAAGCTAACTCGGCCATCACTGCGAATTGGCCTGCCTTCCCAACATTATGAGTTCGCGGCATTCAATAACTCTCTACTCAAAATAGAATCTCACACCGGCAGATTGTCGTGCTTCTTGCGCGGCTGCTCGACCTGCTTGGTGCGAAGCATCGCGAGCGCGCGGGCGATGCGGCGGCGGGTTTCATGCGGCTCGATCACCTCGTCGATATAGCCGCGCTCGGCCGCGACGAACGGCGATAGAAACCGCTGTTCGTATTCCTTGGTGCGCTCGGCGATCACGGAGGGGTCCTTGTCCGCGCGGAAGATGATCTCGACCGCGCCCTTCGCGCCCATCACCGCGATCTGCGCCGTCGGCCATGCATAATTCACGTCGCCGCCGATGTGCTTCGACGCCATCACGTCGTAGGCGCCGCCGAACGCCTTGCGCGTGATCAGCGTCACCAGCGGCACGGTCGCCTGCGAATAGGCGAACAGAAGTTTTGCGCCATGCTTGATGAGGCCGCCATATTCCTGCGCCGTGCCCGGCAGGAAGCCCGGCACGTCCACCAGCGTCACGATCGGAATGTTGAAGGCGTCGCAGAAGCGCACGAAGCGGGCGGCCTTGCGCGATGCGTCGCTATCGAGAACGCCGGCCAACACCATCGGCTGGTTCGCGACGAAGCCGACCGTCCTGCCCTCCACGCGGCCGAAGCCGGTGACGATGTTCTTCGCGAACGACTCTTGAATCTCGAAGAAGTCGCCCTCGTCGGCGAGCTTCAGGATCAGTTCCTTGATGTCGTAGGGCTTGTTCGGATTTTCCGGAACGAGGGAGTCGAGCGAAGGCTCGATGCGCTCTGCGTCGTCATAGCTCGGCCATTCCGGCACGCCCGCTTCATACGACGAAGGCAGGAAGTCGATCAGCCTGCGCATCTGGAGCAGGCACTCGACATCGTTCTCGAACGCGCCGTCGGCGACCGAGGAGCGCGTCGTGTGCACGCGCGCGCCGCCGAGTTCTTCCGCCGTCACGGTTTCGTTCGTCACCGTCTTCACCACTTCCGGGCCGGTCACGAACATGTAGCTGGTGTCCTTCACCATGAAGATGAAGTCGGTCATCGCGGGCGAGTAGACGTCGCCGCCCGCGCACGGCCCCATGATGACGGAAATCTGCGGAATGACACCCGACGCAATCACGTTGCGCTTGAACACCTCGCCGTAGCCGCCGAGTGCGGCGACGCCTTCCTGAATGCGCGCGCCGCCCGCATCGAACAAGCCGATGATCGGCGCGCGGGTTTTCAGCGCGAGGTCCTGAATCTTGGTGATCTTCTGCGCGTGCGCTTCGGAGAGCGAACCACCGAACACGGTGAAGTCCTTGGCGAAGACGAAAACCTGCCGCCCGTTCACCGTTCCCCAGCCGGTGACCACGCCGTCGCCCGGCACCTTGGTCTTCTCCATGCCGAAGTCGGTGGCGCGGTGCTGCACGAAGGTGTCGAATTCCTCGAACGAGCCGCGGTCCAGCAGCAGCTCGATGCGCTCGCGGGCGGTCAGCTTGCCGCGCTTGTGCTGCGCTTCGATGCGCGCCTGCCCGCCGCCGAGCTTGGCCTCCGCGCGGCGGTTTTCGAGCGCTTCGAGAATTTCCTTCATTGCACCAGGCCCCTCGTTTTCCGGGCCGGAAGGTAGCATAGGGATTCTCTCCCCGTCATTCCGGGTGGTGCGACACGACGATCCGGAATCCACGGACAACGGGAAAGCCTTCGTTTTTGGCTCCGAACTCCGGGTTAGCCCGTGGCCCTGAATGACAGGTGGCACCGTTCGCCGCATGGTGCCGAACCGGGGCTTCGCTATCCTCCGCCGCGTGACCGGCACCGAATCCCCCGCCCCAAGACATTCCCTGATCGAGGACATCTTCGCCATCCTCGTCGGCACGCTATTCATTTCCTTTGCCGTCGTGCTGTTCAAGAAAGCCGGGCTGCTCACCGGCGGGACCTCCGGCATCGCCTTCCTCGGCCTTTACTTCGCGGGCGTGCCGTTCGGCCTCGGCTTTTTCGTCATCAACCTGCCGTTCTATGTGCTTGCGGTGATGCGCGTGGGCTGGCTGTTCACGCTGAAAACCTTCTGCGCGGTGGCGCTGGTCTCGGTGCTGTCCGAGACGCACGCATATTTCATCGAGGTCGCTCGGCTGGAGCCGTTCTATGCCGCGATCATCGGCGGGCTGTTGCTCGGCATGGGCTTCATCGTGCTGTTTCGCCATCAGGCGAGCCTTGGCGGCCTCAACATCCTTGCGCTCTATCTGCAGGACAAGTACGGGCTGCGCGCCGGCAAGGTGCAGATGGGGGTCGATCTCGCGGTTCTGGCCGCCGCCCTGTTCGTCGTGGAGTGGCGGCTGGTGCTCGCCTCCGTGATCGGCTCGGTCGCCATGAATGCGATGATCTGGGTCAACCACCGCCGGGACCGCTATGTCGCCTGGTCGGCGGCCTGAAAAATCTTTTCCATGGTCATTGAACCGTCACAAACCGCGCCTATATAGCTTTCATCGAACTTCGAAGAGCCTAACCCCTCACCACGGATGTACTGGGAGGCGGCCTAAAGCGACGACGCGAAGGACGATTGGCCCGCCCAAGCAGAGATGCTTCGGCGGGTTTCGCTTTTCAGGGCTTTTTTCTTGAAGGGTTATTGCCGGGGCATCGCGCCGAGCGCCGTCAGCAGCGCCTTCGCGATAGTCTGGCGCGCCGCGACGTGCTTCTCCTCGTTCGGATCGAGGTTGAGCGCAAAGACATACGTATCGCCTCCCCGCTCGACCCAGCCGACGAACCAGCCGATCTTGTTATCCCCGTTCGGAATCCAGCCGGTCTTGCCGCGCAGCGTCGCGTCGCCGACCTGCTCGATGAACGCGATGTCCTTCACGATGTCGGCGTTGCGCGGACTGACCGGCAGCTTCCCGATCAGGAGCCGTTCGAGAAACTCGACCTGCTGCAACGCCGAGATGCGCAGCTTGCCTTCCAGCCAGAACGTATCGATCTCGCCGCCGGGTTCGCGGTTGCCGTAGCCGAACTGCGTGACATAGACGCGCATCCGCTGCTCGCCGATCTCGCGCGCGATTTCCTGAAACACCCAGACCGCCGACGCCTTGAAGGCGGAACGCAAGGTGTGGTCCTTGTTCCACGCCTCGAAGTCGCGCTTCTTGCCGTCCCATTTGAACACGCGCTCGTCGGCATCCTTCACCACCTTCGTCTCCAGCGCGATCAGCGCATTCGCGATCTTGAAGGTGGAAGCCGGGAGAAATCCCTTGGTGTGACGGTCGCCATTCACGACCGTCACCACGTTCTTCTTCATATCCAGCAGGACGAAGGTGCCGTTCGTCCCGATTTCCTTGAAATGCTTTTCCAGATCGTTTCGGACGATAGTCTTGCGCTCCGTTTGCGCGTGGGCGGGCAACGCGAGCGAAAGCAGGAACAATGCAGCAATGAATTTTTTCATGACCACGATCAACACGCTGCAGGTGGCGAAAATCGGGCTGCCGGTTTCACGCAGGTTGTGACGGCTTGCCGACCACCTTCTTGTTATATTGCCAGAACGCGATGGCGATTCCGAGCGCGGAAAGCCCGCCGAGCAGGATCGCAACCGGGTTCGGTCCCAGCCGCTCGAAAAACTGCGTATAAAAATGGATTGCGCCGAATACAGCGCAGACATTCACCACCCAGCGCCGGTCGTTCTTCATCGCCCATACCGCGAAAGCGATCAGCGCCGCCGCCCAGCCGATCACGAATGCGATGCGCGGGATTTGCACGCCGCCGGGTACGTTGCCGGAAAGTTTGGTGAAGAAGCTCAGCCGGTCGCCCCAGAGCGAACCGATCCAGAAACCGAAGTTGACGAGCAGGATCGAGACGCGCGCCGCCATCAGCGCGAGGCGCGCATTCACCGCGCTGAGTTGGAGCGAGAAAACATAGGCCGCCAGCGTGATCAGCGAGAACACGATGATGGTCATGGTCGGCTCGTAGATCGCAAGAAAGTAGCTGGCGTGGCTGTAGCCTGTGCGCGCGCCGATCACCGACGAAAGCGAGAGCACCGAGAGCGCAATCAGCAGTCCGCTTTTCGCGATGAAGCCCGCTACCGCGAAGCCGATCACACAACCGAGGAATGCCCAGATCGAGCCTTCGGTCATGTAGACCACCCCGCCGCCGATGCCGAGCGCGCCAAGGATGATGCAGATATTGGCAAGGACATCCCATTCCTTGCCGCCATTGTGCAGGATGAGAAATCCGGCTGCGATAATGATTGCACCGAGAACGATGCCGGTCAGTGCGTTCGGCACCAGTGCAATGGCGCCGGCCGCGACTGCGATCACGCCGAAGCCGATCAGGATATTGAAGGCGAGCGAACCCGTGGAGCGCACCGACAGGCGCCTGAACTTGTCATATTCGGCCTGGTTGATTTCGCCGCTTTCGAGCAACTGGGCAAGGTCGAGTACGACTTTCATGGCAATCCCCCTTCAATATCCGGCGGGTTCATAGCATGGCGGCCGATGGCGCGGTATCGTCCCGCATCACATGTTCGTGCCGTCAGGAGAAAAGCGAATGAACCCCGAAGCCCCTGCTGTCGCCGGTCACCCGCGCATGATTCTGATGTGCGAAGGCTTCGCCCTGTTTGCATTCTGCATCTTCGCCTACTCGAAGCTCGGCTATTCGTGGTGGCTGTTCGGCGTGCTGATTTTCGCGCCGGATGTCGGCATGATCGGCTATCTCCGCAACGCGAAGACCGGCGCGCAGCTCTACAACGCGTTTCACATTACGGCGGTGCCCATCGCCATCGGGGCATGGGGATATGCGTGGGCGGAGCCGCTTGCCGTCGCAATCGCGCTGGTATGGGTCGCGCATATCGGCATGGACCGCATGCTCGGCTTCGGCCTCAAATACGAAACCGATTTTGCCGACACGCATCTGGGGCGGATCGGGAAAGAAAGCTAGCGAACGGCAGCCCGTTTTGAGAGGAAGTTACTTCCTCAACAGCGCCAGCATCGTCGCCGCTGCCGTGAACTCCCGGTGACGCGCGGCAAGCCGCCGCTGCGCTTCCGCGTCCTCGCCCCACTGGCTGATGTTCCATTGTTCGTCCACGTGCGTAGCATTCCACGCTTCGTCCGCGCCAAGCGCGCCTTCTGCGAGTGCCAGCGCAATCAATGCCGAACCGGAAAGATTGGTCGCGCTTGCCGCCGCCGCGAGACCGAACGGTCGCGACAACGTCTCCGCAATTCTTCGCACGCCACCGAGCGCCTGCTCGCTCTGCTTCGCGTGCACGATACCGGCAGCAAGCACCAAACGCGCACCGAACGCCTGCTCCGCCCATCCAACGATGCGGTCCCATTGCTCCGCCTGCGCCGCGACCAGGCCTTCGGGTTCCTCCGCGCGGTAAAAAACCAGGTCGGTCCCGGCATATTGCACGATCTCGTCGATGACCGGCTGCGGCGCGAGGGCAATCGCGTCGATTGCGAGATTGGCGAGCCGCGTCAGCGGCAGTTTGACCGGATCGACCACATCCTCGATGGCAGCCCACTCCGCCGCGACCGCATCCGCGAGTTTCCTGTTCGGCAGCAACAGGGATTTTTTCGCAGGCGTTTTCGCCGGCCGCCCGTCCAACAGAATTGCGAAACCACCCGGCGCTTCGCCGGCAGCCGCTTCCTTATAGAAGCGCTTCGGTAACTGCGCGCGCATTGCAGCCTGCGCACGGCGCATCGGATTTTCTTCTTCGCTCATTCTTCCGGCGCTTCCACGATGGGATCGTAGGCCTTCGCGTCGAACGAGAGCAGGTTCCACGTCTGCTGCATGTGCGGCGGCAACGGCGCGGACACGTCGATCATGCCCTCGCCCTTCGGATGCGGAATAACGAGACGGCGCGCAAGCAGGTGCAGCCGGTTCTGCATGCCGCCCGGCAATTCCCAGTTCTCGATATCGAAATATTTCGGGTCGCCGACGATGGGATGACGGATATGCGCGGTATGCGCGCGAAGCTGGTGCGTGCGTCCGGTGACGGGCTTCAGCGAAATCCACGACACCTTCTGCGCCGCCTGCTCGATCACCGCGTAATACGTGACGGCGTGGCTGGCTTCGTCCTCGCCGTGTTTTGCAACGCGCATGAGTTCGCCGCCCTCGCCCGCGCCTTTCGCCAGATAGGTCGAGATGCGTCCCTGCCGCGGCTTTGGCACGCCGGCAACCAGCGCCCAGTAAATCTTCCGCGCGGAGCGCGAGCGGAATGTTTTTGCCAAGGTCGCGGCGGCGATCCGCGTTTTCGCAATCAGCAGAATGCCTGCCGTGTCCTTGTCGATACGATGCACCAGCCGCGGCTTCTGTCCGTCGCGGCCGCGCAACGCTTCCAGCATGCCGTCGATGTGGCGCGTGGTGCCGGAGCCGCCCTGCACCGCAAGACCGAACGGCTTGTTTAGCACCATCACTTCGCGATCTTCGTAGAGCGTGATGGACTTAATGAACGCTGCATCGGCCTTCGCGTCGCCCATTTTCGAGGGCGCTTTCGTGGGGGACTTCGCGTGAGCATCATCTGCACCGCTCTCGCCGCCCTCCTGCTTTCCA
This sequence comes from Xanthobacteraceae bacterium, assembly GCA_019454205.1. Lineage (NCBI taxonomy): Bacteria > Pseudomonadati > Pseudomonadota > Alphaproteobacteria > Hyphomicrobiales > Xanthobacteraceae > Xanthobacteraceae bacterium. The sequence goes on from CP075369.1 coordinate 1,749,505, forward strand.
TTCTTTTCCTTCGAGAGCGGCGGCACGCGCACCGCCATGCCCGGCTCAAGGCGCGTGCTGGTTTTCGCGCGCGCGCCGTCCACGCGCACTTGTCCGGTGCGGAGCAGTTTCTGCAAATGACCGAACGAAAGATCGGGGAAGTTCGCCTTGAACCAACGGTCCAGGCGCATCCCGTCTTCGCCGTCTTTTACCTTGCGTGTCTGAACCGGCATCGCGTTACGCCACGCTACGCACGAGCCACATAGCAGCGAACATCGCCGCGATGGAAAGCACGACCGATGCAATCACATAAACCGCGCCAAGAAATACCTCGCCGCGCTCGAACAGCAGTGCGAAGTCGAGCGAGAACGCCGAGAAGGTCGTAAACCCGCCGAGAATTCCGGTGACGAGAAAAAGACGCAGCGATTGCGTCGTCGCGCCGTCGCCGCGGAATGCAAACCAAGCGGCCAATGCGCCGATCAGGAACGAGCCGACGATGTTCACCGTGAACGTGCCCCACGGGAACGAGGTGCCGAACCACTGCGCCGACGCGACGTTCACGCCGTGACGTAGCCCGGAGCCGATGCCGCCGCCGAGAATGACAAGAAAGAGCGCATACATGCGGCTGTTCCAGCGAGGAATGGAGAAGCCCGGAACCTAGTCCGCCCTTGCAGCGTTAGCAACGCTGAACCCCACCCTACGAGCGGAGGACGAGCCATGCGGCGGCGATTTGCATTTCTTCTGGCGATCTCTGCCGGGTTCGCCGCCTCGGCGATGGCACAGCAGACTACCCCCGTTACGCCGCCCACGGCCCCGGCCGAAAACAAGCCCATGATTCGCGCGGAGCAGCAGGACCGGATTCGCGAACTGGTCCGCAACGCCAAGGTGGATCATGCGGCCAAGGTTCGCTTCGATCTTCGGCTCGGCGCGGAGGTCCCGCGCAACCTGCATTTCTATCCACTGCCGAAGGAAGTGGCCGAGGCGGTCCCCGAATTCAGCAACTACTTCTATGTGGTAGCGGAGGAGAAAATCGTGGTGATCGATCCGTTAAAGTATCGCATCGTCGCCATAATTCCGGCCTGACGAAAAACGCCGCAATCCGGAACCACTCTTTAACAACGTCGTTCTATGAGGTGGACGCCTCAGGCGGCAGGAACTCTCATGCGGCTTACCTTGCTCACTTTCACCGTGCTTGCCGTCTTCACCTTCGGCATGGGCGCCTCTATGGCGCAGCAGCCGAAGCAGATGGACCCCGGCACCATCAAGGTGAATCCGCCGCAGCAGCCGGTTTCGCCCCCGGTGCAGACGCAGCCCGCACCGATTCCGCAAACCAACACTTCCCAGAATCCGTACCGCAATAATCGCGGCTTCATGGAAACCCCGTTACCGCCGCAGAAGCGCTAGCTACTTCTTCTCCGCGCGCAGCTTCGCCCAGTAGTCGAGCCGCTTTTTTACTTCGCGCTCGAACCCGCGCTCGACCGGCTGATAAAACTCCTGCCGTCCGAGTTTCTCCGGGAAATAGTCCTGCCCGGAGAAAGCGCCCTCCGCGTCGTGGTCGTATTCGTAACCGGACGAATAGCCCTCTTCTTCCATCAGCTTCGTCGGCGCATTCAGGATGTGCTTGGGTGGCATCAGCGACCCCGCCTCTTTCGCGACTTTCACCGCGCGCTTGTAGGCGACATAGGCGGCGTTCGATTTAGGCGCGGTCGCGACATAGATCACGGCCTGCGCCAGCGCGAGTTCGCCTTCCGGCGTGCCGAGGAAGTCGTAGGCATCTTTCGCCGCATTGGTGATGACCAGCGCATTCGGATCGGCCATGCCGATATCTTCCACCGCCATGCGCACCACGCGCCGCGCGATATAGAGCGGATTCTCGCCCGCATCCAGCATCCGCGCGAGATAATAGAGCGCGGCGTCGGCGTCGGAGCCGCGCACGCTCTTATGCAACGCGGAGATCAGGTTGTAGTGGCCGTCCTGCGACTTGTCGTAGATCGGCGCGCGGCGCTGCACGATCTCCTGCAACTGCGCGGAATTGAACACTTCGCCTTTGCGCGCGGCGCGCCATACTTCCTCGCTCAGCGTCAGCACGGCGCGGCCATCGCCATCGGCCATGCGCGCGAGCGTAAGGCGCGCTTCCTCGTCCAACGGGAGTTTTTTCCCTTCCGCCTCCTCAGCGCGTGAAAGCAGGCGCAACAACGCTTCTTCGTCCAGCGACTTGAATACCAGTACCCGTGCGCGGGAAAGCAGCGCGGCGTTCAGTTCGAAAGAAGGATTTTCCGTTGTCGCCCCGACCAGCGTGACGGTGCCGTCTTCCATGACAGGCAGAAACGAATCCTGTTGCGCGCGGTTGAAGCGATGGATTTCGTCGACGAACAACAACGTGCCCGTGCCGGTTTCGCGCCGCGCACGCGCCGCGTCGAACACTTTCTTCAGGTCCGCGACGCCGGAGAACACCGCCGACACCTGTTCGAAATGCAAATCAGTTTCGTTGGCGAGCAGCCGCGCGACTGTGGTCTTGCCGGTCCCCGGCGGTCCCCAGAAGATCAATGAGCCGAGCGAGCGCGCTTCCAGCATCCGCGTCAGTGCACCGTCCGCGCCGGTTAGCTGTTCCTGCCCCACCACTTCGGAGAGCTTTGCCGGACGCAACTTGTCGGCCAGCGGACGCGGTGCATCGTCCGCGAAGCCGGCGGCTGCGAACAGGTTGTCTGCGGTTTGCGGGCGCTTCGCCATGTCACCGAAAATGGGCTTTGGCGCGCGCCCGCGCAACCCCGCCTAGTTGCGGAGCATGATCTGCCGCTGCTGGCCGTTCCGCGACAACGTCACGCGCCATTCACGGGTATTCTGCCGCGACGCGCGGTCTAGGTCGCGCGTGGTCTCGATTCTCGCGCCGTTGACATTGATGATGATGTCGCCGGAACGGAAGCCAAGCCGTTGCGCGGTCGAGTTGTTCAGCACCTCGATCACCACGACGCCTTGTGCGTCCGCATCGGTACGAAGCTGCATCGCGAGTTCGGGCGTGAAGTTGGAAATGCGCACGCCTTCAAATGGCGACGGCACCTGGATCTCGACCTCGTCTGCCATCTTTTCCGGCGCCGCTTCGAGATTGAGCGTGACGTTGATGGCCCGTCCGCCGCGTTCCACGCTGAGCTGCGCGGTCTGCCCGATCGGGCGGAGCGCGAGGCGGTAGTTCACCGCATTCGGATCGTCCACGTTCTGCCCGTCGACCGCGACGATCACATCGCCCGCGCGCAGACCTGCGCGCGCTGCCGGGCTTTCCGGCACCACGCTCGCGACCAGCGCGCCCGCAGGCCGCTTGAGACGCATTGCCTGCGCGATCTCGGCGGTGACCTGCTGCAATTGCGCGCCGAAGAACGGACGCCGCACCGTCATGTTGCCGGCCTGCGCGGAAGCGAGCACCACACGCACCATGTTCGACGGGATGGCGAAGCCGATGCCGTGCGAACCGCCGGAGCGCGAGAAGATCGCGGTATTGATACCAACCAGCCTGCCCTGAATGTCGACGAGCGCGCCGCCGGAATTGCCGGGATTGATAGCGGCGTCGGTCTGGATGAAGAACTGATAATCGGCGACGCCGACGCGGGTGCGCGAAGTGGCGGAGATGATGCCCTGCGTCACCGTTTGGCCGACGCCGAACGGATCGCCGATTGCCAGCACCAGATCGCCGACTTCGATGTCGTCGGAATTGACGAACTCGATCGGAACAAACTTTTCTTTCGCATCGCGGATACGCAGCACGGCGAGATCGGTGCGCGGATCGCGCAGCACGACATCGGCCTCGAATTCGCGCCGGTCGGAAAGCGCGAGCCTCACGTCGTCCGCGCCGTCGATGACATGGAAGTTGGTGATCACCAGCCCGTCTTCGGAAATGATGACGCCGGAGCCGAGCGAACGCTGCACCCGCTCCTGCGGCATGCCCCGCGGCATGCCCTCGAAGAAGCGGCGGAAGAATTCGTCGTTCATGAGCGGGTTGTTCACCCGCGTGCGCTTCAGCGCATAAACGTTCACGACCGAGGGCTTCGCCTTTTTCACCGTGCCGGAAAAGCTGAACGCCAATTCCTGGCGGCTTTTCGGTGCGGGCTGGGCGTTTGCGCCGGACAGCGAGAGAGAGACGGCGAGCGCAGCGAACGCAAACAGTCGAAACATTGGAGACCCCGATACGAAAAACCGCCCGGCGGCGGCAGAGGGTCAGGTTATATCACGCCGCTTTTCGCGCACCATCGCCCGCACCCCCGCCTCTCGCGAGCGTGATGGGCGTTACATCCGCGCCTGCCAGCCGTCCGGGACCGTTACGGTGCGCTGCGCAAGATCGATGATGATACGCGGCGGATAGCCGGTGCGCGGCGCGCCCGTGATCGGCTCCACCACGCGGGCGCCGAGGGCGCGTGGTGTCGGCACGTTCACGCCGAGAACGCCTACCGTCTGGTCTCGGGTGCGGACGGTGGTGACCTCTGCCGAAACCGGGGCGAAGGCATTTGCGACGCAGGCCAGCCGCAGCGGCTCGTCCCCCTTGGGAACGCCGAGCGCCGCATTCGCGACCGAGACGCGGCCGACATGGGTATTTCCGAGATAGATGTCGCACTCGGTCGTGGGCTGGGCGAAAACGAAGGTAACGAGGTCGTCGCGCTCGATGTTGAACGTCGTGCAGCCCGCGCAAGTCAGCGCGAAGGCAAAAACCGCAGACCTAACCCAACGCTGAAACACACAGTCCCCCGGCCGGCATCGCTCCCCGCGGCCATACTATGGGCAATCGGGGCGAAAACGGGGAACGGCTACGCCTAAAAGGTTAAGACCCCGGCCGTTGAAGCCGGGGTCTTTTCCGTTACGGCAGCGTATCCGCGCTTACGCGCTGCGCTGCTTCGAGACCACGCCCCAGAGGGCCAGCAGGATGACGGCACCGACGGTTGCGCCGATGAAGCCTGCACCCTGCCCTGCGCTGTACCAGCCGAGAGCCTGTCCAAGCCAGGTCGCGACGAATGCGCCGACAATGCCGAGGATCGTGGTCAGCACGAAGCCCTTCGGCTCGTTATCGCCCGGCATGATGAACTTCGCGAGGATGCCCGCGACGAAGCCGATGACGATGGTCCAGAGGATTCCCATTATGCTCTTCCTTCCGCTTCAGCCTGCGGCACCTTTCCATCCGGCGTGTACTTGTCGACGGCCGCGGGCAGTTCGCGGCAGAGGCGCGAGAGCAACTCTTCGCGGCTGAGACCGGTCTGCTGGGTCAGCGTTTCGAGCACGTCGGGACCGAGCGCCTGTTCGAGCTGCGCCGGCGAGCACGACTTGTTGTCGCCCGTCTTCACCCACGAGTCGGCGGTTTCGCCCTGTCCCGCATTCTTGAAGCGGTCCAGCAATTCGCCGAGGCCGCCGCCGAGGATGCTGCCGGACGAAGTACCCTTGGTGTCTACGCCAAGCTTTTCGAGGAGACCGCCGAGCGGCCCTTTGCCGTCAGGACCGGGCGTATTCAGCTTGCCCAGAACTTCCGAGATCTTGTCCCGGTTCTGATAGCCCGCGATGGCCAGCATCGCGAGCAAGGCCGTCATGGAAGGTAGTCCGCGCTTCATATGAATTTCTCCCGTACCGCAGCTTCTGAACCACTTCCCCTGCGGAAAGTTCCACCTAAGCCTACAGGACCATATTTCAATACGGCAGGAAAAATAAAACCCCGGCGCGATGGCCGGGGTTTTGAATTCATCGAGTAGCAGAACCGTTACGCGGGAACGTTCTGCGGCTCTTCCTTCGGCTGGGTCTTCAGCCACTCGGAGTGGCGGGCGAGATCGGCCTTGCCCTTGGCGCTCTCGTCGCGGTCCACGAATTCGATCACCGCGACCGGCGCCATGTCGCCGTGGCGGTAGCCGGCCTTGATGATGCGCAGATACCCGCCGTTGCGCTCCCTGTAGCGCGGCGCGATGGTCTCGAACAGTTTCTTCACCGCGTCGCGGTCGCGCATTTCGGAGATGGCCTGACGGCGCGCGTGCAGGCTGCCCTTCTTGCCGAGCGTGACCAGCTTCTCGACGATCGGACGGATGTCCTTCGCTTTGGGAAGCGTGGTGACGATCTGCTCATGGGTGATGAGCGAGGCCGCCATGTTGGCGAGCATCGCCTTCCGGTGTTCCGGGCGGCGGTTGAAGCGGCGGTGTGCCTTGCCGTGACGCATGTTCTTTTCCTCCGAAGCGCTTTTTGCGCCTCAGTAATGGTCCTCGAAACGCTTCGCGAGTTCTTCGATGTTCTCCGGCGGCCAGCCCTGCACTTCCATGCCGAGATGGAGGCCCATCGTCGCGAGCACTTCCTTGATTTCGTTCAGCGACTTGCGGCCGAAGTTCGGGGTGCGGAGCATTTCCGCTTCCGACTTCTGGATCAGGTCGCCGATGTAGACGATGTTGTCGTTCTTCAAACAGTTCGCCGAGCGAACCGAAAGTTCGAGTTCGTCCACCTTCTTGAGCATGGCGGGCGGGAACGGCAGTTCCTGCATCGGCGCGGCTTCGACTTCGCGGCGCGGCTCTTCGAAGTTGACGAAGATGTTGAGCTGGTCTTGCAGGATGCGCGCCGAGTAAGCGAGCGCGTCTTCCGGCGAGATCGAACCGTTGGTCTCGATCGTCATGGTCAGCTTGTCGTAGTCGAGGATCTGGCCCTCGCGGGTGTTCTCGACGCGGTACGAAACCTTGCGCACCGGCGAATAGAGGCTGTCCACCGGGATCAGGCCGATCGGACTATCTTCCGTGCGGTTGCGGTCGGAAGCGACGTAACCCTTGCCGGTGTTGACCGTGAACTCCATGCGGATTTCCGCGCCCTCGTCGAGGGTGCAGAGCGGCAGATCGGGGTTCAGCACCTGCACGTCGCCGACGGTCTGGATGTCGCCGGCGGTAACGACGCCGGGACCGGTCTTCTTCACGACCATACGCTTCGGGCCTTCGCCCTGCATCTTGATCGCGATGTCCTTGATGTTGAGGACGACGTCGGTGACGTCTTCGCGCACGCCGGGGATCGAGGAGAACTCGTGCAGCACGCCGTCGATCTGCACCGAGGTCACGGCCGCGCCCTGCAAAGAGGAGAGAAGAATCCGGCGCAGTGCGTTGCCGAGTGTCAGGCCGAAACCGCGCTCCAGCGGTTCCGCGACCACGGTCGCGAAGCGCTTCGGATCGGTGCCGCCCTGCACATTGAGCTTCTCGGGCTTGATCAGCTCTTGCCAGTTCTTCTGGATCACGGTCGTCATTCTTCGTGTCCTCTCGCCGCAAGGCCGCCGCCCTGCATAGGCCGCGCTAACCAGCGCGAAACAATCTCAACCGGCCGGAGCCGGAGCGAATACAAAATCAGACGCGCCGGCGCTTGCGCGGACGGCAACCGTTATGCGGAATCGGCGTCACGTCGCGGATCGACGTAACGGTGAAGCCCGCGGCCTGCAGCGCACGAAGCGCCGACTCGCGGCCCGAACCGGGGCCGGAAACTTCCACTTCGAGGGTGCGCATGCCGTGTTCGGATGCCTTGCGCGCGGCGTCTTCCGCCGCGACCTGCGCCGCATACGGGGTCGATTTGCGCGAACCCTTGAAACCCATCGTGCCCGACGACGACCAGGCAATCGTGTTGCCCTGCACGTCGGTGATGGTGATCATCGTGTTGTTGAACGAAGCCGCGACATGCGCGACGCCGGCCGCGATGTTCTTGCGCTCGCGCTTGCGGACGACTTTCTGCTCTTTCGCCATATCGAACCTGTTTCTCTATGTCTGTCGCGCTTAGCGCGTGGCCATCTTCTTGCCGGCAATCGCCTTCGCCGGGCCTTTGCGCGTGCGCGCATTCGTGTGGGTGCGCTGACCGTGAACCGGCAGACCCTTGCGGTGACGCAGGCCGCGATAGCAGCCGAGGTCCATCAGACGCTTGATGTTGAGCGTGACTTCACGGCGCAGATCGCCTTCCACGACATAGTCGCGGTCGATCATTTCGCGGATCTGCAGCACTTCCTGGTCGGTAAGCTGGTTGACGCGGCGGTCGGCCGGAATCTTCAGCTCGTCCACGATCTTCTTCGCGCGGAGCTGGCCGATGCCATGAATATACTGAAGCGCGATGACGACGCGCTTGCCGGTCGGGATGTTCACGCCTGCGATACGGGCCAAGGTCTTAGTCTCCAATAAGCGGGCGACATGGCCCGGCGTGGTGATCAGTACGGCAAAAATCGACGCCCAACCCGCCCGCGAAGGGGGCTCGGCATCGCTTCGGTTTTACCGACTGATGGCGGGTATGTAAGGAGATCGTCATAGCGAGTCAACCGGACAAAACCGCCTTCTAATTCAATGACTTGCGGGCCGTCAGGCCCTGGTCGATGGCGGCTTCCACCGCGGGAATCGCAGCCATGCCGTCCACTTCCAGCAGCGTGCCCTGCTTGCCGTAATAGGCGGACAGCGGCGCGGTCTGGGCGCGGTAGGCGTCGAGGCGCTTTTTCAGCGCTTCGGGATTGTCGTCGGCGCGGATGGTCTCGCCCCGCGCGGTCATTTCCGCGATGCGGGTCTCGATGCGCTTGAGCAATGCGCCTTCGTCCACCTTGAGTTCGACCACGGCATCCAGCTTGATGCCCTTCCCCGCGAGCAGCTTGTCGAGCGCTTCGGCCTGACCGACCGTGCGCGGGAAGCCGTCGAGGATGAAACCCTTCTGCACGTCCGCTTCCTTGAGGCGGTCGTCGATAATCGCGATCACGACCTCGTCCGGAACGAGGTCGCCACGCGCCATGATGTCCTTCGCTTTCAGACCTACCGGCGTACCAGCCTTCACCGCCGCGCGCAGCATGTCGCCGGTGGACAGGCGGGTAATGCCGTGCCGCTCGATCAGCCGGTCGCCTTGCGTGCCTTTTCCGGCACCCGGCGGTCCAAGCAAGACAAGTCTCATCGCCGCGCCCCGCGCAGCTTCGACTTCTTGATCAGGCCTTCGTACTGGTGCGCGAGCAGATAGCCCTGCACCTGCGAAACCGTGTCCATCGTCACCGAGACCACGATCAGGAGCGAGGTGCCGCCGAAGTAGAACGGCACCGCCCAGTACGCGACCATGAGTTCGGGCAGCAGACAGACGATCGAGAGATAAGCAGCGCCGACGACTGTGATGCGCGTCAGCACGTAGTCGATGTATTTCGCGGTGTTCTCGCCCGGACGGATGCCCGGAATGAAGCCGCCGTGCTTCTTCAGGTTGTCCGCGGTCTCGACCGGATTGAACACGATCGCGGTATAGAAGAACGCGAAGAACACGATCAGCAGCACGTAGATCGTCATGTAGGTCGGACGGCCGTGCGCGAGCAGCGTGGTCATGTAGTTCAGCCATTCCGGGCCGGAGCCCTGACTGAACTGCGCAACCGTGGTCGGCACCAGCAACAGCGACGACGCGAAAATCGGCGGGATCACACCCGACGAGTTCAGCTTCAGCGGCAGGTGCGAGCTTTGGCCCTCGAACATGCGGTTGCCGATCTGGCGCTTCGGATACTGGATCAGGAGACGGCGCTGTGCGCGCTCCATGAACACGATGAAGTAGATCGCGGCGACCGCAATCAGAATGATGCCGATGATGACTACGGTGGAAATACCGCCGGTCCGGCCGAGTTCGAGCAGACCTGCCAGCGCGCCCGGCAATTCCGCAACGATACCGGCGAAGATGATCAGCGAGATGCCGTTACCGATGCCGCGCGCGGTGATCTGTTCGCCGAGCCACATCAGGAACACGGTGCCGCCGGTGAGCGTGATCACCGTCGAGAGCCGGAAGAACCAGCCCGGATTCGACACGATGCCGCCCTGCCCGCCTTCAAGACCGACCGCGATGCCGTAGGCCTGCAAGGCTGCGAGCAGCACGGTGAGATAGCGCGTGTACTGGTTGATGACCTTGCGGCCCTGCTCGCCTTCCTTCTTCAAGGCTTCGAGCGTCGGCGAAACGGTGGTCAGCAGTTGCAGAATGATCGACGCCGAGATGTACGGCATGATGTTGAGCGCGAAGATCGCCATGCGCTCGACTGCGCCGCCGGAAAACATGTTGAACAGGCCGAGGATGCCGCCGCGCGCCTGATTGAAGGCGTTCGCGAACGCGACCGGATCGATACCCGGCATCGGGATGAAGGTGCCGAGACGATAGACCAGCAGCGCACCCAGCGTGAACCAGATGCGCTTCTTCAGATCGTCCGCTTTCGCGAGCGCGCTGAAGTTCAGATTTGCCGCGAGTTGTTCGGCTGCCGACGCCATGTTCGCTCCGATCCGCCCCGACTGTTTCCCTTAAAGAAAGTACGGCCCAAGTTTACTTGGCCGATTCCTTCTTCGGCTTCTTCTGCATCTTGCCGGGTTTCTCCCGGTCGGCCTTTTTCACGACAAGCTGCTTCACCGAGCCGCCCGCCTTCTCCACCGCGGCAATCGCCGACTTCGACGCGCCCGCGACTTCGAACGAGAGCTTCGTCTTCAGTTCGCCGGCACCGAGCAGACGCACGCCGTTGCCGGCGCGGCGCAGCACGCCCGCCTTCGCGAGCGAGTCCGCGGTGACAGTGTCGCCAGCCTTGATGTGACCCGCGTCCACCGCCTTCTGGATGCGGCCGAGGTTCACTTCGTTGTATTCGATGGCGAAGATGTTGTTGAAGCCGCGCTTCGGCAGACGGCGATGCAGCGGCATCTGACCGCCTTCGCGGCCCTTGATGCGAACGCCGGTACGCGCCTTCTGACCCTTCACGCCGCGGCCGCCGGTCTTGCCCTTGCCGGAGCCGATACCGCGGCCGATGCGCATGCGGTTCTTGCGCGAGCCTTCGTTGTCCGCGATCTGGTTGAGTTTCATCGCCTCATCCTCACTTGTCTTCGACGATCCGCACCATGTGCGCGACCTTCGCGACCATGCCGCGCACGGCCGGCGTATCCACCAGCTCGCGCCGCTTGCCGCGCTTGTTCAGGCCAAGGCCAATCAGCGTTTCCTGCTGCTTGGCCTCGCGGCGGATCGGGCTGCCGAACTGTTCGACGGTGATCTTCTTACCGGCCATGACCCTCTCCTCTTACGCTTCCGCCGCTTCGGCGTCGGTGCCCTGACGGCGCGATTGCAAGGTCGAGACCTTGATGCCGCGGCGCGCCGCGACCGAGCGCGGGCTGTCCTGGTTCTTCAACGCATCGAACGTCGCGCGAACCATGTTGTACGGATTCGACGAGCCGAACGACTTGGCGACGACATCCTGCACGCCGACGGTTTCGAACACCGCGCGCATCGGGCCGCCGGCGATGATGCCGGTACCGGCCGGAGCCGCGCGCAGCACGACCTTGCCGGCGCCGTGATGGCCGTTGACGTCGTGATGCAACGTGCGGCCGTCGCGCAGGTTAACGCGGATCAGCGAACGCTTGGCGGCATCGGTCGCCTTGCGGATCGCTTCCGGCACTTCGCGCGCCTTGCCGTGGCCGAAGCCGACGCGGCCTTTCTGGTCGCCGACAACGACGAGCGCTGCGAAGCCGAAGCGCTTACCGCCCTTCACGACCTTCGCAACACGGTTGATGTGGACCAGCTTGTCGACCAGGCCGTCGCGCTCCTCGCGGTCGCGATCGCGATCCTTGCCCCGGCCTCGTTTCTCTTCTCTTTCGCGTGCCATGATGCTGTCCTTAGAAACTCAATCCGCCTTCACGCGCCGCGTCGGCGAGTGCCTTGACGCGGCCGTGAAAGCGATAGGCGCCGCGGTCGAAGATGACTTCCTTCACGCCTTTCGCTTTCGCGCGTTCGGCGATCAGGCTGCCGACCGCTTTCGCGGCCTCGACATTCGCGCCCGACTTCAATTTGCCGCGCATGTCCTTTTCCAGCGACGAAGCGGAAGCGAGCGTCGCTCCCTTCGCGTCGTCGATGACCTGCGCATAGATGTTCATGCCTGAGCGGTGAACCGACAGGCGCGGACGGCCGTAAGCCGACGCTTTCAGCGAGCGGCGCACGCTTGCGGTGCGGCGCTTTGCGCGAGTGCGATCCTTGACCGATGCCATCGTCGTTCCCCGTTACTTCTTCTTGCCTTCCTTGCGGAAGATGAATTCATCGGCGTACTTCACGCCCTTGCCCTTGTAAGGCTCCGGCGGACGGTACGAGCGGATCTCGGCGGCAACCTGACCGACCTTCTGTTTGTCGATGCCGGTGATCACGATTTCGGTCGGCTTCGGCGTCGCAACCGTGATTCCATCCGGAACCTTGTAGGTCACGTCGTGGCTGTAGCCGAGCGAAAGGCTCAGGTTCTTGCCGGCCATCGCCGCGCGGTAGCCGACGCCGTTGATTTCGAGCTTGCGCTCGAAACCCTTGGTGACGCCGGTCACGATGTTGTTCACCAGCGCGCGATAGAGACCCCAGGACGCCTGGTCCTGCTTCTCCTCGCCCTTCTTCTCGAAGGTGATCTGGTTCTTGTCGAGCTTCGGCGCAACGTTGTCGTTGAGCACGACCGAAAGCTCGCCCTTCGGACCCTTTACCTTCACGGTCTGGCCGGTGACGGTAGCGGTCACGCCGGACGGAATGGCGACGGGGCGTTTTCCGATCTTGGACATGGTTCCCGTTCCTTCCTCAGAACACCGTGCAGAGAATTTCGCCGCCGACGTTCTGTTCGCGGGCGTTGTGGTCAGCCATCACGCCCTTCGGCGTGGACAGGATCGCAATGCCGAGGCCGTTGTTGACGCGCGGCAGCGCATCGACCGACGCGTAAACGCGACGGCCCGGCTTGGAGACGCGCGCGATCTCGCGGATCGCAGGCCCGCCTTCGGCGTATTTCAGTTCGACGTCGAACTCGGTCCGGCCATTGCCGAACTCGGTAGTCGAGTAGCCGCGGATGTAGCCTTCGTCCTTGAGCACGTCGAGAACGCGCGCACGGAACGAGGAACCGGGCGTGGAAACGCGGTCGCGCTTGCGCATCTGCGCGTTGCGGATGCGGGTCAGCATATCGCCGAGCGGATCGTGCAATGCCATGTTCGATCCCTCCCCTTACCAGCTCGACTTCACGAGGCCCGGAATCAGGCCCTTGGAGCCGTATTCACGGAGCGCGAGACGCGACATCTTCAGCTTGCGATAGGTCGCGCGCGGACGGCCGGTCACGGCGCAGCGGTTGCGCACGCGCTCCTTGGCCGAGTTGCGCGGCAATTGCGCGAGCTTCAACACCGCGTTGAAACGGTCTTCGATGGACACTTTCTTGTCCATGACGATCGCCTTCAGCTTCGCGCGCTTGGCGGCCGTGTTCTTGGCCATCTTGCGCCGGCGCTCGTTCTTCTCGATTGAACTCTTCTTCGCCATTTCTGCTCCTAGTCTCCGCGTTTGAAGCGATGCTTCACTGCCGGAAGGGAAAGTTCAGAGCCGCGAGCAAAGCGCGCGCCTCGTCGTCGGTTTTCGCCGTCGTGCAGACGATGATGTCCATGCCCCAGACCGACTCCGTCTTGTCGTAGTCGATTTCCGGGAAAATGATGTGTTCCTTGATGCCGATCGTGTAGTTGCCGCGGCCGTCGAAGCTCTTCGGGTTGAGGCCGCGGAAGTCGCGGACGCGCGGCAGCGCAACCGTGACCAGACGATCGACGAATTCGTACATGCGGTCGCCGCGCAGCGTGACCTTCGTGCCGATGCCGATGTTCTCGCGAAGCTTGAAGTTCGCGATCGCCTTGCGGGCCTTCGTGATGATGGCCTTCTGGCCGGCAATCGCGGTCAGGTCGTTGGCGGCTGCGGTGACCTTCTTCTGGTCCGACGCACCCTCGCCCACGCCCATGTTCAGCACGACCTTGTCGAGCCGCGGCACGGCGAACGGATTCGAATAACCGAACTGCTCGACGAGTTTCGAGCGGATGGTCTTCTCGAACTGCGTCTTCAGACGCGGTGTGTAATCTTTCTCAGCCATCGATCTGCTCTCCCGAGCGGCGTGCCACGCGCACCTTGCGCCCGTCATTCAAAACCTTGAATCCGATCCGCGTCGCTTTCTTGCTGTCCTTCGGATCGGCCAGCGCGATGTTCGACAGGTGGATCGGCGATTCCTTGTTCACGATGCCGCCTTCGGTCTTCGCCGACTGGCGCTGGTGACGGCGCACCATGTTGATGCCGCGAACCAGCGCACGGCTTTCCGAGACCTGTACTTCGATCACTTCGCCCGACTTGCCCTTGTCGCGGCCGGTCAGGACGATGACCTTGTCGCCTTTTCTGATCTTCGCGGCCATTACAGCACCTCCGGCGCGAGCGAGATGATCTTCATGTGGTTCTTGGCGCGGAGTTCGCGCGGCACGGGTCCGAAGATACGGGTGCCGACCGGCTCCATCTGGTTGTTGATCAGCACGGCCGCGTTGCGGTCGAAGCGGATCACCGAACCATCGGCGCGGCGCAGATCCTTGCGGATACGCACGACCACCGCCTTCATCACGTCGCCCTTCTTCACGCGGCCGCGCGGGATCGCTTCCTTGATCGAAACGACGATGACGTCGCCGACAGTCGCGTATTTGCGCTTCGAGCCGCCGAGAACCTTGATGCACATGACGCGGCGCGCGCCGGAATTATCCGCGACGTCCAGGTTCGTTTGCATCTGAATCATAAGGCACCTTTATTCCGTTCTTCTCGCCGGGATTCCGGCTACGCGTCCCTATTGGGCCGCGCGGGGTTTCAACCGGCTTTCTCGTCGAGGACGATCCAGCGCTTCAGCTTGGAGATCGGACGATGTTCCGTGATCCGGACCGTGTCGCCGACCTTGAACTTGTTGGCTTCGTCGTGCGCGTGGAACTTCTTGGAACGGCGCACGGTCTTCTTGAGCAACGGATGGGTGTAGCGGCGCTCGACCTGGACGATGATCGTCTTGTCCTGCTTGTCGCTGACCACGGTGCCCTGCAATACGCGCTTCGGCATTTTACTTGCCCTTCTTCGCGCCGGCGGCGCGTTTCTCGTTGGCAACGGTCGAAAGGCGCGCGATGTCGCGGCGCACCTGCCGCACGCGGCCGGTATTCTCCAACTGCCCCGTCGCTTTCTGGAAGCGAAGGTTGAACTGCTCCTTCTTCAGCTCAGCGATCTTGTCGGTGAGCTGGTCGGGAGTGAGCTGACGAACGTCTTCGACTTTCATCTTCAAATCTCCCGTTACTGAATGCGCGCGACGAAGCGCGTCTTGATGGGAAGCTTGGCGGCGGCAAGGCGCAGCGCTTCGCGCGCGGTCGCTTCGTCGACACCGTCGAGTTCGAACATGATGCGGCCCGGCTTGATGCGCGCCGCCCAGAATTCCGGCTGACCCTTGCCCTTGCCCATGCGGACTTCGGTCGGCTTCTTCGAAATCGGAATATCCGGGAATACGTTGATCCACACGCGGCCGGCGCGTTTCATGTGGCGCGTCATGGCGCGGCGCGCGGCTTCGATCTGGCGCGCGGTGACGCGCTCCGGCTCGAGCGCCTTCAGGCCGTATTCGCCGAACGAAAGCAGCGTACCGCCCTTCGCGGTGCCGCGGATGCGGCCCTTGAACTGCTTGCGGAATTTGGTGCGCTTGGGTTGCAGCATGGTGGTTACTCTTTATTCCTTGCCTTACGCGGCCTGATCGCCGCGGCGGCTGGTGCGGTTGTCGCCGTCCGCCAGTTTCTTGTCCTGCGCCATCGGATCGTGTTCGAGGATTTCGCCCTTGAAGATCCAGACCTTCACGCCGCAGGTGCCGTAGGTGGTGAACGCGGTGCCGGTGCCGTAATCGACGTCGGCGCGCAGCGTATGCAGCGGCACGCGGCCTTCGCGGTACCACTCCATGCGCGCGATTTCGTTGCCGCCGAGACGGCCGGAGCAGTTGATGCGGATGCCTTCGGCGCCGAGGCGCATCGCGGACTGCACCGCGCGCTTCATGGCGCGGCGGAACGCAACGCGGCGCTCAAGCTGCTGCGCGATCGAGTCGGCGACCAGATGCGCGTCGATTTCCGGCTTGCGGATTTCGAGGATGTTGATGATGACTTCCGAGTCCGTCATCTTCGAAATCTGCTTGCGCAGCTTGTCGATGTCGGCGCCCTTCTTGCCGATCACGACGCCCGGACGGCCGGAGTGGATCGTCACGCGGCACTTCTTGTGCGGGCGCTCGATCACGATCTTCGCGACCGCGGCCTGCTTGAGCTGCTTCATGAGGAAATCGCGGATCTTGATGTCCTCGTGCAGGAGCTTGCCGTATTCGTTCTTGCGAGCGAACCAGCGCGAGTCCCAGGTGCGATTGATGCCGAGCCGGAGGCCGGTCGGATTAACTTTCTGTCCCATCAGGCGCTCGCTTTCGCTTCTGCTTTGGGTTTCGATTTCTTCTTCGGAGCATGTTCCTCGACCTCGCGCACGACGATCGTGATGTTCGAGAACGGCTTTTCGATACCAGACGAACGGCCGCGGCCGCGCGGGGTGAACCGCTGCATCACCAGCGCCTTGCCGGTGTAGGCCTCGGCGACGACGAGATCGTCGACATCGAGCTGGTGGTTGTTTTCCGCGTTCGCGATCGCGCTATCGAGGCACTTGATCACGTCCTTCGCGATGCGCTTCTTCGAGAACTGCAGGTCGGCGCGCGCGGTCGCGACCTTCTTGCCGCGGATCAGGCCCGCGACGAGGTCGAGCTTGCGCTGGCCGATGCGCAGGTTGCGCGCAACCGCCTTGGCCTCGTTGTCTTTCAGCGCTCGTTTGTTTGCTGGCTTGCCCATGACTGTTCCCGATTAAGCCTTCTTGGCTTTCTTGTCGGCGGCGGTGTGGCCCGTGAACGTGCGGGTCGGCGAGAACTCGCCGAACTTGTGCCCCACCATCTCTTCCGAGACGTAGACCGGAACGTGCTTCTGGCCGTTGTAGACGCCGAAGGTCAGGCCGACGAACTGCGGCAGGATCGTCGAGCGGCGGCTCCAGATCTTGATCACTTCCGAGCGGCCGGAACCGCGCGCGGCATCTGCCTTCTTGAGCAGATACCCGTCGACGAAAGGACCTTTCCAAACTGAACGGCTCATCGTTTAGGCCTTCTTCTTCCGCGCGTGGCGGTTCGCAATGATGAACTTGTTGGTGCGCTTGTTCTTGCGGGTCTTCTTGCCCTTGGTCGGGAAGCCCCACGGCGACACCGGATGGCGGCCGCCCGAAGTGCGGCCTTCGCCGCCGCCGTGCGGGTGGTCGACCGGGTTCATCGCGACGCCGCGGTTGCCCGGCTTCTTGCCCTTCCAGATGTTGCGGCCGGCCTTGCCGATCGCGGTGTTCATGTGATCGGGGTTCGACACCGCGCCGACGGTCGCGAAGCAGCGGCCGTGGATCAGGCGCTGCTCGCCCGAATGCAGGCGAACGATGCAGTAACCCTGGTCGCGGCCCACGATCTGCGCGTAGGTGCCGGCGGAACGGGCGATCTGGCCGCCCTTCCCGATCTTGGTCTCGATGTTATGGACGATGGTGCCGACCGGCATGTTCTCCAGCGGCATCGCATTGCCCGGCTTCACGTCCACATCTTCACCGGCGACGAGCTTGTCGCCGGGATTCACGCGCTGCGGCGCGAGGATGTAGGCGAGCGTGCCGTTGTCGTACTTCAG
This sequence comes from Xanthobacteraceae bacterium, assembly GCA_019454205.1. Lineage (NCBI taxonomy): Bacteria > Pseudomonadati > Pseudomonadota > Alphaproteobacteria > Hyphomicrobiales > Xanthobacteraceae > Xanthobacteraceae bacterium. The sequence continues at coordinate 1,766,967 of CP075369.1, forward strand.
CAGCGCCAGGTACGCCGTACGGTTCGGATCGTATTCGATCCGTTCGACAGTGCCGACGATGTCGCGCGTGACACGCTTGAAATCGACCGTGCGCAGCGAACGCTTGTGACCGCCGCCGCGGAAGCGGACGGTGATGCGGCCGTTGTTGTTGCGCGCACCCGTGTTCATCTTGCCGGTGGTCAGGCTCTTTTCCGGCTTACCTTTGTGCAGGCCGGTGCGATCGACGCTGACGTACTGCCGGAGACCGGGAGTGACGGGTTTATATGTTCTGAGTGCCATGACTTCTTATCCTCAGAGGCCCGTGGTGACGTCGATGGTGCTGCCCGCTTCGAGCGTCACGATCGCTTTCTTCACGTCGCCCTGAAAACCGCGCACGCCGCGGAACCGCTTGGCCTTGCCCTTGCGAATGGTGGTGTTGACGCTCGTCACCTTCACCTCGAACAGCTTCTCGACCGCGTTCTTGATCTCGGTCTTGGTCGCGTCGAGGCGAACCTTGAACACAACCTTGTTGTGCTCGGAGGCCGCGGTCGCCTTTTCGGTCACGACCGGCGACAGGATCACGTCGTAATGGCGCGTTTCCTTGCTCATTTGAATCGCGCCTCCAGCGCATCGAGGGCGGCCTTGGTCAGCACCAGCTTCTGGCGGCGCATGATGTCGTAGACGTTGATGCCCTGAACCGGCAGCACGTCGACCTCGCGCAGGTTGCGCGCGGCAAGGCCGAAGTTCTTCTCGATCTCCGCGCCGCCGATGACGAGCGCATTCGAGAAACCGAGATCGGCGAAGTTCTTCGCCAGCGTCTTGGTCTTCGGTTCTTTCAGCGTCGCTTCCGAGAGCACGACGATCGCGGACTCTTTCGCCTTCGCCGAAAGCGCATGCTTCAGCGCGAGCTGACGCAGCTTCTTCGGCAGTTCGGTTTCATGCGAACGCACGACCGGACCGAAGGCGCGGCCGCCGCCACGGAACTGCGGCACGCGGGCCGAGCCGTGACGGGCATTACCGGTGCCCTTCTGGCCGTACATCTTCTTGCCCGTGCGCCAGATTTCCGCACGGTTCTTTACTTTATGCGTACCGGCGCGGCGCTTGTTGAGCTGCCAGTTGACGACACGATGCAGCAGGTCGGCGCGCACTTCGAGACCGAAGATCGCGTCGTCCAGCTTGACCGACTCGCCTTTCTTGCCGTCGAGCGAAACGATGGAGAGTTCCATTATGCGCCCTCCTTCGCTTCAGTTGCTTCCGGAGCGGGAGCGGCGTCAGCGGCAGGCGCTTCTTCCTTCTTTGCTTCCGGCTTCTTGTTGGCTTCATCGGCAAGGCGGAACTTGCCCGGCTTCGGCGCATCCTTCGGGAGCGCCTTCTTCACGGCGTCGCGCACCATGATCCAGCCGCCCTTCGCGCCCGGAACGGCACCTTCGACGAGCAGGAGGCCCTTCTCGACATCGGTGCGCACGACTTTCAGGTTCAGCGTGGTGACGGTTTCGTCGCCCATGTGACCCGGCATCTTCTTGTTCTTGAAGGTCTTGCCCGGATCCTGACGGCCGCCGGTCGAACCGATCGAGCGGTGCGAGATCGACACGCCGTGCGAGGCGCGCAGGCCGCCGAAGTTCCAGCGCTTCATGCCGCCGGCGAAACCCTTACCGATCGTGGTGCCGGTGACGTCGACGAACTGGCCTTCCACGAAGTGGTCCGCGGTGATTTCCGCGCCGACCGGGATCAGGCTGTCGGCGGGCACGCGGAATTCCACGAGCTTGCGCTTCGGCTCGATCTTCGAGACGGCGAAGTGGCCGCGCATGGCCTTCGAGACGCGCGTGGTGCGGCGCGTGCCGGCACCAAGCTGGAGCGCGACATAGCCGTTCTTTTCCATCGTGCGATGGGCAACGACCTGGCAGTTTTCGAGTTTCAGCACCGTGACCGGGACATGCTCGCCCGCGTTGGTAAAGACGCGGGTCATGCCGATCTTCTGTGCGATTACGCCGGAGCGCATTGTACTTTCCTCGTTCGCTTATCGCTTAGAGCTTGATCTCGACATCGACGCCCGCAGCCAGGTCGAGCTTCATCAGCGCGTCCACGGTCTGCGGCGTCGGGTCGACGATGTCCAAAAGGCGCTTGTGAGTGCGCATTTCGAACTGCTCGCGGCTCTTTTTGTCGATGTGGGGCGAGCGGTTGACGGTGAACTTCTCGATCCGCGTCGGCAGCGGAATGGGCCCGCGTACTTGCGCGCCCGTACGCTTGGCGGTCGCCACGATTTCCCGCGTCGAAGTATCGAGAATTCGGTGGTCGAACGCCTTGAGGCGGATTCGGATATTCTGGCCGTTCATCGCATTAGCTCCACGGGTGTCCCGCGTTTTGGGTTACTTTTATTTCCGGTAGTCGCGGATCACTCGATGATCTTGGCCACGACGCCCGCACCGACGGTACGGCCGCCTTCGCGGATGGCGAAGCGGAGCTTTTCTTCCATCGCGATCGGCACGATCAGCTGCACTTCCATCGAGACGTTATCGCCCGGCATCACCATCTCGGTGCCCGAAGGCAGCGTGACGATGCCCGTCACGTCCGTCGTGCGGAAGTAGAACTGCGGACGGTAGTTCGTGAAGAAAGGCGTGTGACGGCCGCCCTCTTCCTTGGTCAGGATGTAGGCCTCAGCCGTGAACTTCGTGTGCGGCTTCACCGAACCCGGCTTGCACAGCACCTGACCGCGCTCGATTTCCTCGCGCTTGGTGCCACGGAGCAGAATGCCGACGTTGTCGCCAGCCTGACCCTGATCCAGCAGCTTGCGGAACATCTCGACGCCCGTGACGGTCGTCTTCTGCGTGTCGCGGATGCCGACGATCTCGACTTCCTCGCCAACCTTGATGATGCCGCGCTCGACGCGGCCGGTCGCGACCGTGCCGCGGCCCGAGATCGAGAACACGTCTTCCACCGGCATCAGGAACGCGCCGTCCACCGGACGGTCCGGCTGCGGGATCGAGGCGTCCACCGCTTCCATCAGCTTCAGGATCGCGTCGTGGCCCTGTTCCTTGTTCTTGTCTTCCAGCGCCATCAGCGCCGAGCCGCGGATGATCGGGATCTTGTCGCCGGGGAAGTTGTACTTCGACAGCAACTCGCGGACTTCCAGCTCGACGAGGTCGAGCAGTTCCGGATCGTCCACCATGTCGACCTTGTTCATGAACACCACGATCGCCGGAACGCCGACCTGACGCGCCAGCAGGATGTGCTCGCGGGTCTGCGGCATCGGACCGTCGGCGGCCGATACGACGAGGATCGCGCCGTCCATCTGCGCAGCACCCGTGATCATGTTCTTCACGTAGTCCGCGTGGCCGGGGCAATCGACGTGCGCATAGTGGCGGTTCTTGGTCTCGTATTCGACGTGCGCCGTCGAAATCGTAATACCGCGCGCCTTCTCTTCCGGCGCCTTGTCGATCTGGTCATAGGCCGTGAACTGCGCACCGCCCGTCTCGGCAAGCACCTTCGTGATCGCAGCCGTCAAAGACGTCTTGCCATGGTCAACGTGACCAATCGTGCCAATGTTGCAATGCGGTTTCGTGCGTTCGAATTTTTCCTTGGCCATCTTGCTCTCCGTTCAGCCTAAGCGGCGAAGTCCTGTTGAATCCAAATGCGAAAGGCTCAGGCGTATTTTGCCTGAACCTCCTGCGCGACGTTGTTCGGAACCTGTTCGTAGTGGTCGAATTGCATGGTGAAGGTCGCACGGCCCTGCGAGAACGAGCGCAGGTTGTTCACGTAACCGAACATGTTGGCGAGCGGCACCATCGCGTTGATGACGTTGGCGTTGCCGCGCATGTCCTGGCCCTGAATCTGGCCGCGGCGGGAATTGAGGTCGCCGATGACCGAGCCGGTGTAGTCTTCCGGGGTCACGACCTCGACCTTCATGATCGGCTCAAGCAGCACCGAGCCGCCCTTCTGCAAGCCTTCGCGCAGCGCCGCGCGCGACGCGATTTCGAACGCGAGCGCCGACGAGTCGACGTCGTGATACGCACCGTCGACGAGGCGAACCTTGAGATCGACCACCGGGAAGCCGGCAAGCACGCCCGCACCCAGCACCGACTCGAGACCCTTCTCGACGCCGGGGATGTATTCCTTCGGCACCGCGCCGCCGACGATCTCGTTCTCGAACTCGAAGCCCTTGCCGGTTTCGTTCGGCTCAATCTCGAGCTTCACGCGCGCGAACTGGCCCGAACCGCCCGACTGCTTCTTGTGGGTGTAGTCGACGGTGGTCGGCTTGGTGATCTTCTCGCGATAAGCGACCTGCGGCGCGCCGATGTTGGCGTCGACCTTATAGGTGCGCTTGAGAATATCGACCTTGATGTCGAGATGGAGTTCGCCCATGCCCTTGAGAATGGTCTGGCCGGACTCGGTGTCGGTCGAAACGCGGAACGACGGATCTTCCGCCGCGAGCTTTGCCAGCGCCACGCCCAGCTTTTCCTGGTCGGCCTTGGACTTCGGCTCGATCGCGATTTCGATGACCGGCTCCGGGAATTCCATCTTTTCGAGAATGACCGGCTTGTTGGCGTCGCACAGCGTGTCGCCGGTGCGCACTTCCTTCAGGCCCGCCAGCGCGACGATGTCGCCCGCATAGGCTTCCTTGATGTCTTCGCGGTTGTTCGCATGCATCAGCAGCATGCGGCCGACGCGCTCTTTCTTGTCGCGGGTCGAGTTCACGACACCGGTGCCCGACTGCAGCACGCCGGAATAGATGCGGCAGAAGGTGATGGTGCCGACGAACGGGTCATCCATGATCTTGAACGCGAGCAGCGACATCGGTTCGCTGTCGTCGGGCTTGCGCAGCACTTCGTTGCCCTTCTCGTCCTCGCCCCGGATCGCCGGAACGTCGAGCGGGCTGGGAAGATAAGCGACGACCGCGTCGAGCAGCGGCTGCACGCCCTTGTTCTTGAACGCAGAACCGGCCAGCACGGGATAGAAGGCGCTGGTGAGCACGGCCTTGCGGATGAGCTTGTGGAGCGTGGCCTCGTCCGGCTCAACACCTTCGAGGAACTTCTCGAGAGCTGCGTCGTCGAGTTCGACGGCCGCCTCGATCAGCTTCTCGCGATATTCTTTCGCCTGATCCAGCAACTCTGCCGGAATGTCGGTCACGTCGAACTTCGCGCCGAGCGACTCATCGTGCCAGATGATCGCCTTCATCTTCACGAGGTCGATCACGCCCTTGAAATTGGCTTCAGCGCCGATCGGCAGCTGGATCGCAACCGGCTTCGCGCCGAGACGCTTCACGATGTCGTCGAGACACTTGAAGAAGTCGGCGCCGATCTTGTCCATCTTGTTCGCGAACACGATGCGCGGCACGCGATACTTGTCGCCCTGACGCCACACGGTTTCGGTTTGCGGCTCGACGCCCTGGTTGCCGTCGAGCACGACGACCGCGCCGTCGAGCACGCGCAGCGAACGCTCGACTTCGATGGTGAAGTCGACGTGGCCCGGAGTGTCGATGATGTTCAGGCGCTTGTCGTTCCAGAACGCGGTGGTCGCGGCGGACGTGATCGTGATGCCGCGCTCCTGCTCCTGCTCCATCCAGTCCATGGTCGCGGCGCCGTCGTGGACTTCGCCGATCTTGTGCGACTTGCCGGTGTAGAAGAGAATCCGCTCGGTCGTCGTCGTCTTGCCGGCGTCGATATGCGCCATGATGCCGAAGTTGCGGTAGTCTTCGATTTTATGGGTGCGGGGCATGATGTGTCCTCGGCCGGTTTCTGCGCGTTACCAGCGGTAATGGGAAAAGGCGCGGTTCGCTTCGGCCATGCGATGCGTGTCTTCGCGCTTCTTGACGGCGTTGCCCCGGTTGTTGCTTGCGTCGAGCAGTTCGCCCGACAGACGGTCCACCATCGTCTTTTCGTTGCGCTCGCGCGCGGCGTCGATCAGCCAGCGGATGGCGAGCGCCTGGCGGCGGTCCGGACGGACTTCGACCGGCACCTGATAGGTCGCGCCGCCGACGCGGCGGGAGCGGACTTCGACCGACGGCGCGACGTTGTCGAGCGCCGACTGGAAAACCGTGAGCGGGCTGGTCTTGGCCTTCGCCTCGATGACGTCGAGCGCGCCGTAGACGATTCCTTCGGCGACCGACTTCTTACCCTGCTTCATCACCGCATTCATGAAGCGGTTTACGACGAGCGATCCGAACTTCGGATCCGGAAGGAGTTCGCGTTTTTCTGCGCGGTGGCGGCGGGACATGTTCGCGCTCCCCTTACTTCGGACGCTTCGCGCCGTAGAGCGAACGGCGCTGTTTGCGGTTCTTGACGCCCTGCGTATCGAGGACGCCGCGGAGGATGTGGTAGCGGACGCCCGGAAGATCCTTCACGCGGCCGCCGCGGATCATCACCACCGAGTGTTCCTGCAGGTTGTGGCCCTCACCCGGGATGTAGCCGATCACTTCGAAGCCGTTGGTCAGGCGAACCTTGGCGACCTTGCGAAGCGCCGAGTTCGGCTTCTTCGGGGTCGTCGTATAGACGCGCGTGCAGACGCCGCGCTTCTGCGGCGACGCCTGAAGTGCCGGCACCTTGTTGCGGTAGCGCGGCGCGATCCGAGGCTTGCGGATGAGCTGGTTAATCGTAGGCATTCGGCCTTCACCCTGTGTTCGCCAAAGCCGCGTCCGGCTCCGGCAGTAGAAAAACGAGCAAACAAAACGTGCGCTCTTTCCACGGGACACGCGGAAAAGCGCCCATTTGCCTGCACAGAGGACCGAGTGCGGGTTGCCCCGGCCCGGTCGTACACCCTGATCTGACGTCGGTAGTCAGAGGCAGCGTCTCGGAACCCTGGATCTGCGCTGTTGCGCTGATCGGCGGATCCGACCGCCTGCCTGCAATTTCGAGCCGGGTTTTAGACTCGCGAGTCGGGATGCGTCAAGGCAAAAACCCCTTGGGAATCGCGGGTTTTTGAGGCTTTTTGCCCCTGCTGGCCCCGTCACATTCAGGCGAAAAAGAGTCCACTCTTTTGCGCACGATTTCCCATTCATGAGAAAGCATGGATGCCGGTCCGCGAGTCCGGCCGGAAGGCTTTACCACCGCATCCGCATTGCCCCGCATGGCGGGTTAATTGTCATTATTTTCCAGATACTTAGAGTTTCCGGTCAGGCCCTCAGGAGGCGGTCGAACTGATTCTGCCGGCCTTCAGCAAGTCTGTCGCCTGCGCCTCGGAGCACGGACCGCCCCCGGCACCCGCCGTTTCCGCCATCACGCCCCGCACAGCACGGTGACCCGAAACGAAAGAGACGTCAGCGCAGACCGCTTCCGGCAGAATTTTCATTGAACTCGATTCTGCGCACCGGCCGCGCGCGCCACTTCCCGTCCGGATGGCGGCAGACGGTCGCCTGAAATGTCGGATTCAGCCCGCCATCATTCGCGTGATGCACGACATGAATGAAGCGGCGGCAGAACCATGCGCCTTCGCTGTCCGGCACTTTCAGTCCCGCGATGATGGTGCCCGACGAACCATGCGGGCCGCGCCAGTCGTAGCCGGTAATCAAACCGTCCTGTGCCAGCACCGCCTGTTCGGCATCGTAGGCGGCAAGCTTGTCCTCGTAGCGCATCAGCGCGGTTTCCTTTTCCGCAAGTATTCCGGGCACGGACGGCGACTGCGCGAACGCGACGGACATCGCGCCGGAAATTTGCAGCGACAGAACTGCCGTAAGGAAGAGACGCACCGCCCTACCCGCTGATCCGTTCGCGCAACGTCCACCGCCCGTCTACGCCGCGGCAAAGCGTGCCGACAAAGGTCGGATTCAACCCGCCATCGTTCTTGTGGTGCACGACATGGATGAAGCGGCGACAGAACGTGGCGCTCAACGTATCCGCGACCAGCCCGCCAACGATGACCGTACCGGACGCGCCATCCGGTCCCTTCCATTCATAGCCGGTGACGATTTCTCCGCTGACCAGCGCGGCGCGCTCTGCTTCCCGCGCGGCGAGCTTGTCCGGATAGGAAAGCGAGGCCGTCTCGCGGTCAGCGAAAATGCCGGACACTTTTTCCTGCTGCGCAACCGAAACCTGCATCGGCAACAGCAACGCTGCGAGAACCATCAAGCTGCGATTCATTTTCCGTCCGCTTCGCTATTCTACCGCCCACTCGCCGTCCCAGCCGCGGCATACCTTACCACGAAAGGTGGGGTTCAAACCGCCGTCGTTTCCGTGGCGAATGATATGGATAAAGGTGCGGCACCTGCCGAGTGCAACGTGATCGGGATATTCGCCGCCGACGATGATGAAGCCGCTCGCCCCATCCGGCCCGTGCCATTCGTAACTCTTGACCGGCACGTCGCGGTCGAGAACTTCCCTTTCGGCATTGGTTGCGGCCAAGCGGTCGCGATCGCTCAAGCCTTCGACTTCGCGCTTCGCCAGAATTTCGTGCGCAAGCAACGGCGAAACCGAAACGCAGACAACAAACAATGCCGCGAACCAAATAGTCTTCTTCATGCGAAGGCCGTGACACGGAAACATGAAAGAAAAAAGGACCGCCCTTTCGAGCGGCCCTTGGGCGTCCCTGCAAATTTTTGCCTTCGAAAACTTCCCCCGGCATCCAATGAATAAGAACAACAGGCAGGACCATGCCGGCAGAAAGAACATAGCAGATTTACGCATCCCTCGCGCGTACCCTCTTTGCTCCGCAAGGACGGTAATACATTGCCTCAACGCGTTTACACACGCGAGAATAACGAGACGAACAAAGACAAACAAAAAGGCCGCCCCGAAGGGCGGCCTTTTGCATTTCATGCAGCGATACTTACTCCGCGGCAGGCAGCGCAGGCGTGGAGGATTCCACGGCCGGCTTTTCCTTCTCGCGTTCGGCGGCGATGAGATCGTCGCGCTTGGTCGCAACCGAGCGGAGTTGCGCCATTGCAGCGCCGGTACCCGCCGGAATGAGGCGGCCGACGATGACGTTCTCTTTCAGGCCTTCGAGCGTATCGACCTTGCCGTTGACGGCGGCTTCGGTGAGGACGCGCGTGGTCTCCTGGAACGACGCCGCCGAGATGAAGGAGCGGGTCTGCAACGACGCCTTGGTGATGCCGAGCAGCACCGGATGCGCAGTCGCAATCTTCTTGCCTTCTTCCTTGGCCTTGGCGTTGATCTGGTCGAACTCGATCTTGTCCATCTGCTCGCCCTTGAGCAGGCCGGTCTCGCCGATGTCGGTCACTTCGACCTTCTGCAGCATCTGGCGAACGATCACCTCGATGTGCTTGTCGTTGATGCCGACGCCCTGCAACCGATAGACCTCCTGGATCTCGTTCACGAGGTAAGCGGCAAGCTCCTCGATGCCCTTGATCGCAAGGATGTCGTGCGGCGCGGGATTGCCGTCCACGATGTAATCGCCCTTCTCCACCGTGTCGCCGTCCTGCACGTAGACGTGACGGCTCTTCGGAATGAGATACTCGACCGGCTCCTGCTTGGAATCCGCCGGAATGATCGAGAGGCGATACTTGTTCTTGTAATCCTTGCCGAACGAGATCGTGCCGGCGATTTCCGCGATGATCGCGGAATCCTTCGGCTTGCGCGCCTCGAACAGCTCGGCCACGCGCGGCAGACCGCCCGTGATGTCGCGGGTCTTGGCGCCTTCGGTCGGCACGCGCGCGAGCACGTCGCCGGCCTTCACCGCCTCGCCCGGATCGACGGACAGGATCGCATCCACGGGAAGCGTGTAGCGCGCTTCCGCGCCGGAGCGGCGAAGCTTGAGCTTCGCCAGCGCGCCTTCCGAACCCTTGATCACGATGGCCGGACGCAATTCCTCGTTCTTGCGAACCGAACCGCGCCAGTCGATGACCATGCGCTTCGCGATGCCGGTGGCTTCGTCCACCGATTCCGAAAGCGACTGGCCTTCGACCAGATCCTCGAAGGCGACGTGGCCGTCGACTTCGGTGAGGATCGGGCGGGTATACGGGTCCCACTCCGCGATGCGCTGACCGCGGATGATCTTCTGGCCCTCGTCCACCTTGAGGCGGCCGCCGAACGGAACGCGATGCGTCGCGCGCTCGGTGCCGTCCTGATCGACCACGATGACCGCGAGCGAGCGGTTCATGACGATGGTGTCGCCATCCGAGTTCTTCGCGATCTCGCGGTTCTTGATCTTCACCGTGCCTTCGAAGTTCGACTCGATGAACGACTGGTCGGCAATCTGCGCCGCACCACCGATGTGGAACGTGCGCATGGTGAGCTGGGTGCCCGGCTCGCCGATGGACTGCGCCGCGATGACGCCGACCGCTTCGCCGAGGTTGACCGGCGTGCCGCGGGCAAGATCGCGCCCGTAGCACTTGCGGCAGATGCCCGTGACCGTTTCGCAGGTGAGCGGCGAACGGATGCGGACTTCCTGCACCTTGGCCTTCGCGATCTGGTCGACCAGCGCTTCGTCGAGCAGCACGCCCTTCTTGACGATGGGCTTGCCGGTCGCCGGATCGTTGATGTCTTCCAGCGTGGTGCGGCCGAGGATGCGGCTCGCCAGCGACGCCACGATGGTGCCCGCGTCGACGATGGAGCGCATCTTGATGCCCGCCTTCGTGCCGCAGTCTTCTTCCGTGACGATGCAATCCTGCGCGACGTCGACGAGACGGCGCGTCAGGTAGCCGGAGTTCGCGGTCTTCAACGCGGTGTCCGCGAGACCCTTACGGGCGCCGTGGGTCGAGTTGAAGTATTCGAGAACCGACAGGCCTTCCTTGAAGTTCGAGATGATCGGGCTTTCGATGATCTCGCCGGACGGCTTCGCCATCGGACCGCGCATGCCCGCTAGTTGCTTCATCTGCTCCGGGGAGCCGCGCGCGCCCGAATGGGACATCATGTAGATCGAGTTGATCGGCTTCTCGCGGCCGTTCGAATCCTTCTTCACCGACGAGATTTCCTTCATCATCTCTTCGGCGATCTTCTTGGTGCACTTGTCCCAGGCGTCGACGACTTTGTTGTACTTCTCGCCTTCGGTGGTGAGGCCGTCGTTGTATTCCTGCTCGAACTCCTTCACGAATCCGCGCGTCTGGTCGACGATTTCCCACTTCTTGGTCGGCACGACCATGTCGTCCTTGCCGAACGAAATGCCGGCCTTGAACGCGTGGTGGAAGCCGAGCGCCATGATGCGGTCGCAGAAGATGACCGTCTCTTTCTGGCCGCAGTGGCGGTAGACCTGGTCGATCATTCCCGAGATTTCGCGCTTCGTCATGAGCTTGTTCACGACGTCGAACGGAACGCGCGGGTGCTTGGGCAACACTTCACCGAGCATGAGGCGGCCGGGTGTGGTTTCGTAAATCTTGGAAACCTTGTTGCCCTTGTCGTCCACGCCGATGTAACGGCCCTTGATCTTGGCATGCAGCGACACCGCGCCCGAGGAGAGCGCGTGCTCGATCTCGCCGATGTTGCCGAACATCATGCCCTCGCCCGGCTCCTTGTCGCGCATCAGCGACAGGTAATAGAGGCCGAGCACGATGTCCTGCGACGGCACGATGATCGGCGAGCCGTTCGCGGGATGCAGGATGTTGTTGGTCGACATCATCAGGACGCGCGCTTCCAGCTGCGCTTCGAGCGACAGCGGAACGTGCACGGCCATCTGGTCGCCGTCGAAGTCGGCGTTGAAGGCAGCGCAAACCAGCGGGTGAAGCTGGATCGCCTTGCCTTCGATCAGTGTCGGCTCGAACGCCTGAATGCCGAGACGGTGCAGCGTCGGCGCACGGTTCAGGAGAACCGGATGCTCGCGAATGACCTCGTCGAGAATATCCCAGACTTCGGGCTTCTCTTTTTCGACGAGCTTCTTCGCCTGCTTGACCGTGGTGGACAGGCCCTTCGCTTCGAGCCGCGAATAGATGAACGGCTTGAACAGTTCGAGCGCCATCTTCTTCGGCAGGCCGCACTGGTGCAGCTTCAGTTCGGGACCGACGACGATCACCGAACGGCCGGAGTAGTCGACGCGCTTGCCGAGCAGGTTCTGGCGGAAGCGGCCCTGCTTGCCCTTCAGCATGTCGGCGAGCGACTTCAGCGGGCGCTTGTTGGCGCCGGTGATGACGCGGCCGCGGCGGCCGTTGTCGAACAATGCGTCGACGGCCTCCTGCAACATGCGCTTTTCGTTGCGGATGATGATGTCCGGCGCCTTCAGCTCGATCAGCCGCTTGAGGCGGTTGTTACGGTTGATGACACGGCGATACAGGTCGTTCAGGTCGGACGTGGCGAAGCGGCCGCCGTCCAGCGGAACCAGCGGACGCAGATCCGGCGGAATGACCGGGATCACCGTCATGATCATCCAGTCCGGCTTGTTGCCCGACTGCTGGAACGCCTCGATCAGCTTCAAGCGCTTCGCGAGCTTCTTCGGCTTCAGTTCCGAAGTGGACTCCGCGATTTCGACGCGCAGGTCGGCCGCGATCTTCTCGAGGTCCATGCCGCGCATCAGTTCGCGGATCGCTTCCGCGCCGATTTTCGCGGTGAACGAATCCTCGCCGTATTCTTCCTGCGCCTTCAGCATCTCCTCTTCGGAGAGCAGCTGACGGTCCTTCAGCGGGGTCAGGCCCGGCTCAAGCACGACGTAGTATTCGAAGTAGAGAATCCGCTCGAGATCCTTCAGCGTCATGTCGAGCAGCAGGCCGATGCGCGAAGGCAGCGACTTCAGGAACCAGATATGCGCGACCGGCGCGGCCAGTTCGATATGGCCCATGCGCTCGCGGCGCACGCGCTGGAGCGTGACCTCGACGCCGCACTTTTCGCAGATGATGCCCTTGTACTTCATGCGCTTGTACTTGCCGCACAAGCACTCGTAATCCTTGATCGGGCCGAAGATGCGCGCGCAGAACAGGCCGTCGCGCTCCGGCTTGAAGGTACGATAGTTGATCGTCTCCGGCTTTTTGATTTCGCCGTACGACCAGGACAGAATCTTTTCCGGAGACGCGATCGAGATACGGATCTGGTCGAAGACCTGAGCCGGCGTCTGCGGGCCGAAGAGATTCATAACCTCTTGGTTCATTACCTTCTCCTTTGATCCGGGTGAGCGGCGGTGCCGCTGCCGGAGGATCAGTTCAAATTCAAAACGCGCGTAACGCGAACGAGACGGACGCGGGGAGAAACTCCCCGCGCCTGCCTGTTACTCTGCAGCCTCTTGCGTGGTGCCCGGCTTGCCTTTGGTCGATACGAGATCGACGTTGAGGCCGAGCGAACGCATTTCCTTGACCAGCACGTTGAAGCTTTCGGGAACGCCTGCCTCGAAAGCGTCGTCGCCGCGGACGATCGCCTCATAGACCTTGGTGCGGCCGGCCACGTCGTCCGACTTCACCGTGAGCATTTCCTGCAGCGTGTACGCTGCGCCGTAGGCTTCGAGCGCCCAGACTTCCATTTCGCCGAAACGCTGGCCGCCGAACTGCGCCTTGCCGCCCAGCGGCTGCTGGGTGACGAGCGAGTACGGGCCGATCGAGCGCGCGTGGATCTTGTCGTCCACGAGGTGATGCAGCTTCAACATATAGATGTAGCCGACCGTCACCTTGCGCGCGAACGGCTCGCCGGTGCGGCCGTCGTAGAGCTGCACCTGACCGGAGCTTTCCAGCCCGGCCGTGGTCAGCATGTCTTCGATGTCCTTTTCCTTGGCGCCGTCGAACACCGGGGTCGCCATCGGCACGCCGCGGCGAAGATTGGTGCCAAGCTCGCGGAGTTGCGACTCGTTGAGCGAAGCGATGGTGTCGTCCTTGCCGTAGATCTTGGACAGCGTTTCCTTGAGCGGCTTCACGTCGCCCTGCGCCATGTATTCGTCGACTGCCTGCGAAACCATCTTGCCGAGGCCTGCGCAGGCCCAGCCGAGATGGGTTTCGAGAATCTGGCCGACGTTCATGCGCGAAGGCACGCCGAGCGGGTTCAGCACGATGTCCACCGGCTGACCATCCGCGAGGAACGGCATGTCTTCCTGCGGCACGATCTTGGAGACCACGCCCTTGTTGCCGTGACGGCCGGCCATCTTGTCGCCCGGCTGCGTCTTGCGCTTCACCGCGACGAAGACCTTGACCATCTTCATCACGCCCGGCGGGAGTTCGTCGCCGCGTTGCAGCTTCTCGACCTTATCGAGGAAGCGCTGTTCGAGGCGCTTCTTCGACTCGTCGTACTGCTTGCGGACGGCTTCGATCTCGCCCATCAGCTTTTCGTTGCTGACCGCGAACTGCCACCACTGCTGGCGCGGATACTCGTTCAGCACGTCGCGCGTGATCGCGGTGTCCTTCTTGAAGTTCTTCGGACCCGCGACGGCGCTCTTGCCGTCGAGCATCTCGGCCAGACGGCCGAACACGTTGCGGTCGAGGATCGCCTGTTCGTCGTCGCGGTCTTTCGCGAGGCGTTCGATTTCCTCGCGCTCGATCGCGAGCGCACGCTCGTCCTTGTCGACGCCGTGACGGTTGAACACGCGCACTTCGACGACCGTGCCCTGCACTCCCGGCGGCACTTTCAGCGAGGTGTCGCGGACGTCGGCGGCCTTTTCGCCGAAGATCGCGCGCAGCAGTTTCTCTTCCGGCGTCATCGGGCTTTCGCCCTTCGGCGTGATCTTGCCGACCAGGATGTCGCCGGCGCGAACCTCCGCGCCGATATAGACGATGCCGGCTTCGTCGAGATTCTTCAGCGCTTCTTCCGAAACGTTCGGAATGTCGCGCGTGATCTCTTCCGGTCCGAGCTTGGTGTCGCGCGCCATCACTTCGAATTCTTCGATGTGGATGGAGGTGAACACGTCGTCCTTCACGATCCGCTCGGAGAGCAGAATCGAGTCTTCGAAGTTGTAGCCGTTCCACGGCATGAACGCGACGAGCACGTTCTTGCCGAGCGCGAGCTCGCCGAGTTCGGTCGAGGGACCGTCGGCGATGATGTCGCCCTTCTTCACCGCGTCACCCACGCGCACCAGCGGACGCTGGTTGATGCAGGTGTTCTGGTTCGAGCGCTGGAACTTCATCAGGCGATAGATGTCGACGCCCGACTTCGACGGATCGTTGTCTTCCGTCGCGCGGATGACGATACGGGTCGCGTCGATCTGGTCGACCACGCCGGTACGGCGGGCCGCGATCGCAGCACCCGAGTCACGCGCAACCACGCCTTCCATGCCGGTGCCGACGAACGGCGCTTCCGCGCGGATCAGCGGCACGGCCTGACGCTGCATGTTCGAACCCATCAGCGCGCGGTTGGCGTCGTCGTTCTCGAGGAACGGGATCAGCGCCGCGGCGACCGAAACGAGCTGCTTCGGCGACACGTCCATGTAATCGACGCGCTCGACCGGAACCGGCAGCACGTCGCCCTGATGGCGGCAGATGATCTGTTCTTCGGTGAACTTGCCGTTTCCGTCGATCTCGGCGTTCGCCTGCGCGACGTAATACTTGCCCTCCTCCATCGCGGAGAGATAGGCGACGTCTTCCGTCACGCGGCCGTTTTCGACGCGGCGATACGGCGTCTCGATGAAGCCGTACTTGTTGATGCGCGCAAACGTGGCGAGCGAGTTGATCAGGCCGATGTTCGGACCTTCCGGCGTTTCGATCGGGCAGATGCGGCCATAGTGCGTCGGGTGCACGTCGCGCACCTCGAAGCCCGCGCGTTCGCGCGTCAGTCCGCCCGGTCCGAGCGCCGAGAGACGACGCTTGTGCGTGATCTCGGAGAGCGGATTGGTCTGGTCCATGAACTGCGAGAGCTGCGAGGAACCGAAGAACTCGCGCACGGCGGCAGCCGCCGGCTTCGCGTTGATCAGGTCCTGCGGCATGACAGTGTCGATATCGACCGACGACATGCGCTCCTTGATGGCGCGCTCCATGCGCAGCAGGCCGAGGCGATACTGATTTTCCATCAGCTCGCCGACCGAACGCACGCGGCGGTTGCCGAGATGGTCGATGTCGTCGATGTCGCCCTTGCCGTCGCGCAGGTCCACCAGCGTCTTGATGACGGAGATGATGTCTTCCTTGCGGAGAATCCGCACGGTGTCGTCCGCCTTCAGGTCGAGGCGCATGTTCATCTTCACGCGGCCGACGGCCGAGAGGTCGTAGCGCTCCGGATCGAAGAACAGCGACTTGAACATCGCTTCCGCGGTGTCGACCGTGGGCGGCTCGCCCGGACGCATCACGCGGTAGATGTCGAACAGCGCTTCCTCGCGCGTGTTGTTCTTGTCCACCATCAGCGTGTTGCGGATGTAGGCGCCGACCGTGACGTGGTCGATGTCGAGCACGGGGATTTCGTCGTAGCCCGCCTCGTCCAGCGTCGCGATGACCTTCTCGTCGATTTCGGTACCGGCCTCGACGAAGATTTCGCCGGTTTCCGGGTTGACGAGGTCTTCCGCGATGAACTGGCCGAATACGTTTTCGTTCGAGAGCTTCAGCGCCTTGAGGCCCTTGTCCGCAAGCTGGCGCGCCTGACGAACCGAGAGCTTCTTGCCCGCCTCGACGACGACTTCGCCGCTATCCGCGTCCGCGATATCCGTGGTCGCCTGGAAACCCTTCATGCGGCGCGGGTCGAACGGCACGCGCCACGCACCGTCCTTGGTGCGCTTGTAGGTGACGATCTCGTAGAACGTGCGGAGAATTTCCTCGGCATCGAGGCCGAGCGCATAGAGCAGCGACGTCACCGGAATCTTGCGGCGGCGGTCGGTGCGCGCGTGCACGATATCCTTCGCGTCGAACTCGATGTCGAGCCACGAACCGCGATACGGAATGATGCGGGCAGCGAACAGCAGCTTGCCCGACGAATGGGTCTTGCCCTTGTCGTGGTCGAAGAACACGCCCGGCGAGCGGTGCATCTGCGAGACGATCACGCGCTCGGTGCCGTTCACGATGAACGTGCCGTTGGACGTCATGAGCGGGATATCGCCCATATAGACGTCCTGCTCCTTGATGTCCTTGACCGACTTGGCCTGCGTTTCCGGGTCCACATCGAACACGATCAGGCGCAGCGTCACTTTCAGCGGCGCAGCGAACGTCATGCCGCGCTGGCGGCACTCGTCCACGTCGTACTTCGGCTGCTCGAATTCGTACTTCACGAATTCAAGCATCGACGTGCCGGCGAAGTCCGAAATCGGGAACACCGACTTGAACACTGCCTGCAATCCGTCGTCCGGGCGGCCGCCCTCCGGTTCGTCGATCTGCAGGAACTGGTCGTAGGACGCCTTCTGAACCTCGATGAGGTTCGGCATCTCAGCCACTTCCGCGATCTTCCCGAAGAATTTGCGAACCCGCTTCCGGCCAGTGAAAGTTTGCGCCATTTGGCTTCCTCGCTTTGGGTTCCGCGCGTCACGCGAAGCGCGCCGCACGATTTCCGAATCTCGAATTTCCGCCCGCATCGAACGGAAAAGAATCTCGTCCGCTTGAAAAGAAGCGGTAGTACCGGGCGGCGCGCTTCACGCCGCCCGGCTTACGCAAGCGATTACTTGAGTTCGACCTTGGCGCCGACTTTCTCGAGAGTCGCCTTGATCTTCGCGGCTTCGTCCTTGGAAGCGCCTTCCTTGACGGTCTTCGGCGCACCTTCGACGAGGTCTTTCGCTTCCTTCAGTCCGAGGCCGGTGAGACCGCGGACTTCCTTGATCACTTCGATCTTCTTGTCGCCAGCAGCGGCGAGCACGACCGTGAATTCGGTCTTCTCTTCCGCAGCAGCAGCGGCACCGCCGCCAGCGCCCGGGGCTGCAACCGCAACCGCGGCCGCCGCCGAGACGCCCCACTTTTCTTCGAGCAGCTTTGCCAGCTCGGCCGCCTCGAGGACGGTGAGCGAGGAAAGATCGTCAACGATTTTTGCCAGATCGGCCATTTCTTCAGTTCCTTATGTAGGTTCGAACCAGAATGTTGCTACCGGACCGCCTCACGCGGCATCCTTCGCTCCATAGGCACCGAAAACCCGCGCCAGCTTCGCAGCCGGAGCATTGGCGAGCTGCGCGATCTTGGTAGCCGGGGCCTGGATGAGGCCGATCAGCTTCGCGCGCAGTTCGTCGAGCGACGGCAGCGAGGCAAGAGCCTTGACGCCATCGGGGTTCAGAGCGGTCGCACCCATCGCGCCGCCAAGGATCACGAACTTTTCGTTCGCCTTGGCGAATTCGACGGCGACCTTCGGCGCAGCCACGGGATCACCCGAATAGGCGATGATCGTCGGACCCTTCAGCAGGGACTCGATGTGGGCAACGTCGGTGTCTTTGAGAGCGATCTTGGCGAGACGGTTCTTCGCGACCTTCACGCCGGCTCCCGATTCCTTCATCTTCCGGCGCAAGGCCGTCATCTGAGCAACCGTGAGGCCGGAATAATGAGCCACCACGACGACCTCGGAGCCTTTCAGCACCTTATGGAAGTCCGTGACGAACTCGCGCTTTTCCGCTCGGTCCACTTTCACTTCTCCGGTTGACGGTGCGGGACTATTCCCGCGCCGCCGGCTTCGACAATGCCGGCCCGTCTTCTCGCTTTCGGGCGAAAAGCGCGGAACGGCGCTCTCTGCCCTGTCCCCGTTCATCCGGTTGCCCAGACGCGCGGTCTTTGGTTCGAACCGTTCAAGGCGCGCACATATATATGTGAGCGAAAATCCCGGTCTTCCCCGTCTATTGCTGGCCCTTACGGATTAAGCGCACGCGAAGCGTGGGCACCGGCAGTCTCGGACAGGACCACCGGAAGAACCGAAGCTCTCCCGGTGTCACCGCGCAGCGCGAACGCTGCGCGGAAACTCGATTAGGCGTTGAGCGCGGTCTGCGTATCAACGCGAACGCCGGGTCCCATCGTCGATGAGATGGCGATCTTCTTGATAAAGGTGCCCTTCGACGCCGACGGCTTCGCCTTGGAAACCGCGTCGACGAAAGTGCGAATGTTCTGCGAAAGCTGCTCGGCCGAGAACGACGCCTTGCCGACGCCGGCCTGGATGATGCCCGCCTTCTCGATACGGAATTCGACTGAGCCGCCCTTCGCACCCTTGACCGCGTTGGCGACGTCCATCGTCACGGTGCCGACCTTCGGGTTCGGCATCATGCCGCGCGGGCCGAGTACCTTACCGAGACGGCCGACCAGACCCATCATGTCCGGGGTCGCGATGCAGCGATCAAAATTGATGTTGCCCGCGTTCACCTGTTCGAACAGGTCTTCCGCGCCGACCACGTCGGCGCCCGCCTTCTTGGCTTCTTCCGCCTTCGGACCCTTGGCGAACACCGCGACGCGCGCGGTGCGGCCGGTACCGTTCGGCAGCGTGACGACGCCACGGACCATCTGGTCGGTCTGCTTTGCATCGACGCCGAGGTTGAGCGCGATCTCGATGGTTTCGTCGAACTTCGCTTTCGCGCGTTCCTTGACCATCTTCACGGCTTCGTCGAGCGCGTAGAGCTTCATCGGCTCGATGCCTTCGGCGGCTTTCTTGAATCGTTTGTTTGCCATGGCGCTTACCCCGTCACCGTCAGGCCCATCGAACGGGCGGAGCCTTCGATCATGCTCATTGCGGATTCGACCGTCGTGCAGTTGAGATCGGCCATCTTCTTCTCGGCGATCTCCTTGATCTGCGCGCGCGTCACCGAACCGGCGGTGGAAAGGCCCGGCGTCTTGGAGCCGGATTGCACCTTCGCGGCCTTCTTCAGGAAGAAGGAGACCGGCGGCGTCTTCATCTCGAACGTGAAGGAGCGATCCTGATAGATCGTGATGGTGACGGGGATCGGCATCCCCTTCTCCATCTGCCCGGTCTTCGCGTTGAAGGCCTTGCAGAACTCCATGATGTTCAGGCCGCGCTGGCCCAACGCAGGACCGATCGGCGGCGCGGGATTGGCCGCGCCGGCGGGCACCTGCAATTTCAAATAACCCGTTACTTTCTTCGCCATCGTCTTCTCCAGTTACGAAGGGCATACCCCTCGTCTAGTGTCGTGGTGCGGCTCCGAGACAAGCGCGGCGATGCGCAAGCCCTGCCTCCCACAATGCCGGTCAGGTCTTCTCGACCTGCCCGAATTCCAGCTCGACCGGCGTCGCGCGGCCGAAAATCGAAACAGCGACTTTCAGGCGCGAACGGTCGTCGTCTACTTCTTCCACCGTGCCGTTGAACGAAGCGAACGGGCCATCGGCCACGCGCACCTGTTCGCCGATCTCGAAGGTGATCGACGGCTTCGGACGCTCGATGCCTTCCTGCACCTGCTGCAGGATGTGTTGCGCTTCCGAATCCGGAATCGGCATCGGCTTCTTGTCTGCGCCGAGGAAACCCGTGACCTTCGGCGTATTCTTGATGAGGTGGTACACCTCGTCGGTCAGTTCGCACTTCACCAGCACGTAGCCGGGATAGAGCTTGCGATCGATCTCGAGCTTGCGCCCGCGGCGCACCTCGGTGACCTTCTCGGACGGCACCAGAATATCTTCGAACGCATCGGCGAGGCCGCGGTTCTGCGCCTGCTCGCGCAGGGATTCCGCGACCTTCTTCTCGAAGTTCGAGTAGGCGTGGACGATGTACCAGCGCTTGGCCAATTGCTTCTCCGTCAGCGCAGGATGTTCAGCAGGAAGCTCATCCCGAAGCGGATGATCTGGTCCGCAAGCAGGAAGAAGATCGAAGCGACCGTCGCCATCACGAACACCATGATGGTCGTCAGGATCGTCTCGCGGCGGGTCGGCCAGGTGACCTTCGCGGTCTCGGCCCGTACCTGCTGGAGAAACTCGAAGGGTTTGATCGCCATTTTCCGCCGTCCGCCTTCCGCCGTCGCCCTGTTCGCGCGCGAGACTGCGCGCTGTTTTTCTCGTTACGCCTTGCTCTTTATTCCTGCCCGTTGCCCACTGGCTGGCAGGAGTGGAGGGACTCGAACCCCCAACCCCCGGTTTTGGAGACCGGTGCTCTAGCCAATTGAGCTACACTCCTCCGCAAGCGGGAAAGGCGGCAAAAAGGCCATAAGGCCCGCCGCGGGGGGACTAATGCAGTATTAAGACACTGATTGCAAGGGCGTGATGGCGCCAATATAGGGCGGATTCGGCCTTTTGTAAGGGCTTTTTTGCCCTCTACGCCCCTGTTTCCACCGGCCCTGTCCCGGGCCTGCTCCCTAACCGTGCCGGACCTCGAAAAGCGTGATTCTGTGACGGCCGGCACAGCCCCGGCCCCGCCCTCCGGCTAGGGTCAACCATCATCGATTGACCTCTCAAACTAAAGGGGCGCCCGCAAAGGCGCCCCTTCTTCTTTATGGATGGCAGTAGCTGGTTGTCGCTACCGGACTTGCCGTTCGATTATTCAATAATCTTCGCAACAACCCCGGCACCGACGGTACGGCCGCCTTCGCGGATGGCGAAGCGGAGCTTTTCTTCCATCGCGATCGGCACGATCAGCTGCACTTCCATCGAGACGTTATCGCCCGGCATCACCATCTCGGTGCCCGAAGGCAGCGTGACGATGCCCGTCACGTCCGTCGTGCGGAAGTAGAACTGCGGACGGTAGTTCGTGAAGAAAGGCGTGTGACGGCCGCCCTCTTCCTTGGTCAGGATGTAGGCCTCAGCCGTGAACTTCGTGTGCGGCTTCACCGAACCCGGCTTGCACAGCACCTGACCGCGCTCGATTTCCTCGCGCTTGGTGCCACGGAGCAGAATGCCGACGTTGTCGCCAGCCTGACCCTGATCCAGCAGCTTGCGGAACATCTCGACGCCCGTGACGGTCGTCTTCTGCGTGTCGCGGATGCCGACGATCTCGACTTCCTCGCCAACCTTGATGATGCCGCGCTCGACGCGGCCGGTCGCGACCGTGCCGCGGCCCGAGATCGAGAACACGTCTTCCACCGGCATCAGGAACGCGCCGTCCACCGGACGGTCCGGCTGCGGGATCGAGGCGTCCACCGCTTCCATCAGCTTCAGGATCGCGTCGTGGCCCTGTTCCTTGTTCTTGTCTTCCAGCGCCATCAGCGCCGAGCCGCGGATGATCGGGATCTTGTCGCCGGGGAAGTTGTACTTCGACAGCAACTCGCGGACTTCCAGCTCGACGAGGTCGAGCAGTTCCGGATCGTCCACCATGTCGACCTTGTTCATGAACACCACGATCGCCGGAACGCCGACCTGACGCGCCAGCAGGATGTGCTCGCGGGTCTGCGGCATCGGACCGTCGGCGGCCGATACGACGAGGATCGCGCCGTCCATCTGCGCAGCACCCGTGATCATGTTCTTCACGTAGTCCGCGTGGCCGGGGCAATCGACGTGCGCATAGTGGCGGTTCTTGGTCTCGTATTCGACGTGCGCCGTCGAAATCGTAATACCGCGCGCCTTCTCTTCCGGCGCCTTGTCGATCTGGTCATAGGCCGTGAACTGCGCACCGCCCGTCTCGGCAAGCACCTTCGTGATCGCAGCCGTCAAAGACGTCTTGCCATGGTCAACGTGACCAATCGTGCCAATGTTGCAATGCGGTTTCGTGCGTTCGAATTTTTCCTTGGCCATTGATCTTCTCTGTTTTTCCTGCGGTCGCCGATCTGTTGTTGGGACGGATTGGAGCGGGTGAAGGGAATCGAACCCTCGTCGTCAGCTTGGAAGGCTGCTGCTCTACCATTGAGCTACACCCGCGAATTGGCGGGTCTTTTAACGGGAACGCCATGGCTCGCCAAGAATGATTGGCTGCTTTTGCCTAACCGTCACAAAAGACGTGAAAGGCGGTGGTGGGGGAGGCAGGACTCGAACCTGCGAAGGCATAGCCAGCGGATTTACAGTCCGCCCCCTTTGCCGCTCGGGACACTCCCCCGGAAGTACCGGGTTTCGCTCGAAATAGAGCAGAAACGAACCAGGCCCCGCCACCCGCGAGGCCCAGCGGCGGGACTTATGGTTGCCGACCAGAAGGGTGTCAACCCTGCGAAATCGCTTTGATACGGGAGGGTTAGGCCTCTCCCGTCCCCGAATTGCCAAGCCACCGCCGCGGGGCCTAGATGCCCGCCCCGACGAGATAAATCCGATGCCCGGACGCCCGCAAAAACCGCCGAAAAACCGAACCGCCCTCACCGGCCGGCGCAGCTTTGGCGCGGACGGCCGCAAGATCCCGCTCGACCACACCATCCTCTACGGCTGGCACCCGGTTTCGGAAGCGCTGAAGAATCCCGCGCGCCGTTTTCGCGTGCTGATCGCGACCGAAAACGCATTGCGGCGGCTGCGCGAGGAGAACATCGAACTGCCCGTGCAGCCGGAAATCGTGCGGCCCGACGCGCTCGACAAGAAGCTCACCCCCGATGCCGTGCATCAGGGGCTGTTCGCCGTCACCGACGCGCTGCCCTCGCCCGGCCTGCACGAACTCGCGCTCGACCGGCTTGTACTCGTGCTCGACCAGATCACCGATCCGCATAACTTCGGCGCGATCGTGCGCACCGCCGCCGCCTTCAAGGTCTCCGCGATCGTGACCACCGCGCGTCATTCGCCGGAAGCGACAGGCGTACTCGCGAAATCCGCTTCCGGCGGGCTGGAGCATGTGCCGATCGCGCTGGTGCAGAACCTCGCCCGCGCGATGAACGAACTGAAAGAGCGCGGCTTCACGATGGTCGGCCTTGCGGAAGAAGGCGAAGCGGATTTGAGCGAAACGAAACTCCGCGCGCCGGTCGCACTCGTGCTCGGCGCAGAAGGCAAGGGACTGCGCCAGCTTACCCGTGAAACCTGCGACGTGATCGCACGCCTCGACCTGCCGGGCGCAATTGCGAGTCTCAACGTGTCGAACGCAGCAGCGCTCGCACTTTACATTGCCGACAGGGCCACCCGCTCCACACGGTAGTTTCGATGATTGTTCAACGCTGGATTCACCGAACCATGCCGCCGGGCGGCAGCGTCGCACGCTACATCGTACCGCTCGCCGTATCGGCCGTTCTCGTCACGATCACCACCCTGACGATTTCGCTGGTGCTGCGCCGGATCGACTTTCAGAACGTCGGCATCATCTATCTGCTTCCCGTTTTCATTGTCGCGATCCGCTGGGGGTTCCTGCCCGCAATGTTTACGGCGCTGATCAGCGTCGGCTGCTCGGCTTTCTTCTTCTATCCGCCAATTTATGATTTTCGCGCGCACAACTGGGACAATCAGGTCGATCTGGTTCTCTTCACGATTGTCGCTGCGTTTACGAGTCATCTGGCGACCCGGCTGCGCCAGCAGGACGAAGTGGACCGCCTTCGTGAAGCGCTGATCGGTTCGGTATCCCATGAACTGCGTACGCCCCTCGCCTCCATCCTCGGCGCGGCGTCGGTGATCTCGGATTCCACGAACGTGAAGAACGATCCCCGGCTTTCGACGCTCGCCAATGTCGTGCGCGAAGAAGCAGAGCGCCTCAACCACGACATCCAGAATTTGCTCGACGCCACGCGCATTTCCAGCGAAGGCATCCGCCCCAAGCGGGAATGGATCGACCCCGCGGACATCGTCAACATCGCGATCGAGCGGCGAAAGCGGAACCTCGCCGCGCACAATGTGGTGGTGAAGTTTGCCGACTCGCTTCCGCTGTTTCAGGGCGACGTTGTCCTGATCGACCAGTCGATCGGACAGATTCTGAGCAACGCCGCGAAATACTCGCCGCCGCAGTCGGAAATAAACGTCGAGGTCCGCCAGCACGAAGGCATGATCGAAATCAAAGTCATGGATCAGGGTGCCGGCCTAATTCCCGAAGAGCAGGCCCGTTGGGGCGAACGTTTCTATCGCGGCCCGCGGCAGCAGCAGATCACCACCGGTTCCGGCCTCGGCACATGGATCGCCAAGGCATTCATCGAGGCGAGCGGCGGAACCATCCATGCGACGAGCGCGGGCCTCGGCCATGGTTGCACCGTAATTATCAAGCTGCCTATACCGGATCAGCCGCCGCAGGAGGCCGACGTCAATGCCGATGACTAAGAACAATCCCGCCGTTCTGGTGGTCGATGACGAAGCGCAAATCCGCCGTTTCCTTCGCGCGGGTTTTGAAATGGACGGCTTCAGCGTTCAGGACGCCGATAACGGCGCCGACGGCATCAGGAACGCGACCATGCGGCCGCCGGATCTGGTGATCCTCGATCTCGCCCTGCCCGACATCGACGGCTCCGAAGTTCTTACGCGGCTGCGTTCGTGGTCGAACGTGCCGGTGATCGTGCTGTCGGTCCGCTCCAGCGAAGACGAAAAGGTGCGGCTACTGCAGCTTGGCGCGGACGACTATGTCGTGAAACCCTTTGGTATGGCTGAGCTTTTAGCCCGCTCGCATGCCGCGATCCGTCGTCACACGCGCAACCAGAGCGGCGATCCCGTAGTCAATCTCGGCCGCCTTTCGATCGACATGGCGAACCGCGCAGTTTTCCTCGACGGAGAACGCCTTGCGTTGACGCGTAAGGAATTCCGTCTGCTGCAAATCCTTGCCCAGCACGCCGGCAACGTCGTGACTCACGGCCAGTTGCTGAACGAGGTGTGGGGCGCGGGCCACGACCAGGATTCGCATTACCTGCGTATCTTCGTCCGCAAGTTGAGACAAAAAATCGAGGTCGATCCCACTCAGCCGAAACTTCTGATCACGGAACTCGGCGTCGGCTATCGCCTTTCGACTAATGACAATGCGCGCGTCACGCAGCACTGATCTCGACTGTTCAGGTTCCATACGTAAATAGTTACGTGCAATTTATACCTACGCGGGAAGTCGTTACGGTTCCTGTGAAGTCGTTTTGTTTAGCTTCGTCTCGAAAGACGAAGCGAATATGCCGACAAGAAAACTCGAAGTACTTCTTACCCGACAGAAAACCGTCGATGAGCGCGAAATCATAGCGCTTCGCAATGAGTATCTTCTTTTGCTTGGCAAGCTTGCCGCAAAGGAAGCCACCGCGCCGCTTATCGTGAAAGCGAAAGAACTTCTGAAATCGCGCTACTGGGCGAAATCAACCTGGCGCGAACGCGGAAAAATTCTCGAAACAGTCGGCTGGCTGCTCCGCACGCATGGAGCGAACGACGAAAATTTACGAAAAGATTACATCTGACAGCCAACAAATTAATTTACGTGCCTGCTGTTGCTAATCGCATCGAATATTTTCGCGATTGCTTATTGTTTTCCATAGCCTACCGCGCCGCACATCATCCTTTCGCCTAATACGACTTGGTATCGCGACCCCGCGTAAACCCCCACGTAGCGTCCCCATCGAGATCGCGGAACGGATTCTGTTTCGCGCACTCGTTGTTACGTAAACCAAAAATGGGGGACGCTCATGGCTAACGCCGCAACGACTGCGAGCGCCGACAACCGTAAAATGACCGCCGGTGAGAAGAAGGTCATTTTCGCTTCGTCGCTCGGCACCGTTTTCGAATGGTACGATTTCTATCTTTACGGATCGCTCGCTGCGATCATCTCCGCGCAATTCTTCTCGGGCGTTAACCCGACCGCTGCGTTCATCTTCGCGCTGATGGCGTTCGCTGCAGGCTTTGCTGTCCGTCCGTTCGGCGCGCTGTTCTTCGGCCGTCTCGGCGACATCGTCGGCCGCAAGTACACCTTCCTCGTCACCATCGTGATCATGGGTCTGTCGACCTTTATCGTCGGCCTGCTTCCGAACTACGCGACGATCGGCATTGCGGCGCCGGTCATCCTGATCGGTCTGCGTCTCTTCCAGGGTCTCGCACTCGGCGGCGAGTACGGCGGTGCTGCGACCTACGTCGCGGAGCATGCTCCGAACGGCAAGCGCGGTCTCTATACCTCGTGGATTCAGACCACTGCGACGCTCGGCCTCTTCCTCTCGCTGCTCATCATTCTCGGCACCCGTACGTGGATGGGTGAGAAGGCGTTCGCAGAGTGGGGCTGGCGCATTCCGTTCCTGCTCTCGATCGTGCTGCTCGCCATCTCGGTCTGGATCCGTCTCACGCTGCAGGAAAGCCCGGCCTTCGCAAAGATGAAGGCGGAAGGCAAAGGCTCGAAGAGCCCGCTGTCCGAAGCATTCGGCCGTTGGGAAAACGCCAAGGTCGCGCTGCTTGCGCTCCTCGGCGGCACCGCCGGTCAGGCAGTGGTCTGGTACACGGGTCAGTTCTACGCCCTGTTCTTCCTGACCCAGACGCTGAAGGTCGACAGCGCCACCGCGAACATCCTGATCGCGGCTTCGCTGGTCATCGGCACGCCGTTCTTCATCGTGTTCGGCTGGCTCTCCGACAAGATCGGCCGCAAGCCGATCATCCTCGGCGGCTGCCTGCTCGCGGCGCTCACCTACTTCCCGGCCTTCGGCCTGCTCACGCACTATGCCAACCCTGCCCTCGAAAAAGCGCAGGCAACGGCACCGGTGACCGTGGTGGCCAATCCGGCGGAGTGCTCGTTCCAGTTCAACCCGGTAGGTACCGCGGCGTTCACCTCTTCGTGCGATATCGCGAAGAGCTTCCTCGCGCGTAACTCGGTGAACTACAAGAACGAGGCCGCACCGGCCGGCACTGTCGCTCAGGTCAAGATCGGCGACCAGGTCGTCGCGTCGTTCGCTGGCACCGGCCTTCCGGCCGACCAGATGAAGACCAAGACGGCTGACTTCAACAAGGCGATGACGGAGGCGATCCGCAAACACGGCTATCCCGCCGCGGCCGATCCGGCCGCGATGAACAAGCCGATGCTGGTGGTCGTTCTCACCTACCTCGTCTTGCTCGTGACCATGGTGTACGGCCCGATCGCGGCGCAGCTCGTCGAGCTGTTCCCGACCCGCATCCGCTACACCGCGATGTCGCTGCCCTATCACATCGGTAACGGCTGGTTCGGCGGCTTCCTGCCGACGACCGCCTTCGCGATGGTCGCTGCTACAGGCGATATCTACTACGGCCTGTGGTACCCGATCGTCGTCGCGGTGATGACGCTGATTATCGGCGCCATCTTCGTACCGGAAACGAAGGATCGCGATCTTTCGAAGTGGCACTGAGCCGATAACGAAAACGGGGCGGCGCACAGACGCCGCCCCTGCTTTCACTCTCAAGCCCCGGCCCTCCGGGGCTTTCTTTTTTGAAGGTCTACTTGTCGCCGTTCGGCGCCGGAATCACGATCGGACCCTGCAGCGGCGGCTGCGCGTTGAGATCGGCGGGCGTGTTGGAATTGGTGCTCCACGTCCTCTGGTAGCGCGCGCCGGGCTGCGTCGGCTGCCACGTCCTGCGCGTGCGGTAGGCATGCGGATCGCCTTTATTCGACGGGAAATAGGCCGAGGGCGCGAAGTAATAGCCAT
Source organism: Xanthobacteraceae bacterium (assembly GCA_019454205.1). Lineage (NCBI taxonomy): Bacteria > Pseudomonadati > Pseudomonadota > Alphaproteobacteria > Hyphomicrobiales > Xanthobacteraceae > Xanthobacteraceae bacterium. Next base: position 1,794,981 of record CP075369.1, read on the forward strand.
AGGCGGGCGCGCCATAGAACCAGCTCGCGGCATCGTCCACATAAGGGACGATATGGCCGGGGCGATGGAGACCCCAGTCGCCATGCACGACCGCGCCATTCGGCAGCACCACCGGACGATGATCGGCAGCCGCTGGCGCGGCGGCAAAGGCAACGAGCAGAATGGCGGCACAAACACGCATGGCAAGGCTCCGGATGCTTCTGAAGCCTTGCATGACGGGGTTTTGTTCCCGGTTACCGGCTGCTTACGACCTGCGGCTATGGTTATCGCCTTGCGTACGGGGCCAATGCATCGCAAATAGCTCCGCGCATGGCCCCGAAAAGTGGATACCGGTTTTCGGATAAGGTCCTGCGCCACCAGCGCATGGCCCCGAAAAGTGGATACCGGTTTTCGGATAAGGTCCTGCGCCACCAGCGCATGGCCCCGAAAAGTGGATACCGGTTTTCGGATAAGGCCATGCGCCAATAAAATGCCGGCGTAGCACAGCGGTAGTGCAGCGGTTTTGTAAGGCGAGCGTCGGTCTTTTTAACTACTTGTGATTGATGAAGAAATGGGAATCTCTGTCTCTTTTTTGTCTCCCAAATCGCGTTGATAGAGCTACATAGTTGTTCACAGCGTCCTTTTTTGCCGACTTAGCTCAGCTGGTAGAGCACTTGATTTGTAATCAAGGGGTCACAGGTTCGAATCCTGTAGTCGGCACCATTTCAAAACAACGAATGCGGCTGCTGAGCTAGGCCCGCACCATTCGCTTCTTACAACTCTTTGTCTCGAAAATAATTGAACAGCTTCTCAAGCCACATGATTGGGATGCTCCCCAGCAAAAGACAGACGGGTAGCCACCAAAACGGAATCTCGCGCAAGCAATCGCCAGTTAAGGCGCGGCATGAGCCCTCTATATGTCGGGAGTATGCTGCAAGACCGAATACGCCAAAGTTAGCGATTATTCCTGGCCAGGCGACAAAGGTGTACAGCCAAGGACGGCCCTCTTCGCGGTCGCGGCGTACCTCATCTCGGTACGCAACAGACTCGCGCTTTAAAAAACGAATAGTTGCTATTATCGCCCAAAAAATAAGCCAGACGATTCCGACTACTAAACCTACCCAAAAAATAGTTTGTACCGAGCCGAGAGCGACTTCTCGGCCGAAAAGCAGAACTGCAAGAATACCGCCAAGCAGAAAAATAATGATGCGGCTATGGTCTCTATCCACTTCGGCCTCACCACGTCACTTCTTGTTGAACTCGGCATCTATCAATTGCTTCGCCCGTGCTAACGGCTGCTCTACAAGAAACTTGCAAGAGTTTCCGTATGTAGCAAGCAGAACTGAAATGTTTTGGCATTGACCTCCGATGGCCTTGGTCATGTCCTCACTTGCCATCTTCAATCGAGCGGCAATCGTGGTTTCGAGAAGTTTTGCTTCCTGAGTATGGATCTTTGCTCGCTCTAAAAATACAACTCCAACTTTCTCGTAACGCTCTTTCAATTCCTTATCTCGCTCACCGAGACACGCGTGAACGGCAGCGTAGTACGCCGCGCATATCAAATTCTCATGTGCGAGATTATTGTTAGCTCGGAGGTATTCTGGTGTCGGAGCTTGTGCGCCGGCTGAAAAAGCACCCAGAATTGCCAAGCCAAGGCCAGTAGCAAACCTCATTCACTCCCCCAAGTTTGCACTCGGTTGAATATAGCAAAAACTAGGAACTTACGACCTGCGGGTTTTCGTAGATGTTACCGACAATTTCCGGCTCTATATGCGAGGGATAACCACCCCATCCCAACAGTTCGGCGAGATTCATCCCATCAAGTCGGAACGCCGCGCCATCAAAAACAACCGGCTTGCGTTCGTTCGTAGACCACTGCTCCCAATCTCTGGTGCGTTTGCTAGGCACTGGTCGAAGGTGAAGGATGTCTCCTTCGAAAATCTCCACGCCATGCTTATCTTTCATCCCCGTGAACTGCATGACGACAACATGGTCCGGTCTTGTCATCGGTTCGGTCCATGCGGGAATTGCGAACATTCCGAACGACGGACGCATTACATTCTGTAACTTATCCCACGCCCTAAACTTTATCTCTCTCATTGTATCTCGCTCTACTCCACCGCTCGCTAGTGACGAAGCGGCAGAACAGAACGCACTAGCTAGTATCTTGTAATTGAATCACGGATACTGAAACGCGCAAGCACTCCATCCCCATTTTTGTCTCCATTTTGTCTCCCAAATCACGCGGGTAGAGGCGCATAGCTATGTGGTGCTATGTAAATCATCTCCTTGAGAAAGCAGGGATTTCCGGTTAGCGCCGAGAGGCATGCAATGCTATGAATGCGCACGAGACGAATTTGTAAACCGAAGGTCGGGAGTTCGATCCTCTCCGCCGGCACCAGTTTTACTTCTTCTCCTGAAACTGCCGCAGCAGCCGCTCCACTGCGAGCGACAGGAAGAAGAACCCGGCGACCAGCGCGACGTAGAGATAAAGCCCCGGTCGGATCGTCACCGAGCCGACGCCGGTGCCCTTGATCAGCACGATCAGGATTGCGATCAGAAAAATATCCAGCATCGCGAGGCGGCCGAGCAGCATCAGCCAGCGGTTCCAGATTTCCGCGCGCTTCACGTCCGCGAAATACCAGACCCCCGCCATCGCCAGCATCTTCGCCGCCGGTGCGGCGATCCCGAACAGCGCGACCACCACGAACAGCACCTTGTCGATGCGCCAGAGGTCGGCTGCCGCCTGCAACAGCGTGATTTCGTTGCGGAAGAAGAACGTGATGCGCGTAAGCACCAACGGCTGGAACAGCACGTAGCAAAACAGTGCGAAGTGCAGGACGATCAGCGGCCCGATCAGCCGCTGCCATCCCCTTGCGGCGCGCGCCGCCGTCATGCGCGCGCGGTCACTCCCCGCGGCGATGCCGGAGGATGGAACCGATCACGTTCTGGTAGTCGTCGCTCCAGACCCACTGCGTCTTGTCGACCGGCTGGTCCTTCCAGTGCTTCGCCTCGTTCAGCGCACCGAAATCCGCCGGGTCGCGTACGGCAGCTGTGACGGTGCCGGAGAACTTGTAATCGTTGTCGTTCACTTCCTCGTCGTCCTCGGTGGTGTTGTGGACACGGACCGTCATCCCGTTTGCATTGGCGATACCCGCCACCACGGAGGCGAGTTCGAGGTGACGGTTCGAGACGTGCATCACCAGGATGCCCTTGGGGGAGAGCTTCTTCTTGTAGATCTCGACCGCCTCGCGCGTGAGCAGGTGGATCGGGATCGCGTCCGAAGAGAAGGCGTCGATGATGAGGAAGTCATAGATGCCGTCCGGCGCATCGGCCATCGTCAGGCGCGCATCGCCGAGGATGAACTTCGCATCCGGCGCACATTGCGACAGGAAACTGAAATATTTGGTCGCGATCTGGATGATCGTCGGGTCGATCTCGTAATAGTGCAGCGTATCGGTCGGCTGCTTGTGGCAAGCGAGCGTACCCGTGCCGAGGCCCACGACTGCGTAGGTGATCGGCCCCTTCTTGTTGAGGCGCGCCTGTGCCACCGCCTGCGCGATCGCCGCCGACTTATAATAATAAGTCGTCAGTTCAGGCCGTCCGGTGACCGGATGGAATTTATTGTCGAGCAGCCGTTGTGCACCGTGGATCGTGGTGCCGTGGAGCAGCACCCGGAAGCGTCCGTCCGCGGTATCCGTGATCTTGTGGACGCCGAAGAAACTGCGCATCGGCACCACCTGCCGCGAGCCGGTGTTCTCGTACGCCTTCACGGCGAGAAAACACAGACCGATGACGTAAGCGTATTTTACCGAGCCGAATACGAGCAGCAGCGAAACCACCAGCAGGCCCAGCACGATCCAGCGCAGGTTCTCGTAGACCTCGAAACTCTCAACCCATGCCAGCGTCGGCTTGAGCGAACGCCAGATGGCCACCGCGCCGTCGCCGAACTTGTCGCGAAGGGTCAGTGCGGTCGCATCCTGCGAGAGATGCAAGGCGGGCAGCAGGATGAAGATCGCGGCCACCGCCAGCGCCACCCAGAACGCCACCGACCACACGGATGACGTCTCCGGACGCTTGATGCGCGAGACATAGCCCTGACGCGACAAGAGGTCGTAGATCGCGAAGGCGGCGGCCAGCACCGTGAGCACACCGAAGAACCAGCGGTATTCGCGCACAAGCTCGATCCCCTGAAAGCGGTAGCCGAACGCGAACAGCATCGCGAGCGCCGCCAGCACCGCGGCGAACAGCCAGAACCAGCGGGCGTTGCCGCCTTCGGGCCATACCCAGCCCGGACGGCACAACAGCGCCAGCACGATCAGGATCGGATACTCGGCGACCCAGTTGAAAATCTGCGGCGCGACCAGTGCCGCGAGAATACCGCCGAGCGTACCGCCCGCCGACATCCACATATAGAACTCGGTGAGGTGCGCCGGCGCGGGTCGCGTGCGCGCCAACTCGCCGTGACACACCAGCGCGGTGAGGAAGAACGCGGAGACATGAATCATCAGGATCGAGAAGATCGAACTGAACGAGATCTTCAGGAAGTCGAAGTCCGCGGGAATGAATAGTTTCTGCAAGGCGATGTTGAGGTCGAAATCCTCGAACACCATGCTGCCGATCAGGAGCATGATCGCAATCGGCTGCGCCACCAGCGCGAACGTATGCACATAGGGCGCAATCCGCGAGAACACGATCACGAACGTCAACAGGTACAGCGCAAGCGGCACCACCCAGAGGAACGGCACCGCCGCGACGTCGGTCGAGATGTGGTTGGTCGCCGCAATCAGGAGGCCGGAAGGAATGGCGGACAACGCCACCCAAACCATCGCGTCGCTCCACGTCGGCTTTTCTTCCGGCTTCTCCGCGCCTTTCGATGCAGCGCGCAGGTCGCGCGCGTTCCAGGTGAGATAGCCGCAACCCGCGATCAGCACGATCAGCACGACGAACAGTCCGGACCACCACAGTGTCTGTTGCGGCAGGCGTGTCAGCGGCTCGAACACGAATGGATATGCGAGCAGCGCGAGGAAACTGCCGATATTGCTAGCGGCGTAGAGGAAATAAGGGTCCTTCGCCGCCGGATGATCGGTGCGCGCGAACCACGCCTGCAACAGCGGCCCGTTGGCGGACAACGCGAAGAATGGCAGGCCGATGGAAGCCGCGAACAGGCCGAGTAGCCAAACCGCCTCTCCGGTCGCGGGCGGCTTGCCCCATGCGCTGGAGATACCGAGCGGCAGGAAAACCAGCGCCGCACACATGACCGCAAGATGCAGCATGATCGCGTGACGGCCCTGCAAATTCCGCGTCACGAAATGCGCGTAGGCGTAACCCGCCAGCAGCACCGACTGGAAAAACACCATCGCGACCGACCACACCGCCGGCGCACCGCCGAAACGCGGCAACACCATTTTTGCGAACATCGGCTGCACGAAGAAAAGAAGCGCCGCGCTGACGAAGATCGCGAGCGCGAACAACGGGAGCAACAGCCCGCTGACGGCACCAGCGGCTTTCGGAGTTTCGTTCGCAGTGTTGTTTGCGCTCATGCTTGTTTTCCGCTTGGCGGCTCCGCCGTGAGTCCAGCCGATGTGCAGCGCGGTATCGCTACGCGGCAATCCTGGTCCGGTTTATTGGATGAATAGACCGGCTGTCCGATGCGCCGGGGAACGGTTCCTGGGTCTGGCCCGATTTTCCTGCGTTCGATCATCTAGGAACAAGCGATTCCGGTCCAGCCCCGCCCTGACTATGCCGTGGATCGCGGCACCTTTCAGGCGCGGACGGCAGCCGTTGCATCCCCGCAATCGAAAACCTGTTAAACTGCAGCCAACGGCCCCGAATGAGCGGGCCAATTTTCAGGGAGTGACTTATGCCGACCCTTTCCCGCCGGGCCTTGCTGTCCGGCTCCGCCTCCACGGCTGCCGTGCTGACGATGGCACCGTCCTTCCTCGAAGCATTCATCACCGGCGCGAAGGCGCAAGCCGCGGGCTTCAACAGATACAAGGTGGGTGCGATCGAGGTAATGGCGGTCAACGACGGCGCTTACAACGTCCCGCTTGGCGATACCTTCGTCGTGAACAAGAAAAAAGAAGAAGTTTCCGCGGCCCTGAAAGCGGCCGGTCTCGATGGCGAAAAACTGAATATTCCGATCAACCCGACCGTGTTCAAGAACGGCAAAAACCTTGTCGTGATCGACACCGGCGAACGCCCGGCCGCAGCAGGCGGACCCAACGGTCAATTCCAGAAAAATCTCGCCGCCGCCGGTTACAAACTGGAAGACGTGACTCATGTCGTGATCTCGCACTTCCATGGCGATCACATGAACGGCCTGCTCGGCGCGGACAACAAGCCGTCGTTTCCGAAAGCGCAAATTCTCGTGCCTGCTCCGGAATGGGCGTATTTCATGAACGACGACAACATGAAGAAGGCGCCTCCGGGCCGCATGGAGGGCGTGTTCAAGAATGCGCGCCGTGTGTTCGATGCGCTCGACCGCAAGGTCACGCAGTATCAATGGGGCCGTCCGGTGCTACCGGGTCTCACCGCGGTGGGCACACCGGGTCATACGCCGGGCCATACTTCGTTCACGCTCGCTTCTGGTCGCGAAAGCATTTTCATCCAGTCTGACGTGACGAACATACCCGCCTTGTTCCTGACCAATCCGGGTTGGCACGTTACGTTCGACCAGGATCCGAAACAGGCGGAAGCCACGCGCCGCAAAACGTACGATCAGCTCGCCGCGCAGAAGACACGCGTGCAAGGGTTCCACTTCCCCTTCCCGGCGCTCGGCCGCATCGAGAAGACGGCAACCGGATACAAGCTCCACGCGGCGTAAAGATTTCACGCGAGAAAACGAAAGGCCGCCAGCGATGGCGGCCTTTTATTTTTGCTTCTTCTTTCGCGCATGATGCGTCAGCGCCAGAGAGACACAGTGCGCGAGCGCCTTCTCGTCGGGCTTTTCGTCCGCGCGAAGCAAGAGCGCACGCTTGCCTTCGTATTCGAACTTGTCGCCGTACAGATCGCGGAACATCGGCACCAGACCGCTCTGGCAATGAAAGAAAATCGCGTAGCGGTCGTCGCTGCGCTTCATGCGGTCGATGCGAATAGTCGTGCCGCTGCCGGTATCGCTCGTCAGATAGCTGGGCTGGCCCCATTTCAGTGTTTCTTCGAGCGCACCTACGCCTTCGGTCTTCGCCGCCGTATCGAGAATGAGTCGCCGGAGCGCAAGCAATTTGCCGCGCAACTTCGGCGGGTAACTGCGAAAGACGCTCGCCACGTCATCCGCAGCGAGCCTGCCTGACAGCTTTGGCCTGACCGGTTTTCTTTTCTTTGCCCGCATTGGAAGGCCGTTCTCGCAAAGCCGCTTTGTCTTGTCTTGCGGAGAATTGACTCCTTCACCGTCTCCGCGTTTAGATCGTCCCGATGCCGGTGTTCCGCGTGGCCGAAAGGCCGCAAGGAACATGGGAATACGGTGGGGATCGCGTTTCTGGTCCGAATCCGTAGCTGCCCCCGCAACTGTAAGCGGTAGCTCTCGTTTCAAGTGCCACTGGGCGAAAGTCTGGGAAGGCGGAGCGAAAGCCGAGACCCGCGAGCCAGGAGACCGACCGCATCAGTCACCCTACCGGCGCGCGGGGCGTGCGATCGGTGCGGCTATCCGCAGCGGTGACACGTGAAGACGTGAACCGTTGCGGAGGCGCAGGTGGGGCTGCATCTCGATATTCGGCGTACTGGAAAGACAGGAGCTTTGCGCTCCGCACTTTCGCGCGCCTCCGCGGCTTGTCCAAAGACAATCCCTGGGGGACTTCCATGTTTCGGCCAGCTAAACCGGCACTAGCCGGTCTTCTAACCCTTTCCCTGCTCGCTCCGGCGGCGCTTGCGCAGACGCAACTGCCGGAAGTCGTGATTTCCGCGGGCCAGACGCCGCAGGACGCCGACCGCGTCGGTGCGAGCGTGACCGTGCTGCACGGCGACAAACTGCGCGCCGACGGCATCATGAATCTCGTCGATGCGTTGCGCTTCACGCCCGGCGTTCACGTCTCGCCTTCAGGCAACAGCGGAACGCTGACGCAGGTCCGTATCCGCGGCGCGGAAGCGAACCACCTGCTCGTGATGGTGGATGGAATCGAAGTCAACCAGCTCACCGACAGCGGCTTCGATTTCGCCGATTTCCCCATCGACGACGTAGACAGGATCGAAGTCATTCGCGGCCCGCAGTCCGGCATTTACGGCGCAAACGCGCACGCTGGCGTCATCTCGATCATCACGCGCTCCGGCCGCGGGCTCCAGAAACCGCAGCTCACCGCGCGGCTGGAAGGCGGCACGCTCGGCACCGGTTCGGGCAGCCTGAACCTGCGCGGCCAGACCGGCCCGCTCTACGCGTCGGTCACGTTCTCGCAATTGCAGTCTTCCGGCTACAACATCTCGCGCTTCGGCGACGAGCGCGACGGCAATCGCGCGCATGTTTTCACGTTCAAGGGCGGCATCGACATCAGCCCTGATCTGAATGTCGAGGGCGTGCTGCGCTATACCAACCGCAACAACGGCTACGATCCGCAGTCGTTTTTCGGTCCCCTCACCGGTTATGTCGTCGACGATACCGCCAACGGCACCTACGAATCCCTGATCGGCCGTATCGGCTTCACCTACAAATCGTGGGACGGCCGCTTCATCCAGAGCGGCAACATCAAACAGTACAACGAAAAGACTGCGTCGTTCGAATCCGGTTTCCAGAGCTTCGGCACCGATGGTCAGCGCACGATGTTCGACTACAAGGCAACACTGCTGGGCAGCACGAATGTCTTCGGCGGCGAGCAACACTCGCTCTCGCTGCTGACCGATTATCGCGACGAGAAGTATCAGAGCATCTTCGATCCGGCTCCCTATTATCGCGACCGCATCGGCGTGGCGGGCGAATACGTTCTCACGCTGCCGACCGCGACCACGATCTCGACCGCGCTTCGCAACGACTGGAATTCGAATTTTCCCGACGTCGTGACATGGCGCATCGCCCTTTCGCAGCAATTCGCGAATATCGGCGGCCGCCTGCATACCGCTTACGGCAAGGGCATCACCGATCCGACCTTCGGCGAAGTCGGCGGCACCGCGTTCAATGCGCCGAACTTCAGCCTGCGCCCTGAACATTCGACCGGCTGGGATATCGGCTGGGAGCAGCGCTTTCTCGGCGGACGCATCGTCACCGACATCACCTATTTCAGCATGACGCTGACCGACGAGATCGTGCAGTCGGGCGGTTTCGGTTCGCCCTACATCAACAACCCGTCGAATGCCGAGCGTCAGGGCGTCGAGGTCGTCGCGAAGATTCAGTGGCTCGACTGGCTCTCGACCAACATGAGCTACACCTACACCGACGCCACCACGCGCTTCGGCCAGCAAGCCCTGCGCCGCCCGCCGCATTCCGGTTCGTTCGAAGCGGTTGCGCTGTTCGCAGAGAACAAGGGACGCTTCCTGGTCGGAGCAGCCTATAACGGCAAGCGGCTGGACTCCTCCTTCGTCCCGGCCGTGCCCTCGCCCACCCAACTTCCGGGCTACACGCTGGTTCGCGCGCAAATCTCTTACGATCTGACCAAAACGGCGACGGTTTTCCTGAAGGGCGAGAACGTTTTCGACCATCAGTACGAAGACATCTTCACCTACCGCGCACCGCCGCGCACCGTCATGGGCGGCATCCGCATCAAGCTCGGTCAGGAATAACCGCGCAAAAAAAAGAGGCCGGTCCTTGCGGGCCGGCCTCTTCGTATCGGAACGGAAAAGAACTTAGTTGTTCTTCTTCGCCTTCGGCGCAGCCTTGCGCTGTGCTTTCCGCTTCGCCTTGCGCTTCACCTTGCGCTTGGCCTTACGCTTCACCTTGCGCTTTGCCTTACGCTTCGCTTTGCGCTTGGCCTTACGCTTGGCTTTCACGGTTTTCTTCTTCTTCGTCTGCACGACGTCGGTCGCGACAGTCGCTTCGCGGGCTTCCGCCGGCGCGTTCGCGATCATGACCGGTACAGCGAAGATCACACCGGCGGTCATTACCGCAGCGAGCTTCTTCAACATTGTCTCTATCCTTTTGGGGTTTCGCGGCGTTACGCGCCGCGAATGGTCAGCCCCCTGCTGACCGTGCGCACACATTCGCTTTTTCGCGCTGAATACCTCCTGAAACGGATCGTCAGGATCGGTTCAGATTCATGAATGAGCATTCAGCGCGGAACCGGAATATTGCCGCAACGCAACAATCCTATGTACGCCCCGTGACACCCACTCCCAATGACTCCGCCAGAATCCAGTGGATGTAGTCCGCATCACCGCCCTCCACGGGGAGGAACAGAATCGCAGGCGTATCGTATGAATGAAGGCTGCGGATTTCGGAGGCGGCGGCGTCTTTCACGGCATCGCGGGTTTTGACGATCATCACGGCTTCCTCTGCCCGCTCCACCGCGCCCTGCCAGCGGTAGATCGAGCGCATGCCGGGAAGAATATTGACGCAGGCGGCCAGCCCTTTCTCGACCAGAACCTGCCCGGCTGCCTCCGCCTCGACAAGCGAAGGAAAGGTCGTATAGACGAGAACCGGCCGCTCCATCGGATCGCTCCGCATTTCTTAACGCCGGCCTGCCCCATGACCGACAAGACCTCACGCTACGACAAGATCGCTTTCGTCGCGAGCAACGCGCCCGACGCACAGGCGGCGCGTGCGCGGCTGATCGAGGTTTACGGCAATGCCGATGAAGACGAGGCGAAAGTCGTCGTCGCGCTCGGCGGCGACGGCTTCATGCTCCAGGCCCTTCATAAATTCCGCGATACCGGCATCCCGATCTACGGCATGAACCGCGGCACCATCGGCTTCCTGATGAACGAGTTTCAGGAAGATGGCCTGCGCGAACGCATTACCGCGGCCGAACGCAGCGTGATCCATCCGCTGATCATGGAAGCGATCGACGCCAGCGGAAAAAGCCATCGCGCCCCCGCCCTGAACGAGGTGTCCCTGCTCCGCCAGTCCTATCAGGCGGCGAAACTGCGCATCCATATCGACGGCAAGGTTCGCATGGAGGAGTTGATCTGCGACGGCATTCTGGTCGCGACCCCCGCCGGATCGACCGCCTACAACCTCTCGGCCCACGGTCCGATCCTGCCGCTGGCGGCGCCCTTCCTTGCAGTCACGCCGATCAGCCCGTTCCGGCCCCGCCGCTGGCGTGGCGCGCTGGTGCCCGACCGCGCGGCCATCGAGATCGAGATACTCGAACAGGAAAAGCGCCCGGTGAACGCCGTGGCCGACCACTACGAGGTCCGCTCCGTGACCCGCGTGAAGGCCCGGATGGACGTCGGCTCCTCGGTGGTCATGCTGTTCGACCCCGGCCACAGCCTTGATGAGCGCATCCTGAGCGAGCAGTTCGGCTACTAAACGGGTAAAAGCCGTCTCAACAGAAAATTAAATATAACCGGGCCAATAATCGCGCGGTATTTCCGCGTATGGCCGGCCGCGGCCTTCGGAGCCGCCGCGCCATGATCCGGATCGACTTCAACCGCCTCAAGTTCCTGGTAATCGACGATAACGCCCACATGCGGCGGATCGTCCGCCAGTTGCTGCATGGCTTCGGCTCGCGCGAAATCTTCGAGGCGGAAGACGGCGCGGCTGGCCTCGACATCTTCACCGCGCAGAAGCCCGACATCGTCATCACCGATTGGGCAATGCCCCTGTTCGACGGCATCGAGTTCACCCTCGCCGTCCGCAAATCGGAATCCCCGATCACCCGCTTCGTGCCGATCATCATGTTGAGCGGCCACTCCGAGAAGCGCCGCGTGATCGAGGCGCGCGATGCCGGCGTCACCGAATTCCTCACCAAGCCGATCGCCGCGAAATCGCTCTACGAGCGGATCCTGAGCGTGGTGCTTGCGCCGCGGCCCTTTATCCGCACCAAGGATTATTTCGGTCCTGACCGCCGCCGTACAATGAATGCGAAGTACACCGGACCGGAACGCCGCAAGGGCACTTCCGGCGCCGAGATCATCGAAGTCGCTCCCATCGACAATCGTCTGCATCAGCAGCGGAACAAGAACAGCGGCGATGCGCAGAGCGCGCCGCGTCCGAATCCGGCTGCCTGAGACTACGGATACCCGCCATGCCGCAACCGACCGATCAGAAGCCGCCGGAAAAGAAGTTCGACGATCACTCGGTGATCGTTCCCCCGCATCGCCTGAAAAGCGTGGTCCAGCACACGCGCGAACCCGGCACGGTCGCGATGGACGTGGTCGCGCGCGCGGAAGCTGCACTGGCGGAGATCAGGGGCGAGTTCAGTCACTGGATGGCGGAAGAATGTGCGCGGCTCGAAGCGGCCCGTACCGTCGTCCGCGAAAAAGGATTGAGCAAGGAAAGTACCGAGCAGTTGTTTCATCCGGCACACGACATCAAGGGTTCGGCCGAGACGCTCGGTTTTCCGCTTGCCGCCCGCATCGCCAACAGCCTGTGCCGCCTGCTGCTGCACACACCCGATAAATCGCGGATTCCGATGCCGCTGATCGAGCATCATGTCGCGGCAATCCGCGCCACGGTACGCGAGAACATCGGCGACATGAACAACCGCAGCGGCATCGAAGTCGCGGAAAAGCTCGCGATCATGGCCGAGCAATTCCTCGCCGGCGAGTTGAAGGACAGCTACGCGGAAATCGCGGGCGACGTCGCGCCGGGCATCATGCGCGTGGCGAACAAGCCGCTCGCTTCCTGATTTCTGTTTTGGATTTCAGGCTGCCGCCACCAGATCGGCGGTGAAAAGCCGTGCCTCGTCGCGCGCGGCTTCGGTCGCGAAACGGCGCAGCAGCGCATACAGTTCATCCAGTTCGCCGTAGGATTCCGGCGTGTAACGCGCGATCACGCGCTCGACCACGCGGCGGCCGATAGCGCTGTAGCCCGGCACGTCGCCCGACAATCCCATCTCCTGCAATACTTCGAGCGCCGCACGGAATGCGCCATAGGCGCCCTGCGGCAGGCCTGCGCGCTCGAACAACGCACGGAAGCCCTGCCCCGAACGATCCGGCAAAATCGCCGCGACGCGCGACGCGGACAGCCCGGAGAGTTCGCTCAGCGCGTCGATGAGAAAGCGCGTATTGCCGGAGAGCAACGCGCGAAGCAGCAGCGCACCGGTAAGCTGGCCGGTATCCGCGAGATGACGAACCAGACCCGCGACCTGTTCCGGCGTTTGCCCGGCGGCAATCGCGATGGTGGCGCGGTCGCAGGCTTCGCGCGCGACCGTCTGTGCGCGCGCCTCGGAAAGCCATTCCTTGTGCGCGACAAAGCGCGCGAGCGTATCGGCGAGCGTCGCCACCAGCGCCTGCCGCGTTTCGGTCGGCAGATCGTCGCGCTCAAGCAGCGTGTCGCGGATCGCGGCGAGATGGCCGTGCCGTTCCGCGATGCGCGCAAGCACCGCACCGGTCAATTCCGCATGGGGATTCTCGATCAGGATCAGGCAGGCGGAAGCGCTGCCGATTTCGGCGACCGCAGCCGCGACCGCGCGCGAGAGCAGTTCGCGCGAAGCGATTGCATGCTGGATGCGTTCCTTGCCGGTACCGACGAGATCGACCAGTTCGGCGTCGAGCAAGACCGGCGTGTTGCCGGCAATCAGTTCGGCGATGTCGGGCTGGTCGTGCGCGAGGCCGATTATGACGCTGCGCGGCGCGTATTCCTGCGTAGCCAGCGTTTCCGCGAGCGCTAACCGCACGCGCGGGCTGGGATCGTCGAGCAGCACGATCATCGCCGCTTCGGCAGCCATGCGGTCGCCCGTGGACATGTCCGAATAGAGATAGGCGCGGGCCAATGCACCGGTCGCTTCCGCGCGCTCGGCGGGAGGAGCCGTCTGTATCCACTTGAGGAAGTGACGCACGATCATCGCGAGGCACACCCGAACTGCTGTTGCTTTCGGTAAGCCTAGGCGCGCGCTCTTAACAAAGCGTTCACCGTATAAATTCGGATTTCGTTAAGGATTGAAGCCTCAGCCGCCCTGCGGACGCACCGGCACGTTGCCCCACAATTCGCGCACGCTCGGATTGAGCGGGTTGGCCTGCTGGTTCTGGAACAGGCCGCGGAAATGCGGACGGTCGCCGATATTTTCCTGCGGGGTCGCGGCGTAGGCATTGGCCTGCACCGTCTGCTGGGTCGTTTCCTGCACGGTCGTGGCGGCGGCCGGCGGCGGCGTATCGGCGCGCGCCTGCATGCGCGGCGTGTTCTGGCTCACCGGGAAATATCCCGGCGTGGTGCGCGGCATGGTGCGGGTCGGCCCGTTTGCGTTACGGCGTGGACCGAATGCCTGCGCGATCCGGTTGAACAGGCTGTTGCCCGGCGCCTCGCCCTGCGCCGTGTTGTTGACGGTGGCGTTAGCCGGTGCGTTTACCCCTGCGACCGCGATGTTCGTGGTCGCGGGTTTGGTGTTGTCGTGCTTGGAGACCAGCACGCGATAGACGTCATCGAAGGAGCGCGCGCCGTTCGGGCCGTAGAAGATCGAGCGGTTCGCGCGCGCGGCATCGGGGAACGCCGCTGCCGCAGACGCCTCCGGGTTCGCCATGCGCATCGAGAGAAAGCGCTTCGCGCCGTTCGCGCCGAGGAAATGCGCGATGTAAAGCTCTCCCGCGGTCGGCCGCCGGCCGAGCACGGTCTGGATTTCGGCGGCGTTGCGTTGCGAGAACGCGCCGGCCATCACCGCCGCGATTTCCGGGTTCTCGCGCAGCTTCAGGATTTGCGCGCGCACCTTCGGGTCGCGCACGAAATACTGGCCGTCGCTGGAGCGCTCGATCGCGTTCGCCTCGTTGCGCAGGCCGAAGGCGGGACCGTCTTCCTTCACGGTCTGTAGCCATGTGGTGTCGATGAACTGGAACAGCCCGCGCGCGGAGGACGTCGCCGCCGCCGCCTTCGGATCCAGCGCGGACTCGCGCACGGCCGTTTTCAGGAGATAATCGAAGCTGGTGCCGGTCGCCTGACTGGCAGCCTTGATCGCGTCTGTGACGCGCTCTTTCGTGCCGAGCAGCGTTTCGAGGAACATGGCGTCTTGTTCCGGGGAGCCTTGTCCGCGGCCGGGAGCGGTGCGGAGAGAAGCCCGCATGGAACTTGGCGCTTTATGGTAAACGGAACCTTAACAAACCGGATTCCGGAGGAAGCAATGCACAAGAGCGAGGGCCGCCACCCCAGAGGCGGCCTCTATTTCGAGGACTTTCAGCCCGGCACCCTGATCGAGCACCGCTTGCGCCGCACGGTGACGCAGATGGACAACATGCTGTTCTCGAACATGACCCTGAACCCGCAGCCGCTGCACATCGACCGCGACTTCTGCGAGAAGGAGACCCAGTGGGGGCAGCCGCTGATGAACTCGCTGTTCACCCTCGGCCTGATGATCGGGATTTCGGTCAACGACACCACGGTCGGCACGACAATCGCCAATCTCGGCATGACCGACGTGAAATTCCCCCACCCGCTGTTCGAGGGCGATACTGTTAACTGCACTACCGAGGTCATGGGCAAGCGCGAGTCGAAGTCACGGACCGACGCCGGCATCGTCGATTTCCATCACCGCACTTTCAATCAGGACGGCAAGCTGGTGGCCGAGTGCAAGCGGCAGGCCTTTATGCTGAAGCGCAAGATCAACGTATAAGAATCGTCCGATGCGGTCCTATCTGTTCGTACCCGGCGACAGTGCGCGCAAGCTCGAAAAGGGTCTTGCGAGCGGCGCGGACGCGCTGCTCCTCGATCTTGAAGACGCAGTCGCGCTTGATAACAAGGCCAAGGCCCGCGAAGTCGTGCGCGACTACCTGAACGCGCACATCAAAGCGGAGCAGCGCCCTCGCCTGTTCGTGCGCGTGAACGCACTCGATACCGGCATGACGGACGCCGACCTCGACGCGGTGCTGCCCGCGCGGCCCGACGGCATTTTATTTCCGAAAAGCCGGAGCGGCACGGACGTCGCGCATCTCGATGCCAAGATCACCGCGCGCGAAGCCATGTTCGGGCTTCCCGATGGCGCGACCAAAATACTCGTGCTGGTAACGGAGAGCGCGCAGGCACTCTTCGGTCTCGCGAATTACCGCGGCAGCAGCAAGAGGCTCGCCGGCATGACGTGGGGCGGCGAAGACCTCTCCGTGGACATCGGCGCGGAAACCAACCGCGACGAGCGCGGCGAATACACCGACCCTTACCGCCTCGCCCGTGCGCAATGCCTGCTCGCCGCCGTGAATGCGGATACGCCGCCGATCGATTCCATCTACGCCAACTTCCGCAACATTGAAGGCTTGCGAAAGGAAACGCTGGAAGGCCGGCGCGACGGCTTCACGGGCAAGATGGCGATCCATCCCGATCAGGTGCCGGTCATCAACGAGATTTACACGCCCTCGGCGGAAGCGATTGCGCAGGCAAAGCGCGTGGTCGAAGCCTTTGCAACTGCGAACAATGCCGGCGTCATCTCGCTGGACGGCGCGATGCTCGACCAGCCGCACCTGAAACGCGCACAGCGGCTGCTCGCGCGCGTGCGGAAATAATCAGCGCTCGTCCGGCCGCGTCATCTCGAACAGTTCGGTGACGACCGCATACTGGCGATAGCCGCACCGCGCGATCGGCTTCATGCCCGCAGTATCGAGGATGCCGTTCTTCAGGAACCGGTCGTCGATATAAATTCCCATCACCTGCCCGAACACGACAATGTTCGAGATGTCGTTCCCGTTCGCGTCGGTGAGTTGCAGAATCTGCGTCGCCTTGCATTCGAGCGCCACCGGCGAAGCCGCGACCCGCGGCGGCTTGACCAGTTTCGACGGCGCCGCTTCCAACCCCGCAAGCTCGAACTCGTTCACGTTGCCCGGCACCGCCTGCGAAGTCTTGTTCATCGCGTCGCGCAAATCCCAGGTCGCAAGCGAGCAGACGAATTCACCGGTCTCGCGAATGTTATGCAGCGAGTCCTTCGGCGAGTCGCTCGAGAACATCACCATCGGCGGAAACGTCGCGACACCGTTGAAGAAACTGTACGGCGCGAGATTCAATTCGCCCTTCGCACTGAGCGAACTGATCCAGCCGATGGGGCGCGGTGCGATGATGGCCTTGAAAGGATCGTGCGGCAAACCGTGGTTGCGCTTCGGCGGCTCGTAAAACAAAGGTGCGCCCTCAAATCTTGCTGACGATGTCGGAAAGCTTCGGACGCGGGCGCTGGAACGGTTCAGCCTTCGCCGTGCCGATGTGGACGAAGCCCACGATCTGTTCGTTGTCCTTCAACCCAAAGACTTCCTTGCTGCTCGCATCGAATGCGGCCCAGCCGGTCAGCCAGTTCGCGCCAAAGCCAAGCGCATTCGCGGCGTGCAGGAGATTCATGCAGGCCGCGCCAGCGGACAGCAATTGCTCGATCTCAGGCACTTTCGGATTCGGCGCAGTGCGCGCGACCACGACCACGATCACCGGGCTGCCACCGAACCGCAGCTTCTGCTTTTCGGCATCCTGCTCCGGCGCTACTGGATTTCCGGCCCGGAAATTTTTCGTCAATTTCTCGACGACCGCGGCGCGGTTCTCTTTCGAGAGCACGATAAAGCGCCACGGCGTCATCATGCCGTGATCGGGCACGCGCGCGGCGATTTCCAGCATCTGTTGAAGTTGCGCGTCGCTGGGAGCCGGCTCTGCAAGGTCCTGCGCGCGGGAGGAGGCACGGGTTTTGAGGAGTTTGAGTGCGTCTGGCATGGATTGCTCAAAGGTGGGGCAGAGCGAGCGGTAGCATGGGATACCAATGTCTCCAATGACTTGGCCTTGCATAGCCCGGCCCTCCGCCTTGCATTCGCCTTTTCCGGGCTTAAAAGGGCCGGATGTTCCGCCGTCTGCCCTTCCGGAAGCCGCTGCCCGCCCTGCTGGCGCTTCTCCTGCTTTCCGGCACCGCCGACGCGCAGTTCTTCCCCTTTACCGGCCCCGCAAACCCGCCGCCTGCGGTGGCCCCGCCGCCGCCCGCACCGCCGCCTGCTACCAAGCAGACACCAACTGCTGCGCCAAACCCCGCAGGCCGAGCGACGCTAAGCCTGAACGCGCGCTACTCGCCGGACGGCGCGACCGTAAACCACTCGCTGCACTGGCGCGTATTCACCGAGCGCCCCGGCGGCCAGACACCGCTGACGCTGGTGACCGAATCCGCCGACGCCGCGCCGAACTTCAATCTCGCGCCGGGGAAATATGTCGTGCATGTCGCCTACGGCCTCGCGAGCTTCGCGCAGCGCGTGGACCTCACCGACAGCAAGCGCGAGACCGTCATCGTCGCAGCCGGTGGACTTCGCGTGCGCGGCCGTGTCGGCGACGCAAACATCTCGGCGCAGAAACTGCGCTTCGATGTGTTCGAGGGCACGTTCCTCCAGCGCGGCAGCATCAACGATAAGAAGAAGCGCGGTGCGCGCTCCGAGCGCCCGCCGGTCGTGCGCGGCGTGATCGCAGGCGATCTCGTGCTGCTCCCCGCCGGCACCTATTACGTGCAATCGACCTATGGCGAAGGCAATTCGACCGTCACCGCGGACGTGCGCATCGAGCCGGGCCGCCTCACCGATGCGACCGTGCATCACCGCGCGGCACAGATCACGCTTCGTCTCGTCCATGCCGCGGGCGGCGAAGCGCTGGCGAATACTTCATGGTCGGTGCTGACGCCGGGCGGCGACTCCATCAAGGAGTTCATCGGCGCGTTTCCGTCCATTGTATTGGCTGACGGCGAATACGTCGCGGTCGCCCGCCACGAAGGCAAGACCTATCAGGCGAACTTCAAGGTGGTGTCGGGCCGCGACCGCGAAGTGGAAGTGCTGGCGCGCGCCGAGAACATCCCGCCGCCAACCAACGCGCAGCCCGCGCGCGGGCAGTAGTTACGCCACTTCCGTCTTCTCGCGCTTCAAATCGGGCGCGAGAGATTCATCCACCAGCGATTTCAACGCGGCGTCAAGCGTCATAGAAGATTGCGCCTGCGAACCGAGGCGGCGGATCGAAACGGTCTTCTCCTCCGCTTCCTTCTTGCCGACGACGAGCAGCACCGGGATCTTCGCGAGCGAATGCTCGCGGACCTTGTAATTGATCTTCTCGTTGCGAAGGTCGATCTCCGCCCGCAGCCCCGCGCGGCGCGCGGCTTTCAAGACCTGTTCCGCATAGGCGTCGGCGTCCTGCGTGATCGTGCAGACCTTGATCTGCACCGGCGCGAGCCACAGCGGGAAATGCCCGGTGTGATGCTCGATCAGGATGCCGGTGAAGCGCTCCAGCGAGCCGCAGATCGCGCGATGCACCATCACCGGCGTCTTCTTGCCGCCGTCTGCGTCGATGTAGAATGCACCGAAACGCTCCGGCAGGTTGAAGTCCACCTGCGTCGTGCCGCATTGCCAGTCGCGGCCGATGGCGTCGCGCAGCACGTATTCGAACTTCGGCCCGTAGAACGCGCCCTCGCCTGGATTGATCGCGGTCTTGATGCGGCCGCCGGAAGCATCGGCGATCTGCTTCAACACGCGCTCCATCACGGCTTCGGCGTGATCCCACGACGAATCCGCACCGACGCGCTTTTCCGGGCGCGTCGAGAGCTTCACCGTCAGTTCGCCGGTGAAGCCGAAGTCGTCATAGGTCGAGAGAATGAGGTCGTTGATCTTGAGGCACTCGTCCGCAAGCTGGTCTTCCGTGCAGAACACATGCGCGTCGTCCTGCGTGAAACCGCGTACGCGCAGCAACCCATGCATCGCACCGGAAGGCTCGTAGCGATGCACCACGCCGAACTCCGCGAGACGGATCGGCAGATCGCGATAGCTTTTCAGACCGTGCTTGAAAATCTGCACGTGGCCCGGACAGTTCATCGGCTTCAGCACGAAGAAGCGCTTGTCCTCGGCATCGTCTCCCGCAGACTGCGCCGCGAACATGTTCTCGCGGTACCACTCCCAGTGACCCGACGTTTCCCAGAGCACCTTGTCGAGTAGCTGCGGCGCATTCACTTCGTCGTAGTCGCCACGCAGTCGGCGGCGCATGTACGAAACGATGGACTGGAACAGCGACCATCCCTTCGCGTGCCAGAATACGACACCCGGTCCCTCTTCCTGAAAATGTAAGAGATCCATCTCGCGGCCGAGCTTGCGGTGGTCGCGCTTCTCCGCCTCTTCGAGGCGATGCAGGTAATCGTCAAGCTGCTTCTGGTCCGGCCACGCGGTGCCGTAGATGCGCGTCAGCATCGGCTTGGTGGCATCGCCGCGCCAGTACGCGCCCGCGACCTTCATCAGCTTGAAGGCGCTGCCGACCTTGCCGGTCGAAGGCATGTGCGGGCCGCGGCAGAGATCGAACCATTCGCCCTGCTTGTAGATTTTCAGTTCCTGATCGGCGGGAATGCTCTCGACCAGTTCGACCTTGAAGTTCTCGCCCTTGTCGCGGAACACCTGTTTCGCCTTGTCGCGCGTCCAGACTTCCTTCGTGAAGGGTTTGTCCCGCGCGATGATCTCCTTCATCTTCTTTTCGATGGCGGGAAAGTCTTCCGGCGTGAACGGCTGGTTGCGGAAGAAGTCGTAATAAAAGCCGTTCTCGATCGACGGGCCGATGGTGACCTGCGTGCCGGGGAAAAGCTCCTGCACCGCCTCGGCCATCACATGCGCCGCGTCGTGGCGGATCATCTCCAGCGCGCGTGGGTCCTCGCGCGAGATGAACTCGATCTTCGCATCACGGTTGATCGGATCGGCGAGGTCCAGAACCTCACCATCGAGCGCCATCGCGACCGTGCGCTTGGCGAGCGAGGGCGAAATGCCCTTCGCGATGTCGAGACCGGAAATGCCGTTTTGAAATTCGCGGCGTGCGCCGTCGGGAAAGGTCAGCGTGACCATCTTGTCCTCCTGCTCACTCCTGCAAACCAGGCAGGTAAGCGACGTTTGAATCGAAATGCTTATTGGCGCTGGATTATTACAATCCGGATTCGGATGCAAACGGAGGCCGACGCCTTCCCTATCGCGGCGTGAAAAGCCGCTGGCGGAAGAAAGCGACGATCTCGTCGCGCGCCGCAACCGTCGGCTGCCCGGCCTCGTCGATCAGGTGCGCGGTGACGACGCTGTGGGGCGTCGTGACATAGCGCTCGAAGAACGGCGGCAGGTCGCGGTTCGCCGCGCTGTCCGGCAGCACGCGCGGGATGAAGCGCTCGCCGAGCTTTTCGGCATAGGCGGCGAAGCGCTGCGCCTGGCAGAACTTGTCGCCGTCGAAGCGATAGGCCAGCACGGTCAGGTCTTCCTCCTCGAGCCGCTCGCGGACGGCGGCGATCTCCTCCGGCGATATTTCCAGCGCGGCGGGATTGTTCAGCGGCAGCGTCGGCTGCGACAGCACGGGCGCCAGCACGGACGGCTCCAGCATCATGGTCAGCGCGAAGTTGCCGGTGAAGCACATGCCGATCGCGCCAACCCCCGGCCCGCCGCATTCATCGTGCGCGAGTTTTGCCAGCGCCATGAGCCAGCGCGTGACCGGGCTGGATTGATTAGCGGCAAGCGCGCGAAACTCGGCGCTCATGCACGCGCGCCGGAAAACTTCCGCGCCTTCCTCGGCAGTCGCAAGCGCGCCGTCGCGCCCGAACAGCGAGGGCATGTAAACAGTAAACCCGCCGTCTCGCACCCAGCGCGCGAAACGCGCGACATGGGGACTGATGCCGGGCATTTCCGTCATCACGACTACCGCCGGTCCCTCGCCCGCCACATAGACCCGCTTGGCCGCGCCATTGAGCGTGATCTCGCGCGCGGAGAAATCGTCGAGCGGATCGTCCACCTTCACGCTCCTTGCCGCTGACGCTCCGCCCATTGCCGCCTCCGTTTAAGTTCATTTTATGGACTCAGACTAACATCTGGATATGGAATTGCAACTCAGGTAAAATATCCGGATGACCGAAGTGCCCCTCGTCCGCCGCTCGCCCGTGCCGGTGCGGCGCTGCAATCTCGCAAAAAGTTTCGAGCTGATCGGCGACCGCTGGTCGCTCCTGATCCTGCGCTCGGCGCTGTACGGCCTGCGCCGCTTTGACGACTTTCAGGCCGACATCGACATTCCGCGCAGCGTTCTCAGCGCCCGCCTCGCCGGCCTGGTCGAAAGCGGCATCATGGAGCGGCGCGAATATCGCGAGGACGGCCAGCGCCCGCGTACCGAATATTGGCTGACCGAAATGGGACGGACGCTCACCCTGCCCTTCATGGCCATGACCGCGTGGGGAGATGTTTGGCTGGGCGAAGGCAGTTCGCCGCTGACGCTTCATACGAAGGAAACCGGCGACAGGATTTCGGTGGGCTACATCGACGCCAAAGGCCGGGCGGTGAAGCCGTCCGAAATCGAAATGCGGATCGACGGCAAGGCCCCGAAACCGCCGAAGAAAAAATAGCGCGCGCTATTTCGCCGGCGGCACTTCGTTCGTCCCGCTCCAGCGCCCGTAGCGCCACGGCGTGTACCAGCTTGCGCAGTCAGGCAAAGCGGCGGGTACGAAATCGAGGCCGGCGGACCCCCACGGGTTACAGCGCACGATCCGCGCCAGCGACATCCAGCCTCCGGCCCATGCGCCATGCCGCGCCAGTGCCTCGTCGGCATATTCCGAGCAGGTCGGCAGATGGCGGCAGCGCCGTCCCATCAGCAGCGAAAGGCTATAGCGGTAGCCGAGGACGAGAAGCCGCATCGCACTCGTCACCGGCTGGCGCCAGCGCAGGGGAAAGCCCCGCTCCTTCGCTCCGTGCGTGCATTCGGGCCGGTGGGCGTCCATCAAATTCCATTTCGCCGCGTAACGCCGCAATGCAGCAGCGGGCTAACCGGCGGCCTTGGTGGCGTCTCTGGTCTTCTCGATCTGGCCGATGGCGTCCACCACCGCATCGAAGGTCAGCAACGTGGAAGCGTGCCGCGCTTTGTAATCCCGGACCGGCTCCAGCACTGCAAGGTCGGCCCACTCGCCACCCGGCGTCGGGCCGTTCTCCTTCAGCATCCGGTACATTTGGTCGCGGATATCGCGCAATTCCGAGGCTTTCGCCCCAACGACATGCCGCGCCATGATCGACGAAGAAGCCTGACCGAGCGCGCAGGCGCGGACATCGTGGGCGAAGTCGGTAACGGTATCCCCGTCCATCTTGAGATCGACCGTGACCGTCGACCCGCACAGCTTGGAATGGGCGGTGGCGGAAGCCCCCGGATCGGATAGCCGCCCGATCCGCGGAATATCGGCGGCCAGCTCCAGGATGCGGCGATTGTAGACGTCGTTAAGCATGGTCCGGCCTTGTCATACTCCGCGAAATTGCCTCAATCGAACACCACATTTCTTCACGGCTTGCGGGAACTAATGTACGGGGGTGCATGTTCTCTCGAGTGCTGGCCGCCCGTAAGAAGGCGGCAAGTTTCGGGAAACTGCCAACAAGGCGTCAAACGCAAGTCGCTTACCCCGGAAAAATAGGACGGGTTCGGTCGGGTTGGAAGGTGCCCGGCCAATGAGAAGAAATGTGCCTCCTGCATAGCCGACCCTCCGCCCGGAGGCCGGACTGCAAAACTGGAATAGCCACCGGAAGACGGGCGTCTTCCGGATCGAATGGAGAAGACCAAGATGGATGCCGTCGTCACGTCGCTGCTGAAGCAGGCGGATGCAGCACCAGATTTATCGCCGGTGAAGCGCCCCTCTCGTGAAGAGGCGGAGGCTGCTGCCCGCACGCTGATCGCATGGATCGGCGACAACCCGAACCGCGAGGGCCTGCTCGATACGCCGCGCCGCATGGTGAAGGCATACGAGGAAGTTTTCGGCGGTTACGGCGAAACCCCGGAAGAGATTCTCGGCCGCACCTTCGGCGAGATCGGTACGTTCGACGACCTCGTTGTCGTTCGCGACATTCCGTTCTTCTCGCACTGCGAGCACCACATCATGCCGATGAGTGGCAAGGCGCATATCGCGTACTTCCCGGTCGAGCGTGTTGTCGGTCTCTCGAAGTTCTCGCGCCTGATCGAGATCTTCGGCCGCCGCTTGCAGACGCAGGAACACCTCACCTCGCAGATCACCGACGCGATCGACGAGCACCTGAAGCCGCGCGGTTGCGCCGTGATGATCGAAGCCGAGCATATGTGCATGGCGATGCGCGGCGTGCAGCGCCAGGGCGTATCGACCGTCACCACCCAGTTCACGGGCGTCTTCCGCGACGATCCGGCCGAGCAGGTTCGCTTCTTCACGCTGGTGCGCGGCAGCCGCAAGGACTGATCGCTCAAGCGAGAGACGAAACGAAAAAGCCCCGGCCTCAAGCCGGGGCTTTTGATTTTTGGAGTCAGCGAATGTCAGTTGCAGCGAACCAGCGCCTGCGTCTCATTGCCGTTGTGAAGGAAACGGCCGTTCTGGATCGTCAGCCGGTTCGTACCGCCCTCTTCCCCACTGGTGATCGCGCGGATTTTTCCGTCGCCGAGCCGCCGGTACACGACACGCCACGTAAACTGCGGATTGCGGGTTACGATTTCGAGCGTGCCGTCGTCGAAGATGCGCGCGCGGATCACGTCGCTCGAGTCGCGGGAATTGCCGAAATCGCGCGCCTCGCGAACACCGCCGCCTTCATAGATGTAGGTGTGGTGACCGTTGCGATCGCCGGGCGGCACGGAACAGTTCACCGACCATGTGCCTTCGATTCCCGCCTCGCGCAGCACTTCGGCGGCGCTTTGCGCTTGCACAGGCAAAGTTGCCACGAGCATCACCGCTGACATCGCGAACGCCCTGAATTTCATTCCGGCCCCCTTAGCGTGTCCCATCTGCTAGAAGGTGTCACGACACGCGCAAACACTCCAGACACGACCAGGTTACCGCATGAGCGCCAACACCGAACTTGAGGAAGGCCTCGCTTTCCGCCCCCGCTACGACCAAAACGGCCTCGTCACCGCCATCGCCGCCGATGCGGAGAGCGGCGAAGTGCTAATGCTCGCGCACATGAACGAGGAAGCGCTCCGGCGGACGCTGGAATCGGGAGAAGCGTGGTTCTGGTCGCGTTCGCGCAAGAGCCTGTGGAAGAAGGGCGAGACCAGCGGCAACGTACTTCGCGTCAGGGAAATCCGGGTGGACTGCGATCAGGATGCGATTCTCCTGCGCGTCACGGCGGAAGGCGACGGCAAGGCCTGCCACACCGGACGCCGCTCCTGTTTCTACCGGGTGCTAACGCTGAAAGACGGCAAGCCGGCCCTCTCGCTAGCGAAATAGGCGCTCTTGCGCCCGGCTACGCATGACGCGATCCTGCCAAGGTTGTCGGTCATAAAGGTGCGGTGCAGCGACGATTTTTGGAGTTAAGGCAGGAACACCTCCTGAATTGCAGGCGTTGAGGGCCAAATGCTTCTGAAGGTTTTTTCCCGCGACAGTAACGACCGCCCGGTCGAGAGCCATCCGGTCGACCGGCAAGAGCCAAAGCAGATCAAGCCCCGTATCGGGCTTGCGCTCGGTGGCGGCGCCGCGCGCGGCTGGGCGCATATCGGCATCCTCCGCACGCTCAACAAAGCCGGCATCAAGCCCGACGTCATTGCCGGCACTTCGATGGGCGCGCTGGCGGGCGGCGCATGGGCCGCAAACCGCCTCGACGAGTTGGAAGACTTCGCGCGCTCGATGACCAAGCGCCGCATGTTCGGGTTTCTCGACTGGCGCATTGGCGGCAACGGGCTGATTTCCGGCCGCCGCCTCGCGAACATCCTCTCACTCAATTTCGGCGAAACCAGCATCGAGGATCTGCCGCTGCGCTACGCCGCGATCGCGACCGAGCTTTCTTCCGGACACGAAATCTGGCTGACCCGCGGCAACCTGATCCAGTCTATGCGGGCAAGCTACGCCCTGCCCGGCATCTTCACGCCGATCAAGATCGGCGGACGCTGGCTGGTAGACGGTGCGCTGGTGAATCCGATTCCGGTTTCGGCGGCACGCGCGCTCGGTGCTCGCGTAGTGATTGCGGTCAACCTGCACTCGGATGTGTTCGGTAAGGGCACAGTGATCCAGAACAACGGCAGCGACGAACCGGATGCGGTTTCGCTTCCCCAGCCCGCAGAAGCTCCGCGTGGCGTGGTCCGCCGTATGTTCGGCATGAAGCCGCGCGTCTCCTCTCCGGCAGACGACGGCCCGCGGGGAATTTCGCGTGTGATGATGCACGCTTTCAACATCACGCAGGACCGCATCTCGCGCTCACGCCTTGCCGGCGATCCGCCGGACGTGATGATCTCGCCCCGGTTGAACAACGTCGGATTGTTCGAATTCTATCGCGCGGAAGAGTCGATCAAGGCCGGCGAGGAAGCTGCCGAACGCGCGCTCGGCGACATCATGGAAACGGTCGCAAGACTCAGCGCGTAACTGCGCTGTCTAGGCAGTCGCGATATAATTCTTGAGGTGTTCGCTTTCGCGTTCCATTTCCTCAAGACGCAGCTTCACCACGTCGCCGATGGAGATGACGCCTGCCAGCTTGCCGTTCTCGACGACCGGCATGTGACGGAAGCGTCCCATTGTCATCACATGCATGAGCTGTTGGATGCTGTCTTCCGGCGTGCAGTTCTTGACATCCTTCGTCATCGCCGACGACACCGGATTGTCGAAGCGGTTGGTATCCTTGTTTGAGAGCAGCCGCACGACGTCGCGCTCCGAGAGCACGCCGAGAACCGTGCCGTTATCGGTTACGACCAGCGCGCCAATCTGGTGTTTCGTCAGCAACGAAATCGCTTCGTGCAACGAAACATTCGGCGCGACGGTAACAACGTCCGATCCTTTGAAGTTGAGAATCCGGCGTACGGTCATGGCAATCTCCGGCTCTGTCCGACGAGAGGACGCCGCACCATGATTGGCTGAAACTGCGAAACCGGCAAGCCCGGATGTATCAGTGATAAACGGGCCGCGGCACCGGATCGAACAGCGGGAATAACAGCAGCCCGGCGATAAAACCGCCGATATGTGCTTGCCAGGCGACGTCGCCGCCGCCGTCGAACACGGACGTCAGGGCGAACATCAGGTTCAGCGCGAACCAGACCGCAAGGAAAATAAGTACCTGCGGATTGCGCAGTGCCGCAAACAACGGCAGTGCCGGCACCAGAAAAGCCTGACGGCCCTTCATGCGGAACGCGCTCAAGGGTCCGCCCGCCTCGAACGCGAAGCGCATCGAGGCCGCCATCAGACCGGAAATCGCCGCCGAAGCGCCCACCAGTGGCAGCATAGATTGGAAATTGGTGAGCAGATGCACGCCTGCGCCCGCCGCCGCGGTCACCGCACAGAACAACAGAAAGCGTGCGGTACCGAAGCGCCACGCCACGGCGCTGCCGAAGGCAAGCATCCACAACAGATTGAAGACGAGATGCAGCATGTTGCCGTGCAACAGTGCGTACGTGACGAAGGTCCAGACATCGGCCGCAAACCCGCCGGGCAATGCACCCGGCACCGCGATCATGCCGTTGTAGCGGGGCGGCCAGAACGCGAGCCAGGCCAGTGCGTTGCCGTAGGCTTCGCGTCCGCCCCACTCCTCGATCGCCCACATCGCGATATGGATCGCGACCAGCAGCACGAGCAGAACGGCGAGTGCGGGCGGGAGATTGAAAACCGGCTCGCGCTGACGCGCTTCCGGCGGGAAATTCGCGTAATTCACCCGCCTCCCTTAGAGGGCGGCATCCACATCGGCAAGATTACGCAAGGACGCGGGCGCCACAAAAGAAATGGCCCGCGAAAATCCCCATTTCGCGGGCCGGTCACGTCCCAGAAAACTTGTCTTCAGTTTGCGCCGCTCCCCTTTGTTGACCGCCGTCGTCACCGACGGCCGGCGGCGGGAGCCGCGAATTCGCGAGAGCCTTGAGCCATTCCCACCATAGCCGATTGAACCGGGAGCAAAACCGAAAGCCTGCGTTAACCCTACCTGCCGGGGGCTGTTGATGGTTCCATTCCCGGCACAGCGCCTGCTCCTGCTCCGTGGCACCGTCCCGTCTTGCGACGGGTGAGAACCGGAGTGGGGAATAGCGTTATGAGACATCCATCTGCCCGCGCGCTCCATGCGTATTGGGACAGGCTTCGCCGCGGTCGCCCCGCGCCGGAGCGCAGCGAAATCGAGCCGGGCCAGATCGGCCGCCTGCTCGGCGACATCGTGCTGCTGGAAGGCGGCGGGTTCGAGCGCTTCAAGGTGCGCCTGGCGGGAACCCGTTTGTGCGCCCTGCTCGGCAAGGAGGTCCGGGGCAAGAGCTTCGTCAGCCTGTTCGCCCGCACCGACCGCGCGGCACTGCTTGCTTTGCTGGACGAAACCGCTTCCGAGGCCGTTCCGGGCATTGCCGCCGTGATCGGCGAAACGGAACAGGGCCAGAGCATCGAGATGGAACTCCTGCTTCTGCCCCTGCGTTACCGTGGTGACAGCCATGCACGAATGCTCGGAATACTGGCCCCGCTGGAGGTGCCCTACTGGGTCGGCTCCCACCCACTTGGCGAACTGCGCATCCGCTCGCTGCGCCTGCATCGGGAAGATGGCGAGGCGACGCTTGCGCCCAGCGCACCCCGCCCCGCCCGCGCGCACCTGCGTCTGGTTCATAGCGGAACGGATTAACCCTGCCTGAAAACGGCCTCGTCCCGATACGGGCCGTTAACCAACGCTCCCGTAGGTTTTACGCACTTCAGCGCGAAACCCGGCAAAATCATGCGTCAACTCAATCCAGCAGCGGCCATTGTTCCTCGTAATCAGGAACGCCGCCGCAGCCAGCGCGTGAAAGTCGATCTGACCGGCCGCTACATGCTGGCCGACCGGCGCGAATTCACCTGCCGCACGCTCGACATGTCGCCGGGCGGCGCGGCGCTGATCGCACCCGCATTGCCGCGTCCCGGCGAACCCGTGGTCGCCTACATCGATCATATCGGCCGCCTCGAAGGCCATTGCGTGCGCCTGTTCGAGAACGGCTTCGCGATGACCGTGCAGGGCACGATCCGCCGCCGCGACAAGCTCGCCGACCAGCTCACCTGGTTCGCCAACCGCAATTCGCTCGGACTGCCCGAAGACCGCCGCCACGAACGCTTCACGCTGCGCAACCCGCGCTCCACCCTCACGCTGCCGGGCGGCGAAGTGGTGCCCGCGCGCGTCCTCGACGTTTCGCTCTCCGGCGCCGCTGTGCAGACGCGCGACAAGCCGCCGGTCGGCACCCCGGTCGTACTCGGCAAGACGCCGGGCCGCGTGGTGCGTCACATCGAGCAGGGCTTTGCAATCGAATTCACCCGGGTTCAGACCACCGACGCACTGGAACAGAACATCAGCGTCAACGAAATGTGAACGTCCGCGAAAACGAAAATCCTCCAGAAAGCCGCCCGCACCGGGCGGCTTTTTCGTTTTCATGCTGTGCCATCGCAACAAGTGCGCGAATGATTCAAATTTGAATCAAATTCGATTCTGGTTTTCGGAAAATTACGAAACAATTTTCGAAAACAAAGCCGCGAGTTTCGCGGCGCGAATTAGACGAACCTCAAAAGCTGTCTGTCAGTATCGCCCCAACAAGAAAAACGGGTTTGGGGCGTTCAATGGTTGCGTATCAGGCGTACAAGGCGCCAGTGGCGGTTGTTTTGACCGCGCTTGCCGCCATCTTTTTCACGGGCACCGCGCACGCGCAGCAGCAGAAGCGCATGCAGTTCGTCGCGGTCGGCGACAGTTCGCGTCCGCCGATCGGCTGGGTGCAGTTCTGCGAAAAGCGCCCGTGGGAATGCAACGTGCCGCGCGTCAGCGCGCGCGATATCCAATACACCGTTGCCGCGCGCCGCGAACTCGATCGCATCAACCGTTTCGTCAACGAGCGCATCAAGCCGATGACGGACCTCGAACACTACGGCGTGGTCGAGCACTGGACCTATCCGGAAGACGGTTACGGCGATTGCGAGGACTACGTTCTGCTCAAGCGCCGCATGCTCATGGAATTGGGCTGGCCGCGCTCGGCGCTGCTGATCACCGTCGTCCGCGACAAGAAGGGCGAAGGCCACTCGGTGCTCACGGTTCGCACCGACAAGGGCGAGTTCATTCTCGACAACCAGGTCGAGGAAGTCCTGCCCTGGGCTGAAACCGGATACCGCTACATCAAGCGCCAGTCGCAGACCGACCCGAATCTCTGGGTTGCGCTCGGCGACGACCGCCCCACGCCGTTCGTCGCGGCACGATAACGAGAAACAAGGAAACGCAGGCCCGGTCACGTCCCCACCCCTCCCCGTCCCCTGACCGGACATGCGGAGGCCGGCTTCGTCCCCCCGAAGCCGGCCTCACTTTTTTGTGCATGGTGGGATTCCGGAGAACGTTTGATGCTAAAAAGGAACCGGCTGTTGGGGAATGGTATGCGCGCACCGTCACTGATCCTGGCTCTCGCCGCCCTGCATTTCGCCGCGGCTCCTGCGGGTGCGCAGAGCACGCCGGACGCCAAACAAATCCCGCTGCCGGATTACCTGCCCGCCGCCGTTCACGATCTCGGCAACGACGAAATCGACGCGCCCTGCCGCATCCCCTTCGAGAAACTCAAAGACCCGAAAACCAGCGATTTCTTTCCGCTGAGCGCGGTGCGCAACGAAAACGAGAAACTCGCGGCGCATCTGCGTAACCGCTACATCGTTGCGGACTTCAACACCGCCGACGAGAACGGCTTTTGCCGCGGCGTGGAGGAACACTTCTCGCGGATCGAGGACCTGAGCGAATTTCCGAAGCTGCGCGCCATCGCATCCGCGCGCGGCATCGACCTGATTGCGCTTGAGAAAGAGAACCCACAGGTCATCCTCGCCTCGGTCGAGAAGCCGGAAGAAGCCGCGGCGCTCGCCATCGAGATCGAGGACCTGAAGAATTACGTCGCGCAGGTACATCGCTTCAAGACCGACCCGATCGTGAAGGCGCGCGTCCATTCCGGCTACTGCATCGGCCAGACGCTGAACTACTGCGAAATCGTCGACGGCAAGCCGAAGCTGGTCTACCGCTTCCTGACTTCATCGAGCCGCTGGATCCAGAAGCCGAACAACAACTACTACGCACCGATCAATTACATCGCGAACCGCAACTGGAGTTCGGATCGCCGCTACACGCCAGCCGACGCGAAACGCGACGAGCGCATGGGCGGCGGGCGCGCACATATCGCCATGTTCGAGAACGGCGGCCGCCCGATCGAGATGCCGAACTTCCTGCATTTCCTTCCGGAGAAAGGCTACAAGGGCGAGCGCGCGAACGGCATCCACCAGATCGCCGGCGGCCTCGATTCCGGCGGCACCTTCGGTTCGCCGGTAAGCCTCGGCTGCGTGCGGCTCAGCCGTTATGCGGCGAAACTTTCGCGCTGGTGGATTCCGCAGCAAGCGAAGTTCTTCATCTATTTCGAGGAGAAGGGCTATCGCAACCTCGGCGATGCGAAGACCAACAAGGCGCGAGCTTACGTGAACCCGCCGCCAATCGAGCTGCGCTCGCCGCGCGAACGCGAGCGCGAAACGGCGGGGCAATCGTTCTTCCCGTTTTTCCGCTAGAGCCGCATCACCTTTTCTACCTGCACCGCAGCGTGGCAGCGACGACTCTTCCGTTCTTTCTTACGCTAATGTCGTTGTCGCCGAAGCTGACATAGCTCCATAGCGCCCCGATGTCTTTTGGATCGGGAGAGTTTATCGTTCTCGTCCGGAGTTCGTCGTCGCCGTTATACTCGATGGCTTCGACATATTCGCGGCCAAGACCGTCTCGCCAGATGAAATTGCTTCCGGAAATTCGTGCGGTGTATGTATCCCGCGGCGTCTGGCAATTGCCGCTGACCGCCCAACGCCCTCCTGCGACGAGACGATTGGCCAAGGTCTGCCGCGGCGGTGGCGGCGCGACGCAATAAGTACGCGCATCGTTCCAGATATGGTTTCCCGAACAGGAGCAGGCATACGGTTGTTCCTGCGCATGGTTGACCGACACCGCCTGCGCATTCCCGTATTGCTGGCGGCAGAAAGCATGACCGCGCTCGAGCGTCGGCGTTAAGCGGCATTGCGTTTGCGACGGATTGAAGGAGTACTCGGCGCGGCATCCGCATTCGTAAGGATTTGCTTCGCTGTCATTGACGCGAACCGCGACAGCGAACTCGCCAAACCGGCTGCGGCAATACGGATGCCCGTCCGCAATCGTCCGTGCCGGCTTCGGCTGCACGCAAAGCGTGCGCGCATCGTTCCAGACAAAGCCACCGCCGCAATCGCACCGGAACGGATGGTTCTTGTCCGCGACGACCTCGACTGCGAACGATTGCTGCCCGTGACGGCTGCGGCAATAGGCATGGCCTTCCGCCAGCGGCGGCAGCGCTTCGGGCTTCGGCTGCGGAAGGGGCTGCGGCTCCGGCTTCGGCAATTCTGAAACGCGCGTCGTGCCGGAGAATAATCCTTCACGATAGGAATAGACGCCCGCGAACAACAGCAACGCAATCGCGCCGATCACCGCCGCGATGGCAGGCCAGCCAAACCGGCGCTCACCCGCCGATGGCGGCATGCCGCTACCCTGCGGCGGCAATCCGTTCCCGCCGGAGACGATGCGCTCCGGCGTTGCAGGTGGAGGCGGTGGCGGCGTTTCCTGCTGCGGGATCTTCTTTTTCACACCCGGAATCGTCTCGCCGCCATCGTCACCTTTCACCGACATCAACGCGGCGCGAAGCTCGCTGACAGTCGCCATTCGATCTTCGCGGCGAAGCGTCAGCGCGCGGTCGATGGCCGAAGCCAGCGCTTGCGGCACGTCCGGATTCTTTTCGCGCACTGGAACGTAAGGATCGCCCTCGCCGTCGATCAGATTATTGCGGCGCTTCATAGCGTCTTCCGGCGGCCTGCCGGTCACCGCGCGATAGAGCACCGCAGCCAGCGAATAGACGTCGCTGCTGGCATCCAGTGCCTTGCCCGCCACCTGTTCCGGAGAGGAATAATTCGGCTTGAACGTAATCTGGCTGCTGATTGCGTGTTCCGCACTGCCTAGTTTTAGCCGCGTATCGCTCTCGATCACCTTCATCGCACCGAAGTCGATCAGCACCGGCTGACCGTTCTTGCGGATCATGATGTTGTCGGGGGCGACATCGCGATGCAGCGTATTGCGCGCGTGAACATATTCCAGCGCGTCGCAGACCGGCTCGAGGATGGATTGCAACTCCCCGATTTCCGGCATGCCGGACTCTTTATTGCGCAGCCAGTCGAGGAACGTGTCCCCGTCCACCAGTTCCATGATCATGTAGCCGGTGCCGTGCGCCGAGACGTAATTCAGCACATCGAGAATATTCTTGTGCTGGAGGTCGGCAAGCGCGGAAGTCGATTTCTCGAAACGATCCAGCGCCGAGCGGAATACGGAGTCGTCCTTGCCGAAGAACACGACCTGCGTGGCGCCATCGCGCGAAGCCAGCGCGCTCGGAAAGAACTCCTTGATGGCGACGCGCCGCTTGGCGATTTTGTTATAGGCTTCGTAGGTGATGCCGAAGCCGCCCTGTCCGAGCGGACGCACAATCTCGTAACCGGCGATGAGCGTACCCGGCGGCAGCGTCGAAAAGAACTGGCGAGACAAGACCCCTCTCCCTCGCCGCCGATGCTAGCGCATTCTGGCGGCGGGGAAACAGGGCAGTAAAACGGAACTCGTAATTTCGCCTTGCGAAGCGGCCCGGATTACCGCCGCCGTTCAATCCACCTGCTTGAAGCTCGCCGCGTATTTTGGCCAGCGATTGTAATAGCTGGCGGCTGCGAGCTTCAGGAAGTCGATGGTTTTCTGGTCGAGGGGGCGCACGAGTTTCGCGGGCGCGCCGATGATGAGCGAGCCGTCCGGAAATTCCTTGCCCTCGGATACGAGCGAGTTTGCGCCGACGATGCAGTCCTTGCCGATCTTCGCGCCGTTCATGATGGTCGCGCCCATGCCGACCAGCGAATTGTCGCCGATGGTGCAGCCGTGCACGATCGCGTTGTGTCCGATGGTGCAGCCCTCGCCGATCTTCAGCGGGAAACCCGGATCGGTATGCATCACGCAGCCGTCCTGAATGTTGGAACGCACGCCGACTTCGATCCACTCGTTGTCGCCGCGCAGCACCGCACTGAACCAGATGCTCACCTGTTCGCGCAGGCGCACCTTGCCGACGACGCTTGCATTCGGCGCTATCCAGAACGTTCCAGGCGCTGGAAGCTCCGGGCGGATTCCTTCGAATTCATAGACGGGCATTGCTTGTCTCGCGTGAATTACTTTTCGCGCGGGACCATGCCACGCACGTGCGAAAATCGCGAGCGAATTACAGCCCGGCCGCGTAGCGGAGCGCTTCCACCGCCGCGACGCCGGAGAAGAAACTCCACAGGCCCGCGATCACCGTCGCGAGGACCACGAACATCATGTTGCGGTCTTCCATCTGGCGGCCGCGGATGGTGTTGCGGATGATGATGAAGGGCGCGGCGAAGACGAGGAACGGGACCGCGCTCAGGGCGATCATGCGCGTGCTGTTCAGCAGGCGGAAGCTGGCCGGGCGCTCGGCGAAAACCTGATAGCCGGAGCACAGCATACCGGCGAGGCAAAAGCCGAACGCCAGCGCATAAAGGGACTGCAAGGCTTCCTGGGAAATCACGCAACGCCACCCGTACTGCGGGCTTTCTTGGCCCGTGGCGGCGAGGTTAATAATCTCTTAAAGCGCCGTGCAAGCCGTTTCCGGCAGCGAGGTTAATCGGCCTCGTCGAGGTCGATGTCGAGCACCGCCATCTCGAAGGTCCATGAGCGGCCGGAGGCGTCGTCCCGGAACAGCACGGCGATATATTCGTCTTCGAGATAAATTTCGGAGGAGTCGGTCTTCTTTGGACGCGGCACGACCCGCAGTTTCGGGTTCCCGAACTTGCCGCGCACCGCCTCGTTGAGGTTCGGATTCGCGGACGGCATCTCGATGGAAACCGTGACGTTGTAGGAACGGTCGCCGTCCTCGTCGTCGACAGTCACGCGGCCGATCGGCTCGTCGTTGAGAATAAGCTCCGCCATGTTCTGCACGCGCGCCCGCGCGGCCAACCCGATCTCCGGATTCAACATGCGCTGAAGATAGGTTTGCAGGCGGTCGAGTTCGGCGCGGTCCAAGGGGAATCTCCAAAAAGCGAAGGCGCGGGCAACCTACCCGCGCCTGCCGCGAAACACAAAACCGCCGGTCAGATGGCTTCGCCCATGAACGGCATCTCGAAAATCTGGTTCATGGAATGCGAGGGCTGCGAGTCCTTGCAGCCGGCGTCGCCCACCACGCGCGCGGGCACGCCTGCGACCGTGACATTGGCCGGAACCGGTTTCAGCACCACCGAACCCGCCGCGACGCGCGCGCAGGAACCGACCTCGATATTGCCGAGCACTTTCGCGCCTGCCGAGAGCAACACGCCGCGCCGGATCTTCGGATGGCGGTCACCCTGCTCCTTGCCGGTGCCACCCAGCGTCACGCCTTGCAGAATGGAAACGTCGTCGTCGATTACGGCGGTCGCGCCGATCACCACGCCGGTCGCGTGGTCGATGAAGATGCCGCGGCCGATCTTGGTATTCGGGTTGATGTCCACGCCGAACACGGACGAAGACTGGCTTTGCAGGTAAAGGGCGAAGTCCTTGCGGCCCTTGTGCCAGAGATAGTGCGCAAGGCGGTGCGCCTGCAACGCATGGAAGCCTTTGTAATAAAGCATCGGCTCCAGATAGCGCGTGGTTGCCGGATCGCGCTCCGCCACCGCGACGATATCGGCGCGCATGGCGGCGCCGATGTTGCTGTCGGCGGCAATCGCCTCGTTGAAGGCCTGCACGATCAGTTCGCTCGACACGTCGCCGGAGCCGAGGCGCGCCGCCACGCGGTGCGCGATGGCATGCTCGATGGCGTCGTGGTTCAGGACAGTGGTGAAAATGAAGCTTGCCAGCGCCGGTTCGCGGCGCGCGACTTCCTCCGCTTCCTCGCGGACCCGGCTCCAGACCGGATCGAGGGATTTAACCCCCTTCGGTAGCGTCTTATGCAGCGCCATGGCTCTGTTCCGCTTCGCCTGAATGATGAATTGGGTAGGCCGTCATCCTAGCACAGGCTATGTGACGGGGTGATACCTTCGAAATCCTTAGCAATCCGGTCCGTTCCCAGCCATGCACCAAACGCAGCCGCAGAAATCCCCCATCCGCACCGAAGTCAAAGGCCCGGTTGGTTACCTGATCCTTGACCGCCCGGAGCGCAAGAACGCACTCTCCTTCGACATGTGGCGCGAGGTGCCCAAGTTGCTGGCTGCACTCGCGGAAAACAAGGAGGTCCGCGCCATCGTGTTGCGCGGCGCGGGCGATCTGCCGTTCTGTTCGGGTGCTGATATTTCCGAGTTCGAGACGGTGCGCGCCTCCGCCGACGGCGCGCGCGCCTATGAGGAGGCAAACATCGTCGCGTTCGACGCAATCGGAAGCTGTCCCGTGCCGACGATCGCAATGATCCGCAGCTTTTGCATGGGCGGCGGCGTGGGTCTTGCCGCAGCCTGCGACCTTCGCGTGGCAAGCGACAACGCCGAGTTCGCAATTCCGCCGGGCCGTCTCGGTCTCGCCTACCCGCCGCAGGCAATCGGTTACATCGTCGCCTGCATCGGCGCACCCAACGCGAAGGATTGGCTCTACACCGCGCGCCGCGTGAAAGCGCCGGAAGCGGAAAAACTCGGCTTCCTCAACCGGCTGGTCGCGGATGCGGCACTTGAATCGGAAGTGGAAGCACTTGCCGCGACGATTGCGGACAATGCGCCGCTCTCGCTGCGCGCCGGAAAGCTCGCCATCAATCACGCGGCAGGCTTTGAAGCCGCGGCTTCGCTGGAAGCCGTGCTCGCGGCGGCGGAAAAATGTTTCGACAGCGCCGATTACAAGGAAGGTCGCGCGGCGTTTCTCGACAAGCGCAAGCCGGTGTTCAGGGGCGAATGACGCGCCACTCCGCCCTGAATCTCTTCGCAAGCATGGCCGGAATCTGAATCGGAACCTGAACCGGAAAAACCGCGGAAAGACTCAGGGTTTCGTTGAATCGGATTCTCAACTTCAACTGAATCGGAATCTGAACTTGAAGTGGCTCACGCGGAATCGCGCCTTCAGCCGGCACCGCCAACCGATTCAAAAGACTCGATAATTTATATTTCCCGATTATTCGGGTAGCTGCGCCAGAAAATCGGCGATAGCCGCCGAAAAAACGTCGTTGCGGTCGCCCGCCACCATGTGCCGGGCACCCGCCACATCGACGAATTTGGCGTGCGGAGCGAGCGCGAGAAACTCTTTCGCGTGTTCTTCCTTGACCAGTTCGGAAGACCCGCCGCGTACCAGCAACGCGGGAATGCGAAGGTGGCGCACCGCCTCCACCCGCTCCTCTTCATAGAGGTGGCGTTCGTGGCTGATCGGATGCGGGCCGTCGAAGAAACGCGGGTCCCAGTGCCAGTACCAGCGGCCATCGCGCTGCCGCAGGTTCTTGCGCAGCCCTTCGTTGGAAGCCGGACGCGGCCGGTGCGGCAGGTACTGCGCGACCACGTCCGCCGCTTCCTCAATGCTCGCGAAGCCCTCGAACGCGCGCCCGCGCATGAAGTCGCGGATCTTGGAGGCACCCTGCGGATCGAACCGCGGCGTCACGTCGACCAGCACCAGCGCCGCGAAGTTCGGCGCGCGCTTTTCGTTGAAGGCGAAACCTTCCGCCAGCATCCCGGCCATGCCGCCGAGCGATGCGCCGACCAGCACCGGCGGCGCGCCGAAGCGCTTGGTCAATTCCGCCGCGACGGCAATCGCATCGCGCGCGAAATCAGGCGCGGTGTACGCCCCGCTTTCCACCCATTCGCTGTCGCCATGTCCGCGCTGGTCGAGTACCAGCGCGCTCCAACCGGCTTTCGCGAGTTCCTGCGCCGTACCGGCGAAGGCATGGCGCGTCTGCCCGCCGCCGTGCAGCAGCAGCACCGCGCGCGGACCCTTGCCGTAAAAATCTCCGACAAGCTTGTTGCCGCTCGATCCGGTGAAGGTTTCGGTACGCGGCGCGCGTTCCAGCATCACGGGCGTTCCCTGAGAAAGTCGATGACAGCCTGCTTGAACTTCGCGTCGCCCACCGTGCGCATGTGATCGCGGTCGGGCAGCGAAACGAACTTCGCATTCGGGATCAGCTTGGCCAGGTCCTCGCCGGAGCCGGAGATATCGTCCTTCGTCCCCACCACGATCAGAACCGGGACAGGGATCGCAGCCGCCGCGGCCAAATCAACGGTGCGCTCGTTGGATCGCGACAGCGCGGCGAGCGCCTTCAGGTCGGCGCCGCTCTGTTCGGCGAACTTGCGGAACCGCAGCGCAACCGGATTGGTAATTCCTTCCGCGCTTTCTGCTTCCATTGCCTCGGCGATTTCCGTGTTCGCAGGCGCGACCCGCACCAGCGTCATGCCCATGCCGCCCAGCGTGGCCGAGCGTACCCGCGACGGGAAATGCGACGCGGCATAGGCGGAGATGCGCGCACCCATCGAGTAGCCGACCAGATCGGCCTTCTCGATCTGCAGATGGTCGAGCAGCGCGATCACGTCGTCCGCCATCTCGGCGATGGAGTAGCGCGCGGTGTCGTAATGCTTGGTCGAAGCGCCGTGGCCGCGGTTGTCGAGCGCGATCACGCGGTACCCGGCATCCTTCAGCGGCTTGAACCAGCCCGGATAGACCCAGTTGGTTTCCTTGCTGGACGCGAAGCCGTGCACCAGCACGACCGGATCGCCCGAGCCTTCGTCGAGATACGCGATCTCGGTGCCGTTATGTGTGAAGCTGACCATCGGGGCGATGGTCTAGCGGCGCAAAACCGGATTCGCCAGCGCAAAGCCATGCATGGACGGCATGACGCTACGACGCGCTATGGATTTTTAGGATAATCAGCCCGCGCTGGGCGTCGGACGGACGCGGAACGGCTCCAGCAGATAGCGCACGAAGCCACCAAGCCATCCGCGCCGCGGGGCGGCGGCTGGTTTCAGCCAGCGGCCCGGCCACATCCAGCGCAGCACGGCGGCGATGAAGCTCACCACCGCGACCACGAAGAAGAACAGGCTGCTCGCGGCGCCGATCATCCAGCCGGCGATGGCGAGCGCGCCGACGCCTACCGCAACTGCGCCGCGCCCCAGCCGCTTGAAGATCGCGAGCGTCGCACTGCCCTTCTTCTCGGCCAGCACGCCCGCACGGGCGAGATCGGTGACGTTGTCGGCGCTCTTCAAGCCTTCCAGCGCCGCGCGCGTGCCGCCCTTGCGCTGGACTTTCGCGATGTCGGCAAGCGCTCCGGCGACCTTCGTCTTGCCGCCGGTTTTCAGCAGTGTGACGAAATTGTCTGCGAGCTTGCCGCTGATCTTTCCGGTACGGCGCGCGACTTTCAGGAGCGTCGAGCCGACGCGCGCGGGCGCAGCCGCGCCGAACGAGAAATAGGTGCCTGCGGTCGCGACCAGTCCCGCGCCCGCAAGGCCCATGATGAGCGGATCGGATTCGACGCCGCGCACCCAGCGCGAGCCTTCGCGCACGAGGTCGCGCACGTCGCCGTAGATCATGAAATCGCCGGTAGTGGCACCGGCGAAACCCGCGCCGTCTTTTGGTTCGCCGTACAGGAAGCCGCTAACGAAACTCGACAGGTTGCGCTTGGTACTCGCCGCCAGCGAGTTCGCGGCTTCGACTTTCGCGGCCAGTTCCTTCGGCAATTCGATTTTGCGGTCGGCAGCGAGCGCCGCAAAGCTGTTGGCAAGTTCCGCGTCGTCCGCTTTGAGCGCCGCCTCGATCTCGGTGACTGCCATGTCGCGGTCGAAGCCGCGCAGGCGCAGATCGGCGAGCGCCGCCGGGTCGCGCGAGGCGATGGCGAGTTCCGTCATACGCCAGCCTTCCGGCAGCGAATAAATCGCCGCGCCGGCAAGCGCACAGACGATGACGAGACGGACCAGAATGCCTTTCATGCTGCCGCATATGCGTTGCGATTGCGGCAAAGCCAAGGGGCGTGCCCTCCCTCTTTAAGCGCCTCAGTCGGCGCGGTTAATGGGCTTGTCCGCGGTCCAGTCGTAGGTGCCGAGGTCGCGCTCGCGCACCGCCTGTTTCCAGCCCACCGTTTCCGCCCGGCGCTTGAACGCCATACCTTCCGGCGAATGGCGGGTGATGCCGTCGAACAGTGTCGCGAACATCTGGGTCGTGCGCAGGCCCATGTTCTCGTAGGCCTGACTGATCATCAGCTTCTGCATCATGAGCTGATTGACCGGGACGGAAGCCAGCCGCTCCGCGAAGCGCTCGACCTCGCCGTCCAGTTCCGCTGCCGGAACCGCCTTCAGCACCAGCCCCATCCGCTCCGCCTCGCGGCCATCCACTTTGTCGCCGGTGAACAGCATGCGCTTCGCGCGCTCGACGCCGAGCCGGTACACCCACATCGCCGTGGTCGGGCAACCCCAGACCCGTGCCGGCATGTATCCGATCTGCGCATCCTCGCTCATGATCACGAAGTCGGAGCAGAGCGCGATGTCGGAGCCGCCCGCTACCGCGAAGCCGTGCACCTTGCAGATCACCGGACGATACGAGCGGAACAGGCTCATGAATTTTTCGGTGAACCCCATCATGAGCGCATAGTCCTTCATCGGGTCCCATGGCATTTCCTGCACGCCTGGATTGCTGCCGCCCGCTTCGGCGAACAGCGAAAGGTCGTAGCCCGCGCAGAACGCCTTGCCCGCGCCGGAGAGCACGATCACGTGCACCTTCGAGTCGGCATTGGCCTTCTCCACCGCTGCCGCCAGTTCGCCCGGCAATTCCATGTCGATGGCGTTCATCGCCTCCGGACGGTTCAGCGTCACGCGCGCGATGCGGCCGTCTTTTTCATAGGTAACGCGCGGCATTTTGGTCCTCCACTCAGCCGCTCCGGCGGCTTGTTTCGACGCGCATTATGCCGTTATGGTGCGCCCGCAAATCAAGGGCTTCGCCATGGCCGACCAGGTCGTTCCCCACTTCCACAACGATGCCGGAATTCCCGTGATCGAAATCGGTGCGCACGAGTTCAAGTGCGTCGGCGCGCGCCCGCCCTACGATCACCCGCACGTCTATCTCGACATGGGTTCGGAACACGAGATCATCTGCCCGTACTGCTCGACGCTCTACCGCTATAATCCGAAGCTCGCGGCGGGCACGTCCAACCCGCCGGAATGCGTCTATCGCGCGCCAGCCGCAGCGTAACGCAGGATCGCGCAAATGGCGCGGTCACGAACCATCCTGATCGCCGGTGCCGGGATCGGCGGCCTTGCCACGGCACTC
Organism: Xanthobacteraceae bacterium; assembly: GCA_019454205.1. Lineage (NCBI taxonomy): Bacteria > Pseudomonadati > Pseudomonadota > Alphaproteobacteria > Hyphomicrobiales > Xanthobacteraceae > Xanthobacteraceae bacterium. Next base: position 1,836,087 of record CP075369.1, read on the forward strand.
GCATTATCGAAAGCCGGATTCCGCTCGGTCCTGTTCGAGCGTGACGCGAAGCCGGACCCAGCCGGCGCCGGTATTCAACTCTCTCCCAACGCAACGCGCGCGCTGAACGAAATCGGCGCGCTCGCGCCGTTGATGAAGCGCGCCATCGAGCCGGAGTCGCTCGTCGTGTCCAACGGCATCAACCGCGCGCTGCTCGCGGAAATGCCGCTGAAAAGCGTGATGGCGGAAAAGTTCGGCTCGCCCTATCTCGTCTGCCTGCGGCCCGACCTGCACGAGACCCTGCTCTCGCTTGCCTCCGATCATGCCGACATAGAAATCCGCTACGGCATTTCGATCGGCGATTTTGCAATTCATAATCGCGGCATCACCGCGCTGGCGTACAAAGGTACGCAGGCGGAAGAGATCAACGGCCTCGCGCTGATCGGCGCGGACGGAATCCGCTCCCTCTCCCGCCTTCGCCTTGCGCCTGATGCAAAACCGGCCGCGAGCGGCTTTGCCGCGTGGCGCGCGCTGCTTCCCGCCGGCGCAATGCCGGACGATTGCCGCCGCAACGAAGTGCGCATCTGGCTAGGCCCCGGCGGGCATCTCGTTCATTATCCGGCAGGCGACGGCAGCCGGATCAATCTCGTCGCCGTCGCCCGCGATGCGCGCACCAGCGAATCCTGGGGCGAAGAATGTTCGCCAAGCGACATTCTTCCCTTCTTTGCGCACTGGAACGAAGAACCGCGCGCAGTGCTCGCACTCGCGAAACAGTTTCGCCGCTGGACGCTGAGCGACATCGACCCGATGACGGTCTGGACCGAAGGCCGTGCCACCCTGCTCGGCGACGCCGCACACGCGATGATGCCGTTTCTCGCACAGGGTGCCGCCGCCACGCTGGAGGATGCCGCCGCGCTCGCGTCCACCATGTGCGAGCATGAGGACGTTGCCGTCGCGCTCCGCCGTTACGAAGGCGTCCGCATTGCGCGCGCAACGCGGATGCAACGCGAGGCGCGAAAGGCGGGACGCGCCTACCACATTGGCTGGCCGTGGTGGCACGCACGCGACGCGGTGCTGCAACGTCTCGGCGGCGCGGGCTTGCTCAAACGAAATGAATGGATTTATCGCGGCTAAGCGCGGAACGGACTGCGTACGTGCGGCGTTATGCAATGTTCGACAACCCCGGAACGAAAATGGGCCGCACCCGAAGCAAAGCCGCAGCGAAACTGTCCGCCGTTTCCTTCCGCCCGCCTGATGGTTTCAGCGACCGGCTGGATACCTGGTTCACGGAATTCGCCCATAACACTTCCCGCTTTAGCGGCAGCCCGTGGGTATTCACGCTGGCGGTGCTCACCGTTCTGGTATGGGCCATCAGCGGGCCGCTGTTCGGCTTTTCCGATACATGGCAACTCGTCATCAATACCGGCACTACGATCGTTACCTTCCTGATGGTTTTCCTCATCCAGAACACGCAAAACCGCGACGCCCTCGCCGTGCAGGTCAAGCTCTCAGAACTCATCATCAAGATGCACGGTGCGCGCAACGACTTCGCGCAGATCGAGGATCTGACCGACAAGGAACTGGAGCAACTGCACGAGATCATCCGCCAGCGCGCTGGCTGCGATCCGGTTCGTCCCCGCAGCATGAAGAAATCAAGAACGAGGAAATAACCCTGGAAGCAAGGCAAGCGCACTTCCGCATCCTCGCTTGCCAGCCGCCCGCCTTCACCGGAAGATGAAAGAAGAAAACCGGGAGCGAAACATGGCGGGCGATTTCGACGGCAAGATCGTGCTGGTTACTGGTTCTTCCACCGGTCTCGGCGCGGCTATCGCAATCGGCGCTGCAAAGCGCGGGGCGAAAGCGGTGATCGTCAATTATGCGCGCAGTGCGAAGGAAGCGGAAGAAACCGCCGATACCTGCCGCTCGGCCGGTGCGGAGGTGGCCATCGTACAGGGTGACGTCAGCGAAGACGCCGACTGCAAAAAGATCGCGGAAGCGGCCACAAAATTCGGCCGCGTCGATGCGCTCGCAAACAACGCCGGCATCACCAAGATGGCGCCGAACCACGCCGACCTGAATGCAATCTCGAAGGAAGATTTCTTCCGGCTCTACGCCGTGAATACCATCGGCCCGTTCCAGATGCTGCGGGCAACGCGCGCGCTGCTTGAAGCCGCCCCGCGGCCTAGCGTGCTGATGACATCGTCCATCGCAGCGGTAACAGGCGTCGGCTCGTCGGTCGCTTACGGCGCGAGCAAGGGCGCGCTCAACACCATGACGATCGCACTGGCCCGCGCGCTCGCACCGAAAATCCGCATCAACGCCATTTGCCCCGGCTTCATCGACACGCCGTGGTTCACGAAAACCATCGGCGATCAGGCGGCCGCCGCGCTGCGCGAGCGCGTAATCGCAAATTCGCCGCTGAAAGTCGCATCAACCGCAGAGGATGTCGCCGACGCCGCGCTGTTCTTTTTGTCGGATGCTTCGCGCAACGTCACCGGCGAAACACTGCTGATCGATGCCGGGATGCATCTCGGCTTCTCGCCGCTAGTGGCCCGCTGATTACTTTTTCCCGCCGGGCACAAACGCCTTGTCACGGAAATAGAGGATCTGCTGGCTGGTAGCGAGCAGTCTGCCGCCGCGCGACCAAAGCCACGCGGATTGGTCGGCGTAGCCGTTCGCGAAAATGCTCGCGTCGGCAACGCCAAGTACGAAGTCGTCTCCCACTTCCGCGAGATCGGATTCGTCGCAATGGAAGTAGGTCGTCATGGAAACCGTGCCGACCTGAATCAGCCTTCCGAGCACATGAAACGGCCGCGCAAAAAACGCGTCGCTCATATTCATCAGCGACAAGAAATCCATTTTACGCGCCGGGTTGTCGCGCATCCACACTTCCGTGCGCGCACTTCCAAGCGGGGCATCTTCGTTCGGCCGCATCGCCGGGAATCCGCTGGCGAAGCGCATGTCGAAACGGCTGATCCACGCCAGCGGTGCGCTCGCCTTCGGCGGGTCGATTTTCTCCGGCGGCGGGACATCCGGCATCTTGCCGGACGTATGGAAGAAGCCTTCGGGCCGCGCGGCGAAAACCAGCGTCGCGGTGCTGACGATGTCCGCGCCCTGTTTCATCTCCACGGAAAAATGCTGCGTCGAGCGGTTGGTACGCTTCTCGCTCACAAAAATCTCGAACGCCTCCTTCGCGACCGGCGCGCAATAATTGATGGTCATGGCGAGTGGCAGGTTCTGCCGCGCCGGATGTTCCATCGCGGCATGCAGCAGCGTCGCCGCTGTCGCGCCGCCGAACGGGCCGGTGAAATTCCAGTAGGCGTCGCTGGTCTTTCCGGAAACTTTGTCGCCGGATTTTTCCAGCGCGGTTGCCGCGTCCAACGGATGCATCGAAAACCCCTGTTGCAACTTCGCAAACTGTGCGCGCAGCTTTCGCGCGCTTAGTCCGCGAAGTTCAACCAAACGCGAAAGCAGTGCAAGGGTGACGTGGCGTCAACCTGAAAGCACGGGCGTCAGTTTATCTCGACGACGACTTTACCCTTCGCTTTTCCAGCCTCCAGATAAGCCAGAGCTTCGGCAATCTGTTCGAGCGGGAATTTCCGGTCGAGGATAACTTTCATTTTTCCTTGCTCTATCAAGCTACCCAGTTCCGCCAGTTCGCTGCCGCTTGGGTGCATGAACAGAAAGCGGTACTCGACATTAGCCGCTCTTGCGCGCGATCTCAGTTTATAGCTGGCAAGCCAGAACAAGGCCGCGAGCGAATAACCACGGCCGAGATCCTTGAGCGCGGTTTGCGGCTCCGGCAGCGCAGAAACCGAGACGATTTTCGCGCCAGCTTTCATGACCCCAAACATCTCGTTTAGTGTTTCGCCGCCAACCAGATCGAAACCGGCGTCGAATACCCGCCCGCTGTTCGATAATTTCTGCGAAGTGTAATCGATCACGTCGTCAGCCCCGAGCGAACGAACCAGCGCATCGCCTCGTTTCGAGGCCGTGGTCGTAACATGCGCCCCGAGCCATTTCGCAATCTGGATCGCGAACGTGCCAACGCCACCGGCACCCGCCGTAATCAGCACCCTGCTCCCAGGCTTTAGCGAGAGTTCATCACGCAAGGCTTGCAGTGCGGTGAGTCCCGCCAACGGCACAGCGGCTGCGGTCGCAAAATCGAGTTGCGCAGGAATGAGCGCCGCGTGTTCTTCATCCACTATTGCCTGCTCGGCGAATGCACCGCCCAGATCTTTCCTGAGCCGCGCGAAGATGCGATCACCTACGCGGAAACGTCTCACGCCATTGCCGACCGAAATCACTTCGCCCGCGACTTCGTTGCCGAGCACGAACGGAAGTTTCGGCCGGTAGATAACGCGCAGCTTGCCTTGCCGGAATTTGAAATCGACCGGATTGATCCCCGCAGCGCGAACGCGCACAAGAATTTCATGTGGTCCCGGCACCGGCACGGGCACTTCGGTCAGTTGCGAACCTTCCGAACCGCCGTATCGGTTCATAACGTAGGCGCGCATGAATTCCCCGTTCGTAACTATGGTGCCGGCGCCCGGACTCGAACCGGGACAGAGGTTTCCCTCCGAGGGATTTTAAGTCCCTTGCGTCTACCATTCCGCCACGCCGGCAACGGAGCGGAACATAGGCGCGGGCTGTGCCTGCTTGCAACCAAAGTGGGCAAGAACGCCGCTCGCACTCGGGGAAAAATCGCCTAATATCGGCGCATGTCCTGGCTGCCCTCGCAAGATCCGATTCTCGGCGACAAGCGCTCCTGCGATGCGCTCGAGCTCGTCATCGTCCCGCGCGCGCGCGACCTCGGCGATTTCGAGGTGCGCCGTGCACTGCCCCACGGCAAGCGGCAGATGGTCGGCCCCTTCATCTTCTTCGATCAATTCGGCCCCGTGCAGTTTGTCGCCGGTCAGGCAATGGACGTGCGGCCGCATCCGCATATCGGCCTTGCGACCGTCACCTATCTTTTCGACGGCCGCATCATGCATCGCGACAGTGAAGGCAATGCGCTCGAAATCACGCCGGGCGCGATGAACCTGATGACCGCGGGCAGCGGCATCGCCCATTCCGAACGCACGCCCGGCGACGCGCGCGGCGGCGGCCTAAAAATGAGCGGGCTACAAAGCTGGATCGCGCTGCCGAAATCGCACGAAGAAACCGCACCAACATTTCAGAACTTCACCGCCGAAAGCCTGCCCGTGATCGACGACGGCGCATTCCGTGCGCGCGTGGTCGCTGGGAAAATGTTCGGCAAGGAATCTCCGGTCGGTATGTATTCCGATTGGTTCTATGGCGAAGTCGTACTCGATGCCGGCGCTATCGCGCCACTCGATCCCGATTACGAAGAACGCGCGATTTATGTGGTCGAAGGCGAAGTGGAGATCGCAGGCGACCATTTCGAGGCGCCGCGTCTTCTTATCTTCCGTCCCGGCGACCGCATCACCGTTCGTGCCGTCACCAAAGCACGGCTGATGTTTCTGGGCGGCGCCGCGCTCGAAGGTCCGCGCTACATCTGGTGGAACTTCGTCCACTCGAGCAAGGAACGCATCGAGCAGGCGAAGGAAGACTGGAAGACCGGCCGCTTCAAGCAGGTACCCGACGAAACCGAGTTCATTCCCCTGCCAGAGAAATAAAAAATCGCGCTGGCGAGCGGAACGAGCGGCCAGCGCAAATGATAAACGGCATAAGCCGTGACCCACAACGTCCAAGGAAACGCCACATGTTCGAGACGACGATTGCCGGAAGTTTGCCCAAGCCAGCATGGCTCGCGGAGCCGAACGTGCTGTGGGCGCCGTGGAAACAATCCGGCCAGGCGCTGCGCGATGCCAAGCGCGACGCGACAGTGCTCATTCTGAAAGAACAGGAGGATGCCGGCATCGACATCCTCACCGACGGCGAGCAGTCCCGGCAACATTTCGTTCACGGCTTCCTCGAACAGGTCGAAGGAATCGACTTCGCAAATAAGATTGAAATGGGCATTCGCAACGACAGATATAAAGCGATGGTGCCGCAAGTCGTCGGCGAATTGAAACTGAAAGGCCGCGTCCACGAATTCGAGGCGAAGGTCGCACGCGCGCATACCAAGCGCCGCCTGAAAATCACCATGCCCGGCCCGATGACCATCATCGATACCATTGCCGATCAGCATTACGGCGACCGCGTGAAGATGGCGATGGCATTCGCGAAGCTGCTGAACCAGGAAGCGAAGGCGTTGGAGAAAGACGGCGTCGATACCATTCAGTTCGACGAGCCGGCTTTCAACGTTTACATGGACGAAGTCACGCAATGGGGCATTGACGCGCTGCATGTCGCAGCTGAAGGCCTCTCCTGCACCACCGCTGTCCATATCTGTTACGGCTACGGCATCGAAGCCAACCTTGCGTGGAAGAAAACGCTCGGCGACGAGTGGCGGCAATACGAAGACATCTTCCCCGCCATCGCAAAAAGCAAAATCCAGCAGGTCGCACTCGAAGCCCGCAATTCCCGCGTGCCGCTCGAACTGATCGGCCTCCTCGAAGGCAAGGACGTGCTCGTCGGAGCGATCGACGTGGCCAGCGACGAGATCGAAACGCCGGAAGAAGTCTGCGCCGTCATTCAGGAAGCGATGCGCTACATCCCGAAAGACCGCATCTTCCCCTGCACCAACTGCGGCATGGCGCCGATGAAGCGCGAAATCGCCTTCGCCAAGCTCGCTGCACTCGGCAAGGGCGCGGCGCTGGCGCGCGAGCGCTTCGGATAACGATTGCCTTGGCGGGCCGCGAATGATTTGCTCTCCTGCGCAGGAGGGAAATCATGCTGCGTTCCGTATGGCTCGTTGCCGCCGTTCTCGCGGCGTGGCTGACCACCGCAAGCGCCGATACGTTGAAACGCATCGGCGAGAGCGGCATCATCCGCATCGGCCACCGCGCCGACGCGCAGCCGCACTCCTTCCGCGACAATAACGGCAACGCCGCGGGCTATATCGTCGACCTGTGCCGCGACGTGGCGCAGGCAGTGCAGCAACAACTGAAGCGCGACGTGAAGATCGAGTTCGTGGTCGTCACCTCCGAATCTCGCTTCGAGATGCTGCGCGAGAACAAGATCGACCTGCTCTGCGATCCGAGTTCGATCACGATCTCGCGCCGCGAGATTGTCGACTTCTCCATCCCGACCTTCGTGGACGGCGCAGGCGTCGCCTTTCGCGGCAACGAAATCGAGCGCTTCGAGGACTTTCAGGGAAAACGCGTCGGTGTGCTGAGCGGCACCACCACGCACGACCTGCTGCGTGGCTCGCTCGCGCAACTCGGCGTCAAGGCGGAAGTCGTGGTCGCGAAAGACCATCGCGAAGGAATCCGCCTGCTGGCGGAAGGAAAGATCGACGCCTACTTCGCGGATCGCGCCATTCTTGCTTTCCTTCATTCGCGGCGCGAACAGGGTCAGCAGTTCAAACTCGGCCGCAAATATTTCAGCTACGAAACATATGGCCTCGCGCTGCAACTAGGCGATGCATCGTTCCGCCTTATCGTCGATCGCACGCTGGCGCGGCTCGCGCGCCAAGGACGCATCGAAGCGCTCGCGAACAAGAACTTCGGCATGACTGCAGACGAACTGCTCCGCACCATGATCGCGATCAACTCCCTGCCCGATTGACATGGCTGCCCCGCGTTTGATTTGAATCAAACGGACCGCGGACCGCGCACAACAGTATTTCGCCGTACAAAAACGGATGAATGTCATGAACGTTGGAATGGCAGACCGCGTGGCGCGTATCGTGCTCGGACTTGCGCTGCTGGCTTTTGCGCTCGGCTATATCTTCCCGGCAACCGGCTTTAACTGGCTTGGCTGGATCGGCGTCGTGCCAATTCTGACCGCGCTGATCGGCTGGTGTCCCGCCTATACATTGTTCGGCGTCACGACCTGCCCTCGCAAATCGGCATGAAGAATCGCCGTGCAGAGCGCCTAGCGCTCCGCACGCGCGAAAACGTCCATCAGTTCCGCGACCTTCTTGCGCTGCTCAGCCTTATTGCCGCTACGGATTGCGCCCTCGACGCAATGCCCGACATGATCGCGCAGGATTTCGTCCTCGACCTTGCGAAGTGCTGCGCGCACGGCGGATAGCTGCGTCAGGATGTCGATGCAGTAACGGTCCTCCTCGACCATGCCCGCAAGACCGCGCACCTGCCCTGCAATTCTGTTGAGACGCTTCAGGGTTTCGGACTTGGCTTCCTTTTGCATGGGGTCTATATACCCCCCTAGGGTATATGCCGCAAGGGCCGAGAATGTCCGATCATCATGCACACGACCACAACCATCACGACAAAGCCGCGCCAAAGAGTTGCTGCGGCGGCGCTCACGGAAAACTGGACGCGCACAAGGTGAAGGACCCCGTCTGCGGAATGATGGTCGATCCGCACACCGCGAAACATCGCGCCGAACATCGCGGCCATACCTATTACTTCTGCAATCCGAAATGCCGCGAGAAGTTCATCGCCGATCCGGAAAAGTATCTGTCGGACCAGCCGCGCAAGGACTATGTGCCCGCAGGCACGATCTACACCTGCCCGATGCACCCGGAAGTGCGGCAGGTCGGCCCCGGTGCCTGCCCGATCTGCGGCATGGCGCTGGAACCCGAACTCGTTTCGCTCGACACGCCGCCGAACCCTGAGCTTGCCGACATGACGCGGCGATTCTGGATCGCGCTCGCGTTGTCGATCCCGGTACTATTTCTGGAAATGGTGCCGCACCTCACCGGTATCCGCTTCGTACGCGCAGAATGGTCTGGACCGCTCCAGTTCGCTTTGGCGACGCCGGTCGTGCTTTGGGCCGGATGGCCATTCTTCGAGCGTGGCTGGGCGAGCTTGCTTACGCGAAACCTGAACATGTTCACGCTGATCGCGCTCGGCACCGGCGTCGCATGGCTTTACAGCGTAGTCGCGCTTTTTATTCCCGGCATCTTCCCTCCCGCATTCAAGGACCATCACGGCAACGTCGCGCTTTATTTCGAGGCGGCGGCAGTCATCACCGCCCTCGTGTTGCTGGGACAAGTGTTGGAGTTGCGGGCGCGCGAACAAACTTCCGGCGCGATCCGTGCACTCCTCGGTCTCGCCCCGAAACAGGCACGCCGCGTGAAAGATGACGGCAGCGAGGAAGAGGTCGCAATCGACACCGTGCAGGCGGGAGACAAGCTCCGCATCCGTCCCGGCGAGAAGATTCCGGTCGATGGTGTCGTAATCGAAGGCCGCTCGTCGCTCGATGAGTCGATGGTCACCGGTGAGTCGATGCCGGTCACAAAGGATAGTGACGCGAAACTGATCGCCGGAACCGTGAACCAGAGCGGCGCGCTGGTGATGCGCGCGGAGAAAGTCGGCCGCGACACCATGCTGTCGCAAATCGTGCAGATGGTGGCGCAGGCGCAGCGTTCCGCCGCGCCGATCCAGCGTCTCGCGGATCGGGTTTCCGCGTGGTTCGTACCGCTGGTGATCGCCGCCGCGCTCGCCGCTTTCGCGGCGTGGAGTCTGTTCGGGCCGGAACCGCGCTTTACCTATGCACTGGTCGCTGCCGTTACCGTGCTCATCATAGCCTGCCCCTGCGCGCTCGGCCTCGCGACACCCATGTCGATCATGGTCGGCGTCGGGCGCGGCGCGCAGAACGGCGTGCTGGTGAAGAACGCCGCGGCGCTGGAGCGCATGGAGCGCGTCGACACGCTGGTCGTGGACAAGACCGGCACGCTGACCGAAGGCAAGCCGAAGTTGGTCAGTATTGTCTCGCCCTCGTTCGAGGAAAACGAATTGCTGCGTCTGGTCGCGAGCGTCGAGCGCGCCAGCGAGCATCCCATCGCCCATGCCATCGTCACGGCGGCGCAGGAGCGCAAGATTTCGCTGGCAGAAGTCGCGCAGTTCGACTCTCCCACAGGCAAAGGCGCATTCGGAACGGTGGAGAGCAAGCAGATTACGCTCGGCAGCGCCGCCTTCCTGCGCGAGCGGGGTGTCGAAACCGGAAACTTCGAGGCGCAAGCGGATAAGCTCCGCGCCGAAGGTGCGACTGTGATTTTCGCGGGCGTTGACGCCAGGGCCGCAGGGCTATTCGCGATCCGCGATCCGCTGAAAGAAAACGCGCGAGAAACCATCGCGGCATTGCGCACCGAAGGTGTGCGCATCGTCATGCTTACCGGCGACAACCGCACCACCGCGGACGCCATCGCTCGCGAACTGGGCATCTCGGAAGTCGAGGCGGAAGTGCTGCCCGAACGGAAGAAGGAAATCGTCGAACAACTCCGCACCAAGGGCGCAGTGGTTGCGATGGCAGGCGACGGCGTGAACGACGCACCTGCCCTCGCCGCAGCGGATGTCGGCGTCGCAATGGGCACCGGCACCGATGTTGCGATGGAAAGCGCAGGCATAACGCTGCTGAAGGGCGACCTCGCCGGAATTCTACGCGCGCGTCACCTGTCGCAGGCGACAATGCGCAACATCAGGCAAAACCTGTTCTTCGCGTTCTTCTACAACGCGGCAGGTGTGCCGGTTGCAGCAGGCGTGCTCTATCCGGTATTCGGAATCCTGCTGTCGCCCATCGTCGGCGCGGCTGCTATGGCGCTCTCTTCCGTCAGCGTGATTGCAAACGCACTACGGCTTCGGATTGCGAAAGTCTGATCTGCGGAAACAATCGCGGTCTTCGCGCGAAAATCAAGAGACGGCTTTGGCCGTCTTCTTCGCGTTCAGTTCCGCAAGGATGCGCGCGGACATTGCTTCTACGTCTGCCTTCGCTACCGCGAGCTTCTCAGCATCGCGCGAACGCACCACCACACGCGTCGCAAATCCCTTTTCCGACATATAGGGATATGAACCAATCGTTGTCTCCGGATGGTTCTTCGCGATTTCGCGCAGGTCGCTCGCGATGTCGCCTTCCTTCAATCCGGCATCGATGGTTTCGGAAAGCACCTTCACGCCGGTTTTGAGTTGCGGCAATACCCAGTCCAGCATCGCGCGCATGATGGAAGGAACGCCCGCCATCACGATTACGTTGCCGAGCCAGAAGCCCGGCGCTTTGGAAACGGAATTGACCACAAGCTCCGCGCCATCGGGAATCCGCGCCATGCGCATCCGTGCTTCGTTCAGTTCGCCGTCGGTGAAGCGCTCTTTCAGCAGTGCGACCGCCCGTGGGTCGTGGCCGATGCCCACGCCGAAGGCTTTGGCCACCGCATCCGCGGTAATGTCGTCATGGGTTGGACCGATGCCGCCGGTCGTGAACACATATGAGTAGCGGAAGCGCAGCGCGTTCAGCGCGGCCACGATCTCCTCCTCCATGTCCGGGACAAAACGCACCTCGCGCAGGTCGATGCCGATGGCGGTCAGGTTCTCTGCGATGTGTCCGACATTGGTGTCCTTGGTACGCCCGGAAAGCAGTTCGTCGCCGATCACGAGGATACCGGCAGTGACGAGCGTTTGCGGATTATCGGCCATGCGAGGGATTATCCGGCACCCGGCCCGCGAACGCCAAGAAATATAATTCGCAAGGTCCCCATGCGATTTTGATGGACCCCTGAATTATTGTGCATCATCGTAGCGGCAAGCAAAGAGGCGTTCGCACTGCGAAACGCCCGCGACCCGAGGAACGCCCATGAACAGCCAGCCTGCCGTGAAAGCGGCGGAGTCCGCCGCGCCGCAAACAAAACCGCCATTCAGGCCGCTGAACTTCGCGCCCGTTTCCGTCGAACGCAGCGAGCGCCCCGACGGCGCGATCCTGCTGCGCTCGCGCTACCCGCTTCCCGAATTCGATCCCTCGCTCGCGAACCTGTTTCGCCGGGCCGTCGAGAAAGCGCCCTCCCACGTTTATCTCGCGGAGCGTGCCGGCAATGACTGGCGCAGGATTACGTTCGAGCAGGCACGCGGCAAGGTGGATGCGATCGCCTCCGCCTTGCTCGAACGCGGCCTTTCCGCCGAACGGCCGGTGATGATTTTGTCGGGCGGCGCCATCGACCACGCGATGCTGACCCAGGCATGCCATGCCGCCGGGATTCCGGTGGCGCCGATCTCGGTCGCCTATTCGCTGATGAGCAGCGACCTCGCCAAGATCAAGTACATTACCGAACTCTTGAACCCCGGCCTTGTCTACGCCGCCGACACCGGCCCCTTCGCGAAGGCGCTGGCGATCGCGGGAACGAACGCAGAAATCGTCGCGAGCAGCAATTCCGCAAATCTTGAGAACGTCACGCTGTTCGATCAGCTCGCGCAGACGAAACCCGGCGCGGCGCTTGAAAAAGCGGTCGCCGCGATTACGAAAGATACGCTCGCGAAGTTTCTGTTCACCTCCGGTTCGACCAACCTGCCGAAAGGCGTCGCGACGACGCACGGCATGCTCACCGCCAATCAGGAACAGATCGTCGGCTCTTGGCCCTACCTGCAAGAAACGCCGCTGGTGCTGTGCGACTGGCTGCCGTGGAACCATACCTTCGGCGGCAGCTTCTGCTTCAACCTGCCCGCGCGCCTCGCGGGCACAATGCATATCGACGGCGGCAAGCCAGCGCCGGGCCTGATCGAGCAGACCGTGAAGAACGTCGCGGATGTTTCGCCGACGACCTACTTCAACGTGCCCGCGGGCTACGCCATGCTCCTGCCATTCCTCGAACGCGACGACGCGCTCGCGAAAAAATTCTTCGCACGCCTGCAAATGATTTTCTACGCAGGCGCATCGCTCCCGCAGGATCTCTGGGACCGCCTCGAAAATCTCTCCGTGCGCATCACCGGCGCGCGCGTGCCGATGGCGACCGCGTGGGGCACCACGGAAACCGCACCGCTCTCCCTGATGCAGCATTTCTTCGCCGACGGTCCGGGCGTGATCGGCGTGCCGTGTCTAGGCGTCGAGACCAAGCTCGTCCCGTCCGGCAACAAGCTCGAAATCCGCGTGCGCGGGCCGAACGTCTCGCGTGGGTACTGGAAACGCGACGACCAGACCGAAACCGCGTTCGATGAAGAAGGCTTCTACAAATCCGGCGACGCCGTGCGCTTCTCAGACCCGAACGATCCCGATAAAGGCCTGATTTTCGATGGCCGTCTCGCGGAAGACTTCAAGCTCACCAGCGGCACATGGGTACAGGTTGGAACGCTCCGCGTCGCCGCCATCGCCGCCTGCTCGCCCGTGGTGCAGGACATGGTGATCTGCGGCGAAGGACGCGAGCATGTCGGCGTGCTGGTCTGGCTCAACCCCGCAGGCGCCGCGAAGATTGCGAGCGTCGAAGCCTCGACACCGCTTCCCGCGTTGGCAAGCCACGAAAAAGTGCGCGAGCATGTCGCAGTGGCGCTCAAAAAATGGAACGCAACGCAGTCCGGCCTCTCCGGCAAGATTGCCCGCGCAATCCTGCTGCCCGACGCCCCTTCTATCGACGCCAACGAAATCACCGACAAAGGCTATATCAACCAGCGCGCGGCGCTGGAGCGGCGCGCGCCGGAGATTGCCCGGCTGTTTGCAGCCTCGCCCGGCCCCGAAGTCATCTTCGCCGCCTGACGCGGAACGATTAAGTTTTGAGCGCGTTGCATCAATCCTGTGCGCTGCCGCCTTTTGCGCCAGAACGCCGCTGCTGGCATGCTGCGGAACGGAAATAACCCGCCTCGCCGGAGCAAGACTTGTCAGCGCGTAATCCCGCCTTTTTCAACGAAATGCACGCGCCCGACGGCTCGGTCCGGCCCGCTTATATCCAGCTCGCGCACTGGCTGAACACAGTCCCGAAGGACGTCCTCGAATATCGCCGCAAGGAAGCTGAGTTCATTTTCCGGCGCATCGGCATCACCTTCGCAGTGTATGGCGACGCCGCTTCCACCGAGCGGCTCATTCCCTTCGACATCATTCCGCGCATCATCACGGCCGGCGAATGGAAGAAGCTCGCGCGCGGGCTGGAACAGCGCGTGAAGGCGCTGAACGCCTATCTCAACGACGTCTACCACAAGCGCGAAATCCTCCGCGCCGGTATCGTTCCCGAAGATCTGGTCTACGGAAATCCTGTCTTCCGGCCCGAAATGAACGGAATGAACGTACCGCACAACGTCTACGTCAATATCGCGGGCGTAGATGTGGTGCGTGTCGATCCCGACAACTTCTATGTGCTGGAAGACAACGCGCGCATTCCCTCCGGCGTCTCCTACATGCTGGAGAACCGGGAAATCATGTTGCGGCTGTTTCCCGAACTGTTCATCGACCACCCGGTCGCGCCGGTCGAGAATTACGCCGACGAATTGCTCGCAACCCTGAAATCAGTCGCGCCTATCACGTCATCCGGCGAGCCGAATGTCGTGTTGATGACGCCCGGCATCTACAATTCCGCTTATTACGAACACTCCTTCCTCGCCGATAAACTCGGCGTGGAGCTGGTCGAAGGCCGCGACATGTTCGTGAAGGGCGACATGCTCTACATGCGCACGACCGAAGGCCCGAAGCGCGTGGACGTGATCTATCGCCGCGTGGACGACGATTTCATCGATCCGCTGGTGTTCCGCAACGACTCCATGCTCGGCGTGCCGGGGCTGATGTCGGTCTATCAGGCCGGCAACGTCACGCTCGCCAATGCAATCGGCACCGGCATCGTCGATGACAAGGCCGTCTACAGCTACATGCCGGACATCATCAAATTCTATCTCGGCGAAGAACCGATCCTGAAGAATGTCGATACCTGGCGTTGCCGCGAGCCGGACCACCTGAAATACGTTCTCGAAAACATCGAGCAGCTTGTCGTGAAGGAAGTCCACGGCTCCGGCGGCTACGGCATGCTGATCGGGCCTGCCGCCGATAAGAAGACCATCGAGAATTTCGCGGCGAAGGTGAAGAACGATCCGCACGGCTTCATCGCGCAGCCGACGCTTTCGCTCTCCGCCTGCCCCACCTTCACCGACGCCGGCATCGCACCGCGCCATGTCGACCTGCGCCCCTTCGTACTGACGGGCCGCGACCGCGTCCGCATCGTGCCGGGCGGACTGACGCGCGTCGCGCTGAAGGAAGGTTCGCTGGTCGTGAACTCGTCGCAGGGCGGCGGCACGAAAGACACCTGGGTGCTGGATCGCTGACATGCTCTCGCGCACCGCAGACAACCTCTACTGGCTATCCCGCTACGTCGAGCGCGCCGAGTGCCTCGCGCGCATCCTCGATGCCACTTATCGCCTCTCTGCGCTCCCGCAGGGCTACGGCGGCGAAACCAACGAATGGAAATCCGCGCTGGCGACGGCAGGATGCCTCGTTTCCTTCTTCGAGAATTACGAGGAAGCGAACGAGCGCACCGTCACCGAGTTCATCGCCTTCTCGCCCGCGAACCCCGCCTCGATCCGCAACTGCCTCGAAATCGCGCGGCAGAACGCGCGCTCGGTCCGTACCGCGCTCACGATGGAAATGTGGGACGCGATCAATTCGGCATGGCACGAAATGCGCCGCTACGATCCGAATCGCGCGACGCGCGAGGAGTTCTCGCGCTTCCTCAATTTCGTGATGGAAACCTCGGTACGCTTCGACGGCACCAGTTTCCGCACCATGCTGCGAAACGACGCTTATTGGTTTTCGCGACTCGGTTTTCTCGTCGAACGTGCCGACGCCACCGCGCGCATCCTCGACGTGAAGTATCATGTGCTCTTGCCGCGCGAAGCGCAGGTCGGCGGTCCGCTCGATTATTTCCAGTGGGCCTCGATCCTGCGTTCCGTATCGGCACGCACCAGCTATCACTGGGTTTACCGCGAGAGCGTGAAGCCGTGGCTGGTCGCGGACCTGCTCATTCTAAACCGGCAGATGCCTCGTTCGCTCGCAAGCTGCTACGAGAACATCAATCGATACCTCGACGATCTCGCGCAGTTCTACGGACGGCAGGGTCCGGCGCAGCGCCTCGCCCGCGCCATGACCTCGAAACTCGAAAACGGAAAGATGGACGACATCTTCCAGTCGGGTCTCCACGAGTTCATTACAAGTTTCCTGATCGAGAACAATCGTGTCGGCAACGCGATTGCCGATCAGTACCTGATCTGAGTGAAGTTCAATGCGAATTCGCGTCGCGCACGAAACCGTTTATCGCTACGACACGCCAGCCACCAACGCGATCCAGATTCTGCGCCTGTGGCCGCGCAACTACGACGGACAATATGTCGTGCGCTGGCGCGTGGAAGTCTCCGAGGACTGTCACGTCGAGCCGCGCGAGGATGCCTTCGGCAACCTCACCCACACCTTCACCGTCGATGGCCCGATTTCCGAATTGTCGGTGCGCGTCGCGGGCGAAGTCGAGACGCAGAACACGCATGGCATCATTCGCGGCACGCGCGAGAAATTTCCTCCTTCGCTCTATTTGCGTCCGACCGACCTGACGCTCCCGGACGCCGCGATGAGCGCATGGGCGAATGAAGTCGCGGACGGCGGCAAACGCCCCGCGCTCGATACGCTGCACGCGCTCTCCACCGGAATCTACGAGACTTTCCGTTTCGATGCAGGCTCGACGCTGACGACGACCACCGCGGCGGAGGCTTTCGCCCAGAAACATGGCGTCTGTCAGGACTTCGCCCATGTGTTCTCGGCGGCCGCGCGCCACCTCGGCATCCCGTCCCGTTATGTCGGCGGCTACTTCAAGCGCAGCGACGGCATTGTCGAAACCGAGTCCGGCCATGCGTGGGCCGAGGCATGGCTGCCCGATCTGGGCTGGATCGCCTTCGACCCCGCTCACGGCATGTCGGCGGATGACGCCTATATCCGGGTCGCCATTGGCCTCGATTGTCAGGGGGCGGCCCCGGTCCGGGGCAACCGCCGAGGCGGCATAGGCGAAAAGCTGGACGTTAAGGTTGTGGTGGATCAGGCGGGCCGGCAGGCGCAACAATAGGTATGGTTTGCTGACCGGTTCCGGTCGGGCATAGTGCGCACCGGTTAAAGGCAGGCTCCGAGTCGATGACCTATTGCTGCGGAATCCTCGTTCGCGACGGGATCGTGATGATCGGCGACACGCGCACCAATGCGGGTCTCGACAACATCTCCACCTTCCGCAAGCTCCACCTGTTCGAGGAACCGGGCAAGCGCGTGATGGCGCTCTCCACCGCCGGCAATCTTTCCGTCTCGCAAACCGTGGTTTCGCTGCTCAGCGAAGGCATCGAAAATCCGGAAACCGGAGAACGCGAACGCCTCACCGATGCGCCGACCATGTTTCAGGCCGCGCAACGCGTCGGCCGCGCCGTGCGCATGGTCTACGAGAACGACGCAAAGGCGATGGAAGATTCGGAAGTCAATTTCGACGTCTCTTTCCTGTTCGGCGGCCAGGTCGCCGGACGGCGGCTGCGCCTATTCATGATTTATGCGGCGGGCAACTTCATCGAATGCACCACCGATACGCCCTATCTCCAGATCGGCGAGCACAAATACGGCAAGCCGATCCTCGATCGCGCGGTGAATTATGAAACCGATCTCTACGACGCGCTGAAGATCGGCCTGATCTCGATGGACTCGACCATGCGCTCGAACCTCGCGGTCGGCCTGCCCATCGACCTCGCGGTGATCCGCCGCGACACCATGCAGATCGAACTCAATTACCGCATCATGCCGGGCGAACCCTACTTCACCGATCTGCGCGAGCGCTGGTCGGCGGCGTTGCGCGCGGCGCATATCGCGATCCCGCGCCCGCCCTATGCTACCCGCCCGGTTGAGGCGATGGCGCCCGCGGAAGCGATCGACACGCTGCTGTTGCCGAAAAAACTTGCGAACGATGCAAGCGCGCAACTCACCGCCGGAATGACCCTGCGCAAGCCGTCGCGCTGACGAACAAGACCACAAACAAAAACGCCGAATAAAAATCACGGGAGGACTATCATGGCTGCTTCGCGGAAAATCGCGCTCGTCACCGGCGCCGGCTCCGGCATCGGCAAGGCCAGCGCCGTCGCGCTCGCCAAAGCCGGATTCAATGTCGCGATTGCGGGCCGCACGCCCGCGCCGCTGGAGGAAACCGCAAAGGAAATCAAAGCCGCCGGCGGCGAGGCGCTCGTCGTGCCGACCGACGTAGGCGATCCCGCGCAGGTGAAAGCGCTGTTTGCGAAAATAAAGGAAAAATTCGGCCGCCTCGACGTGATCTTCAACAACGCGGGCCGCGGTACGCCGCCGGTGCCGCTTGAAGAAGTGAAACTCGAAGACTGGAACGCGACCGTTGCCGCGAACCTCACCGGTCCGTTCGTCTGCACGCAGGAAGCCTTCAAGATCATGAAGGACCAGAACCCGCGCGGTGGCCGCATCATCAACAACGGCTCGATCTCGGCCTACGCGCCGCGCCCCTTCTCCGCGCCCTACACTTCCACCAAGCACGCCATTTCCGGCCTGACCCGCGCCACCGCGCTCGACGGCCGCGCTTACGATATTGCCTGCAGCCAGATCGACATCGGCAACGCCGTGACGCCGATGACCGAGCGCATGGCGAACGGCGTATTGCAGCCGGACGGCACCACGAAAGTAGAGCCGCGCGTTGCCGTCGAGCATGTCGCGAACGCAATCGTCTACATCGCGTCGCTGCCGCTGGATGCGAACGTCCTCTTTATGAACGTGATGGCGACCAAGATGCCGTTTGTGGGACGAGGATAAACTTACCCCCTCTCCCCGATGGGGAGAGGTAAAACGGACTACAACCCGCTCGAACCTGTCGCCAGTTCCTGCCGCAAGGTCTGTGCCGCTTCGAGCAGCGCCTTGTCGTTCCGTTTACGCGGGAACGGAAGATTGATCGGCAGCGAAGCGCGAAATGCGCCCGGCGTACCAATGATCGCAACGACGCGGTCGGCGAGATAAACCGCTTCGTCGATGGAATGCGTGACGAAAAGAATGGTCTTCTTCGTCGCGGCACGGATGCGCGCCAGTTCGTCCTGCAAGCCCTCGCGCGTGATGGCATCGAGCGCCGCGAACGGCTCGTCCATGAGCAGCACTTCCGGATCGACCGCGAGCGCGCGCGCAATCGCGACGCGCTGGCGCTGGCCGCCGGAAAGTTCGTGCGGATAGCGTCCGCCGAGATGGCCGAGGCCAACCAGGTCGAGCGCTTTCTGCGAGCGCTCCCTGCGCTCATCGGCCCCGGTTCCCCAGTGTTCGAGACCGAAGCCGACGTTGTCGAGCACCTTGCGCCACGGCAGCAGCCGCGCATCCTGAAACACCATCGCGACCGGCAGGCTGCCGCGCTTGCGCGGCGCGCGTACGGTGAACTCACCCGTATTGGGTTCGAGCAGGTTGGCAATCACGCGCAGCAAGGTCGATTTGCCGACGCCTGACGGACCGACGATGGCGACGAACTCCCCGCGCTGCACGTCGAGGTCGAGGCCGCGCAATACTTCCGTGCGCTCGCCGTTACGCTCGAAGCTCAGCCCGACCTTGCGAAGTTCGACTACCGTTTCCATCGCAGCAACCAGTTCTGAATGGCGACGAAGATCGCATCGATGATGCCGTAGAGCAGCGCCATCGTCGCCATGTAGATCACGACCACATCGGACGCGAGCAGGTTCGATGCCTGCATCATGCGCGAGCCGAGACCGGGCACGCCGAAGATTTCCGCCGCGACCACGGCCATCCACGCCTGCCCCAGCGCAGTGCGCAGCCCCGCGAGGATGCCGGGCGCGGAAGCCGGCAGGATCACCTTGTAGAGTTTCTGGAACCACCAGCGGAAATCGAACGCGTCCGCAAGTTCGAGCAGGTCGCGGTCCACCGCCTGCACCGCGCCGAGCGCTGCGAAATACGAAATCCAGAATACGCCGATTGCAATGATAAACACCGCGCCGGACGGATTCACGCCGAACCACAGGATCGCAAACGGCACCCAGGCCAGCCCCGGTATCGGGCGCAGAATGCGCACTACCCAGCTGAGCGAGTCTTCCAGCGGACGAAAGATGCCGGTGATGACACCGAACGCAACGCCGAGGAAACCGCCAAGCATCAGGCCGATCAGATAGTGCCGCAAACTCAGCAGCACGGATTGGTGCCAGATGCCGGTGCGCACCTCGCGCATGAAGGTTTCCGGCAACACGCTGGGCGGCGGCAGGAAGTCCGCGCGCACGAGACCGAAGTACGGCAGCGCCTCCCAGAAAAGCAGAAAGACCGCCAGACCGAGCGCAGCGAGCGCGAACGAATAGCGGCCTTTCATTTCATAACGCTCTCGGAAAAAATTGGCGGGCGGCTGTTATCGCCCGGCAATCGCTTCCTTGTAAACGTCGAGCGCGAACAGCGGGTCTACCGGATCAGCCTTTTTCAGAACACCGATCTTGACCTGATACTCCTGCAGTTTCGTCGCAGGCGCGGTAATGCGGTTCGGGTCAGCGACGAAACGCGTCTGCGGCGATTTCAGCGACGCCAGCAGAATGTCATCCGGCAGCAGTCCGCGGCCGAACGCTTCGCCGAGATGCTTCACCGACTTTTCCTGATTCTTTTCGATGAATTCGGTCGCGCGCACGGTCAGCCGGATCAGCTTCTTCACGGCTTCCGGATCGCGCTTCGCGAAATCGCCGGTGACGGCAAGCACGACGCCGGGGAAGTTCGGGAAGATTTCCGCACCGTCCGCGACCAGTTTGATCTTCGGATTCTGCTTGCGGATGATCGAGAGCGCAGGCTCGCGGATCGAGCCGGCATCGACGGCACCGGTCAGGATCGCGCGCTGGGTCGCGTCGATGCCGAGTTCGACGATCTCGACGTCTTCCTTGTCGGCCTTGATCACTTCCCACAGCCAGTATTGCAGCGAAGTGTTCGGGCCGGAGCCGAGCGGCTGGGTCGCAAACTTCACCGGTCGGCCATGCTTCTGGCGGAACGCCTTCAGCGCCGCGGCTTTCTCGCTGACCTTTTTACCTTCGAGGAACGGCGCGAGGTCTGCGCTGCCCGCGATGCCAAGCTCCTCGACGACCGTCGCCGCGATCACCCGAATGTCTTGTCCCTTCGCGCGTGCGACGAGCAGCGGCGCGAAGCCCGCGTTGTAGACGTCGATGGTGCCGGACGCGACGGCCTGAATCAGGTTCGGACCGGATTCGAATTTCGTGAACTGGACATTCAGACCCTGCTCTTTGAACCAGCCCTCGCCCTGCGCAACGAAAAGCTGCGCCGCACCCATGACCGGGATGTAGCCGATACGGATGGTGGTGTTTTGCTGGGCCTGCACCGAACCGGCGGCAAGCAGGACTGCCGCGGCAGCGGCAAAGCGGATAGCGCGCAACATCGTTTGAAAACTCCGAAACGCCGGGCTTCAGCCCGGCTATTCACGGACGAATAAAGCGCCGCCAAATCTTTTTCAATATAGGAATGTGATTTATTTTATTTCACATTTATAGAAAGTGATAAAAAGCCAAATAGCCCTTTAATCGTCGAACAGCTTCCGCTTTTCCCCCTCCGCGCTGCGCAGCACGAGCCGCAGTTCGCAGTCGTTGTCCTCGCTGTCGATGCGCGCCTCGATCTCCGACCCGTCCTTGAAGCTGAACAGCACATAGAGCGCGCCTTCCCGTTCGCGCTGGCTATTGGGCTGGCCGTGCTGGGCAATAATGTCCTTCATCACGGCACTGGCGCGATAGCACGCGGCCACGTCGTCCTCTTCCTTCGACTGGTACTTGGCGACGAAGGCGGCGGCGATGAGCTTCTCTTCCGCGCTGAAATAGTAGGTCACGAAATGACTACGACCGCCGATCTTCAGGTCGGGATCGTGATGCGTGATCGTCTTCAGCCGAACCGTCTTGTCTTCGCTCTGCCAGTAGCTTTCGCCGGCTGCCGGACCAAGCTTGGCCTTCACCGCTTCAAGCGGCGTACCGAATGGAATTTTGTAGAAGCCTTCGAGCTTCTCGCGCGGCGTCTGCGCGCCGGCAAAAGAAGTGAATGCAAGAATGAGGATGGCGGCCAAGCGAAGCATGTCCGCTCCTATACGCGGAAATTACGACTCGATTCGGGTGACGCTAATTCTGGTCCCGCTGCGCACCGGCTTCAATGCCTTCACATCACTAAGCGCCCTCGCCCAGATGTTGCAGGGAGAAGCCAGCCGGGTTTCGTCCCCTTTCGAGATCGGTGTGCGCCCAAAACCGATGGCGATGGCATTGCCGTCAGGCCAGTAGGCGATTTCGCCGGGTATCACCACGGCTTTTGCATCCGGCTAGCGTTCCGCATCCACCGGAATGTCGAAATAGACTTCCTCGCCCCAGGTTTGCGCGCGGCCTTCGATTGGCAGCACTGCCGCGATCTGTTTCGCGGTAGGCGTGTCGAGCAACTCGGCATCGAGCGTAATGCCCCCGAAATCGAAACGAATGCGCACGTCTTTCCTCTCCTTGCCTTCGGCAGCCTTGACCCGGCCCGGCATCGAACCGGAGGATGGCTGCAGGGGTCAATAGGCAACCGCGCGCGAAACGGGACAAGCGATGCAAAATCTGCAATCGGCGCTAGGCATTGCGGCCCTCATCGGCTTTGCGTGGGCGATCAGCGAGAAGCGCTCCGCCATATGCTGGAAGCCGGTTGCGGCTGGTCTCGTCTTCACATTGCTTCTCGCCGTGCTGTTCCTGAAGGCTCCTCCGGTTACGGCCGCCTTCGCCGCGATGAACGGCGTGGTCGATGCAATTGCCGCCGCGACACGCGCGGGAACCTCGTTCGTGTTCGGCTATCTCGGCGGCGGGCCGCTACCTTTTGAATTGAAATCGCCGGGCGCTGAGTTTGTCCTGGCCTTCAACGCGCTACCGCTCGTGCTTCTGATGAGCGTGTTGACCACGCTCTTGTTTTATTGGGGCGTCCTGCCGCCGGTCATTCGCGGCTTTTCATTCCTGCTGAATCGCACGCTCGGTGTCGGCGGTGCGGTCGGCCTTTCGGCGGCGGCGAATATCTTCGTCGGCCATGTCGAGGCGCCGTTATTCATCCGCCCCTATCTGGCGAAACTTTCGCGCAGCGAACTATTCGTGGTGATGACTTGCGGCATGGCGGGGATCGCGGGGACCGTGCTGGTGCTGTATGCGCAATTTCTCCGCGACCGCGTACCGGATGCCGCAGGCCATCTCATCATCGCATCCGTGCTGAGCGCGCCGATTGCGATTCTTGTCGCCCGTATCATGGTGCCGGACGACGCCGACGCAAAGACAGGCGAACTGGAAATCGCCGAACCGGTTGCCGATAGCACGATGGATGCGATCACGAAGGGAACGGCCGCGGGACTTTCGCTGCTTCTCAACATGATGGCGATGCTGATCGTGTTCGTCGCGCTCGTGCATCTCGTGAACGGAATGCTTTCGTTGCTGCCGCAAATCGGCGGCGAAGCGATTACGTTGCAACGCTTGCTCGGTTACGTCATGGCGCCGGTATGCTGGCTGATCGGGATTCCCTGGCCGCAGGCGCCGACCGCCGGCGCACTCATGGGCATCAAGACCGTCCTCAACGAATTGATCGCCTACCTGCAGATGTCGCAGCTTCCTGCCGACGCGCTCGATCCGCGTTCGCGCCTGATCATGCTCTACGCGCTCTGCGGCTTTGCGAATTTCGGCAGCGTCGGCATCATGATCGGTGGCCTCACCGTTATGGTGCCGGAACGCCGCGCCGATATTCTCTCGCTCGCGATGAAAACCGTTGTCTCCGGCACCATCGCGACACTGATAATGGGCGCGATCGTCGGCCTGCTCAGTTGAGAAGGTATTCCCCATTCACCGCGCGAAACTCCGACGGCTTGATCAGCCGCGCGTGGGCGACCGTGACCGAGTAGAGCGGCCCCGTGAGCTCGCGCGTCCAGAAATCGAGAAAGCGCGAGAGCGTCGGGAATTTCGGGAACAGGTCGTATTCCTGCCAGACGAAGGTTTGCAGGAGCTTCGGGTGGTCCGGCAGCCGATAGAGGATCTGGGCCGTGGTCAGGCCGTAGCCGTCGAGCTGCCGCTTAAAGTCTTCCGAGACTCGATTCATCGAACATCCTTAATGCTGAAGGACGCCTAATGTTTCCGCCTGCCCGGACCGATTTCAAGCCTGAAAAGTGAATTTTCTGTTTAGAATCAAAGCACTAGCAGCCAAGTGCGCTGGCGGCTAACAACCGCCTTGCAACCCTGCCGAGCCCTGGCACTCGCCCGGCCCCAGTGCCAAAAAATTTGACTTCCCCTCTTGAAGGGCCGAAAACCCGCATCCATCTGGCTTTCGAACGCGGCTGGAACCCCGGCGCGTTCGTCCAATTCGCTAGCAAAATCAAGGTCTTGGAGGACTGCTTATGAAATTCCGTCCGCTGCATGACCGTGTCGTCGTCCGCCGCATCGAGGCTGACGAGCGCACGAAGTCGGGCATCATCATCCCGGATACCGCGAAGGAAAAGCCGGCCGAAGGCGAAGTGATCGCTGTCGGCCAGGGCGGCCGCGACGAAGCCGGCAAGCTCATCCCGATCGATCTCAAGGTCGGCGACCACATCCTGTTCGGAAAGTGGTCGGGCACCGAAGTGAAGATCGACGGTGAAGACCTCATCATCATGAAAGAATCCGACATCCTCGGCGTGCTCGAAGGCGCCGCCACGAAGAAGAAGGCCGCGTAAGCGTGCCTCGTCGAGATCAGGAGTAGAAAACAATGGCTGCTAAAGAAGTAAAATTCTCCGTTGACGCGCGCGACCGCATGCTGCGCGGCGTCGACATCCTCGCCAACGCCGTGAAGGTCACGCTCGGTCCGAAAGGCCGCAACGTCGTGATCGACAAGTCCTTCGGCGCTCCGCGCATCACGAAGGATGGCGTCACCGTCGCGAAGGAAATCGAACTGGAAGACAAGTTCGAGAACATGGGCGCGCAGATGGTGCGCGAAGTGGCGTCGAAGACCAACGACCTCGCCGGTGACGGCACCACGACTGCCACCGTCCTCGCCCAGGCCATCGTGAAGGAAGGCGCGAAGTCCGTTGCCGCCGGCATGAACCCGATGGACCTCAAGCGCGGCATCGACCTCGCGGTCGAGACCATCGTCGAAGACCTCAAGAAGAACTCGAAGAAGATCACCTCGAACGACGAAGTCGCGCAGGTCGGCACGATCTCCGCGAACGGCGATCAGGAAATCGGCAAGTTCCTCGCCGACGCCATGAAGAAGGTCGGCAACGAGGGCGTCATCACGGTTGAAGAAGCCAAGTCGCTCGAAACCGAACTCGATGTCGTAGAAGGCATGCAGTTCGACCGCGGCTACATCTCGCCCTACTTCGTCACCAACGCCGACAAGATGCGCGTCGAGATGGACGATCCGTACATCCTCATCAACGAGAAGAAGCTCTCCTCGCTGAACGAAATGCTTCCCGTGCTGGAAGCGGTCGTGCAGTCGGGCAAGCCGCTCCTCATCATCGCGGAAGAAGTCGAAGGCGAAGCGCTCGCGACCCTCGTCGTGAACAAGCTCCGCGGCGGCCTCAAGGTTGCGGCCGTGAAGGCTCCGGGCTTCGGCGATCGCCGCAAGGCCATGTTGCAGGACATCGCGATCCTGACCGGCGGCACCGCGATCTCGGAAGACCTCGGCATCAAGCTTGAGAACGTCCAGCTCAACATGCTGGGCCGCGCCAAGAAGGTGATGATCGACAAGGAAAACACCACCATCGTCAACGGTGCCGGCAAGAAGGCCGACATCGAAGCGCGCGTCTCCCAGATCAAGGCGCAGATCGAGGAAACCACCTCGGACTACGACAAGGAGAAGCTGCAGGAGCGTCTCGCGAAGCTCGCGGGCGGTGTTGCGGTGATCCGCGTCGGCGGTGCGACCGAAGTCGAAGTGAAGGAAAAGAAAGATCGCGTGGACGATGCGATGCATGCGACCCGCGCGGCCGTGGAAGAAGGCGTGCTGCCGGGTGGCGGCGTTGCCCTCCTCCGCTCCGTCAAGGCGCTCTCGCGCGTGAAGCCGGAGAACGACGACCAGCGCACCGGCGTCGAGATCGTCAAGAAGGCGATCCAGGCTCCGGCCCGCCAGATCGCCCTCAACGCAGGCGAAGACGGCTCGGTCATCGTCGGCAAGATCCTCGAGAAGGATCAGTACTCGTTCGGCTTCGATGCGCAGTCGGGCCAGTACGTCGATATGTTCAAGAAGGGCATCATCGACCCGACCAAGGTCGTGCGCACCGCGCTGCAGGACGCCGCTTCGGTCGCTTCGCTACTGATCACCACGGAAGCGATGGTCGCCGAACTGCCGAAGAAGGGTGGCGGCGCTGCCCCGGCAATGCCGGGCGGCGGCATGGGCGGAATGGATTTCTAAGTCCTACTCTATATCCAGTTGGAAAGGCGGGTCTCTTGCGGCCCGCCTTTTTCATAACCAACTGCCTTACGTGCGAAAGAAACTTTACCTAACGCCGGATTTTAGTTCGGGTTAGTGAAATATGAGATTCCAGTCATTGGGGTCATGATGCAAAGCATCAAGTTTAGCATAACCATCTTAAGGTGGTTGCGTATAAAAGTTCGGATAAAGCGTTCCTAGATAAGAAGCCCGTTCTTTCGAACGGGCTTTTTCTTTACGCAGGCTTGCCGTTCCTCAGCAGCTTCAGCACCTTGTAAACGTATTCGTTCGCGGGCGCCGGCACGCCGAGTTTTTTGCCGAGTTCGACCACCTTGCCTTGCAGCCAGTCGAGTTCGAGGCGATTGCCACGCTCCAGGTCTTCCAGCATGGACGCCTTGATATGCGGCCCGATGCTGCTGGCAAAAGCCATGCGCTTGTCCACCTCGCCCTCGATCGCAACGCCGGATTTGATACCGACGGCTTCCGTCTCGCGCATCAAGCTCTCAAGCAGCGCGCGCGTATCCGGATCGGCAAGAATCGGCCCCATCGTGCTGCGCGTGCTCGCGGTCGCTCCCGAAATGCCGACGAGAAAGACGAACTTCTGCCAGAGGCTTCTACGAATATCAGTGGAGAATTCCGCATCAATCTTGGCGCGGCGCATTTCATCGACCAGCGATTTAAGCCGCGCGTCGTCGCGCCCATCGAGAAAACCGCAGGAAAATTTTGCAAACGTGCTTTTGTGCGAGACCACGCCCGGCCCGGAAATGACCGCGGAGATCTGGGTCGGCGCGCCGCAGACGACATCGCCGAGGATCGGTGTCAGCCGGTCTACCGAGTCGATGCCGTTCAGCATCGAAAGCACCCGCATATCCTTGTTCACGAAAGGCTTCGACAGTTCGCCTGCCTTTTCGGTATCCCAGAGCTTCACTGCGAACAGCACGACATCAACCGCGCCGACCCTCTTCGGATCATCCGTCACATTCGCGGGCTTGATGAGCATGTTGCCGAGCGGGCTTTCGACCTTGAGGCCATCCCGCGCAATGGCATCTCCGTGCGCGCCGCGCGCAATGAAATGAACTTCGTGCCCTGCTTCCGCGAGTCGCCCCCCGAAATAAGCACCCAGGGCACCCGTCGCCATTACCGCTATGCGCATCGCAATCTCCAAAAAAATCGCGCGGCGTTATGCCACGAAAAAGGGCGCGGCCGAAACCGCGCCCTGTTCGTATCAGCTTTGCAAAATCAGACTGTGAACTTGCCTGCCTTCGCGTCGGCGTAGCGCTGGTTGATGACGTCCCAGTTCACGACATTCCACCACGACTTGAGGTAATCGGGGCGCCGATTCTGGTAGCGCAGATAATAAGCGTGCTCCCAGACGTCGTTGCCGAAGATCGGCATGCGCCCGTACATCAGCGGCGAGTCCTGGTTCGGCTGCGACTCGAGCGAGAGCTTGCCTTCCTTGTTCGAGG
This sequence comes from Xanthobacteraceae bacterium, assembly GCA_019454205.1. NCBI lineage: Bacteria > Pseudomonadati > Pseudomonadota > Alphaproteobacteria > Hyphomicrobiales > Xanthobacteraceae > Xanthobacteraceae bacterium. Next base: position 1,863,677 of record CP075369.1, read on the forward strand.
TGACGAACACCCAGCCCGAACCGAACACTCCAGCGCCGCGCGCGTTGAAAGTTTCCTGCAACTTCGCGAAATCGCCGAACGAAGCCTTGATCGCCGCCGCGATCTCGCCGGTCGGTTCGCCGCCAGCGCCGCCCATGACTTGCCAGAACATCGAGTGGTTAGCGTGACCGCCGCCGGAATTGCGCACCAGCGGACGGATGCCTTCCGGCAGGTTCGCGAGCTTCGCCAGCATTTCCTGAATCGGCATCTCGAACGCCTTGGCATTCGCCTTCGCACCGTTATTCAGATTGTTGATGAAAGCCTGATGATGGCGGGTGTGGTGAATTTCCATCGTCATCTTGTCAATGGCCGCTTCGTTCTTGTCGGCCGCATAAGGCAACGGCGGCAGCTTGAACGGTCCTTCTTCCTGCGCGAATACTTCCGTTGTGCGAAGCGTTGCATAGGCACTCACCGCAGCCGCGCCGGCAATGAGGGCGCGGCGGTTGACTGAAAGCATCGAAACCTCCCAAAAGTGATTCTTGGCCGCGCCGCGGCACATTGCTGCTATACCCGTACAGTGTTGCGGGAACACGGCAGATGAGTGGATGGTTTCACCGCTCGCAGATTTTGTGAAGGGCATCCGGAACGATGGCCACCTCGCTTTTCACCATCGGTTATGAACAGACGCCGCTGGCCGACGTCCTCGACGCGCTGAAACGCGCGAAAGTGAAGATTCTGGTCGATACCCGCGCCGTTGCTGCGTCGCGGCGGCCCGGCTTTTCCAAGAAAGCGCTTTCCGCGGCACTGGACGAAGCCGGCATTGCATATCTGCACTTTCAGAAACTTGGCACGCCTGCCTCGGGGCGCGAAGCTGCCCGCGCCGGGAACTACAGCAAGCTGTGGAAGATTTACGGCAAGCACATCAAGACCAAGTCGGCGCAGGAAGAACTGGCCGAACTGAACAAACTGGTCGAAGACGGGAAAAAGGTCTGCCTGCTCTGCTACGAGCGAAAACCGGAAGAATGTCACCGCAGCAAGATTGCGGAACTGGTGGCAGAGGAAACCGGCGCGAAGATCGTCGACCTGTTTCCGGGACACTTCATCTGATGGCAAAGCAGGGCAGTATTTATACTGGCATCGGCGGCTGGACCTACGAGCCGTGGCGCGGCGTGTTCTACCCGAAGGGTTTGCCGCACGCGAAGGAACTCGAATATGCCAGCCGCGCGCTGACTTCGATCGAGGTAAACGGCACCTTCTACCGCACGCAGAACGCAAAGACGTTCAAAAAGTGGGCGAGCGAAGTTCCGGACGGTTTCGTGTTCGCGCTGAAGGGCGTGCGCTACGCAGTGAACCGCCGCGTGCTCGCCGAAGCAGGCGACTCCATCAAGCGCTTCATGGACAGCGGCGTGACGGAGCTTGGAGACAAGCTCGGCCCCCTGCTCTGGCAATTCGCGCCGACCAAGAAATTCGATGAGGCGGATTTCGGGAAGTTTCTCGAACAGCTGCCGCAGAAATTCGACGGCCGCAAAATCCGGCATGTCGTGGAGCCGAGAAACGAAAGCTTCTCGACGCCTGCGTTCATCAAGCTGGCGCGGAGTTTCGGCGTTTCAGTCTGCTACACCGACCACATCGACTATGTGAACATCGCCGACATCACCGGCGATTTCGTCTATGCGCGCCTCCAGCGCGGCAAGGACAAAGTGAAAACCGGATACCCGCCGAAAGAAATCGAAGGCTGGGCAAAACACGCGAAGGCGTGGGCGTCAGGCAAGGACATCGCCGCATTGCCCCATGCGGACAAGACCAAGCCGGCCGCGAAGCCGCGCGATGTATTTGTCTACTTCATCCATGAAGGCAAGGTGCGCGCGCCGGCCGCGGCGATGGAATTGATCAAGCGGCTTAAATAGCAAGCCGCCTCTGCGAAAGCATCGCGGGTTTAATCCAGCGTCCTTCTGAACCGCGTCACGGCAATCGTCATCGCCACCAGCATCAGCACGAACAGGGCGGCCATGTCGTATTGCAATTCAGAGAAGCCGGAGCCTTTCAGCATGATCGCGCGCACGATCCGCAGGTAATGGGTGAGCGGCAGGCATTCCCCCATCCACTGCGCCCATATCGGCATGCCCGCAAACGGAAACATGAAGCCCGAAAGCAGGATGTTCGGCAGGAAGAACATGAACGTCATCTGGATTGCCTGTAGCTGGTTCTGCGCAATCGTAGAGAACGTGTAGCCGATGGAGAGATTGGTCGCGATGAACAGCGTGGACAGCAACGCGAGCAGCAACAGGCTGCCGTGGATCGGTACGCCAAACAGGAACACGCCGAAGCCTATGATCAGCGTCGCCTGCGTGAAACCGACCATGATGTAGGGAATGATCTTCCCGATCATGATTTCCAGCGGCGTGATCGGCATGGAGAGCAAGCTCTCCATCGTGCCGCGCTCGACCTCGCGCGTCACCGAAAGCGCCGTGAAAATCAGCATGGTCATGGTGAGGATGGTGCCGACCAGTCCCGGCACGATGTTCAGCGAACTTACCGCCGCCGGATTATAGCGCGCGTGGCTCCTGATTTCGAACAGCGGCTGCGAAACGTCCGGCAACATGCGCTCGTTGCGGAGCGCAAGCTCCACGATGCGGTTCAGGCTGCCGAGTGCGGTGCCGCTCGCGACCGGATCGGTGGCATCGGCGGCGACCAGCAACGCCGGCTTGTCGCCACGCCGGAGCGCACGCTCGAACCCGGCAGGAATTTCGATGGCAAATAGCACCTTGCCCGACGCCAGCACCTTGTCGAATTCTTCCGCCGAACTCAGCCGGTGCGTGATCTTGAAATAGGTGGTGCGCTCGATCGCGGCGAGGATGCTGCGGCCGACATCGCTGGTTTCCTGCAACAGCACCGCAGTCGGCAGGTTGCGCGGCGTCGTGTTGATCGCAAACCCGAACAGGATGAGCTGCATGATCGGGATCATAACGATCATCGCGAACGAAACGCGGTCGCGGCGAAGCTGGATGAATTCTTTCACCAGCATCGCGCGGGCGCGCTGCCAGAAGCCGGGGGCGCGGATGGTTTCGATCCAGCTCACTGGAAATTATCCTTCGAGCGGTTCATCAGTTCGATGAATACGTCTTCCAGCGACGGCTCGGAGCGCGACCAGACGTATTTTTTGTCGGCGCGATACGGCTTGATCGCGGCTTCCAGTTTTTCCTCGTCGCGGCCTGAGACATGCAGGCTGGTGCCGAACGGCGCCACCATGTCGATGCCGGGCTTGCCGTCGAGCTGATGCAGCAATGGCTGCAAATCCTCGCCGCTGACATTGTAGGTGGCGAGCTTCGACTGGTCGATCACCTGCTCGACCGTGCCGTGGGTCAGCAGTTCGCCATAGGCGATGTATGCGATTTCATGACAGCGCTCGGCTTCGTCCATGTAATGCGTGGAGACCAGCACGGTCAGCCCCTCACCTGCGAGCGCGTGAATCTCGTTCCAGAATTCTCGCCGCGCCTTCGGATCGACGCCTGCGGTCGGTTCGTCGAGCAGCAGGAGTTGCGGGTTGGGAAGCGTACAGGCGCCGAGCGCGAGCCGTTGTTTCCAGCCGCCGGAAAGCTGCGCGGCAAGCTGTTCCTCGCGGCCATGCAAGCCGAGCCGCTCGATCATCACGCGCGCTGCCTGCACCGGCTCGTCGATGCCGAAAATGCGCGCAACGAATTCGAGGTTCTCGCGCACCGAAAGATCCTGATAGAGCGAGAACTTTTGCGTCATGTAGCCGACGTGGCGCTTGATCTGTTCGGCCTGCGTGCGGATGTCATAACCGAGACAGGTACCCTCGCCGCTATCCGGCGTGAGCAGCCCGCACAACATGCGGATCGTCGTGGTCTTGCCGGAACCGTTCGGGCCGAGGAAGCCGTAGATCGTGCCGCGCTTCACCTGCATCGAGAGGTCGTGCACCACGACCCGGCCGTCGAACGATTTGGTCAGGCCGCGAACGTCGATGGCGATGTCGTCGGGGGATTTCATTTCTGTTCGTGCGGCGTGACTTTCACGCTCACCGGCTGGCCGACGCGCAGCGCCCCGGGGTTTTCCGGCAGTGCCTCGACCAGAAACACCAGTTTGTTACGCTCCTGATCGCTATAAATCACCGGCGGCGTATACTCGGCCTGTTGCGCGATGAAGCTGATCTTCGCCGTGACCTCGGCGCAACCGTCGCAAACCATGTTCACCGTATCGCCGATGGCAATGCGCGGCAGCAACGCCTGCGGCACATAGAAACGAACCTTGACGTTCCCCGGCGGCAGCAGCGCAACGATGGGCCTGCCTGCGACGACGAGTTCGCCCGCGCGGAAATAGACCTGCTGCACCGTGCCCCCGACCGGACTGAGGATCGTGCGCCTCGTCAGCCGGGTCACCGCGGAATTGAGCTTCGCTTCCGCCTCGCGCAGCGTGGCCTGCGTATCGTCGAAGGCTTTTTGCGTGCCGCTGTTATTCTTGAGCAGTTGTTCCGCGCGCGCATGGGCCAGCCGCGCATTCTCCAGCGCGGCGCGGGCCGCAAGCTCGTCGGCCTTTTGCAAATCCGCTTCCAGCGAGAACAGCGGCGAGCCTTTCGTGACAATATCGCCTTCGCGCACGTTCAGCACTTCGATGCGGCCGATTTCTTCAGGCCCGACGAAAATCAGATTGGCCTCGATCCAGCCCTGATAGGAGCCGTTCCCGTTCCGCCCGCACGACACCACGCTAACCGCGATGATGACCAGCACGGCGGCGGCCGCTGCCAGCAAACGAACCCTACTCATTTTCCCCGATCCCCGAATATGACGCCGATATGCGCGAGCATCAGCTTCTTGCCGTCGAGCGGCTGGAAGCGATCGAACATGCTTTTCCAGACCACCGAAACCAGCGCCGGCGCGAACACAAGTTGCGGAAACTCGACGAAGGATTTCGAAATCTCGCCGCGTTCCACCGCCCCTGCGAGCGCGCGGCGCATCACCGCCTGCACGCGCGACAGCACGTTGCGGTAATAGGCCTCCGCAATGCGAGGAAAGCGCGGACCTTCGCTGATGATGAGGCGCAAAATATCCTTGCGCCGCGTTTGCAACACTTCGCGGTCGAATACATCGACCATCGTCTCCAGCACGACGCGAGCCGGAGCCTCGCCCGTGATCCGACTCTCCAGCGCATCCACCAGCGGACTCATGTACGAGTGCAGCAGCCGCTCGAACAATTCTTCCTTGTCCTTGAAGTAGAAATAGATCGTCCCCTTCGCGACGCCTGCGCGTTTTGCAACATCATCGAGCCGGGTCGCGGCAAATCCGTTTGCGGAGAATTCCTCAAGCGCGGCGTCGAGAATTTCGTCGCCCTTGCCACGCGGTTGCGCTGCGCGCGCGGACTGCCTCGCCTGCGGGTTCGGCACAGCTTCCGCCGCCTGCAATCTTTTCGGTTTTGTCGTTTTCGCCATTCCTGCTATATGACTGACTAGTCAGTCAGAGTCAATGCGGACGAGAGAGCCAACCATTCACGAAAATTAGCGAAGAAAAACAAATAGATAGAAGGAGGCTACTCGCCACACGGCATATGCAGCTCGCGTGAGATCTTGGTTTTTCCGGAAATCAGCGTGACTTCCATCTGGTAGCAATCGAGGCCCTGCATGAACATGGCGCGATAGCCGATCTTATCCGTGCCGATATAGATGTCGGAAAGATTCCATGTCCTGAGGATTTTTTTCGTCTTCAGCTCGCGGATGATGAGCTGGCCTTGGCGACCCTGTGCGAAAACTTCCGTATCCGCGCGAAGCGCAACACGAAACAGAATCCCCTCGAACTTCCCGCCCTTTTCCTTCCCGTCCTCCTCCCAACTCGCGTGAAAATTCCAGGAGGCGAATTTCTCCAGCTTGAAGATGTCGGGACTGAACTCTCCCGTCGCGGTAATGAACACCTGCGCGGTAAAGTCGAATGCCTCGGCCTTGTCCTTGGGCTGCGCAACGGCAGGCACGGCAAGCAGCAATCCCGCCAAAGCGCCGAGAAAAAACCGCCGCATGCCGAACATCTTGCTACTCCGCCGGTTGTGCCGCGTGGGCGCGCGCCTCGACGCGCGTGGCGATTACGGCAACTGCGAAAGTGGAAACCGCGAACAGCGCGGCAAATATCGCCGTCGTCAGCAGCACCAGCGTGAAACCACCCTGCCCGTGCAGCGCCGCGATCATCGCAACCGCGATGCCGCTGGTGATGAAAGCGAGGAAGAAGCGCACCGCATAGATACGGCCACGCCATGCATCGGCCGTGTAGCGCGAGATCACGATATCGCTCAGCGTCACCTGCCCGTAGATCGCGATGATCGAAAGCGTCAGCGCGCCGAGCAATGCAGGACCGCTTGCGAAGTAAGCCCAGATCACGCCGGTCGCCTGCATCGCCCCGATCACTGCGAACAGGATGTGCGGCGCGTAGCGCGACACCAGACGCCCAACGATGAGTTGCGTGACGCCGCCAAACAGCAACACGCCGGTAGCAATCGAGCCGATCACGGTCAACGGAATGGCTTCGGCAAAGCCTTCCTTCACGATCTGTGGGATCGCGATGGTGATGGTGTTGAACACGATCCCGCCCGCGAATGCGATCAGCGCGAAGAAACCGAACATCGCTGCGGCAAGCGTCCACGTGAGCGGCACTTCGGCAACGCGCGCACGCTCCGCGATCTTCTCGCGCGATTCACTGGTCATGTAGAGGTATGCAACACCGAGCAGTGCGCACACCACTGCGGGGATCAGGAACGCCGACCGCCAGCCGAACAGCACGATCAAACCTGCGGTGATGCCGGGCGCAAACGCAACGCCGAGATTACCGAACACGCCGTTGGTCGCAATATCGCGCCCGCGATCGGTCGCGTTGGAAAGCACCATCGGAACGCCGACCGGATGATAGATCGCGGCAAAGACACCGAGCAGCAATAGTCCTGCGCCGATCCAGAATACATTCGGCGCAAACGCGATGCCCGCCATCGCCACCGCGCAACCGAAAAAGAAAATCGCCATGATCTTGCGGCGGCTCCAGTAGTCGGCGAGCCAACCCCACGGCAACGAGAACAGACCGAATGCAACGAAACACGCCGTCGAAAGCGCGATCAGTTCTGCGTAGCTGCGCGCAAGCTCAAGCTGCAAACCGATCACGACGGTCGGGAAAATCAGCAGCACGTAATGGTCGATGAAGTGCGCGATGTTGATGAAACGCAGCTGGCGTTTTGCGTCATTCATGGTCTTGCTTCTTTCTGGCGTCAGGCGCGGTGAGGTATTCGTTTGCTACCCTGCTTCTTGTGCATACGCGCCGTCTAAAAATTCAATTCAAGGGTGGCAATCAGATACCTGAAATCAACCCGTAATTGCAGCCCACAATCGGCATTTCGTGGCCTGAGAATAGCAGCCCTGCAGAAAATCCGGAACGAGGTGGGGACGGCAGCCCTGCTTCCGGGAGGCGGCATTCGCCGTAAAAGCCATGTTGCATCGCGCGAGAAAACTCGCGTGGCAATCCCGCGTTGCGGCCACGCTGGCCGCCACACTCTATTTGTCTTCGCTCGCGCAGGGCGGCGAGATCGACATCCTTCCCAAACTGAACGGCCGCGCGGATTTCTTCGGTGGGATCGACGGCGCTAAGGACACTTACTTCGCCTGGAGCGGCGTGACCTACGCGCCTGCGGGCAGGCTCGATGAAGACGGGTTTCGGGTCCGCATTGCCGGCGGCGCGGGCACCTATCGCTATCGCACCGGCAATGTTCCCGGTGGCGTGAACGACGCGAACGTAATGTCCGGCGAACTGCTCGGCGGCTATCGCGCGACCTACGGCAAGGTCTATGTCAGCGGCTATCTCGGCTTCCACATCGAACAGCAGATGCTTGCCCTGCCCGATCCGTTCAACCCGACCGCGGGAACGGAAGCAGGCATCAAGGGCAGCATCGAAGTCTATACGCGGCTCTGGGACAGCTACGTCGTGACAGGCTTCGCTTCCGCATCCACCGTGCACCGGAAATACAACGCGCGTGCCACGCTCCTGCGAGAACTGGACGAGCGCTGGGCCTTCGGTCTGGAAGGCGGTGCACTGGGCGACGCCCGCACCTCGGAACTGCGCGCCGGCCTGACCGGGGTGCTGACATGGCAGCGCAAGATATTCGCACTTTCCGCAGGCGTGCTGGACAACAGCGATAAAGGCACCGGCGCTTACGCCACATTGTCGGTCTATTCTCCATTTTAACCGCGACCCACGCGAAAATCCGAAAAAGCTTCCAGCAATACCGGCACGCGACTAGATTTCACGCGAGTCTTTTCCGTTATTGTCGAGCCATGAGCGCACTCAGTTCAGCCGCCTCCCCTTTGCTCGGTCCCCTGTTCGCAAGCGCGAAGATGCGCGCTGCGCTCGACGATGCGCGGCTGCTGCAACGAATGCTCGATGTGGAAGCCGCGCTTGCCCATGCCGAAGCAACGGCAAAGGTCATTCCGCAATCCGCCGCTTCCCCGATCGCAGTGGCATGCAACGCCCGGCACTTCGATCTCGCGTCGTTGGGCGAAGCCGCCGGACGCGCGGGCAATGTCGCGATCCCGCTGGTGAAGGCGCTTACCGCCGAAGTGACGAAGAAAAATTCATCCGCCGCGCGCTTCGTACACTGGGGCGCAACGAGTCAGGACATCATCGATACCGCGAGCGTTCTCGCACTGCGCGACGCGCGGAAATTGCTGGACGCCGACCTGACCAAAGCCGTGCGCGGTTTCGTTGCGCTCGCGAAGAAACATCGCAACACACCGATGGCGGGACGCACATGGCTGCAGCAGGCCCTGCCCACCACCTTCGGCGCGAAGGCGGGCGGCTATGCAGCTTCGCTGGCGCGAGTGCGTACCTCGCTGCTCGACGCAATTGACCGCGCGCTGGTGCTTCAGTTTGGCGGCGCGGCGGGTACGCTGGCTTCGCTGAAAGGCAAAGGTCCGGCCGTCGCGAAAGCACTCGGCAAGCGGCTCGACCTCAAGGTGCCCGAAGCGCCGTGGCATGCGCACAATGACCGGCTTGCCGCCGTCGCCGCGGCGCTCGGCATCGCAATCGGTACATGCGGAAAAATCGCTGGCGATGTCGCGCTGCTCATGCAGACCGAAGTCGGCGAAGTGTTCGAGCCGGCGGCAAGCGGGCGCGGCGGATCTTCCACCATGCCGCAGAAGCGCAACCCTGCCCTTTCGGCACAGGTTCTCGCCGCCGCACAACTCGCGCCGGGTTTCGTGTCCGCGATTCTGGCCGGATTGGTACAGGAACACGAACGCAGCACTGGCGGCTGGCAGGCAAGCTGGCTCGCGCTGCCGCAGCTTCTCCTGCTCGCCTCCGGCGCGTTCGAACGCATCGCGGAAATCGCAACTGGCCTTGAAGTGGATAAGGCGCGCATGGCCGCGAACCTCGAACTCACGAAGGGACAGGTTCTCGCCGAAGCCGTGCAGATGGCGCTCGGCGAAAAGATGGGACGCGCACAGGCGCATGAGATGCTTAGCGCGGCCGCCAAACTTACTGCAAAGAACGGCAAGCCCCTGAAAGACGAGTTGCTTTCCATTCCGGAAGTCGCCAACGCACTTCCCCGCAAGCAACTCGATGCGCTGTTCGTGGCGGGCAATTATCTCGGCGAGGCCGCGCGCTTCGCCGAAGCCTCCGCAAGCGCGGCGCTCAAATCGCTCAAGAAATAAAGTCAGGGAAGAACATGCCTGCAATGCAAGCCAACGGCATTTCCATCAACTACCGCTTCGACGGCGCGGCGGAAGGCGCGCCCGTCCTCATGTTCTCGAATTCGCTCGGCACCGATCTGCACATGTGGGACGGCCAGATCGAACCGCTCTCGAAACATTTCCGCATCCTGCGCGCCGACACGCGCGGCCACGGCAAAAGCGAAGCGCCAAATTATCCCTACACCTGCGACATGCTCGGCAACGACGCACTGGCGCTGCTCAATGCGCTCAAGATCGACAAGGTATATTTCTGCGGCCTCTCGATGGGCGGCATGATCGGCATGTGGCTCGGCCGCAACGCGCCAGACCGCCTGCACAAGCTCGTGCTTTGCAACACGGCAGCGAAGTTCGGCCTGCCCGACATCTGGAACCAGCGCATTGCCACCGTGCGCGGCAGCGGTATGAAGGCGATCACGCAAACCGTGCTGGAGCGCTGGTTCACCAAAACTTTCCGCGAAACATCGCCGGACAAGATCAAGCCCGTCGAATCCATGCTTCATGCCACGCCCGCGCAGGGCTATGCAGGCAACAGCGCAGCTATCCGCGACGTCGATCAGCGCTGGCCCATCGCGAACATCGCAACGCCGACGCTGGTGATCGGCGGCAGGCACGATCCCGCCACCCCCTTTGAAGCCGCGCAACTGATCGCCGGACGCATCCCCGGCGCAAAACTTGTTGCGCTCGACGCCGCGCATCTATCCAACATCGAGCAGCCGGAAGCCTTCAACGCGGCGCTGGGCGATTTCCTGAAAGGGTAGAAACCATGGACGAGCGCGAACGTCACGAAAAAGGAATGGCGAAGCGCCGCAAGGTGCTCGGCAACGCATGGGTCGATCGCTCGATTGCGAAGAAGAACGACTTCAATGCCGAATTTCAGGATCTCATCACCCGTTATGCGTGGGGCGAAATCTGGACCCGTCCGCATTTCGACGAACGTACCCGCCGCCTGATCGTGATTGGCTCGATGGTCGCGCTCGGCCGCTGGGAGGAATTCCGCCTGCATGTCCGTGCCGCCATGGTGGAAGGCGGCTTCAGCAAGGAAGACATCAAGGAACTACTTCTCCAGCAGGCGATTTACTGCGGTGTGCCGGCCGCCAATACGGCGTTCCATGAGGCTTCGGAAGTATTCGCCGAGATCGGCAAGGCCGGCTGACGCGCTTATCGTCGCGAAACCGTGAACGAAGGAGCGCTTCCCGCCGCTGCGCGGAACTGACAGGCTCGACGCATCCGCAGCCGCCGCAACGGAGTTCGCTCATGGCCGTCGATATTCGCAAGGGCATGCCTTCCACGCATCTCGAACGGGCCGAGTTCGAGAAACGCTTCCGTGAGCAATTCTTCGACCCGGCGTTCGCGAAGGTCGAAGCCGAGATTGCGAAGATCGCCGAAATTGCATGGCAATCATACGACGGTTACAACAAGAACCCGCGCAAGCAACGCGCAGGCGAAGGCTTCGCCGATCCTGATTTCGAATTGCCGGTCGAATGGCTCGCGGCGCGCGCCGCAATCGAGGCGGCGGCGAAGCGCCATGCCGATCCGAAATCACCCTCGCGCATTCTCATCGTGAACGGCTCCACCCGCAGCGACCAGACTTGCCCCGGCGAAATGTCGAAGACCTGGCGCCTCGTCCAGATGTGCCGCGCACTGGTCGAGGAACAGCAAGGCTTCGAAGCCGAAGTGCTTGATTTGAGCCTGCTCGCCTCCGAGGCGCAGAAAGCGATCTATCCCTGCAAGGCGTGCCTCTCGACCGCGCAGCCGCTCTGCCACTGGCCCTGCACCTGCTATCCGAACTTCGCGCTCGGACAGGTCAACGACTGGATGGCGGAAATTTATCCGAAGTGGGTCGCAGCCCACGGCGTGATGATCGTGACGCCCGTCAACTGGTATCAGGCACCAAGTTCGCTGAAGCTGATGATCGACCGGCTCGTCTGCGCGGACGGCGGCAATCCCGATCCCACGACGACAAGGATGAAAAGCGTCGCGCCCGCGAAAGAACTGGAACTGAAAGGCTGGCCCTATCCGCGCCATCTCGCGGGCCGCGCATTTTTCGGTCGCTGTGCATGGCGACGCGGCCGGCGTCGAGAACCTGCGCCGCATCCTGTGCGACTGGTTGCAGGATATCGGCATGATCGGTTGCGGGCACAAATCGCAATTCGGCGCGTATATCGGCTATCTCGAACCTTATGCAACGAGCCACAAGGATCTCGACGAAGATACGGATTTTCAGGAGGACGTGAAAAACTCGGCGCGTGCGCTGATCGAGGGCGTCAGATTGCTGCGCAGGGGCGAACTGAAACAGCCCGATGCTTTCCTGACGGAGTCCCGTCCGAAATGATCAGTGCGTGTTGGCGCGCATCCGCAGCGAGGACTCGCGAAACGCCTGCGGCGTCGTTCCGGTCTGTTTCTTGAAGAAGCGGGCGAAGTGCGAAGGATCGGCGAACGCGAGGTCGTAGGCGACCTCGCCGATGGAAAGATCCGTGAAAACGAGTTGGCGCTTTGCCTCCGTCAACAACCGTTGCCGCAGCAGGTGTCCCGCGGTCACGCCGGTCGCGCGCTTCACATGATCGTTCAGCCGGTCGGCGGTCATCGCAAGTTTGCTGGCATAGAATCCGATTTGCCGCTGCGAGCGGAAATTTTCCTCGATCAGGCGCCGCAATTCCTCGACCGTCGCATCGGCAGGTGCGAGCGTAATGGTGCCGGAACGCGCCTGGCTCGCGTAGAGCCGCGCCACCTCGACACCAAGCAACGCCAGCAGCGCGCGGCTGGCGAGTTCGAAACCTTCGCGGCCGAGCGATTGCTCCTCGATGAGATCGCGGCAAATTGCGGCGAAGCGCGCCGTCTCAGGTTTCGCGACCGGTAACAATGGCTGCGCAGCAATATGCTTGAGACGAGCCAGCGCCACCCCCGCCTGTTCGCCAAGTGCGCTGGTAACATCTTCTGTAAAATTGATTACGAAGCCATCGGTTACACGTGGCTTGAATCGGAAACCGTGCGCCACTGTCGGTGCCAGCAAAATGATCGAAGGCGCCTCGAACGAAATCGAGTCAGCCTCGAGATCGAGAATGCCGCCGCCCTGCTCGATCAGCATAAGTTGGAACAGGTTGCGGTGCCGGTGCGGCGTAATCGTCCAGTCGTTCACCGACGAGCGCGAGGAAATGCTTTCGATATGAACGAAGTCGAACGCCTGATCGTCCGGCGGATCACCGTAAAGATGAAAGAGAGGCAGGCCGGCGCGCTTCATGGGCCGGAAAATAGGGCAACCGGGACAAAAAAGAAAAGTGAGGATTCGCCTTTTGGTTGACGGGGAAAGTCCCGCCAGATGGCGGGACTTCCTCGTACAGGGAATTAGCGGTTCTGCTGGCCGCCCGGGTTCTGGCCGCCCTGCTGGCGCTGACCCTGCTGGTTCTGCTGGTTCTGCTGTCCCTGGTTCTGGGACTGCTGACCCTGCTGATTCTGGCCGCCCTGTTGCTGGTTCTGCTGACGGCTCTTGTCGTTCTGCTGATTGGCCATGGCTGGATTACTCCTTGAAGTTGCTCCCCAGCGAAGGTCAACGTCCCGTTTCGCACTTCGTTCCATGCAACGGTTCTGCGCATGTTCCGCTGCGCACGCTTCTTGCATTGCGATCAAGTAGCACGGTGAAAACCGTGTTGTTGCGAATTGTCGGGTTCCGGCCAGCGCGCTAGCCTGCGAGCTGCGCCGGGAAGCGCCAAGAACGAACACAAGAACGGACAAGGGAAGCGCTAAAGCAGCGCAACGGGGATGGATTATTTTCTGCAAGGGTTCCTGTATTTCGCCAACCAGACGGTGAACGGCATTGCGCTCGGCTCGATCTACGGCCTCGTCGCAATCGGCTACACCATGGTCTACGGCATCATCGGCATGATCAACTTCGCCCACGGCGACGTGTTCATGGTCGGCGCGTATATCTCGATGATCGCGTTCCTTGGGCTGCTCGCCATCGGCGTTACCGCCATTCCGCTGGCGCTCTTTCTCGTCCTGCTGATCGCCATGCTGTTCACCTCGCTCTACGGCTGGGCCGTGGAGCGCATGGCCTATCGCCCGCTGCGCGGTTCGTTCCGTCTCGCGCCGCTAATCTCTGCGATCGGCATGTCGATCGTGCTGCAAAACTACGTGCAGCTTGCGCAAGGCTCGCGCATCAAGGCGCTGCCTTCCCAGATCGACGGCTCCCACAAGATCCTTTCGTCCGGCAATTATTCGTTCGACATTTCCAACAAGCAGATCCTTGTCGTCGTCACGACACTGGTCCTGATGGGCGTGTTCACTTGGCTCGTCACGTCGACGCGGCTGGGGCGCGACATGCGCGCCTGCGAACAGGACTTGAAGATGGCGTCTCTCCTTGGCGTCGATACCAACCGGACGATCACGCTGACCTTCCTGCTGGGCGCCGCGCTCGCGGCCGTTGCCGGGCTGATGTATCTCCTCACCTACGGCGTGATCGACTTCCACATCGGCTTCGTCGCGGGCGTGAAGGCATTCACTGCCGCCGTCCTCGGCGGCATCGGCTCGCTGCCCGGCGCGATGATCGGCGGCCTGCTCATCGGCCTGATCGAAACCTATTGGGCCGCGTATCTCTGGGGCGCATACAAGGATGTCGCTGCGTTTTCGATCCTTGTCGTCGTCCTGATCTTCATGCCGACCGGCATTCTCGGCAAACCCGAAGTCGAGAAAGTCTGATCCGGAAATTTTGCCCGTGTCCGCGCCCGCCACTCCGCAACCGCAAAATCTTTACGGCAGCGCCTTCGCCCATGCGCTGAAGGACGCCTGCATCGCAGCAGTCGTCGCTTTCGGCCTGTTCGTGCTGATGCTCGGCTTCCTGCTCGACGACTCGACGGGTCCGTTCAAGCTGACCCCGCGCCCCGAATTGCTGGCCAAGGCGGTCGGTCTCGTTTTCGCAGGACGCTTCCTCGTCGCGCTCGGCTATCGCCTTTATCTCGCGCGCCGCGTTTCGCATTCGGCTTCGAGCACGACTTTATTCACGCAGGAGAAGTTCGCAGCGGCGACCCCCTATTTCGGCGCGGCACTCCTCATCTTCGCGCTGCTCGTGCCGGTGATGTTCTACACCCGCTCCTATTATCTCGGCATCGCCATCACCGTGCTGATCTATGTGATGCTCGGCTGGGGCCTGAACATCGTGGTCGGCCTCGCGGGACTGCTCGATCTCGGCTATGTCGCCTTCTATGCCGTCGGCGCGTATTCCTACGCGATCATCGCAAAGGAACTGGGCTGGTCGTTCTGGGTATGCCTGCCGCTCGCGGGCGTATTCGCCGCGTTCTTCGGCATCATCCTCGGCTTTCCGGTATTGCGATTGCGGGGCGACTATCTTGCCATCGTCACGCTGGCGTTCGGCGAGATCATCCGCATCGTCATCATCAACTGGATTTCGGTGACCGGCGGCCCGAACGGCATCAACACCATTCCGCGCGCGAGCTTTTTCGGGATTCCATTCAACACCGACGACAACGGCTTTGCCGCTACCTTCGGCCTCGAATTCGATCCCGCGCACAGAACCGTATTCCTGTTCTACATCATCCTGGCACTCGCACTCCTCACCAACTGGACCGCGATGCGGCTGCGCCGGCTGCCCATCGGCCGCGCGTGGGAAGCGCTGCGCGAAGACGAAATCGCCTGCCGCGCGCTCGGCGTGAACACGACCAACACCAAACTCACTGCATTTGCCATTGGCGCGATGTTCGGCGGTTTCGCCGGTTCGTTCTTCGCCGTGCGCCAGGGCGGCATCAGCCCGGAGTCGTTTACGTTCGGGGAGTCCGCCCTGATCCTCGCCATCGTCGTGCTGGGCGGCATGGGTTCGCAGATCGGCATCGTGCTGGCCGCGATTGCGCTGGTCGTCAGCCTCGAACTGTTCCGCGAGTTCGAGCAATTCCGCCTCGTCCTTTTCGGGTTCGGCATGGTCGCGATCATGGTCTGGCGTCCGCGCGGACTGATCTCGCACCGCGATCCGACCGTGTATCTGCGCGAGAAGAAATCCATTTCCGGTGCGCATGTCTCCGAGGGACATGGCTGATGAAGGATACCCTCCTCTCCGTTAGCAACCTGTCCATGCGCTTCGGCGGCCTGCTCGCCGTGGACGACCTTTCGTTTCAGGCGATGCGCGGCGACATCACTGCGCTGATCGGACCTAACGGTGCAGGCAAGACCACGGTCTTCAACTGCGTGACCGGCTTTTACGAGCCGACCTCCGGGGAGATCGAGGTGCGTCACCGCGACGGCAAACAATTCCGCCTCGACCGGATGCAGGATTTCAAGATCACGCGCGATGCGAAGATCGCGCGCACGTTCCAGAACATTCGCCTGTTTCCCGGCATGACCGCACTCGAAAACCTGATGGTCGCGCAACACAACCACCTCATGCGCGCTTCCGGCTATTCGATCTTCGGCCTGCTGGGCCTGTCGAGCTTCCGCAACGCCGAACGCGAAGCGGTGGAACGCGCGAAGCACTGGCTGGAGCGCACCGCGCTCACCGAGCGCGCCGACGATCCCGCGGGAAGCCTCCCCTACGGTGCGCAGCGGCGTCTCGAGATCGCGCGCGCCATGTGTACCGGCCCGGTGCTGCTCTGCCTCGACGAACCGGCAGCCGGCCTCAACCCGAACGAATCCGACGAACTGAACCGGCTGCTGCGCGGTATCCGCGACGAAACCGGCACCTCGATCCTGCTGATCGAGCATGACATGTCCGTGGTGATGGAAATTTCCGACCGCATCGTGGTGCTCGATCACGGCAAGAAGATCGCGGAAGGCACGCCCGAAGAAATTCGCAACGATCCAAAAGTTATCGCTGCCTATCTCGGCGTCGAGGAAGACGCCGTGGAAGAAGCGGAAGCGGAGGCCGGATTATGAGCGCCGCCACGCCCCTTCTCTCCGTTCGCGGCGTCCACACTTATTACGGCAGCATCGCTGCGCTGAAGGGCATAGACATGGAGGTCATGCCCGGCGAAATCGTCACCATCATCGGCGCCAACGGCGCCGGCAAATCCACGCTGATGATGACGATTTGCGGGAATCCCCGCGCGCGCGAAGGCCGCATTGCGTTCGAAGGCGAAGACATCACTTCGCTGCCAACCCACGAGATCATGCGCAAGAAGATCGCGCTCTCGCCCGAAGGCCGTCGCATCTTCCCGCGCATGACCGTGCTGGAAAACCTGCAAATGGGCGCGACCGGCGGCAGCGGCGAGAACTTCGATGCCGACCTCGCCCGCGTATTCAGGATGTTTCCCATTCTCGAACAGCGCCGCGGCCAGCGCGGCGGAACGCTCTCCGGAGGCGAACAGCAAATGCTCGCCATCGGCCGCGCATTGATGAGCCGCCCGCGCCTGCTCCTGCTCGACGAGCCGTCGCTCGGCCTCGCGCCCCTCATCGTCCGGCAGATTTTCGCTGCGATCCGCGATCTCAACCGCACCGAAAAGCTGACCATCTTCCTGGTCGAGCAAAATGCGTTTCACGCGCTTAAACTCGCGCATCGCGGTTACGTCATGGTCAATGGCCGTATTGCAATGGCCGGCACCGGCGCCGAACTGCTCGCGAAGCCGGAAGTCCGCGCCGCCTATCTCGAAGGCGGAAGACACGAAACACCTGCATAACCGCCGTATAAATGCTCATGGACAAGCGGCCAAAACCCGCCAGAATGGCCGCCTTTCCGACAGCAAACGCTTTCACCTTGAGGGAGAAATCATGAAAAGCGCGCGTCTTGCCCTGCTGGCCGCGGCCGGCATGTTGCTCGGCTTCGGGCAACCGGCTCAGGCACAAATTTCCATCGGCGTCGCCGGGCCGATGACCGGACAATATGCTTCGTTCGGCCAGCAGCTTCGCAACGGCGCGAACCTCGCCATCGAAGACATCAACGCCTCTGGCGGCGTACTCGGCCAGAAACTGCAACTGATCGTCGGCGACGATGCCTGCGATCCGAAGCAGGCGCGCGCCGCCGCCGACCGCTTCGTCGACCAGAAGGTGCCCTTCGTCGCAGGCCATTACTGCTCGTCGTCGTCGATCCCGGCGTCGGAAGCCTATGCCGAAGGCAACGTGCTGCAGATCACCCCCGCTTCGACCAACCCGCAGTTCACCGAGCGCAAGCTCTGGAACACGTTCCGCGTTTGCGGGCGTGACGACCAGCAGGGCGCAGTCGCGGGCGCTTATCTCGCGACCAACTTCAAGGACAAGAAGATCGCGATCCTGAACGACAAGTCCACCTACGGCGCGGGCCTCGCCAACGAAACCAAGAAGGCGCTGAACGCCGCCGGCGTGACCGAAGCGCTCAACGAAGCCTACACGCAGGGCGACAAGGACTTCTCCGCGCTCGTCTCGCGCATGAAGGCCGCGAACATCGATGTCGTCTACATCGGCGGTTATCACACCGAAGCCGGCCTGATCCTGCGCCAGATGCGCGACCAGGGCATGAAGACCGTGTTGATGTCGGGCGACGCACTCGCCGACAAGCAGTTCGCGTCCATCACCGGCCCGCATGCCGAAGGCGTGCTGATGACCTTCGGTCCCGATCCGCGCAACCGTGCATCGGCCGCGCAGATCGTGAAGCGCTTCAAGGAAAAGGGCATCGATCCGGAAGGCTACACGCTCTACACCTACGCCGCGATCCAGATTTGGGCCGAAGCGGTGAAGAAGGCGAACACCACCAACCCGAAGAAGGTCGCCGAAACCATTAAAGCCGGCACCTGGGAAACCGTGCTTGGCCCGATCAAGTACGACGCCAAGGGCGACATCACCGTGCTCGACTACGTCGTCTATGGCTGGAAAGCCGACGGCACCTATGCCGAGTTGAAGAAATAAACTTCACCTGCATGAAATGCGAAAAGCCCGCCGGCAACGGCGGGCTTTTTGTTTGGGTTGCGGCACCGCGCGCAATCGGGTTCAGTCGCGCGCATGAAGAACCTGATTACGGATGTCGCGGGCGTTCGCGTCGGCAACGCCGATGACGCGAAGATCGCGACCGGCGTAACCGCCATCGTGTTCGACGAACCGGCGGTCGCAAGCGTCGATATGCGCGGCGGCGGTCCCGGCACGCGCGAACTCGACCTGCTCGATCCGGTCGCGACCGTCGACCGGATCGACGGCTTCGCACTCTCAGGCGGCTCCGCATTCGGCCTCGATGCGGGCGCCGGCGTGCAGGCATGGCTTGCCGAACAAGGCCGCGGTTTCGCCGTCGGCACTGCCCTCATCCCGATCGTGCCGGGCGCAATCCTGTTCGATCTGCATTCCGGCGGCGACAAAAACTGGGGCCGCTTCCCGCCCTATCGCGATCTTGGTTACGCGGCGGCGGCGAATGCCTCGCACGATTTCAAGCTTGGCACTGTCGGCGCTGGCTACGGCGCGAAGACGCAAAACCTCAAAGGTGGAATCGGTTCGGCTTCCGATACGACGCCCGATGGTTTCACCGTCGGCGCGGTTGCGGCGGTCAATGCCGCGGGGCGCGTCACCATCGGCGACGGTCCGCATTTTTTCGCAGCAGCATTCGAGCGGAACGGCGAGTTCGGCGGGCACGGATTTCCGAAACAACAAACCAAAATTGGAACCGCACTGAAGGGAGACCTTCGTCAGAACACGACCATTGCACTGGTCGCGACCGACGCAGTGCTGACGAAGGCGCAAGCCAAACGCCTCGCGGTGATGGCAGGCGCTGGTTTCGCAATGTCGATTCATCCGGTCTTCACGCCGCTCGACGGCGACGTGGTGTTTGCCGCCGCGACCGGAAAGAAAGCACTCAACGATCCCGTGCATGCGCTGGCCCGCATCGGCGCGATCGCCGCGCAATGTCTCGCACGCGCGGTTGCGCGCGGTGTTTATGAAGCGGGCGCGCTTTCTTTCCCCGGCTCGCCGCCGTCGTGGAAAGATAAATACGGCCGTTAGTTTTTCAGGAAGCGTTCCGCCGCGAACGGCGCCGGATCGACCACCGGCGTCGCGCCGGTCATCATTTCCGCGAGCAGACGCCCCGACACGGGGCCGAGCGTCAGCCCCGAATGGCCATGACCGTAGTCGAGCCACAAACCTTTTTGTCCGGGCGCGCGGCCGATCACGGGCCGCGAATCCCAGAAGCACGGACGCGCGCCGAGCCACGGCTTTGGCTCCACCGGATCGCCGAGCGGGAACAAACTTTTCGCGTACGGCATGAGGCGGTCGATCTGCACCGGTGTCGGCGGCGCGTCGCGGTGCGCGAACTCCGCGCCGGTGGTGAGGCGGATGCCCTGCTCCATCGGTCCGAGAATGAATCCGACTTCCGCGTCCAGCACCGGGCGCGTGAGCGAAGCGTTCCCCTTTGCCGCAAAGTGCCAGTGATAGCCGCGCTTCACCGCGAGCGGCAGGTCGATGCCGAGTGGCTGCAAAATATCCGGCGACCACGGACCGAGCGCGACCACCGCTTCCTCGGCATGAACCTCGCCGTCTTCGGTCGTCACCGACCAGCCGCCGTTCGCACGCTTCAAGGTTTTCGCATCGCCCTTCGCATTCTCGCCGCCGAGCGCAAGGTAATGCGCGTTGAACGCGCGCGAGACGCCGAGCGGATTGGAATAGCTCGCCGCGTTCGGCCACATCACGCCGTGCTTGAACACCGGCGAAAGCGACGGCTCCAGCGCGAGCGACTGCTCGACCGAAAGTCTCTCGTAGGGAATTCCAAATTCGTCGGCGAGCTTCAATTCTGCCGCCAGTTTTTCGAGCGCATTGTCGCTCCTGTAAACGCGAAGCCAGCCGGTATGGCGCAGGTAGCGCTGCGCACCCGCCGCTTCGACCAGCGCCTCGTGTTCGGCCAGCGCGCGCCCGAACAGCGGACGCATGGTGCGCGCAGCGGTTTCCAGTCCCTCCGGTGTCGTTGCCTGGCGCACATTCCACAGCCAGCGCGCGATGCGCGGCAGGAAACCGGCGTGATAATTTGCTTCCGTCGCGAGCTTCAGCGCGACGCGCGCCAGCGCCCGCACGCTGCGCGGAAACGGATACGGGAAAAGCGTATTGCCCTCGATGATCCCGGCATTGCCGTAGGACGTGCCCTCGCCCGGCCCCTGCCGGTCCACCAGTACGGTCGAGACGCCGCGCTTCTGGAGATGCAGCGCGGCGGAGATACCTACGATCCCGGCCCCAAGAACGATTACATTTTTCTTTTGCATCATTTGTTATTTCTATTAAAACAATCCGAGCCTATCCAGCCGGGTTTCTGGGCAATTCACAGGCATTTCGCGGCAAGGAACGCTAAGCTGCAGACGGAATGAGTGTTCTTTACGCCCGAAGCCTGCGGTCCGGAACATGGACCTGAAACCCGGCATCGAATGGCTCGGCCGGCAAGGCACCCGGATCGCAGCCGCAAGCGTACTGGTGGGCCTCGCGATTCCACCGCTCGCGGCGATACTGAAACCGCTCCTGCCTGTCGCAATCTTCCTGCTGCTCGTCTTCGCGTTCCTGCGCGTCGATCCCGCCGAATTGCGTGCCCATTTCAGGTCGCCGCTCCTCGTAGGGCTTGCCTGCCTCGGCATAATGGTCGTGACGCCGCTCGCCTTTGGCTTCGCGCTCCCGCACCTCGGCATCGAGCGTCTCGGCCCCGGCGTCGCACTTGGCCTCATGATGTATCTCGCGGCTCCGCCCATCATGTCTTCGGCTGCCTTCGCGGCGATGCTCCGCCTCGATACGGCGCTGACACTGGCAGTGCTGATCGTATGCATGGCGCTTACGCCCCTGCTCGCGCCGCTTATCGTCTCCCATTTTGCCGGAGATGCACTGACGCTCGATGTCGCACAGCTCGCCCTGCGGCTGTTCGCGTTTCTCGGCGGGGCCTTCGCTGTCGCCAGCCTGCTGCGCTGGTGGTTCGGCAACGAGAAAATCGCCGCGGCGAAAGGCTCGGTGGACGGCATCAACGCGTTGCTGTTGTTCCTGTTCGGCGTCGCCGCCATGGACGGCGTTACCGGACGCGCGGTCCGTGAACCGCTGCTGGTAGGCGCGCTGACGCTCATCGCCTTTGCCATCGCCATCGGCATGTATGTGTTGACCACGCTTTTGTTCGGGCGCGAGGGGTTGAAGAAATCGCTGGCGCTGGGTTTTTCGAGCGCGCACCGGAACATGGGCGTGATGGTCGCAGCGGCAGGCAGCGGACTGCCGGAGCTGACCTGGATTTACTTCGCGGTGGCCCAGTTCCCGATCTATCTGCTCCCGGCGCTTGCGGCCCCGGTTGTTCACCGTCTGCTGGAGCGACGGTTGCCCCACGGCAAATAGGCATGTTACGGCCTCCGCCTGGAGCCGCCATGCCGACTCGTCCCTTGTTGATTGCGCCGTCCATTCTTGCCGCCGACTTCGCGAAGCTCGGCGAGGAAGTACGCGCCGCGGATGCCGCCGGCGCCGACTGGATTCACGTCGATGTAATGGACGGCCACTTCGTCCCGAATATCTCGCTCGGCCCGGCCATCGTGAAGGCGATCCGCCCGCACACGAAGAAAATCCTCGACGTGCACCTGATGATCGCGCCCGCGGACCCCTATCTCGCGGCTTTCGCGGAAGCCGGCGCCGACATCATCACCATTCATCCGGAAGCAGGCCCGCATCTGGAGCGCTCGCTCTCAGTGATACGCGATCTCGGCAAGAAGGCGGGCGTCGCCCTCAATCCTTCGACGCCGGAAAGCGCAATCGAATATGTGCTCGACAAGGTTGATCTCATCCTTGCGATGAGCGTGAACCCCGGCTTCGGCGGCCAGAGCTACATCTCCGCCGTCACCGCGAAGATCGCGAAACTGCGCAAGATGATCGGCGACCGTCCCATCGACCTCGAAGTCGACGGCGGCATCACCGCCGAGACCGCGCCGTTCGCGGCGCAAGCCGGCGCCAACGTGCTGGTCGCAGGCTCCGCCGTCTACAAGGGCGGCCCCGAACAATACAAAAAGAACATCGAGGCGATCCGCGCAGCACAGCCGCGCGCCGCCGCATGAGAGCAAAATGATCCCGCGCTACAGCCGCCCCGAAGCGGTGCAAATCTGGTCGTCCGAGAGCCGCTTCAAGATCTGGTTCGAAATCGAGGCGCACGCCGCCGACAAGATGGCGGAGCTTGGCGTCATCCCGAAGGAAGCCGCGAAGACGATCTGGGCGAAGGGCAAGGACGCGAAATTCGACATCGCGCGCATCGACGCGATCGAACGCGAGGTGAAGCACGACGTCATCGCGTTTCTTACGCATCTCGCGGAGATCGTGGGACCGGAAGCGCGCTTCGTGCATCTCGGCCTGACTTCCTCGGACGTGCTCGACACCTGCCTGAACGTGCAGCTTTCCCGCTCCGCCGATCTGCTGCTTGCCGATCTCGACAAGGTGCTGGCGGCGCTGAAGAAGCGCGCCTTCGAGCACAAGAACACCGTGACCGTTGGCCGCTCGCACGGCATCCACGCCGAGCCGACCACCTTCGGCCTCAAGATGGCGGAAGCCTATGCCGAGTTCTCGCGCGGCAAGGAACGCCTCCTGCGCGCGAAGGAAGAAATCTCCACCGCAGCACTCTCCGGCGCGGTCGGCACCTTCGCGAACATCAGCCCGCAGGTCGAAGCCTATGTCGCGGAGAAGATGGGGCTGAAGGTCGAGCCGGTTTCGACGCAGGTCATCCCGCGCGACCGCCACGCGATGTTCTTCGCGACACTCGCCGTCATCGCATCCTCGATGGAACGGCTCGCGGTCGAAGTCCGCCACTTGCAGCGTACCGAAGTGAAAGAAGCGGAAGAATACTTCTCGCCGGGCCAGAAAGGCTCGTCGGCGATGCCGCATAAGCGCAATCCGGTGCTCTCCGAAAACCTCACCGGCCTCGCCCGCATGGTGCGCGCCTACGCCATGCCTGCGATGGAGAACGTCGCGCTCTGGCACGAGCGCGATATTTCGCACTCCTCGGTCGAGCGCATGATCGGCCCGGACGCGACGATCACCCTCGATTTCGCACTGAACCGCCTCGCCGTACTGATCGAGCAGCTTGTGGTCTACCCGGAGAACATGAAGCGCAACCTCGAACTGTTCGGCGGCCTTGTTCATTCGGAGCGCGTACTGCTTGCACTCGCCCGCAAGGGCATGGCGCGCGAGGACGCCTATCGCCTCGTACAGCGCAACGCGATGAAGACCTGGGACGCAGGCGCGGATTTCCAGCAATCGCTGAAAGCCGACGCGGATGTCGCGAAGCTGCTGACCGCCGCCGAGATCGACGCTTGCTTCGACCTCGGCCATCACCTGTCGAACGTGGACACGATCTTCGCGCGCGTGTTCGGCAAGTAAGCCCGCGAACCATAGAAAAGAAGAAGGGCGGCTCGAAAGCCGCCCTTCTCATTTCATCAATCCGCTTTAGTTGCTCTTCTGCCGCTGCGGAGGCGCCTGCCGCTGGATTTGCGGCCGGTTCTGCATCTGCGGGCGGTTCTGCATTTGCGGCCTGTTCTGAATCTGCGGCCTGTTCAGAATCTGCGGCCGGTTCTGCTGGAAATTACGTGGCTGCACGTTCTGCTGCTGGAAGCGCCGTGGCTGCACATTCTGCTGCTGGAAGCGGCGCGGCTGAACCTGCGGGTTCTGCTGGAACTGCTTCTGCTGAATACGCGGCTGGTATTGCTTCTGCTGGATCTGCGGAACCTGCTTCTGCTGGATGCGCGGCTGCACGTTCTGCTTGGGCAGGTTCTGCTGGTTGTTGATGATCGTCTTCTGCTGCTTCAGCAACTGCCGCTGCTGGCGAATGAAGCCCTTCTGCTGGCCGATCACCCGCTGCTGCTGCTGAATGTTCTGCCGCAGCAATTGCCGCTGGTTATTACCGCGGCGCAGGGATTGCGAAGTCGCGCGCTGATGGAAGAACGCCTGCGAAAGCGCGCGGTTATGGCCTGCGCGCTGCGAGGTCGCCGGATCGTGGAACGATGCGCGCGACACGTCGCGGCTATGGTGGCGCAGCTTCGACTGCGCACGCGCGTGAATCGCGAGATGCGAGTTATGGCGTCCGTGGAAACCGCCATAGTAGAGGAAGCCGAAGCCCGGCCCGTAAAGGTAGTTGGTGTCGTCGTCGTAGTAGTAATCATCGAAGCCCTGCACGTAGGCGGGCGGCGCCTGCGTGAAGACCTGCGGCGGGTAAGCGTTGCCTTCGCCAAGCCCGATCACTTCGCGGTTCATGAAGCCCGCGAAATCTTCCCACTTCACTTCGCACCAGAGTTCGTCGCAGCGCTCTACTTCGACGACCGTTCCTTCAGGCACGACCACTTGCACCGGATATTCGAGACCCGGACCCCAGCGCAGATTGACATCGGCGGGAATGGCGAGTGGCGCAGCCGAAACTACGCCCGCGGAGGAGAGCAGCACTGCGGCGGCGAAGAAAGAATTTCTGGCAAGCACGGGCGTCGTCCTTTTCAACAACTGCGCACAAGTAGCGCCATTGAATAGAACAACGGAAATAGGGCGCGGTTCCGCGCGTGCAAGTGAAACCTTGGTAAGAAAACGGGCGGCAAAAGCCGTCCGCTACGATTGAAGCTGAATGTGTATTCAGAGACGTGGCTATTTCCCGGCCTTCACGTCCGCGATCGCCGCGTGCATCAGTTCGTCGAGCTTGGCTGCGATCTGCTGATCGGTCACGTCGCGTTTGCCCTTCGCGTCGAGATCGGCGCGCACCTTGCGGATCACGTCGGCGTCGCCCGCTTCCTCGAAGTCGGCAGCGACCACGGATTTCGCGTACGCCACCGCCTCGTCGCCGGAGAGGCCGAGCAGCCCGGCGACCCAGTCGCCCAGCTTGCGGTTGCGGCGCGCGGTCGCCTTGAACTTCATCTCCTCGTCGAGCGCATATTTCTTCTCGAAGGCTTCCTCACGTTTGTCGAAGCTGCTCATCAGGGCGCCCTTTGTCGCAATACGGTTGATCGCCCGGTTGCATATAGGCTGGAAATGCCTATTTCAACCGTAGTTCCCCACGCTGTACGCCCGCGGTTTCGCGGCAAAAACCCGCATCGGTTTGTATTGGCGAAACCGGTCGGATAAGGTCGATTTTCGCGCTGCGGCAGGCTGGATTCGCCTGTTGAAAAGCCGAAAACAGCCCGGTTTCCAGACGATTTCGCCAGTTGCTTACGCCCGGAGTTCCGGTTCGAATGGATTTTCTAGAACCACGGTACATTCCCATGAGCCGCCGCCGCCGCATCTACGAAGGCAAGGCCAAGGTCCTTTACGAAGGCCCAGAGCCAGGAACGCTGATTCAGCATTTCAAGGACGACGCCACCGCGTTCAACGCCAAGAAGCACGAGGTCGTCGACGGCAAAGGCGTGCTGAACAACCGCATCTCGGAATATATCTTCCAGCGGTTGAACGACATCGGCGTGCCCACGCATTTCGTGAAACGCCTGAACATGCGCGAGCAGCTTATCCGCGAAGTCGAGATCATCCCGATCGAGGTGGTGATCCGCAACGTCGCGGCCGGCTCGCTGGCCACCCGCCTAGGCCTTGAGGAAGGCACGCAGCTTC
The DNA here is from genome assembly GCA_019454205.1 of Xanthobacteraceae bacterium. Classification (NCBI taxonomy): domain Bacteria; kingdom Pseudomonadati; phylum Pseudomonadota; class Alphaproteobacteria; order Hyphomicrobiales; family Xanthobacteraceae; species Xanthobacteraceae bacterium. The sequence goes on from CP075369.1 coordinate 1,889,832, forward strand.
CGCGCTCGATCATCGAATTCTATTACAAGAACGACAAGCTGAACGACCCGATGGTCTCGGAAGAGCACATCACCGCGTTCGGCTGGGCCACCACGCAGGAGATCGACGACATCATCGCGCTTGCGATCCGCGTGAACGATTTCCTCACCGGCCTGTTCCTTGGCGTCGGCATCCGCCTGATCGACTTCAAGATGGAATGCGGCCGCCTCTGGGAAAACGACATGGTGCGCGTGGTCGTGGCTGACGAGATCAGCCCGGATTCGTGCCGCCTGTGGGACATCAAGACCGCCGACAAACTGGACAAGGATCGCTTCCGCCGCGACATGGGCGGCCTGATCGAAGCCTACACGGAAGTGGCGCGCCGGCTTGGCATCATGTCCGAGGGCGAGCCGCCGCAGGGGCGCGGACCTGTTCTGGTGCAGTGAACGCCGGAGCGTCTGGCTACTCGCCGGCTTCCTGTTCTTACTGACTCAACATGCGGGCGCGCAGACCTTGCTGCGCGACCCCGATGGCCGTTTCACCCTCGGTCCGACCCGCGACTGGACATTGCACGCGAACCGGGACGGCACGGCCGATCTGGAATGTCTGTTTGCCGCCTGCGAAGGCATCCCCTCCTCCATCCGGCGGCAGTTCTGCACGCTAAGTGCCGAGAAGACCGCAGAACCGGACACCGCACCCGACGGAACGCTGGCGGCTTTTTCCCGCAAGGAATTCGAGCGCGCCGCCGCACGGTTCCTGACCCGCAATCCGGAGCTACGACTTTCCGTAAGCACCGAGCCGGAAAGCGCTCGTCTGGCCTTGGTGCCATGGGTCCGCGCATCGCTACTCGGAAGCATCTCGCCCGGTCATACGGTCGAAGGAACCATCCTAATGACGAAGCGCGGTGCCGTGCTGCTGACCCTGACTTGTGCCTTCGCTGAGCGGCGCTGGACCGAGTTCGGACCGAAGCTGGAGGCGCTCGCCGGGACACTTACATGGACCCCGAAACCGCCTAAATAGAGTGCTCTCGACGGCGTGGTGGATTACCCGCTCTTGCGACAGCTTGCCGATTGAAAGACGGCCTTCGCCCGCCTATCCGAAAGGCTGATACGGAGTCTCCCGATGAAAGCCCGCGTTACCGTCACCCTCAAGAACGGCGTGCTCGACCCGCAGGGCAAGGCCATCGAAGGCGCGCTCCGCTCGCTCGGCATCGACGGCGTCGAAAGCGTCCGGCAGGGCAAGGTGTTCGAGATCGAACTGAAAGACGGCGACCGCGCCAAGGCCGAAGCGGCGCTCAAGGCTGCCGCCGACAAGCTACTCGCCAACACCGTGGTCGAGAACTACCGCGTCGAGGTGCTTTAGTGAGACGTAACCTGCAAGCAATAGCTAAGTCGGTCGAAAAGCATCTTACAGAGCTTACACGGGCTAAGCTTAAGCCGTTAGATGACCTCTCCAGATTTCCCAAAACCGGCGGCGTTTATGTTGTCTATGATGGTAAGTCGGCGCTGTATGCAGGTATTGCAACGAACCTCAAAAGGCGGTTTCACCAACACATTGAAGATCGAAGGGTTGCTTCTGCGCTGACCGTGAAGCTTGCTTTCCTCGAAGCTAAGATTGTTAAAGTCGGTGGGCGCTATCCGAAAAGTCGTCAGGAATTCTTCAAGGACGCTAACTATCTGATCGCATATCGAAGAGCGGCTCATAAAGTGAGACGAATGAAAGCGCGCTTTATTGAGGTAAATTCCGCCCCTGTTCGAATTATTCTTGAAGCTTATGCAGGAATGCTACTCAAAACTAAGCTGAACGATTTTAATATGGAGTTGGAGAAGACGCTTTGAACGCCGCCGTCGTTCTTTTCCCCGGCTCCAATCGCGAAGGCGATGTCGCCAGCGCGATCAAGCGCATCTCCGGCAAGGAAGCGTCCATCGTCTGGCACGCCGACACTACCCTCCCCGCGAAAACCGATCTCGTCGTTTTGCCCGGCGGCTTTTCCTACGGCGACTATTTGCGCTGCGGCGCCATCGCTGCGCGCGCGCCGATCATGAAGGCGGTCGGCGAGCACGCCGCGCGCGGCGGCCTCGTACTCGGCATCTGCAACGGATTTCAGATCCTCTGCGAGGCGCAGTTGCTGCCCGGCGTGTTGCAACGGAACGCGCAACTTCGCTTCATGTGCAAGGAAGTCTATCTGCGCGTCGAGCGTTCCGACACGCCTTACACGCGCCGCTATAACGCGGGCGACGTGCTGAAAATCCCGGTCGCGCACGGCGAAGGCAACTACACGGCGGACGTCGAGACCATCAAGCGCCTCGAAGGCGATGGCCGCGTGCTGTTCCGCTACACCTCGCCCGAAGGCAAGCTCGACGCGGCGTGGAATTACAACGGCGCGACCAACGCCATCGCGGGGATTCTCTCGGAGAAGCTGAACGTGCTCGGCCTGATGCCGCATCCGGAAAATCACGTCGATCCCGCCATCGGCCCGACCGACGGCCGCGGCCTGTTCGAAAGCATCAAGACCGTCCTGGAGGCGGCGTGAATATTTCCAACATCGTCAAGATCACGCCCGAACTCGTCGCGGAACATGGACTGAAGCCGGACGAGTACGATCGGATTCTGAAACTCATCGGCCGCGAACCGACGATCACCGAACTCGGTATCTTCTCGGCGATGTGGAACGAGCACTGCTCGTACAAGTCTTCCAAGGTTCACCTGAAGACGCTCCCGGTCACCGGCAAGATTGTGATTCAGGGACCGGGCGAGAACGCGGGCGTCATCGACATCGGCGACGGCCTCGTCTGCGTCTTCAAGATGGAAAGCCACAACCATCCGTCCTTCATCGAGCCGTATCAGGGCGCAGGAACGGGCGTTGGCGGCATCCTGCGCGACGTATTCACCATGGGCGCGCGGCCGATCGCGTGCCTGAATGCGTTGCGCTTCGGCTCGCCGGATCATCCGCGCACGCGCCACCTCGTTTCCGGCGTCGTTGCAGGCATCGGCGGCTATGGCAATTCGTTCGGCGTTCCGACCGTCGGCGGCTCGGTCGGCTTCCACGAGCGCTACGACGGCAACATCCTCGTCAACGCGATGGCGGTAGGCATCGCGAAAGCGGATGGAATCTTCTACGCGAAGGCCACCGGCGTCGGCTTGCCCGTCGTCTATCTCGGCTCGAAGACCGGCCGCGACGGCATCCACGGCGCAACCATGGCTTCCGCCGAATTCGGCGAAGGCGCGGAAGAAAAGCGCCCAACCGTGCAGGTCGGCGATCCGTTCGCCGAAAAACTTCTGCTGGAGGCCTGCCTGGAAATCATGGCCAAGGGCTGCGTCGTCGCCATTCAGGACATGGGTGCGGCGGGCCTCACCTGCTCAGCGGTCGAGATGGGCGCGAAGGGTGACCTCGGCATCGAACTCGATCTCGAAAAAGTGCCGGTGCGCGAAGAAGCGATGACCGCCTATGAGATGATGCTGTCCGAGTCTCAGGAGCGCATGCTGATGGTGCTCAAGCCCGGCAAGGAAGCCGAGGCCGAAAGCATCTTCCGGAAATGGGGCCTCGACTTCGCCATCGTCGGCCACACCACCGACGATCTGCGCTTCCGCGTGCGCGTGAACGGCGATGAAATGGCGAACCTGCCGATCAAGGAGCTTGGCGATCAGGCCCCCGAATACAATCGCCCGTTCACCGAAACGCCGAAGCTGCCCGTCCTCGATGCCGCGAGCGTGCCGGCTCCCGCTTCGCTTGCGGATGCGCTGGAAGCGCTCGTCGCCTCGCCCGACCTTTGCTCCAAGCGCTGGGTCTGGGAGCAGTACGACCACCTCATTCTGAACAACACCGTGCAGCGCCCCGGCGGCGACGCTGCCGTCGTGCGCGTGCTCGACGGCCCGAAGGCGCTCGCGATCTGCACCGACGTCACGCCGCGCTACTGCCAGGCCGATCCCTTCGAAGGCGGCAAGCAGGCGGTCGCCGAATGTTGGCGCAACATCACCGCCGTCGGCGGTAAGCCGCTCGCGATCACCGACAACCTGAACTTCGGCAATCCGGAGAAACCCGACATCATGGGCCAGTTCGTCGGCTGCATCCGCGGCATCAAGGAAGCCTGCCTCGCGCTGGAATTCCCGGTCGTGTCCGGCAACGTCTCGCTCTACAACGAGACCCATGGCCGCGCGATCCTGCCGACCCCTACCATCGGCGCGGTCGGCCTGCTCGACGATTTCACGAAGTCGGCTTCAATTGCCTTCAAGAACGAAGGCGAAGCGATCCTGCTGCTCGGTGACACGAGCGGCTGGCTTGGCCAGTCGTCGTACCTCTACACCTTGCATGGCAGGGAAGAAGGCGCGCCACCGCCGGTAGACCTCGCCAAGGAGAAGAAGACTGGTGACCTCGTCCGTGCGCTGATCGGCGCGGGCCGGGTCACGGCCGTCCACGATTGCTCCGATGGCGGCCTCCTCGTCGCGGTCGCGGAAATGGCGATGGCGGGTGTCATGGGTGCGTCGCTGGACGCCTTCGCATCCAAAACCATTTCGCCGCATGCCTATTGGTTCGGCGAGGATCAGGCCCGATATGTCGTGACGGCCCCCGCCGCCGCGGTGGCTGAAATCGAAGCGGCTGCCGCGAAAGCAGGCGTAACGGCCACCCGTATTGGGACGACCGGCGGCGCGGAATTGACCCTTTCCGGCGAGCGCCCGATTGTGGTGGCAGAGTTGCGAAAACGGCATGAGTCTTGGTTGCCGGACTACATGGCAGGCTAGGACACCGAAGGAGACGCGAAATGCCGATGGAAGCCGCCGAAATCGAACGCCTGATCAAGGAGGCGCTTCCCGACGCCCGTGTCGAGATCAAGGATCTGGCGGGCGACAACAACCATTATGCCGCCACGGTCATCTCCGATAGCTTCCGTGGCAAGAGCCGCGTGCAGCAGCATCAGATGGTCTATGCGGCACTGAAGGGGCAGATGGGTGGCGTGCTCCATGCCCTCGCGCTACAAACAGCGGCACCGGACTAGACACGGCGAACAACGGCCAAGAGAATCAAACATGAGCATTCAGGATTTCATCAAGAACGAAGTGACCTCGAACGACGTCGTGCTGTTCATGAAAGGCACGCCGCAGTTCCCGCAATGCGGCTTCTCCGGTCAGGTCGTCCAGATTCTCGATTACGTCGGCGCGCCCTACAAGGGCATCAACGTGCTCGACAGCGCCGAACTGCGTCAGGGCATCAAGGACTACGCGAGCTGGCCGACCATCCCGCAGCTCTACGTCAAAGGCGAGTTCGTCGGCGGCGCGGATATCGTGCGCGAGATGTTCCAGGCCGGCGAATTGCAGAAGATGCTCGCGGAAAAAGGCGTGAAGGCCGCCGCGAAGGCGTAGGCAACCCTCTTGGCGAGGAGCATCGCGAAGCGATGCGTCTCGAACCATAAGGCCCATCCTGCGTGACGCGCTCGCGCTCCTCAGGATAAGACCAACAAAAAAAGCCGCCCGAAGCGGGCGGCTTTTTCTTTTGTTGATCGCCCGCGGTTTAGCGCGAGTAGAATTCGACGACCAGATGCGGCTCCATCTGCACCGGGTACGGCACTTCGGTAAGCACCGGCACGCGGGTCAGTTTGGCGGTCATCTTGGTGTGGTCGGCTTCGATGTAGTCCGGCACGTCGCGCTCGGCGAGCTGGGTCGCTTCCAGCACCAGCGGCAACTGCTTCGACTTTTCCTTGATCGAAACCACGTCGCCCGGCTCAAGGCGCATGCTCGGGATCGTCGCCTTCTTGCCGTTCACCTGCACGTGGCCGTGGTTGATAAACTGGCGGGCGGCGAAAACAGTCGGCACGAACTTCGCGCGGTAGATGATCGCGTCGAGACGGCTCTCGAGCAGGCCGATCAGGAGCGCGCTGGTGTCGCCGCGGCGGCGGACCGACTCTTTGTAAATGCCGAGGAACTGCTTCTCGGAAATGTTGCCGTAGTAGCCCTTGAGCTTCTGCTTCGCGCGCAGCTGCACGCCGAAGTCGGACGGGCGGCCCTTGCGGCGCTGGCCATGCTGGCCCGGACCATATTCGCGGCGGTTGACGGGGCTTTTCGGGCGGCCCCAGATATTTTCGCCCAGGCGGCGGTCAAGTTTGTGCTTGGCCGAGTGACGCTTCGACATCGCTAATCCTCATCGTTGGATTGCGCCCTCCTTTGCGGACCCTTGCGAGCCAGCCGACAGGCGAACTTCCGAGCGCCGGAACCGGCAGTGCCGGTTTCGTTGAGGAAGGCCGCCACGGGTGCGGGAAGTGCGTGGGGATAAAGGGTCAGGCGAGACCTGTCAAACAGCCTCGCCCGCCGCCTCGATACCAAATGATTTCAACAACTTAGCAAGAGAAAGGCCCGGCGGTTTGCCGCTGGTGAAATGCGCCCGCACCAACGCCGCGACGGGATTGCCGGGAGCAGGCAAGAGACTCGCGACCCTCCGCGCGATGGCGGGCGCCGGATCGACCCACTCCACCGGCCACGGCGCGAGGCGGACGAAACGCTCCAGCAGCAACGGATAATGCGTGCAGGCCAGCACGACCGTGTCGGTCCTCGATCCGTCATCGACGAATGCCGGGGCGATTTCCTTCCAGATCGCCTCGTCGGCGACCGCATGCCCGCGCAACGCTGTTTCCGCGAGCGGCGCGAGCTGCGGACTTCCGACCAGATCGACTTTGCAGTCGGCGGCAAATTCCTCGATCAGCGCGCGCGTGTAGTCGCGCTTAACGGTGCCCGGAGTGGCCAGCACCGAAATGCGCTTGGTCTTCGACTGCGCGCAGGCCGGCTTGACCGCCGGAACGGTGCCGACGAACGGCATTTTATGTTTCGCCCGCAGCGGCGGAAGAACCAGCGTGGACGCGGTATTGCACGCAATCACGACTAGATCGGGCCGGTAGCACTCGATCAGGCCATCCATCACCGCATCGACGCGCGCGATTACATCCTCGTCGCTGCGCGGCCCATAGGGGAAGCCCTCGTCATCCAGCGCATAGACGAGGTTCAGGTCGCGCCGCGCGGCTGAAATCTCGCGCAGCACGGTCAGCCCTCCAAGCCCGGAGTCGAACACGAGCACGGACGGGTTGACGGAAGTGGCTAACGAATCCTGCATCGGAACCTGAGTTTATCGCGCAATACGCTTTTGTTCATCGGGTATCGTAAACACGCTGCGCTTTGTTCAACTTCGGTTCTCGCGGTGTTCTTTTGCGGTTTAACGCGATCGTCGAATCTCACGGTTGCGGATTCAGCCTCTGCTAGGAGAAGTTACTTCCATCGCCTGCTCAATTCGTGCGAGCAGAGCCTCCAGTTCCCGCTCGCTCGAATTTATCTCAACGATCCGGTAGTTGCGCGCGCGCAGCCATGCGTGTTTCGCGTCCCGCATCGCTTTCTGTGCCGGGTCTTCTTCCTCGGGCACAATCGCGAGGATGAGGCGCAGGGACTGCGCGAGGAAATCCGTGACATGCGGGCCGATGGGGACGTTGCGCTTGAATTGTCCCGCGAAGCGGCGGTCGTTGGTAAGCGCCTTCCAGAGATTACGCTCCAGTTCGGTCGGGTTACGCCGGAGCAGACGCGCCAGCCCCTTGCCCGGCGCGGTTCCGCTCGAAACTTCACCGCCCTGCCGGTTCAGGAGTTCGCGGAGCAGTTCCGCCTCCCCACCGCGTAGAATGCCGCCGGTGGCTGGCCCCTTCGAGCCTTGCGCCAGCGTGCGGATCACGCCGTGCAACGTCTGCATGTCCTGATCGGTGGGCCGCAGCCGCAGGAAGATATTGCGCAAATTCACGATCATGTTTTCGCGCTTTTCGGGCGGGCGGAAAAATTCGTGCCGCTCCAGCTCGTTCACCACCGTTGCGAAGAACGCTTCGAACTTCGCTTTCGAGGCAGGCGGGGAAAAGTCCGGCGCCACGAACGGCAGCGCGTTCTCCGAAGCCAGCTTGTAGAACTCGTAGGCGCAAATGATCACCGCCTGCGCGAGGTTGAGCGAGGCGAAGGCCGGGTTTACCGGCATGGTGAGGATCTTGTCGGCAAGTCCCACTTCATGGACTTCGAGACCGTTGCGCTCCCGGCCGAAAACAAGCGCAGCATTGTTGCCTGCCCGCACATGCGGCAGGAGATCGCGCGCCGCCTGTTCCGGCCCGACCACATCCTTGATCTGGTCGTGTTGCCGCGCAGTCGCGGCGATTACCAGCGTGCAGTCCGCAATCGCCTGATCCAGCACGTCGTAAAGTTTGGCTTCCTCTAGAATGCGGTCCGCGCCTGAGGCCGTGCGATGCGCTCCGGGATTCGGCCAGCCATCGCGCGGCTTCACGAGACGCAGTTCGGACAGCCCGAAATTGCCCATGGCGCGCGCGACCGCGCCGATGTTCTCGGCGAGTTGCGGCTCGACCAGAACGATTACCGGACCGCTTCCTGCGATCCATTCCTTGGTCCGGTCTGTTCCCGCTCCGGGCATTGAAAAGCCTGTAATTACCGCCGATTTCGCGACCAAGGTCGGCTTCCGCCGACCGGGAGCCGATGCTATAGCGACCCCTGACCGGCGGGCCACTTCTACCCGCCTTTTTCCTGCATATCGCGCTTCGGGGGAGCCTTCACGCTATGGCGAAGATCAAGGTCAAGAATCCGGTCGTCGAAATGGACGGCGACGAGATGACACGGATCATCTGGCAGCTCATCAAGGACAAGCTGATCCACCCTTACCTCGACATCGACCTGCTCTACTACGATCTCGGCGTCGAGAAACGCGACGAAACCAACGACCAGATCACCATCGACGCCGCGAACAAGACCAAAGAAGTCGGCGTCGCCGTGAAATGCGCGACGATTACGCCCGACGAAGCGCGCGTAAAGGAATTCAATCTCAAGCAGATGTGGAAGTCGCCGAACGGCACCATCCGCAACATCCTCGGCGGCGTGATCTTCCGCGAACCGATCATCTGCAAGAACGTGCCGCGCCTCGTGCCGGGCTGGACCCAGCCGATCATCGTCGGCCGCCATGCCTACGGCGACCAGTACCGCGCCACCGACTTCAAGGTGCCGGGCAAGGGCACGCTGACCATCAGCTTCGTGGGCGATGACGGCAAGAAGATCGAACACAAGGTGTTCGACTTCCCCGGCAGCGGCGTCGCGATGGCGATGTACAACCTCGACGACTCGATCCGCGAATTCGCGCGCGCCTCGATGAACTACGGGCTTGCACGCAACTACCCGGTCTATCTCTCGACAAAGAACACGATTCTGAAAGCCTATGACGGCCGCTTCAAGGACATCTTTCAGGAAGTGTTCGACAACGAGTTCAAGGCCGAGTTCGAGAAGAAGAAGATCGTCTACGAACACCGCCTGATCGACGACATGGTGGCGTCCGCGCTGAAGTGGTCCGGCGGCTATGTCTGGGCGTGCAAGAACTACGACGGCGACGTGCAGTCCGACACCGTCGCGCAGGGCTTCGGCTCGCTCGGTCTTATGACCTCCGTGCTGCTGACGCCGGACGGCAAGACCATGGAAGCGGAAGCCGCCCACGGCACCGTCACGCGCCACTACCGCGAGCATCAGAAGGGCAAGGAGACCTCGACCAACTCCATCGCCTCGATCTTTGCATGGACCCGCGGCCTGTCGCATCGCGCCAAGCTCGACGGCAACGCCGAACTCGCGAAGTTCGCGGCGACGCTGGAGAAGGTCTGCATCGACACCGTCGAGAGCGGCTTCATGACCAAGGACCTCGCCCTCCTCGTCGGCTCCGACCAAAAGTGGCTGTCCACCGGCGGCTTCCTCGACAAGATCGACGAGAACCTGAAGAAGGCCATGGCTTAAGAAGAATATGGCCTGACCTGAATCTGAATCAGAACTTCAACGAAAACGGCCCGGAACGACTCGTTCCGGGCCGTTTTGCTGAATCGGATTCATGTCCTGAGGTGCTTGAATCTCTACTTTAACTTGAAGCGAAAAAGCCCGGTTTCATTGGACTTCATAACCGCAGGTCTATGACTTCGAGCGCTTGAGTTTCAACCGTGCCGAGGTCCGCTTCCGCAGGCCCGCAGCAGCAGCCTTTACCCGCCCCGGCACGCTCGCAACCTTGAGGCTGCCCAGTCCTTCTGCCGAAAACGTCCGCATCACCACCACGAAGAACACCGGCACCATCAAGAGCGCGAGGATGACCACCGAAAGCATCCCGCCCATCACGACTGTGCCGAGCGCCTGCTGGCTCTTCGCGCTCGCCCCCGATGCAATCACCATCGGCGCGACGCCGGCACAGAACGCGAGACCCGTCATCAGGATCGGGCGGAAGCGCAACTCGCAGGCTTCCAGCGTCGCGTCCTTCAGAGACTTGCCCTGCTCGCGCAGGGACTTCGCAAACTCGATGATGAGGATGCCGTCTTTCGCCGCGAGACCGATGATCGTAATCAGTCCGACCGTGAAATAGACGTCGTTCGGCAACCCGCGTAATGTCGCCGCCAGCACCGCGCCGAGCAGTCCCAGCGGCACGGTCAGCAGCACCGCGAGCGGAATCGTCCAGCTTTCATAGAGCGCCGCAAGCACAAGGAAGACCAGCAATGCGGAAAGCGCGAGCAGTAATGGCGCCTGCGAACCGGAAAGCTTCTCCTGTAGCGACTGTCCGGTCCATTCGTAGCCGAAACCGCGCGGAAGCTGCCGCATTAAGCGCTCCATTTCCGCGATGGCATCGCCGGAGGTGAAGCCCGGCCTTGCCGAGCCGGAAATACGCACCGAGGGGTAATAATTGAAGCCCACGATCTGTGCCGGACCAACCGACCAGTTCACGGTCGCGAAGGAGGAGAACGGCACAAGCTGGCTGCGGCTGTTGCGAACGCTGTAGGACAATATCTGGTCCGCCTGCATCCGCGAACCGCCGTCGCCCTGCACGATCACGCGCTGCATGCGCCCGCGGTTTGGGAAGTCGTTGATGTAGGCGGAACCGAGATAGGTTGAGATCGCGTTGTTGATCTCGTCGAAGGTGACGCCAAACGCCGCCGCCTTCTCGCGGTCGATGTTCAGTTCGACCTGTGGCGCGGGCGACAATCCCTCAACGTAAACGTCCTGAAGAACCGGACTGCGTTCCGCGAGCGCAAGCAACTGGTCCTTGGCCCGCATCAGCTCGGTGTATCCCTTCTGGCCGCGATCCTGCAGCCGGAAGCTGAAACCGGAGGAGTTGCCGAGGTTGTCGATGGGCGGCGGCTCCAGCGCCGAAATCTTGGCGTCGCGGATCGTGCGGCCGAGCTTTTCGTTGACCTCCGCCACGATCTTCTGCGCGGAATCGTTCGATCCTCGCTCCGACCAGTGCTTGAGGGTAATGAACGCCTGCGCGGTGTTCATGCCCTGCCCGAGAAAGCTGAAGCCGGTGAGGAAAGTGATCTTGTCGATGCCGTCGCGCTTCAAGAGATAGTCTTCCACCTCCTTCACCGCGTTGAGCGTGCGGTTATAGGAGGCTTCCGGCGGCGTCTGCACGTCCACCGTGATGAAGCCCTGATCGTCAACCGGGAGAAAGCCGCCCGGCAGTCGTGTCAGTCCCCACGCCACGCCAACCAGCAGCGCGGCGTAAATCAGCATGAGCCGGCCCACGCGCGGCAACGACCACTGTACGACGCCCTTGTATCGGTCGCGCGCGGTGTCCATGCGCTTGTTGAACCAGCCGAACAGGCCCTTCTTCTCATGATGGTGGCCTGCCTTCACCGGCTTCAGCAGCGTGGCGCAGAGCGCCGGCGTGAGCGAAAGCGCCATCAGCGCGGAGAAAGCGATTGCCGCGACCATCGTGATCGAGAACTGCTGGTAGATGATCCCCACCGAACCGGGGAAGAACGCCATCGGAATAAAGACCGAGACCAGCACCAGCGTAATGCCTATGATCGCACCAGTGATCTGACCCATCGCCTTGCGGGTGGCTTCCTTGGGCGGCAATCCCTCCTCCGCCATGATGCGCTCGACGTTCTCGACCACCACGATGGCGTCGTCGACGAGGATGCCGATTGCCAGCACCATGCTGAACAACGTCAGCATGTTGATGGAAAGGCCGAACAGGGTCAGCACCATGCAGGTGCCGAGCAACGCCACCGGCACCACGATGGTCGGGATGATCGTGTAGCGAATGTTCTGGAGGAACAGCAGCATGATCAGGAACACCAGCACCACTGCTTCCGCCAGCGTCATCAGCACCTTGCGGATCGAAGCCTCGACTGTGGGGGTGATGTCGTAGGGGATGTCGTACTTGATGTTGGGCGGAAAAAAGTTGGAAAGCTCCGCCATCTTCGCTTTCACCGCATTGGCAGTGGCAAGCGCGTTGCCGGTCGGCGAAAGCAGCACGGAAAGACCCGCGGTCTGCTTGCCGTCCTGCCGCGTGTTGAACTGGTAACTCAGCCCGCCGACTTCGATCCGCGCCACATCGCGCAACCTCACGGTGGAACCGTCGGTATTCGCGCGCAGCACGATGGCGCCGAATTCTTCCGGCGATTGTAGCTGGCCCTTTACCAGCACCAGCGCGGCAATCTGTTGACCCTTGTTGCTCGGCTCAGCGCCGATGGCACCCGATGCTACCTGTGCATTCTGCGCGTTGATCGCGCGCGTTACGTCGTCCGCAGTGAGATTAAAGCCGATCAGTTTCGCGGGGTCGATCCAGATGCGCAGTGCGCGCTCGGTGGAGTAGAGGTTTACCCGGCCCACGCCGGGAATACGCCGTAACTCGCCGACGATATTGCGCACCATGAAGTCGCCGAGCGCGATTTCGTCCAGGCTGTCGTCTGTCGTGCGTAGCGTGATGATCTGGAGCACCGCGCTGGAGGCTTCTTCGATCAGGATGCCCTGCTGCATGACCGCCCGCGGCAACCGCGCTTCCACGCGCTTGATGCGGTTCTGGACCTCGACGGATGCGCTTTCCGTATTCGTGCCGGGCACGAAGTTCGCGATGATTTCCACCTGCCCCAGCGAGTCGCTGGTGGATTCGAAATTGAGGATGCCGGCGGCGCCGTTCAGTTCCTCTTCAATAATCCGGGTGACGCTGTTGTAGATATTTTCCGGCGACGCGCCCGGATAGCTGGTGCTGATCGAGATCGAGGGCGGCGCGATGATCGGGTATTGCGCGACCGGCAGACGCGGAATGCTGAGCATACCTCCCAGACAAACGAGGAGGGCCACGACCCACGCAAAGATGGGCCGGTCGATGAAGAAGCTCGGCATGGATATTCCGTCAGCGGATTGGGTTCTTGGGCCTCAGCATCGCGTCGCGGCGCAGTTCGCCGATATACTGACCAAGCCGTGCCCACGGCCTCGGCGCAACGACATCGCCTGCGACGAACTTCTGGAAGCCATCCACAACAACGCGGTCACCCGGCTTCAGCCCGTTTTCGATGATCCAAAGATCATCCACGGTCCGGCCCAGCCGCACCGGTTGCAGCACCGCGCGATTGTCGTCGCGCAATACGAATACTTCCGCGTCGCCCGTATCGGTGCGGCGGACTGCTTGCTGCGGCACGGCAATACCGTCGGGGTCAACACCCTGCACGATGCGCACACGCACATACATGCCGGGTAACAGATCGCCATTCGGATTCTGGAATTCGCCGCGTAGCGTGACCTGACCGGTGGTCGGATCAACGCGCGCATCGGAGAACAGCAGTTTGCCTTCGATCGGATAGAGTTCGCCGTTGTCGAGAACCAGACGGACCTTCACGGCCTCCGGACCTGCGGCTTCCAGATCGCCCTGCGTCAGCGCGCGGCGAAGTTGATTGAGTTCGGTGACCGATTGCGTGAAGTCGGCATAGACGACGTTCAACTGCTGGATCGTCGCGACATGGGTCGCTTCGCCCTGCCCGACCAGCGCGCCCTCGGTGACGAGCGCGGAGCCGATGCGGCCGCTGATCGGCGCTTTCAGCTTGGTATGGGAAAGATTGATGGTCGCCCGCGCGACATCCGCCTTGCGGGCCTGCACTTCGGCGCGCGCCTGTTGCAGATTGGCGCGCGCATTCTCAAGCTGCGCCTGCGAGGCGGTTTGCGATACGATCAGCGCTTCGATGCGCTGCATCTGCAATTCTTCTCGCGCGAGAACCGCTTCGGCTTTTTTCAGCGCGGCTTCGGCAGCGCTCAGCTCGACTTCATACGGCGCGGGGTCGAGGTGATAGAGAACATCTCCTGCATTCACCATGCTGCCCTGCTCGAAGGTGCGGGCGGTGACAATGCCGGCGACACGCGCACGAAGTTCGGCGATGCGCGTCGGCGCGATGCGTCCGGGCAGCTCGCGAATGTAAGGGCGCGGCGCCGCTTCCAGCGTAACGATACCCACTTCCTCCGGCGCGGAAGGAACTTGGCTCTGGGCGCTTTTGCTTTCGGTACAGCCGGCTACGACAATCGACAAAAGAGCGGCGGATAACGCGGAGGTCAGCGCAACCCGTCCCGCCTTAGGCGACACGTTTCCAGACATTGTACGGGCATCCTTTTCTGAAGATTCGTTCATCTCCAAATTTATATTGCGACGCACACGATTTTTGCAACGCGCAAAAATAGGCGATTTTCAACGGCGATGACTTCTGGTTGTGCAGGAACGGTATGGTTTTACGGGCCGAGAAATGCCCCTGCGCAAGCTCTAAAATATTGAAAAACTTAGAGTATTAACTAGGAAGCGCAGCGAGGTGGGCGTTCCCACGAACCCCGTAAAACTGCGCTGCGGACGGATGTCGCGTTAAAGCCCGATGACAATTTGGGCAGCACTGCTGACCTGTTCAGGCCCGCCAGCTCAGACAGCGATTGCTGATTCGATGGCTTTCAGCGCCTCGTTCGCCTTGGTTCCGTCCGGACCGCCGGCCTGCGCCATATCCGGACGGCCGCCGCCACCCTTGCCGCCGAGCGCTTCCGCGCCTTTGCGCACCAGATCGACCGCGCTGAACTTCGACGTGAGATCCGGCGTAACGCCGACCACGATGCCCGCCTTGCCGTCTTCCGCGATAGCGACAATTGCGACAACGCCGGAGCCGACCTGCTTCTTGCCTTCGTCGACAAGGCTCTTGAGATCTTTCATCTCGATGCCTTCGACCGCGCGCGCGAACAGTTTCACGCTGCCTACATTCCTGATCGCGTCCGCGGCTGCGTCCTTGCCACCGCCACCCATCGCGAGCTTCTTGCGCGCATCCGCCAGGTCGCGCTCCAGCTTCTTGCGCTCGTCGAGCAACTGCTCGACGCGGTGGCCGATTTCGCTGAGCGGAGACTTGATCGCTTCCGCCACGTCGCGGAGCTTTTTGCTGTCGCCGGAAAGCGCGCGACGCGCGCCCGCGCCGGTGAAGGCTTCAAGGCGGCGCACACCAGCGGCGACGCCGCTTTCCGCAAGGCCCGCGATGAGGCCAATTTCACCGGTACGCTTCACATGCGTGCCACCGCAAAGTTCGACCGACCAGCCGAGCATATTGCTGCCGGGCGCATCGCCCATCGCGACCACGCGCACTTCGTCGCCGTATTTTTCGCCGAACAGCGCACGCGCACCGGAAGCGCGCGCATCGTCCAGCGCCATCACGCGCGTCGTAACAGCGGAGTTTTGCAGGACGTAATCGTTGGCCATGTCTTCGATCTTCGCCATTTCTTCCGGCGTGATCGGCTTCGGGTGCGAGAAGTCGAAACGCAGGCGGTCGGGCGCAACCAGCGAACCCTTCTGCGCAACGTGATCGCCGAGCACCTGACGCAGCGCTTCGTGCAGAAGATGCGTTGCCGAGTGGTTGCGGCGAATGTCCGCGCGGCGCGCGTGATCGACTTTCAGTTCCAGCGGTTTGCCGGCTTCGAGCGTTCCCTCTTCGACCTTTCCGAAGTGGACGAACAGGTCCCCGGCTTTCTTCTGCGTATCGGTGACGCGGAACTTGACCTTCTCGCCGATGAGAACGCCGGTATCGCCGACCTGACCGCCGCTCTCGCCATAGAACGGGGTCTGGTTGAGGATGACTGCGCCCTCCTCGCCCGCCTTGAGCGAATTTACTTCCGCGCCTTCCTTCACGATCGCGCTGACCACGCCTTCGGCGGTTTCGGTTTCGTAGCCGAGGAATTCGGTCGCGCCGAGTTTCTCTTTCAGGCCGAACCAGACCGTTTCGGTCGCCGCATCGCCCGAGCCTTTCCAGCTTTCGCGCGCCTTGGCCTTCTGCTTTTCCATCGCGGCTTCGAACGCCGTGGTATCAACGGAAATGCCGCGCGGCTTCAACGCGTCCTGCGTGAGATCGAGCGGGAAGCCGTAAGTATCGTACAGCGTGAAGGCAGTTGCGCCGCTGAAGCTGTCGCCCTTCTTTAGTGGTTTCGACTCTTCTTCGAGCATGGCGAGGCCGCGCTCCAGCGTCTTGCGGAAACGGGTTTCCTCGAGCTTGAGCGTCTCGATAATCAGACTCTCCGCGCGCACGAGTTCGGGATAAGCCGAACCCATTTCACGCACCAGCGCAGGCACCAGCCGGAACATCAGCGGCTCTTTCGCGCCGAGCAGTTCGGCATAGCGCATTGCGCGACGCATGATGCGGCGAAGCACGTAGCCGCGGCCTTCATTTGACGGCAACACACCATCGGCAACGAGGAACGAGGACGCACGCAGATGGTCCGCGATCACGCGATGCGCCGCGCGATTGTCGCCTTCCGCTTTTACGCCGGTCGCTTCTTCGCTGGCGCGGATCAACGCCTTGAACAGGTCGGTGTCGTAGTTGGAATAGACGCCTTGCAGGATCGCGGAGATACGCTCCAGACCCATGCCCGTGTCGATGGACGGATGCGGCAGGTCGATGCGCTGCTCGCGCGTAACCTGCTCGTACTGCATGAAGACGAGATTCCAGAATTCGAGGAAGCGGTCGCCGTCTTCATCCGGGCTGCCCGGAGGGCCGCCTTGCAGCTTGTCACCCTGATCGATGAAGATTTCCGAGCACGGCCCGCAGGGGCCGGTGTCGCCCATGGCCCAGAAGTTGTCGGAAGTCGGAATGCGGATGATGCGGCTTTCCGGCAGGCCCGCGATCTTCTTCCAGAGGTTAAAGGCCTCGTCGTCGGTGTGATAAACCGTGACGAGCAGCTTGTCCTTCGGCAGGTCGAAGTTCTTGGTGCACAGCGTCCACGCCAGCTCGATCGCGCGCTCCTTGAAGTAGTCGCCGAACGAGAAGTTGCCGAGCATCTCGAAGAAGGTGTGATGCCGCGCGGTGTAGCCTACATTATCGAGGTCGTTGTGCTTACCGCCGGCGCGCACGCATTTCTGCGAGGTCGTCGCCTTATTGTATGGCCGCTTCTCGACGCCGGTGAAGACGTTCTTGAACTGCACCATGCCCGCGTTGGTGAACATGAGCGTCGGGTCGTTGCGCGGGACGAGCGGCGACGAGGACACAATTTCGTGCCCGTTCTTCGCGAAGAACTCGAGAAAGGTCGACCGGATTTCGTTGACGCCGCTCATGATTTCAAAGGCTTGCCGGAGAAGGACTAAGAGGTCAGTTCTCTAGCCGAGCGGGCCGTCCGGGTCGAGCGGTGCGGCTGTCCCATGCCGCCGGAAAACCCCCGGAACGTAAAAGCCGGAAATGAGCGACGCGGCCTCTCGCCGGGGCGGGGAAAGCCCTAGGAGCGAGAAGGCCGCGCCCATGAACCGGAACGCTTGAGGCGGCAGCGATCCGGGCAGTACCGGGGCCTGCTTCCATCGGGGTTTCAGCCTTCCCGCGAGGCAATCACGGGCGTCGGCTCCACCGTTGCCGGGACGGGCTACGAACCCGGCGAACGGTCAAACCCCGGAGAAGTGGCGGCAGGCCATCAGGCCTCGGCTGCTTCGTCGGCGTCGTCTTCGCCGGTATCTTCAGCCTGATCGAGGATCTGTTCCGCGACCAGACCGGAATTGGAGCGGATCGCGGCTTCGATGACGTTCGCGATCTGCGGGTTCTCGCGCAGGAAGGCCTTGGCGTTCTCGCGGCCCTGCCCGAGGCGCTGGCTGTCATAGGAGAACCAGGCGCCGGACTTCTCGACCACCCCGGCCTTCACGCCGAGGTCGATGAGTTCGCCCATCTTGGAGACGCCCTCGCCGTACATGATGTCAAACTCGACCTGCTTGAACGGCGGCGCGACCTTGTTCTTCACCACCTTCACGCGGGTCTGGTTGCCGATCACCTCGTCGCGCTCCTTGATCGCGCCGATGCGGCGGATATCGAGGCGGACGGAGGCATAGAATTTCAGCGCATTGCCGCCGGTCGTGGTTTCCGGCGAGCCGTACATGACGCCGATCTTCATGCGGATCTGGTTGATGAAGATCACCATCGTGTTCGATTTCGCGATCGAACCGGTGAGCTTGCGGAGCGCCTGGCTCATCAGGCGCGCCTGCGAACCGGGCTGCACGTCGCCCATTTCGCCGTCGAGTTCGGCGCGCGGCACGAGGGCGGCGACCGAGTCTACCACCAGCACGTCCACCGCGCCGGAGCGCACCAGCGTATCGGCGATTTCGAGCGCCTGTTCGCCGGCGTCGGGCTGCGACACCAGCAGGTTCTCGATATCGACGCCGAGCTTCTTGGCATAAATCGTATCGAGCGCGTGTTCGGCGTCGATGAAGGCACAGGTACCGCCGAGCTTCTGGGCTTCGGCGACGGTGTGCAGCGCCAGCGTGGTCTTGCCGGAAGACTCCGGCCCGTAAACTTCGATGACACGGCCGCGCGGCAACCCGCCGACGCCGAGCGCAATGTCGAGGCCGAGCGAGCCGGTGGAGACGACCTGCACCCCGGCAGGCTTGTCGCTCTTGCCGAGCTTCATGATCGAGCCTTTGCCGAAGGCACGCTCGATTTGAGAAAGCGCCGCGTCGAGCGCCTTGGATTTGTCCACGGAATTGCCTTCCACGACTCGGAGATGGGCTTGCGATGACATAAGAGACTCCCGGTCCCGCTGCCTAGAGGCCCTGCCGCCTCTCAGGGTCCTGCCCCTCTGGAACAGAACAAGGACAATGTACCTTGTTTGTTCTCTGTTCGCAATACGTTCTAATGGGGCCGTGAACGCGAAAAACCCCTATGGTTAGCGGTCTCTTAATGCGCCGGGCCGTGAAACCGGCTCGCGGTACCGCACCCCGGCAATTCCCGATTCTTTATCTGTGGGACGCCCTCTTTCGAAATAACCGGCAGATTGCCGCGAGCGGACGAACGGCGCTCCCCCTTCAAAATCGCCCTCGCAGCACAATGACGCCCCGCTGTTATGGTGAAACCCGCATGAGAAGAAGCAAAACGAGGGGCATTCCGATGCCGGGCAAATTGCGCACCACCTTCCTCGCCTCTGCCCTGCTTGCGCTCGCAGCGGCGACGCCCGCGGCCGCGCAGAATACGTCGCAATACACTTCCGTCGCACCGAAGACCTGCACCAAGGTCAATGCCGTCAAGGTCGAGGAAGAAGAGCATGGCGTGACCTACGCCTGCCGCGGCCTGCCCGGCTACATCGTGCTTATCGACGAAGGCGATTTACGCACGACCGTCTCGATCGGCACCAGCCGCAAACACGCGAGCGACCAGCGTGCTTACGAACAAGGCTTCTCGCCGTTCAACGCGGTCCACGACAATCTCGAATGGCGTATCGACGCAAAAACGAAAAAGCCCTTCGCCACGATCCAGCGCTGGTTGCTCACGGATAACGATGCCGTGGAAAAGGACATCCAGCCGCGCAGCGCCGGGCTGCTGGTCGTCACGCGCATTCCGCCGGGGAAAGCCTGCCACGTCGCCTATATCGACGTGCGCGCGAACGAAAATCCGAACGCGCTCGCGCAAAAGGCTGCCGACGAACTCGCGAAGGATTTCGACTGCGACAAGGATAAAACGCACATCATCGGCAACAAGGGCCGCGCGGTGGAGATTTCCGGAATAGAATAAAGCCCCGGCCTCTCCCGGTCAGGCGGCCGGCTCAGACAGCTTTTCTTTTTTATTGATGCGCTCGCGCAGCACGTCCGGCAGCGGGGCCGATTTATGCGTGGACTGGTCCGCATTGACCCACACCACTTCGCCGGTCGAGCGCACGTTGTCTTCGCCCTTCCCGAACAGCGCGAATTTGAATGTCATCGAGGATCGGCCGAGCTTCTCGATCTTCGTGCCGATCTCGATCTGCTCGTCGTAGCGCACCGGCGCCGCGTACTCGACCAGTGCGCGCACGGTGTGAAAATCCGTATTGTGCTTCGCCTTCTCCGCATGCCAATCGAACGGCAGGTCGCGCAAATATTCGACGATACAGGTATCGAAATAGGCGAGGTAATTTGCGTTGAATAAAATGCCTTGCGCATCCGCCTCGTAATAGCGGACACGGAACGGCGTGAAGTGCCAGAAGTCCTTGCGTTGCATGGGCTGTTATTTACGCGAAGCCGCAGACAGCGACAATTACCACTTCTCGATCCACGGCCTGAGATCCATCTCGAACGTCCATGCGCTGCGTTGCTGGTTGTGGAGATACCAGTAGTTCTCCGCAATCTGGTCGGGCTGGAGAATTCCGTCGTTTTCCTTCAGCGCATAGCGCTCCGGAAACATCTCGCGGATGAACGCGGTATCGATGGCGCCGTCGATCACGACATGCGCGACATGCACGCCCTCCGGTCCCAGTTCGCGCGCCATGCTCTGCGCCACCGCACGCAGCGCATGTTTGCCGGAAGCGAAAGCCGCGAAGCCGGCACTGCCGCGCACGCTCGCGGTCGCGCCGGTGAAGATGATCGTGCCACGGCCGCGCGGCACCATCACCTTGGCCGCTTCGCGCCCCATCAGGAAGCCGCCGAAACAGGCCATCTCCCATACTTTGAAAAATACGCGCGACGTCGTTTCGCGGATCGGGAAACGCACGTTCGCACCGATGTTGTAGACCGCAACCTCGATGGTGCCGATATCGCGCTCGATCTCCTCGAACAGCGCGGCCATCTCGTCTTCTTTTCGCGCATCGTTGCCGAAGCCGCGCGCCCGCCCGCCTTCGGATTCGATATGTCTGACCAGCGGTTCCAGCTTGTCGGCGTGCCGCCGCGTGACACAGGCGACATAGCCTTCGCGTGCGAAACGCCGCGCAATCGCACCGCCCGTAGCGTCACCCGCGCCGATCACCAGCGCGACCTTGTCGGCCATGTTTGCTCCCCGGACTTTCTTGACACGGTGCTGGCCGCGCCGGAACCTGTCAATCAAATGGCGGTAAGAACAGCCATGCGTTTGCGGGAGGATGAAAGTGAAGCGTCTCGAATTCTTCTTCGATTTCGGCAGCCCTACCACTTATCTCGCGCATACGCAGATGCCCCGCATCGCAAAAGAAACCGGCGCGGAAGTTCTGTACCGGCCGATGCTGCTGGGCGGCGTATTCAAGGCGACCGGCAATCAGTCGCCCGCATTCATTCCGGCAAAGTCGAAATGGATGGGCGGCGACCTGAAAGCGTTTGCGCAACGCTATGGGGTGCCCTTCAAACACAATCCGAACTTCCCCATCAACACCATGATGCTGATGCGCGGCGCGGTCGCGATGCAGCGCGACGGCAAGCTTGGCCCTTATGTGGATGCAATCTTCCATGCCATGTGGGTCGAGCCACAGAACATGAACGATCCGCAGGTCGTCGGTGCCGTGCTCGCGAAAGCCGGTTACGACCCGAAACAGATGCTGGCCGCGATCGAAGATCAGGGCGTAAAGGATACGCTACGCGCCAACACCGAAGAAGCGGTACAACGCGGCGTATTCGGTGCTCCCACATTTTTCGTCGGCGATAAAATGTTCTTCGGGCAGGACCGGCTGGATTTCGTCGAGGCAGCGCTGCGGAACTAGTGCGGCAGCTCGCGCGTTATCCGCGCGGGCTACGCTACTCCGGGGCAAATTTCATGACATGGCAGCAAGGTGCCGCCTTCGGCCTGATTGGGCTGATGATGGCAGCGTTCGTCTGGGGACGTTACCGCTACGATTTGGTGGCGATGGTGACCCTGCTGGTTGCCGTGCTGATCGGCATCGTCCCCGCGAACAAAGCCTTCTCCGGTTTTTCCGACGACATCATCGCAATCATCGCATCCGCACTGGTGGTAAGTGCTTCCGTCGCGCGCTCAGGCATCGTCGAGCGACTGCTGAAGCCCATCTCTGCCCACATGACCTCGCCTACCGTGCAGGTATTCGTCCTGTCGGCGAGCGTCGCCGCCCTGTCCGGCTTCGTGAAGAACATCGGCGCGCTCGCAATGCTGATGCCGGTCGCATTCCAACTTGCAAGACGTACCGAAACTTCGCCTTCCGCATTGCTGATGCCGATGGCGTTCGGCTCGCTGCTCGGCGGCATCGTCACGCTGGTCGGAACTTCGCCGAATATTCTGGTGTCGCGGGTCCGCGAGGAAATCACCGGCAAGCCTTTCGCGATGTTCGACTTCACTCCAGTCGGCATCGTGCTGACGCTGCTTGGCCTCGCCTTCCTTGCGGTCGGCTGGAGGCTTCTGCCCCGCAACCGCAAGGGTGCCGCATCCATCGAAGCGGCGTTTAACCTCGAAGGCTACACCACGGAAGCGCGCGTCGAGCCGAAAACCGAAACGGTCGGGAAGACCGTCGGGCAACTGGAGAAACTGTCCAACGGCGAAGTGGAAGTCTTGATCATCTTCCGCAAAGGCGGACGGCGTTATGTTCCCACCGAAAACACCGAACTGCGTGCCTATGACGTATTGCTGCTCGAAGGCGAACCGGATGCGCTGGAGAGGGCTGTCTCCGATGCGAAGCTGAAACTCGTCGCCGACAAGAAGCGCAGTTCGAAGAAGTCGGATACGCCCTCCGACGACATCGGGGTCATGGAAGCGGTGGTCAGCGAAGGCTCTCCGCTCGCAGGCTCCACGCCTGCGCAGACGCGCCTCTATCACCGGCATGGCCTTACACTGTTAGCTGCAAGCCGTGCCGGTACGCGGCTTACTTCGCAATTGCGCTCCATGCGTTTCCGCACGGGCGATGTCGTGGTGCTGCGCGGCAATCTCTCGGAAATGCCGGAGGCGCTGGGCGAACTAGGTCTGCTGCCGCTAGCAGAGCGCAGCATGCCGCTTGGTAATACCCGGCGCAGCATATTGCCGATCGCGTTGCTTGCAGGCGCGATGATACTGGTCGCGCTCGGCCACCTTCCCATCGCAATCGCTTTTTTCGGAACGGCAACGCTGTTGATCCTGTTCGGCTCGATCTCGCTGAAAGAAGCCTATGCCGCGATAGAATGGCCCATTCTCATTCTGATTGGCGCGCTGATTCCGGTTTCAGACGCGCTGCGCACCACCGGCGGCACGGAGATCATCGCCGGGCTGCTGTCGCAGGCGGGGAATTACATCTCCGGACCTTGGGCGCTTGCCTTCATCATGTTCGCAGCGATGGCGGTGACGCCGTTCCTCAACAACGCCGCGACCGTGCTGGTGATGGGTCCGATTGCGGCGAGCTTCGCGCAGAAGCTCGGCTACTCCGCCGATCCGTTCCTGATGGCGGTCGCCATCGGCGCGGCCTGCGATTTCCTCACGCCCATCGGGCATCAGTCGAATACGCTGGTGATGGGACCGGGCGGTTATCGCTTCGGCGATTACTGGCGTCTCGGCCTGCCGCTTTCGCTGCTGGTGCTCGCCGCGGGAACGCCGCTGATCGCGTTGTTCTGGCCGCTTGCGCGCTAGCTCTGCTGCAACTGTTCCTTCACCGCGGAAACCAGCGCGGTAAGGTCGAACGGCTTGGGCAGGAATGCGAACTCCTCGCCCGGCAACTGCGCGGCCAGCCCTTCCGAATAACCGGAAGCGAACATCACTTTTGTAGTGATGCCTGCGCTGCGGATTTCTTTCAGCATGGTCGGGCCGTCCATTACCGGCATCATCACGTCGGAGACGATGAGGTCGATATTGCCGTTCTCACGCTTTGCGATTTCGAGGCCTTCCTCGCCATCCGCCGCTTCCAGCACTGTGAAACCGCGCATGGAAAGCGCATGGGACGCGAAGCGGCGCACGCCATCCTCGTCCTCGACCAGAAGAATGGTGCCGCGTCCGGTGAGATTCTGCGGCTTCGCATCGTCGCCGCCCGCTTTCACGGTCGCCGCTTCGCGAGCCGCGATCACCTCCGCCTCAGTCGGAATGTAGCGCGGCAGGAAGATGCGGAACGTCGCGCCCTTGCCCGGCTGGCTCAGCGCATAGATGTAACCGCCGGATTGCTTGACGATGCCGTACACCGCCGCAAGGCCGAGACCGGTGCCCTTGTTCTTCTCCTTGGTAGTAAAGAAAGGCTCGAAGATCTTGCCGATGGCTTCCGGCGCAATCCCGTGTCCCGTGTCGGACACTTCGATCATCACATATTCCGCAGGTGGCATGCCTTCGTGCGAGAAGTGTGCGGCCTGCTCTTTATTCACGTTCACGGTGCGGATGCTGAGTTCACCGCCGTCCGGCATCGCATCGCGGGCATTCGCAGCGAGGTTGATGAGCACGCGCTCTAGCTGGTTGATGTCCGCCTTGATCGGCCAAAGCTCGCGGCCGTAATTCGTTTCGATCTTGACCTTCTCGGTGACGACGCGGCGCAGGAGGCCCGTGGAAAGATCGGACACCACGTCGCCGACATGGAGCATTTCCGGCACCAGCGTCTCGCGCCGCGCGAATGCAAGCAGTTGCCGTACCAGCGCCGCCGCGCGCGTGCCGTATTGCCGGATCTGGTTCAGTTCCTGAAAACCCGGATCGGTTGGGCGCACCTTGACCAGCAACAGGCTCGCGTTGCCGATCATCGTTGTCAGGACGTTGTTGAAGTCGTGCGCGATGAAGCCGGCGAACTCGCCGATGGCCTGCATCTTCTGTGCCTGCGCGAACTGGTTTTCCAGTTTCTTTTCTTCGCTGGTGTCGATGGCGTGAACGATGGCCGCCTCGTTCGCATCCGCCGACTCGTCCACCGGCGTCACGAAGAAGCGCGCAAAGCGTGCTTCGCCGACCGCGAGCGGCAGTTCGACTTCCTTCGACGCGGTCTTGCTCTCCAGCACGCCGCGCATCAATGCTTCTAGTTTGCCGCGCTCCGACGCCGCCACCGTCGCGAAGACGGAAGGCTGCGTCGCACCGGCGACCGCCGAGCCGAATAGTTGCGCGAAGGTCGCGTTCGAGCTGACGATCTTGCCGTCGCGATCCACGGTCGCGATGGCGGCGGGAGAACTATGGAAGAAGCGCGCAAAGCGCACTTCCGCCGCGCGCAACGCATCCGCGGCATCGCCGCTTTTCTGCCGGTTGAGCACCAGCGTGCGCGACGCACCCGGCGTACCGTCGGACGCGAACGCCACGCGATGCAACAGTTGCACCGGCAAACTGGTCCCGTCCTTCTTGCGCAGGTCGATGTCGAGCACTTCAACGCGCGCCGCGCCCGGCGACGGCACGATGTTTTGCAACAACGCCGCGCCAGTGCCCTGCACCAGAGAAGTAAGCGGCATCCCTTCGCCGCCGATTTCCGCGATGTCGTAGCCGAGCCAGTTCGCGAGCGTCGCGTTCAGGTAACCGATGCGTCCCTTCTCGTCGGTGGAGAAGAATCCGGCGGGCGCGTGGTCGAGGAAGTCGATTGCCTGCTGCAACGACTGGAACGCCGTTTCCTGCCGCTCGCGATCGCGCGTGATGTCGGCCATGGTCCACGCCGCGATGCGCGCGAGGCGGCCCTTGGTGCCGAGCGGACGAGCACGCAGGCGAAACCAGCGCGCCGCGCCATCCGCCGTTTCGGAAGGCACGCGGATTTCTTCTACATGCGAACGGCCGGCGCGCACCGCCTGCGCCAGACGGTAGATCGCATCCGCGACGGTAGGGTCGCTGGTGAAAAGCCGCTCGACCGGGCGCACGTCGTCGGGATGCTCGGCCCCGGTCAGTTCCAGATAGGCGCGGTTCGCATAGACCACGCGGCCGGAAGCGTCGGCGATGGCAACGCCATCGCTGCCCGTGTCGGCCAGCGCCTTGGTCAGGTCGTTGCGGCTGGCGCGGCCGGCGAATTCCACGATGCCGGAAGCGTAAGCGAACAGCGCGAACACGCCTGCGACCGCAAGACCCGCCAGCACGGCGATGATGTAAGGCTCCGCCTGCTCGCGCCCCAGGAAAAGGAGCGAGACCGTCGCGCCGACCAGCGCAACAGCCACGAACAGGACCAGCCCGGCGCTTCCCGTCGCCTGCGCGCGGTCCACGCCCGCCAGTTCTTCGTCCTTTTCCGGCCCGGCCATGGGCAAGCCTTCCGTTATTCCGTTCGCCCTGACAACCCCCGCAACCCCCGCGTCCCGCACGATCAGTTCCGGTAACGCGGGTCGCGCTTGGCGTTGCGCAGCTTCATGACGTAGCCGATGAGTTCGGCCACCGCCTTGTAATGTTCGGTGGGGATTTCCTGATCGATCTCGACCGATTTGAACAGCGCGCGCGCCAGCGGCGGGTTCTGGATCACCGGAACCCCGCTCCGGGTCGCGACTTCGCGGATCTTCAACGCGATGTTGTCCTGCCCCTTGGCGACGCAGACCGGCGCACCCATGCCCTGCTCGTACTTCAGCGCAACCGCAAAGTGGGTCGGGTTCATCACGACCACGGTCGCGCCCGGCACTTCCTGCATCATGCGCTTGCGCGACCGCGACTGGCGGATCTGGCGCAGCTTCGCCTTGATGGTCGGATCGCCTTCCTGTTCCTTGTATTCCTCCCGCACTTCGCGGACCGACATGCGCTGGCGCTCATACCATTCGTGCTTGGTCCACAAATAATCGGCGGCCGCGATCAGTGCCATGATGACGGTGACCCCCGCCATAATCTTCAGCGCGAGGATGAAGGTGACCCTCAGCGAAAGCCCGATCTCGCCTTGAATCAGCAGGCCCGTGCGCTCCACTTCCGAAGCGCCGACCGCGTAAATCACCGAGCCGACGATGGCGAGCTTAAGCAGGCCTTTCACGAACTGCACAAGCGCGTGCTTCGAGAAAATGCGCTTTGCGCCCGAGATCAGCGAAATGCGGTTCAGCTTCGGCGCGAGCGGCTCCGTAGTCCAGAGCAGACGGTGCTGGATCGCGCTGCCTGCAATGCAGGCGACGACCAGAATCGCGAGCACAGGACCAATCGCGATCAGTGTCTGGCCGAGCACCCTGAATATGATGTGCAGCACGATCGTAAGATCGTTGGCGAGATGCAGGTTGCCGAGCACGTCGCGAAACGCGACCGCCAGCTTGTTCGCCGCCGAACCGCCGAACATGAACAACGCCAGCGTACCGCCGAGCAGCAGGAACCAGGTATTGACCTCCTGGCTCTTGGCGACATCGCCGCGCTTGATCGCGTCTTCCAGCCGCTTTGCGGTTGGGTCTTCTGACTTTTCGGTATCTTGCCCTTCGCTCTCCGCCATCGCGCCCTGCCTTTACCGGACGATGCCAAGCAGCACGGTTTCGAGATGGCCGAGGAAGACGAGCATCGCCGCGCCGATGAAAGCGCCGAGCATGGCGAAACCGATCATGATCGAGAGCGGCAGGCCGAGAAAGAACACCTGCAACTGCGGCATCAGCCGCGCAAGGAGTCCGAGGCCGAGATTGAACAGCAGCCCGAACACAAGGAACGGTGCGGCGAGTTGCAGGCCTATCTTGAACGCGCCGCCGACGATGGTCACCATCAGCTGCGTCGCCTCCCCGGTCGGGAGAATCTCGCCGGGACGAAACAGCGTGTAGCTTTGATCCAGCGCGCCGATGGCGAGATGATGCAGGTCGGTGGCGAAGATCAGTGTGACGCCGAGCATCCCCAACAGATTGCCGATCATCATGCCCTGCTGGCCCTGATTGGGGTCGACGGCGGTCGCGAAGCCGAGGCCGAGCTGGTTGGCGATGGTCGCGCCCGCGACTTCCAGTGCGGACAGCGTGATACGCGCGGTAAGACCAAGCACCGCGCCGATGATGACTTCCTGAATCAGCACGCCGACCAGCGGCACATAATTCGTGCCCTGCAACGCCGGATAATTCGCGCGATAGATCGGCAGCAGCACCAGTGTCAGCAATAATGCAATGACTAGACGAATGCGCGTCGGGATACCGCGCTCGCCGATCCCCGGCATCAGCATCGTCATCGTGCCGAGCCGTGCGAACATCAGGATGAAGGTCGCCGCCAGACCGGGAAGGAAAGAGATATTGACGGTCACGACGCGGCCTTCGCGCAACTAGCCGGAGATGATGCGGGTAGCGATGCGGCCCATGTAGCCGTTCAGCAAATCGCCCATGAAGGGAAGCGCAATCAGGAGCGCGACGAAGATCGCGATGATCTTTGGCACGAATACCAGCGTCATTTCCTGAATCTGCGTCAACGCCTGAAACAGCGAAATGACGACGCCGACGACCAGCGCCACGATCATCAGTGGACCGGCCACCAGCAACAGCGTCCAGATGCCATCGCGCGCAACGTCGAGAACTTCGGGGCCATTCATCAGATCGGCATCCTCATGATTTCTTCGTAAGCCTGGATCATGCGGTCGCGCACCGAAACCAGCGTTTCCACCGCGACTTCCGTTTCCGCGACCGCGGTCACGACGTCGACCAGATCGCCCTTGTTGTTGGTGGCGGCCACCATCTTCGCGTCGGCGGCCTGCATCTTGTTCTGGAAGTCGCCGAGCGCGTTTTGCAGCATCGAGCCGAACGAACCGTCGTTCGCGTTGGCTTTCGGTCCCTGCATCGGCCCGGTCGCCGCGCGCTGGAGCGCGGCATAGGCATTGGCGGCGATTGTCGGCGTGGTCATGCGTTATGCCCCCGGCTTACGCTTTGAGGATTTCGATGGTGCGCGCGATCATGCGGCGCGTGGCGGTGATGACGTTGAGGTTCGCTTCGTAAGAGCGTTGCGCCTCGCGCATGTCCACCGTTTCGATTAGCGGATTGACGTTCGGATACTTCACGTTGCCCTGCGGGTCGGCGGCGGGGTGACCCGGCTCGTTGCGCACGGTGAAGTCGCTCTGGTCCGTGCGCACGTTGCCCATGTTGACGACGGTCGCCTGCAATTCGCGGTCGAAGCGGGTCTGGAACGTGGTAATGCGGCGGCGGTAAGGATCGTTGCCGGGAGCGTTCGCGGTCGAGTTCGCGTTCGCGATGTTCTCCGCGATGATCCGCATGCGGCCCGACTGCGCCCGCAGGCCGGTGGCCGAGATAAAAATGGAGCGCATGAAGTCCATGACCTGCCCTCACTTCCTGCCGATGGCGATTTTGAAAAGACCGAGCGTGCGCGAGTAGAGCGCCGCCGCGGTCTGGTGATCGGTCTGGTTCTGCGCGATCCGCATCATCTCTTCTTCGAGCGAGACGGAATTGCCGCGCGGCGTAACCTCGAACGGCTGCGAGCGGTCGGATGCGAAAGACGGGTCACCGCCGCTAATGCCGTTGATGTGCCCGTTCTGGGTCGCAGCCACCTGCACCGAGGTTGCCGCCTGCAACTGGCGGCCGAAGTCCTGCACTTTCAGGTCGCGCCCGCGATAGCCGGGGGTCTCGGCATTGGCGACGTTCTCCGATAGCAGGCGTTGGCGCGCTTCCAGCCAGCGCATCTTCGATTTCAGCATCGAAAGCAGCGGAAGATCGCCGACCGACATGACGAAAAGCCCCAGTATCCGGATTGGACCAGCAGGCAAGTCTTGCCGGGTTTATGGTTAAGGGCTGGTTAACGCGTTAACCAAACCGGCCCGCGCGGCAAGTCCGGCCCGCTGAAGGCCCAAGGAAAGCCGCGTTTTTCGGGCTGTTCGGGACCCCGCGTTAACGATTTATTAGGCATAGGGGCGGCATTTTTTGCCTGCCCGTTAAGGAAGGGGCGCGTACATGTTGAAATCGATCTTCGGCGACAACCAGATTCTCATCTTCGCGGTGGCCTTCGTTGGCGTACTCGCGCTGATCGGCATTATGGCGCTCCTGTTCCGCCGTTTCGGCAGCGGGCGGCTGCCTTCCTCCGGCGGTGGCCGTGGCCGGCAGCCGCGCCTCGGCGTGCTGGACAGCGCCGCCGTGGACGCCAAGCGCCGCCTCGTCCTGATCCGGCGCGACAACGCCGAACACCTCATCATGATCGGCGGCCCGACCGACGTGGTCGTGGAGACGAACATCGTCCGCGGCGGCGCAGCTGCGATGCCGCAGCCCGAACGACGTCCGATGCCGCAAGCGCGCATGCAGGCCGTCGAGCCGGAATTGCCCGAACCTTCGCTGGTCCCCGAACCCGACATGATTCAGGAACCGGCGCCGCGTCCGCAGCCGGCCGCTTATTCTCCGCCCCCGCCCATGCCGCAGCGCGCCGCTCCGCCCGCGCCGATGGCTCCTCCGCCGCCGCGCCCGATGGCTCCGCCTCCGGCTGCCGCTTCGCCGTTGCCGCCCGCTCCCGCGCCGATGGCCCCTCCGCCGATGGTGCCCGCTGCACCCGGCGCGCAACAACAGAAGCTCGATCCTCAATACGCCGACATGGCGCAACGCCTCGAGGCTGCACTTCGCAAACCGGCGACGCCGCCTTCGACGCCTGCCCCGCAGCCCGCGCCCACGCAGGTCATTCCGCCTGTCGTGGCTCCCGCCTCTCCTGCCCCTGCACCGACCAAGCCGATGATGCCGCAGGCTGGCAGCCCGCGGCCGCCGGCAGCGCCGGCGCGACCCATGCCGCCCGCTCCCCGTCCTGCAACGGCCGCGCCTGCGCCCGCAGGCTCCAGCAAAGACAATGTCTTCGACAGCCTGGAGGCCGAAATGGCGAGCCTCCTCGGTCAGGACGGAAAGAAGAACTGAGAATGTCCCGTGCCCGCCTCGTTGCACTGTTCGCAGGGATCGCACTGCTCGCTTTCGCGGGCGTGGCGGGCGCACAGGACATCAGCCTGACCTTCGGCAACAACAACAACGCGGGCACGACCGAGCGCGTGATTCAACTGATCGCGCTGATCACCGTGCTTTCGCTCGCGCCTGCGATCCTCGTCATGGTGACGAGCTTCACCCGCATCGTGGTTGTGCTGTCGCTGTTGCGCACCGCCATCGGCCTGCAAACCGCACCGCCGAACGCCGTGATCGTCAGCCTCGCGCTGTTTCTCACCGCGTTCGTGATGGCGCCCGCGTTCCAGACCGCCTACGACACCGCGGTCAAGCCGATCATCGCCGGCGAGATGCAGCCGCAGCAGGCATTCGAAAAAGGCGCAGAACCGTTCCGCGCGTTCATGCTGAAGAACGTTCGCGAGAAAGACCTCGCGCTGTTCATCGACCTCTCGCGCGACCAGAAGCCGGAAACGGCGGAAGCCACGCCGCTCCGCATTCTCGTCCCGGCCTTCATGATTTCCGAACTGCGCCGCGCGTTCGAGATCGGCTTTCTGCTGTTCGTGCCGTTTCTCGTGATCGATCTCGTGATCGCGTCGGTACTGATGTCGATGGGCATGATGATGCTGCCCCCGGTCATCGTATCGCTGCCGTTCAAGCTGATCTTTTTCGTCCTGGTGGACGGCTGGAGCCTCGTCGCAGGCTCGCTGGTGCAGAGCTTCGGAACGTAGCGAAGCCCGCTTTCCTTATCGCGCCGAAAGTTGCTCGTTACGCTGCGGCAGCGGCGCCGACGGATATTTCGCCTGATAGAGCTTGAGGAAAAGGCCGAGCGTATCGACCGACGCCAGCACCTTCGCCGCACCGGCAATGGAACGCGGACCGGGATTGGTGGTGAGTTGCTCGAAGGATTCCTTGGCCGGCCCCTCAAGCGCGCCCGCATATTTCTCCCGCAAACGGTCCAGACCGATCGCTTCTCCGGAAAGCGCATGGGCGAGCGCAGCGCGTAGAATGTCGTTCTTCTCGTAATCCTGTAGCGGCGCTTCGCTCTCGGTGCGCGCCGCCAGCATCGCCTCGATCGCTTCGCCGGCCTTGCGCCAGCGCTTCGCGCCCCAATAAATATCGGCACGCTGCCGGTCGGCTTCCGGCCCTTTCAGGCCGGAGATGATGTCCAGCGCCTGATCGAAGCGGTTGGTATCCATCAGCGCGCGCGACTCCAGCAGCAGCCGCCCTTCGCGAAGGTCGTGCGGCAAATCCGCGAGGCGCGTGGCCGCGAGGATCGCGACCGCCTTCTGCGGCTTGCGGTTCAGGAGATGAACGATTGCCAGCCTTGCCGCGACCTGCGCGCGTGCCGCACCTGTAAGGCGAAACTCCACCTGATGCTGCAGCAGCTCGGAAGCCTGATCGAGCAGATCGACCGCGACCAGCTTGTCGGACAACCGCCGGATCATTTCGTCGCCGCGGCGGCCAACTGGCGTCAGCTTCGAGAAATCGTAATAGAGCGCGAGCGCCTCGATTGGCGGCAACGCATCGGCCTTGTCCGACAGGAATAGATCCTCGAACACCAGCGCCATCTCGTTATGGAATGTTCGCGTGACCGGAGAATTGTTTTGCGCGAGCAGCGCGTGATCCAGAAGCCGGAATGCCTCGCGGTAGCGCGCCTCACCGACATACAGCCGCCCCAGCAAGCGATTGGCTTCGAGTTCAACGCGGTCCCCGCGCCAGTTGAATGCAAGCGACTCCAGCCGGTCGATGGCCTTCGCGCGATTGAACTCGCCGCGCGTAAAGCGCAGTTCGATTTGCCGGAATGCGGCCTCTGCCGTATACATATCGGTGTCGCCGCGCTGCGCGAGATCGTAAAGCGCGAACGCGCGGTCGATGCGGCCCAGTCCTTCGGCAAAGCGCCCGGATAACAACGCGAACTGCTTTGCGTAATCGTCGGGCACTTCGACGGTTTCAATGTCGGCGATCAAGCGGCCCGCTTCCTGAAAGTCCCGCACTTCGATGGCCGAACGCAGTGCCGAGAACAGCACGCGCCGCTGCAAATCGACCGGCAGCAGCTTCAATCCAGCAAGTCCGGCACGATAATTCTCGCGCGCGCCGCTCCAGTCACCCATCTCCGCGAAGGCAATGGCGCGAAGCAGCGCGGCATCCTGCGTATCCTTCACTTCCGAATGCATCAGGTCGTTGGCCGCCTGCGCCGGACGGTGCAGCATCAATTCGCTCAACGCACGCAGAAGGTAGAAACGCGAGCTGAGCGGCGTTTTGGAGTCTTCGCGCACGATATAGTCCAGCGTGCCCTTGGCTTCGGCTGCGTAACCGTTCGCGAGATAGAACGTAGCGAGCGCCATGCGCAGCTCGACCCGCTGTTGCGGCTGCGCTTCGGCGGCAAGCAACGAAAGCTCCGCCTCGCGCTCGCGGAAACGCCGGTTGCGCTCGGCTTCCCACAGCGTCGCATTCAACGGCGACGTGTCGGTGCGATCTTCGCGGTAAGGGGCAGCACGCGGCGGCGTCGAGAGCGCAAGTCCTTTCGGACGGCCAATCACCACGAGATCCTGCTTCACTTCGATTTCGAGGTCGTCTGCAAGCGGCACCACTGCGATGCCTTGCGCGGAAGCGAGCACGCGGAATTCGACATAGTTTTGCTCGCGCAGAACACCGCGCGCAGGCGCGCGCGCAGTGAGAATACGAAGCTCGTCCCCGGTCGCCTCATCTTTCAGCCGGTGCAAGGTACCGCTCGCAGCGGCTTCCATCGGAAAGGCCAGCGCTGCGCCAATCGCGCCCGGAATACGCCGCAGGTTGAGCGGACGCGCAGCGCCGATCATCGCGTCCCCGAAATACACGGTCCAAGCCTTGCCGTCGGTTTCCGCGCTGACCAGCCAGTTACGCAGGAGCCGCAAACGCACCGCTTTCGCACCCGGCAAATCGACCACGGAAACTTCGGCGAACACGCGGCTCTTGTCCTCGAGCAGTTCGCGCAAGGAGATCGCGTTGCCGGAATCGAAAATCATCCAGACCCACTCGCCACGCCGGAAGATCGCGGTGGCGGGAGCATCGAGATAGGGAAAGCCGAGCCGCACGCCGCTGTTGGTCGCCGTCAACGCGACCATCACCGTCTTGTCATCCGCTCCTTGCCGGTCGGCCGCCTTCTCCGGCATTTCGACCTTTGGCGGCGCGTCGTTCGCGACAGCAGGCGGAACATCGGCGGCAGGCGCCGCCGGTTTTTGCGGTTGTTGCGGAAGCTGCGCTGGCGGCGGAGCCGCAGCCTGCGCGGGATAACCGGGAGGTTGCTGACCGATATGTTCGTTCTTGTCGTCCGCTTCCGGAGTCTGGCCCTGCACCGGCTCGGGCTTCTCCACGGGTGGCGGCGTCACATCGACGATGAACTGGCTCTGCTCGCGGAAACCCCGCGCGGTCGCTTTCGGCGCAAGGATCATGCGCACGATGGCGGTGCCGTTATCGGTCTCTGTCTCGATACCGGCGACGCTCGGCGGCAACAGTGCTTTCACTTCGCCGAGATCGACCTGCACCGGCGCGGCGAAGGTAATGCGGATTTCCTGCCCGTCCTGCTCGTAGGAAATCTGCATGGGGTCGCCTAGCAGGAACGCAAAACGCGAAAACGCGGGCGCCTGTGCGAAGCGAAGCTTCACCGGCTGCCAGGCCTTCTCTTGCACGGCATTCTTTTGGCGGATCGCTCTTTCCGCATCGCGCGCACGGCGCGAGAGATTATCCACCACGTCCTGCGGCAATCCCGGCGGCAATCCTGTCCAATTTTCGGGCAGGAGATCGACGAACAGCTTCTCGCCGGCCGCCATCGTGTTGACCGTGACCTTCTGCGACAGCGCAATACGAACCGCCTTCGCGTCGGGATCGGCGCGGGCAACCTGCACGAGATCGCGCAAATCGGATTGCAGGCTATCGAGCTTCACGCGCACGGGCCGTTCGAAACGGACGATGAGCACGCCGTTGGAGAAACGCGCCTCCGTCTTCACTTCCTCCGGGAACGTGAAGATCAGCCGCGCGAAACCATTCTCCATCGTGGCCGAAAGCTCGGCCTCCAGCGCCTGCGGCTGCTGTGCGCGAAGCGGAGCAAAAGCCGCCGCGACAAACAACGCCGCGACAGTAAAAGCCGCGGCGCAGACGCGCCGTTTGTTCGAGAGAAACGCCACCATGATTGCCCGGTTTATTCCGCCGCTGCTTCCAGCGCAGACCCTAGGCAAACAGCGTTAATGCAGGATTAGCGGGCCGGGATCGTTAGCGAGACGTTAACGTACCGGCGGCGGGTTGGTCTTTTGCTGTTTCGGCTGCTGTTTCGGCGCTGGTGGCGGGACATTCACCCGCTGCAAATCGCCCGGCGGCGTCGCCTTGTCGGGCGAAAGCCCGCGTGCCAGTTCGATCGTCAGACGCTGCGCCGGCTCCACCGACATGACCGCGAGCACGTCGGCAAGTTTCGCGGGCTTCATGGCGCGCGCAACCTCGACCAGCACCTTCATGTCGAGCTTGTCGAAGATGCGCGCGGCATCCTTCGGCTTCATGCCCTCGTACATAATGACGAGGTTTTTCATTTTGGCTTCGGTATCCGCGGGCTTTTCGTTGCCCGCGGCTTCAAGCATCTTGAGTTCGTTCAGCTTCGCTTCGAGCCGCTGCTCCGCCTCTTTCAGCAGGTTCTCGCGCAATTCCAGATCGCGCGTCTTGGCGTCGAGTTCCTCGCGGCGCTGCTGCAAACGCTCCAGCAGCGCGCGCTGCCCGGGCGAAGGATCGCCCGGCACGCCGACATGAATCCCCGGCGGGGTTTCCGGCGCCTTGGGCGGACCCGGCGGCGGATCTTGCGGGCCGTTCTTGGGTTCTTCCTTCTTCGTCTCCTTCGCCGGCATCGCGCTCGTATAATCGGGCGCGTTGTCGTTGGTCTGCATCGCCCGCGGCGGCTCGGTCGCAACCACCGTCAACGGCCGCGACAGGCGATCCCCGCCCGAAAAGATCGTCATCGCCTTGATCAGCAGTAGCGATGCCGCGGCGAAGATGACGACGGGGATAAGCCGGAGACGGGTCATTCCTTACCTTTGCCTTACGCGGCTTCGCCGGCCCGCAACCTCGCGCGCATGGCGAGCGCCTGCGCCGCCTGCGCGGTTTTCGCAGCCGAGCGCATCGGCGCGACATTCACGGGTTCCTGTTGTGGGGCTGCCGGCTGCATGCGCGCCGCTTCCGCCACATCCGCGATCTGCGCGATGCGTTGCAGCACTTCGTTTCCGCGCGCCATTTGTTCGTCCAGGCTTTGCGTCGTCTCGCGGGCCGTCCGTAAGCTTTCGCCGAGGGTATCGTTGGTCTCGCGCGCGATAGTGCGAAGATTGTTGATCGCGCGTTCCGCAAATTCGGTTGCGGTGATCAGTTCGCCGATCGTGCCGCGCATCGCGGACTCGTCGGAGCGCAGCCGGGCGAGACGCTTGTTCAGTACGATACAGTAACCGATCGTCAGTCCGAGCAGGATCGCGACCAGTCCTTCGATAATCAATCCGTAGAGATTGCCGCTCATGTTGCCTCCACCCGGCCCGACATCGTGCCGGCCTGTTCGAACATCGCCATCGTGGTACGCGAACGCCGCAGGGGTTTTGCGACCCTGACCGCGACTCGATCGCCGACACGGCCCATGCGCCCTTCGGAAAGCAGCGCGCCGCCGCAGCGAACCTTGACCAGCGTGTCCGGCCGGATGTCGAGCATCAGCGTATCGCCGACGTCGAGGTTCATCAGCTTCTTCAGCGGCAGCATGTCCTCATAAAGTACGGCGTCGACTTCGATCTGCGCGTGCCAGATTTCGGTGGCAAGGTGCGACTCCCAGATCGAGTCGCGCCCGAACTTGTCGCCCATGAAGTTCTGGAGCAGCGTCGTGCGGATCGGCTCGATCGAGGCATAGGGCAGCAGGATTTCGATGCAGCCGCCGCGATCTTCCATCTCGACGCGAAGCCGCACCAGAATTGCCGCGTTGGTCGGCCGCGAGATCGCCGCGAACTTCGGATTGGTCTCGACGCGGTCAATGGAGAACGACACCGGTGTCACCGGACTGAACGCCGCTTCCGCGTCGGTCAGCACCAGCTCCATCATGCGCCGCACAAGGCCGGTTTCGATGGTGGTGTACGGCCGCCCGTCGATATGGACCGCGTTGGTGCCGCGCCGTCCGCCGAGCAGCACGTCGATCATCGCATAGATCAGCGACGACTCGACCGTGAACAGGCCAAAGCTGTCCCACTCCTTCGCGCGCAATACACCGAGAATGGTGGGCAGCGGGATCGAGTTCAGGTATTCGCCGAAGCGAACTGAAGTGATGCGGTCGAGCGAGACCTCGACGTTATCGGAAGTGAAATTGCGGAGCGATGTCGTCATCAACCGGACCAGCCGGTCGAACACGATCTCCAGCATCGGCAGGCGTTCGTAGGAAACCGTCGCCGAGTCGATGATCGCGCGCAGGCCGTTCTGTTCGGCGAGATTCAGGTCGTCGAGGCGAAAACCGAGCAGGCTGTCGATTTCTTCCTGATTGAGCGCGCGCTCGGCGGCACCCGCGACCTCCACTTCCGAAGCAGCGGACTCGTCCACCATCTTTTCCCAGTTCGCAGCGACCGCGTCGTCGTCCGGTTTCTGCGATTTCGCCGGGGCTTTCGTTTCAGCCATACTGGCGCGCCTTCACTGGATCACCACTTCCTTGAACAGGACCTGGCGGATTTTCGCGGGCGCAATCGCGGCATTGATCCGGCGCAGCAATTCCTCGCGCAACCGATACAAGCCGGCAGAGCCTTCGAGATCCACCGCGCGCAGCTCGCGCATATGCACCTGGAAGGTATCGATCACGCGCGGCATCGATTTTTTCAGCGCTTCGGCGACATTGTTGTCGGCCATTTCCAGCGTGATCTTGACCCGGAGATATTGCGGCCGCTCGCTGGAAGCCGAGAGGTTCACCGTCATTTCGGGCAGGTCGTAGTAATAGCTTTTGACGACTTCCTGCTTTTCCGCCGGCTTGCCGCCGGTGAAGAAAAAGAAATATCCGGCGCCGAGCGCGGCGAGCAGAAGCACGCCGACGCCGATCATCATCAGCTTCTTTTTCGACTTGGCAGGCTTCGCGTTCCCGCCTTCCGGCAGGTCTTCCGCATCCGCGGCGGCGGTATTCGCCATGATCGGCTCCCCTCGCAGGCCGCTCCCCAGGCCCGTTTCGTCGAGGAAAACCTAGGGTTGGTATGGTTAACGAATTCCTAAAGGGGGCATTTTTTGCCGGGTCGAAACTGCCGCCGGGCAGCCCCTCCAGCCTCGCAATTTTCCTAAGCCTTTAGAAAATAACGGAGAACGCCTCTGGCACGGCTCCTGCCAAGAACACCCCGGATCGCCCCCGCTGGGGAGCGTTTTGCGGGTGGTCCGATTTGGGGAGCAGGCTATGGAAAATGCGCTTCTGGTAGGTCTTTCGCGGCAGGTTGCACTTCGGCGCGAGCTGGACGTGATCGCCAACAACATCGCGAACATCAACACCACCGGCTTCAAGTCGGAGTCGATGATGTTCGAGCAGTTTCTCGACCCCACCGCGCGCCACGAGATGTTCCCGGTCAACGACCGCCGGATTAATTTCGTGCTCGACCGCGCGACATTGCAGGACTTCAGCCAAGGCCCCCTGCAACGCACGGAAGCGCCGCTTGATCTTGCAATCAACGGCCCCGGCTTCTTCGCCGTGCAGACCGCGAACGGCGAGCGGTACACCCGTGGCGGCAATTTCCACCTCAACACGCAGGGTCAGCTCGTTAACGCATCCGGCAACCCGGTGCTTGGCGCGAGCGGACCCATCGTCTTCGAGCCTACCGACACCGGCATCACGATTGCCGCCGACGGCACGGTCTCCGCGACCAACGCGCTCGGCCAGGTCGGCGAACGCGGGAAAATCCGTCTCGTAAATTTCGATAACCCCGCCCGTCTTGTGCAGGAAGGCCATGGCCTCTGGGGAGCGGGCGCGAACAATACGCCGCTGGTCGCCGATGTCAGCACGCGCGTCGTGCAAGGCGCGCTCGAAAAATCCAACGTCGTCGCGGTGCGCGAAATGAACCGCATGATCGAAGTCACGCGCGCCTACTCCACCATCACCGCCATGCAGCAGCGTACCGACGAGCTTCGCCGCAAGGCGATCGAAAAGCTCGCTGAAGCGTAAGCCGGGAGAACCAAACCATGCGCGCACTCTATACCGCCGCCACCGGCATGATGGCCCAGGAACTCAACGTCGAGGTCATCTCGAACAACATCGCGAACATGCGCACGACGGGCTTCAAGAAGCAGCGTGCCGAGTTTCAGGATCTGATCTACCAGAACCTGCGCCGCGTCGGCACCAACTCGTCCGATCAGGGCACGCGTCTGCCTGCGGGCGTGGACATCGGCGGAGGCGTAAAGGTCGTCGGCACGCCGCGCATCATGAGTCAGGGCAACCTTGCCGCATCCGAACGCGACCTCGACGTCGCAATACGCGGCGAAGGCTTCTTCCGGATTCAATTGCCCGACGGCCGCATCGCCTATACCCGCGCCGGCTCGTTCGAGCGCGACGATCAGGGCCGCATCGTTACGCCGGAAGGCTATCTGCTCGATCCGCAGATGACCATTCCGGCGAACGCAACCGGCGTCACCATCAACCAGCAGGGCCAGGTTTCGGTAACGCTGCCGAACCAGACCAACCCGACCGAAATCGGACAGATTCAGCTTGCGCGTTTCGTGAACCGCTCCGGCCTGCAGCCGGTCGGCGACAACCTTTATCTGGAAACCGCATCGAGCGGCACGCCGCAGCTCAACAATCCCGGTACCGACGGCACCGGCACGTTGCTGCACAAGCAGCTGGAAACCGCGAACGTAAACGCAGTCACGGAAATCTCGGACCTGATCGCTGCGCAACGCGCCTACTCCATGAACGCGAAGGTGGTCTCGGCAGCGGACGAAATGCTGCAAGCCACCGCGAACATGCTGCGCTGAGGATGATCGCCATGAACCAGATCAAACAAATTCTGGCGCTTACCCTCGCGGCGATCGTCGTCATCTGGGCGCTCGCTTCCGGTGCGCGCGCGCAAGGCGTGCCTACGCTGAAGTCCGAAACCATCGTGCAGGGCGATCTCGTAAAGATCGGCGACATTCTCGACAATGCCGGCTCCTTCGCCGCGATCCCGATTTTCCGTGCGCCCGAACTCGGCGCCAACGGTACTATCCAGACCCATCGTGTGATCGAAGCGCTCCGCAGCCAGGGCATGCTGGTGTTCGACACCAAGGGTCTTTCCGAAGTGCTCGTGACGCGTGCGAGCCGTTCCGTGTCGCTGAATGATCTCGGCCGCGCAGTCGCCGAAGCCGCGGTGAAACGCTATGAACTCTCCAGTGCGCAGGATATTTCGGTCACCTTCGACAACCACATGAAGGCGCTGAATGTCGAACCGAACCTGACCGAAGCGCCGCGCGTCTTCAACATCGTGTTCGATCCGAACAGCAACCGCTTCGAAGCGCTGGTCGACATGCCGGGTTCGCTACATCTGCGCCGCAACCCGGTACGCCTCACCGGCACGCTGGTCGAAACGGTCGAAGTCGTCACCATCGCGCGTGCCATCAACCGCGGCGAAACCATCCGCGAAAGCGATCTCGTGGTCGAGCGTGTCGCTCGCGCGCAGGTCGGCTCCGACGCACTGACGCGTATCGAACTCGTTGCCAATCAGGCCGCGCGCAAATCGCTGCGTACCGGACAGACCGTGCGCGCCGCCGACCTGATGAAGCCGCAGATCGTCAACCGCGACGATACCGTCACCATTGTATTCCGCACCGGGGGCGTCGTGCTGACCGCGCGCGGCAAGGCACAGTCCAACGGCACCGAAGGCGAAATGATCTCCGTTCTCAACCCGCAATCGAAGCGGGTCATTCAGGCCACCGTTACCGGCCCCGGCATTGTCACCGTCGGCGACATCAATCCGATCAACACCGCGGCGATCAACGGCAACCGTTGAGTCGATACAAGCGTAGCATGAGGCAGAAGATGAAAATGTTTCGAGTGATCCGTGGCGCGGCCGCGTTGACGCTTGCCGGCTCGCTGCTCGGCGGATGTGCGAATATCGACCGCATCGCCAACATGGGTCAGCAGCCGCCGCTCAGCCCGGTGAACAATCCGACCACGACGCCGAACTACCGTCCGGTTTCGATGCCGATGCCGGAGTTGCAGCCGGTCGCCTACAGCCCTAACTCGCTTTGGCGCAACGGCAGCCGCGCGTTCTTCAAGGACCAGCGCGCGCACCAGGTCGGCGATATCCTGACCATCAAGGTCAAGATTCAGGACAAGGCCGAGATCGACAACGAGACCAAGCGTTCGCGCAATACCAAAGAAGATTCCGGCATCGACAATCTGTTTGGCCTCATGAAAATTCCTTTCACCAAACAGGCCATCCCGAACCGCCTGCTGACGGCAGACTCGACGACGCAAACCGACGGCAAAGGCTCGGTGAACCGGCAGGAAGCGCTGCTCACCAACGTCGCCGCAGTCGTCACGCAGGTTTTGCCGAACGGCAACCTCGTGATCGAGGGCAAGCAGGAAGTGCGCGTCAACTTCGAGATGCGCGAACTGATCGTCGCAGGCATCGTGCGGCCGGAAGACATCGAAGCCGACAACACGCTCGACTCGCAGAAGATCGCGCAAGCGCGCATCTCCTACGGTGGCCGTGGCCAGATCACCGATGTGCAGCAACCGCGATGGGGCCATCAGATCTTCGACGCGATCCTGCCCTTCTAGTTTTGCCGCCCGTTCCGGTTTTGTAAGCGCGCCGCTCCCAGCTCCCCCTGAAGGCGCGCGGAGTACGCCGGCCCAGCTCCCCTTGGCTGGCGATCTGACGGCCCCCGCACTCCCCCGCGGGGGCCGTCTTCCTTTTTGATCTGTGCTACTGTGCGGAAAATACATTCTCCGGGAGAAAATGAATTGCTGAACCGCCGCACCCTGCTTGCCGGAATGGCTGCGACGACGATTGCGCCGCGAACTTCGCGCGCGCAGAACCTGCGGGACGCGACGGGACGTGAGTTGAAAATTCCCGCGAGCGTGAAGCGCGTATTCCCTGCCGGGCCACCGGCAGCGATCATGCTCTATTCAGTCGCGCCGGAATTGCTGCTCGGCTGGCCGCGCGCGCTTCGCAAGGAAGAGGCAGAGTTTCTGCTCCCTGAAATTGCAAGCCGTCCGGAACTGGGGCGCATCACCGGACGCGGCAACACGGCAAATCTTGAGAGCGTACTGGCGCTCAAACCAGACATGATTCTCGACGTCGGCTCCACCAGCCAGACCTATGTTTCTCTGGCCGAACGCGTACAGGAGCAGACAGGAATTCCCTATGTACTGCTCGACGGGCGCTTCGACGCCATTCACACTTCGTACCGCACCCTAGGCGAACTGACCCGCCGCCGCGAAGACGCGAACGTGCGCGCCGATTACGCAGAAAAAACCTTCGAGAGCGTTCTGAAACGTATCGCCGATGTTCCGCAGGAAAAGCGTCCGAAAGTTTATTACGCCCGCAGCCCGCGCGGACTGGAGACGGGTCTTGGCGGCTCCATTAATGTCGAGTCGATTGAGATGATGGCGCAGAATGTCGCCGGAGCCACGCGCGGCGGCATGGCCAATGTTTCCATCGAGCAGGTGCTGCTCTGGAACCCGGACGCCATCGTCACCATCGAACCCGAATTCGCAAAGAACGTGAAAACCGATCCTGCGTGGGCGAACGTATCGGCCGTAAAAAACGGGCGCGTCTATCTTTCGCCGCACGTTCCCTTCGGCTGGGTAGACTTCCCGCCTTCGGTAAACCGTTTGATCGGCCTGTGGTGGCTCGGAAAGATTCTTTATCCGGAAAAATTCCCCGAAGACATCGCCGCGCTGGCTCGCGAATTTCACAAGCTGATCTATCATGTCACGCCCACCGAAGCGCAGATTGCGCGCGTGCTGAGCGGACAAGTCTGAGATCATGCGCCGCTCCGCCCTGCCCGGTCTTGCCCTTGCGATTGGTTGCGTGATCGCAGGCTTCGCAATCGCAATGCTTGTCGGGCGTTTTCCGATCTCGGTCGGCGACATATTCGGCGCGCTTTGGGGAAAAATCACCGGCACGGCGAGCGGCGTCGTTCCCGCCGCCGAAACCGTAATCCTGCAAGTACGCGGACCACGCGTGCTCGCCGCTTTCTTCGTTGGCGCGGCGTTGAGCGTAGCGGGCACCGCATTCCAGGGATTGTTTCGCAATCCACTGGTGTCGCCCGACATTCTCGGCGCGTCATCGGGTGCGGCCCTCGGCGCCGTACTCGGTATTTTCTTTTCGCTGAATGTATTCGCGATTCAGGGCTTCGCCTTCATCGGCGGATTGATCGCGGTCGCGGCGGTCTATCTGATCGGTTCGGCATTGCGCAGCCGCGACCCGATCCTCGTGCTGGTATTGACCGGCGTCGTGATCGGTTCGCTGCTGGGCGCTGGCGTCGGCCTCGTGAAATATCTCGCCGACCCGTACAACCAGTTACCCGCGATGACGTTCTGGTTGCTCG
The DNA here is from genome assembly GCA_019454205.1 of Xanthobacteraceae bacterium. Classification (NCBI taxonomy): domain Bacteria; kingdom Pseudomonadati; phylum Pseudomonadota; class Alphaproteobacteria; order Hyphomicrobiales; family Xanthobacteraceae; species Xanthobacteraceae bacterium. The sequence goes on from CP075369.1 coordinate 1,932,964, forward strand.
GCAGCCTCGCCGCTACCGGACCGAAAGATCTGTGGCCGCTGTTCGGACTGGTCGCGCTCGGCACACTGGTCTTGATCGTGTTGCGCCATCGCATGAATGTCATGACGCTTCCCGAAGAAGAAGCGCGCGCACTCGGAGTACCGACCGGCCCGCTGCGCATTGCCATCGTCGCGGCGGCGACGCTGGTCACGTCTGCGAGCGTCGCGACTGCCGGCATCATCGGCTGGGTCGGCCTTGTCGTGCCGCACATGGCGCGCTCGATTGCCGGGCCGGATTTCGCGCGCCTGTTGCCGGTCGCGGCGCTACTGGGCGGAAGTTTTCTACTCATCATCGACACGCTCGCGCGCACCATCGCACCCATCGAAGTGCCGCTCGGTATTCTCACCGCCGTCGTCGGCACGCCGTTCTTTATCTGGCTGCTTGCCTCTATGCAGCGGGATTGGGCATGACGCTCGCAGGGAAAAACCTGAGCATCGGCTACCCGCGCCATCTGGTGGGAAGCAACATCGGCGTTCATCTGAACGAAGGCGAAGCGCTCGCGCTGCTCGGCCCGAACGGCGGCGGCAAAACCACGTTGCTGAAGACCCTGCTCGGTTTGCTGCCGCCACTCGCGGGCAGCGTGACGTTGCGTGAAAAGCCCCTCGGCGAATTCTCCGCGCGCGAACGTGCGCGCATCATCGCCTATGTTCCGCAGGTTCATCACGGCACCTTCGCATTTCCGGTGGAAAGCGTGGTGCTGATGGGGCGCACCGCGCACGGCTCGATTTTCGCGCGTCCGTCCGCGAACGACCGCAAGATCGCGGCGCAAGCGATGGAGCGCTTCAATATTCTCCGGCTCGCGGAGCGTCCCTATACCGAAATCTCCGGCGGCGAGCGGCAGCTTGTATTGCTTGCGCGCGCGCTCGCACAGGAGCCACGCTTTGTCGTGCTGGACGAGCCGACTGCTGCACTTGACTTCGGCAATCAGGGAAAAGTTTTGCAGGAAATCCGCGCGCTGACTCAATCGGGACTGGGCGTCTTGTTCACGACGCATGATCCGAACCACGCCCTGCGCGCATCCGACCGCGCGTACCTGTTGCGCGACGGAGGCGTGATCGGCGGCGGCGATTCCGCCGCCATACTCACGCGCAAGAATCTCGAAAAGCTGTATGCCGCGCCGGTGGAAACGATTTCCGAGCAGAAACGCATCGCGTTCCTTCCCGGATAAACGCTGTTTCACTGGCAAATCCGGCTGTCACGGTTCCATTTTCGATTTGCAAACTGTCTGTTTACCTGCAGGCGCGAGTCTGCCCGCCTGTTCAATTTGCGGGGCGTATCATGGCCGGCGACGACGATAACAATGCCTATGTTTTCCGTTTTCTCGACCACCGCGACCATATGGTAGAGCGCGAAGTCGAGCAGTGCCTCGACGATGCCGACGCCAATACGCGCGGCAAACATCGCGCCGGTTTCCGCGCCATCGAGGTCTGGCAGGACGACCGTTTCGTCGGCCGTTGGGAAAAGACCGAAGCCTGATCTTCGCTTAGGCATGGAACTTGTTACGCCTCGGATCGTTCTGATGCCGTGGGAAATGGCACTGCGACAGCCGGGACGAGTTTGTGGGAGAAATCCCACTCCGGAATTCCATCCAAAAAACTGAACAAGGACATCCGCACCGAAGTTCTGGTCGTCGGTGCGGGCATCACCGGTTCGCTGGTCGCCGAAGCATTGACCGCAATCGGCCGTGAAGTGACGGTGATCGACCGTCACCCGCCCGGCGGCGGTTCTACGGCTGCAAGCACATCCTTGTTGCTGTTTGAAATCGACAAGCCGCTGGTCGTCCTCGGCGCACAGATCGGCCCGCAAAAGGCGGAGCGGGCTTGGCTGCGGTCCTACCGCGCGATGCGCTCCTTGACCGAAAAAATTCAGACCCTCGGCATCGACTGTGAATATGCCAGTCGAGACGCCTTGCTGCTTCCGGGCAAGGTGCTTGGCCCAGCCGGATTGCGACGCGAGTGCGAAGCACGAATTGCGCTTGGCTTTCCTTCGCGCGTGGCAGAGCGTGAAGAGCTGGTACGGGAATTCGGCATCGACCGCCCCTGCGCAATCATATCGGGCAATTCTGCGGAGTCGCATCCCGTGAAGATGTCGCTTGGTATTTTGCAGCACGCGATCGAAAGCGGCGCGAAACTATTCACACTGGTTGACGCGAAATCTCTTGAAACAAACAGGAAGCAAGCTGTCGTCACGACGGCATCCGGCATTCGAATTTCCGCGGATTACGTCGTACTCTGCTGCGGATTTGAATTACCCGGATTTCTCTCCGCGAAACGCCACCAGATCGTTTCAACCTGGGCCGCCGCTACGAGACCGCAGCCGGAAAACATCTGGCCGTCCCGCGCGCTGATCTGGGAAGCGGCCGATCCTTACGTCTACATTCGAACTACATTGGACGGCCGTGTCGTCATCGGCGGCGAAGACGAGTCGCACGACGACAACATGCGCCGGAAAAAACGCATGCCCGCCAAGATTGCCCGCTTCAGGAGCAAGCTAAAAAGACTGATGCCGCAGATCGCGTTCGAAGACGAAGACGTGGAATATTCATGGGCCGGCGCCTTCGGCGCTTCGGCAACCGGCTTGCCAGTGATCGGCAATGTACCGGGCATGCCGCGCGTCTGTGCCGTCCTTGGCTTCGGCGGCAATGGCACGACCTATGCACAAGTGGCCGCGGAAATGATCGCCAATGCATTGAGCGGAAAGCCCGAACCGGACATAGACCTGTTCGCGTTCGGCGAAAACGATTGAACGGAATTATGCGAAGTTGATGCAGCGCCATCTGTCCTTCGTACGGAACGAAGGATAGCATCTCGCGGTTCAACCGGGGCTTGCCATGTCCTATTACGACGAATCGCCGCCGCGCCGCGGATCGGGTTTTTTCTCCGCTTTCATCGGGAAAGTTATTTTACTTGCGCTGACGATTGCCGTCGTCTGGCTGCTTTACGGCTATCTCGTCGCTTATCATCTCGACATTCTTGGCCGTGCCTACTCCACGCTACAGCCTTTGACCAACGCACTGTATTCGCTGGTCGAGAATTATTTTCCCGACGACATCAAATATAAATTCCGCGCGGCGATCACTGACGATCTCGGCCAGCGCTCGCTGTTTCTGTTGCTGCTCGCTGCCGCCGTCGAACTCGTGCTTTACACCATCTTCCGCATGATCAAGTCGCTGTTCGTGCGCGGATAAGGTGCATCAATTCCAGCGCGGCTGGGCGATGACGATGAACAGGAAGAACAGCGCAAACAGCAGCGCAGGGATAGCCGCAACGAGCAGCACGGCGCAGGCCGCGCCGCGATAGCCTTTGGCGTTCAACAGCCATCCCGCGGCGGGAATACCCAGCGCCGCGGCGAGCAGCGCAATCCAGATTCCGATATTGAACGACGAGACAGTGCCGTCGGAAACGCCCCAGAAGAAAAAGAACAGGACAACCGCCGCGGCAAGCGCCGCAATTCCGAACAGGATCCGGAACAGCAAGCGTTACTCGTCGCGATAGACGCGCTCGCGGCGCTCGTGACGCTCCTGCGCCTCGATCGAGAGCGTTGCAATCGGCCGCGCATCGAGACGCTTCAGAGAGATCGGCTCGCCGGTCTCCACGCAATAGCCATAGGAGCCATCGTCGATACGCGCCAGTGCGGCGTCGATCTTTGAGATCAGCTTGCGTTGGCGGTCGCGCGCGCGCAGTTCGATCGCCCGGTCGGTCTCCGACGAAGCACGATCCGCGAGATCGGGATGATTGACGTTCTCTTCCTGCAAATGCAGCAGCGTTTCCTTCGCTTCGCGGAGGATGTCTTCGCGCCAACGCAACAGCTTCTGCCGGAAGTATTCCTGCTGCCGCTCGTTCATGAACGGCTCGTCATCGGTAGGACGATAGTTCTCGACCAACGCAACCATGGAACAATCCCCTGTACTGCTCCCGGCCTTCTGCAGCCGGTGTTCTTGCTTTCCTCGCCCCGAATTGCGCGGGCTTATAGCCATGTCGCCGCCCGGCAGCAATGGCCGGACGGGCGCGGAAATAGCAGTGGAAAATCACAAGGCCGTAACGTCCGGCAGCGGTCGTAAAGCCGGAATTTTGGCGCTTTCAGGCGGCTTTAGGCGTGCGCTTGGCCAGTTCTACCGCGACCCGAAGCCCGATCTCGTCGAGCACGGTGTCGAGACCGTCGACGCCGCTCCGCTCTGAAAGCGAATCGAGCATGGCCTTCAGCCGGCCGAGCGTTTCCGGCCGCAGGTCGTCTCCCAGCAGTTCCGCCTTCAGTTCGTCGAGCAGATCGAGCGCCGATTTGCCCCGGCTCGCAAAGCGACGGCGGCGCGCGAGCGGGTCTTCCACGCCCTGCAAGGCGAGCAGCGAGTCGAGACCGCCGATGGATGCGGCTGCACCGGCGGTCGCGGCCTTGCCGGCCGGGCCGGTTTCTTCGAGCGTGAACGTGCCCGCCGCACTTGCGCGGCGCGGCGCGCTGGCTGCACTGGTCTGATTGCTCTGGGTCGCGGAATTGATCCGCATGGCCTGCTCCGGCCGGAGAAATGTTCGTTGTTCCGGCCTGCTTACCCTCGCGCCGGTATGGTTAACGAGCGGTTAAGGACCGGGAAGTTCTTGCCGGGTGGGCGCGCCATTTCTGCCGCCCGGCAGTCGCCGCACGCGCGCGCAATAAGGAAAAGCGATTCCCTTCAAGACGTTAGCGAACAGCGCGCCTTGGCACGCGCTTCGCAAAGGACTCTCCGGTTTCACATCGACCCGCTGGGGAGCCCTGTCGATGCCTATGTTCAAACGTCTCGTGTTTCTTCTGGCGCTCGGCGCCGTCCTTGCAGGCGATGCCCTCGGCGCTTCGCGCATCAAGGACCTGACCGACGTCGAAGGCGTGCGCGAGAACCAGTTGATCGGTTACGGCCTCGTGGTCGGCCTGAACAACACCGGCGACAGCCTCAACAACTCGCCATTCACGAAGCAGAGCCTGCAGGCGATGCTGGAGCGTCTCGGCGTCAACATCCGTGGCGCGCAATTGCGCACCGGCAACGTTGCGGCCGTCATGGTGACCGCGAACTTGCGCGCTTTCTCCACGCAAGGCACGCGCCTCGACGTGGTGGTCTCTGCGCTCGGCGACGCGAAAAGCCTGCAAGGCGGTACGCTCCTCGTCACGCCGCTACTTGGCGCGGACGGCAATGTCTATGCAGTCGCGCAGGGCACAGTTGCGGTCGCGGGCTTCCAAGCCGAAGGCGACGCCGCCAAGATCATCCGCGGCGTACCGACGGTGGGCCGCATCTCGAACGGCGCGGTGGTCGAGCGCGAGATCGATTTCGCGCTAAACCGTATGACCACGGTGCGCCTGTCGCTGCGCAATCCCGACCTCACCACCGCGAAGCGGATCGCGGGCGCCATCAACGATTTCCTCGGCGGCCCGGTCGCCGAACTGGTCGATCGCGCGACCGTCGCCCTCACCGTTCCCGAAAAATACAAGGGCAACATCGTCTCGTTGCTGACCGAGATCGAACCGATCGTGATCGAACCAGATCAGCCGGCCAAGGTCGTGATCGACGAGCGCTCCGGCATCATCGTGATGGGACGTGACGTGCGCGTCTCCACGGTCGCCGTCGCGCAGGGCAATCTCACCGTCACGATCACCGAACAGCCGCAGGTCAGCCAGCCCAATCCCTTTGCGCGCGGCCAGACCCGTGTCGTTCCGCGCACCCACATTCAGGTGCAGGAGGACGGCCGCAAGCTCGGCGTCGTTAACGAAGGGGTAACACTTAAGGAACTGGTCGATGGCCTGAACGCGCTCGGCGTGGGACCGCGCGACCTGATCTCCATTCTGCAAGCCATCAAGGCATCCGGTGCCATCCAGGCCGAAATCGAGGTGATGTAATGGTCGCCCCCGTCATGGCCGCGCTGACCGCCGCAAGCGCAATCGGCGAAGCCGTCGAGAAGCTCTCGCCTACCGCGAACCGCAAGGTGAAAGACGTCTCCCAGCAGTTCGAGAGCGTTTTTTTAACCAACATGTTCGAAGAAATGTTCGCGGGGGTCCAGGAACAGGACGGCCCGCTGGGTGCCGGCCCCGCGCAGAGTGCGTGGCGCTCGATGCTCACCGAGGAATACGCGAAGTCGGTCTCCGCCAATGGCGGTATCGGCATCGCGGATCAGGTTCAGCGTGAACTCGTAGCCTTGCAGGAGCGTACCCGATGACCGACGACGTGAAGCGTATCTCACAGGCGATCAAGAGCCGGGATGATGCCGAAACCCTGCTGCGCCGGATCGGCGACTGCATGGTCCAGCTCGTCCAGATCTTCGAAAAGGAAACCAAGCTGGTCGAGGCCGGGAAACTGGCCAGCGCCGCCGAATTGACCCAGCAGAAAACCGACCTCGCCGCCGCCTATCTCCGCGAGATCGAACTGCTGAAGGGCAACGCCGGCTTCATCGGCCAGACCGTGCCGGTGCTGGTCGACGAACTGCGCCGTGCGCACCAGACCTTCCGCGAAATTCTCAGCCACAACCTGCGCGTGGTCGCGACCGCCCAATCGGTTGCCGAAGGGATCATGCGCGGCGCTTCGGAAGAGGCCGCCCGCAAGTCCGGGCCGCAGAGCTACGGCTCGAACGGCAAGGTTGCCGCCCCCGCCCGCGGCGGGCGCCCGGTGATGGTCAGCCGCGCGAGCTGACCTCCCCAATCACGTTCAAACCGACGCCTTCGGAACGCCGGTCGGAAACGACCGGCGTTAACTATTTAACGCTTCATTAACCACGAAAAACCGCGGTTTTCCTCACCCTCCGCCGGGGAAGTAACCTTTTATTAGGCACGTTTCTTTACGTTTCCTGACGAATAGTAACCGCGCGAACGCGTGGATTCGGACAGAAGCAAAAGGACCGATGCCATGGCCAATGATGTAACTCTCTCGAAGGGCGTAAGAGCAAATCTCCTTTCGCTGCAAACCACGGCCGAACTCATGGCGCGCACGCAGGAGCGTCTTTCCACCGGCAAGAAGGTCAACTCGGCACTCGACAACCCGGTGAACTTCTTCACCGCAGCCGGTCTTCATGCCCGCGCAAACGATCTCGGCACCCTGCTCGACTCGATCGGTAACGGCGTGCAGACACTCGCCGCCGCTGACAAGGGCATCTCGGCAATCTCGAAACTCGTGGAAAGCCTCAAGTCCACGGCGAAACAGGCGATCATTGCCGGTCAACCTACCGCTACCTATGCGCTGAACGTTGCCGGTACGGCGATCCCGGCCGACGACGCGGTTGCGACGGGTACCGTTGGCTCAATCACCGGCGCTTCGACGCTGCAATCGCTCGGCATCGCGAACGGCGAAACCATCACCATCTCCGACGGCACCAACACCGTGACCCATACGGTCGTGAACGCAACGACCGAAGACATCGACGATCTCATCACCACGCTGAACGGCGGCGCGGCCACCTGGACCGTAGCGGTCAACGGCTCGGGCCAGCTCGAAGTGACAGCCGGCAGCAATGCGGACACGCTGACGATCTCCGGCAACGGTGCCGATAGCGTTTTCGGCACAACCACCACGTCGAGCCTCGTCAACAGCGCAATCGGCGCACTCACCGGCACGATGACTGTCCAGCTCGGTGCCGGCGCGACGCAGACTCTGACCTTCGGTTCCGGCAACATCCAGACCCGCGCCCAGTTGACGGCCGCACTCGCCGGCCTCGGCATCCCCGGCCTGACGGCCTCGATCACCGGCAACGCGATCACCTTCGTGTCGACCAGCGACGATGCCCTGACCCTCGGCGGCACGGTCCTCCCGGCGCTCGGCATCACGGCCGGTTCGACCAATCCGACCGCAACCGTAACGACCCCTAACTCAACGCGCACCTCGTTGCAGTCCGACTACAACGAACTGCTCACGCAGATTACGCAGCTTGCCCGCGACGCTTCCTACAACGGTGTGAACCTGCTGAACGGCGACAACCTTGGCGTGATCTTCAACGAGGACGGCTCCAGCGCGCTGAACATCCAGGGCGTCGATTTCACTGCCGCTGGCCTTGGCCTGACACCGATTGCAGGCGACGGTTTCCAGATTCAGGCAAACGTACACGCCGCCATCGCCCAGCTCGACGCCGCGACTGCGACGCTCCGCGCGCAGGCGTCCGGATTCGGCTCGAACCTCTCGATCGTGCAGGCCAGACAGGACTTCACCAAGAACCTGATCAACGTGCTGGAGCTGGGCGGCGACAACCTGATCCTTGCCGACACCAACGAGGAAGGCGCCAATCTTCTGGCTCTGCAAACTCGCCAGTCACTCTCCACGACCTCGCTGTCGATGGCAGCGCAGGCGGACCAGAACGTGCTGCGCCTGTTCCAGTAACTTAACGGGACGTAAACCGGATAAACGCGGCGGGGCTTCGGCCCCGCCGTTTTTGTTTGCGCGCCCGCTCGCCGCAGAGCGGCAGCACAATTTAACCGCTCGTTAAGCAGCCCGCACCGCTTTCCAGAAGTAACGAGGCGTTAGGGCGCCCCGTGAGACAAACGCGGCCCCGGCTACCAGAACGGTGGCCGACTAGTAACGTGTAACTCCTAGGAAGGATTAGCTATGGCTAGCAATATCACTCTCTCGGCTGGCGTTCGCGCCAACCTGATGTCTCTGCAGTCGACGGCGGAAATGATGAACTCCGTCCAGCAGAAACTCGCGACCGGCAAGAAGGTCAACTCCGCTATCGACAATCCGGTGAACTTCTTCACCGCCGCTGGCCTCCAGGCCCGCGCCGGCGATCTGTCCACCCTGCTCGACAGCGTCAGCAACGCGGTGCAGACCATCAACGCTGCCGACAAGGGCATCTCGGCGATCACGAAACTCGTCGAAGCCGCCAAGTCGACGGCCAAGCAGGCACTGACTGCTTCGCTTCCGGCTTCCACGAGCACGCTGAGCGTCGCTGGTTCGGCGATTGCGGCTGACGACTCCGTTGCGACGGGTACCGTTGGCTCGATCACCGGCGCTTCGACGCTGCAATCGCTCGGTATCGCGAACGGTGAGACGATCACGATCTCCGACGGCACCAACACCGTTACCCACACGGTCGTCGACGCGTCGGCGGAAGACATCGACGACGTCATCACCACGCTGAACGGCGGCGCTGCCACCTGGACTGTTGCGGTCAACGGCTCGGGCCAGCTCGAAGCGACTGCCGGCAGCAATGCGGACACGCTGACGATCTCCGGCAACGGCGCCGACAGCGCTTTCGGCACCACCACCACGTCCAGCCTCGTCAACAGCGACATCGGCGCGCTCACCGGCACGCTGACGGTTCAGCTGGGTACCGGCACGGCGCAGACCCTCACGTTCGGTTCGGGCAACATTGAAACCCGCGCCGACCTGACGACTGCACTGAGCAGCCTCGGCATCACTGGCCTCACCGCCAACATCACGACGAACGCAATCACGTTCTCGTCGACCAACGGTGAAGCCCTGACGCTCGGCGGCACGGTTCTCCCGGCGCTCGGCCTCACGGCCGGCTCCACGAACGCGACCACCACGATCGGCACGCCGAACGCGACCCGCGCTTCGTTGCAGGCGGACTTCAACTCGCTGCTGACGCAGATCTCGCAGCTCGCTTCGGATGCTTCGTTCAACGGCGTGAACCTCCTGAACGGCGACAACCTCTCGGTCGTCTTCAACGAGAACGGCTCCAGCTCGCTGTCGATCAATGGTGTCACCTTCGACGCGGCAGGCCTCGGCCTGACCACGCAGGCTGGCGACGCCTTCCAGACCAACTCGACGATCAACGCTGTGATCACCTCGCTCGATACCGCCACGTCGACCCTGCGCACCCAGTCTTCGACCTTCGGTTCGAAGCTCTCGGTCGTGCAGACCCGTCAGGACTTCACCAAGAACCTGATCAACGTGCTGCAGATCGGCGCCGACAACCTGACGCTGGCCGACACCAACGAGGAAGGCGCGAACCTCCTCGCGCTGCAGACCCGTCAGTCGCTGTCCACCACGTCGCTGGCCATGGCCGCTCAGGCCGACCAGAACGTGCTGCGCCTCTTCGGCTAAGCCGGACAGGGAACCAAGAAAGAAACGGCGGGGCCTTGGCCCCGCCGTTTTGCTTTTGGGGAAGTTGAAAGGCGGCGCGCTTTCGCGCACGGTCCGGTGTTACGCGGCTACATTTGATTCGGAGGAGTAGGCGATGGGCCTCAAAGTCGAATTAAGGCCAGGCGAGCGGATCATTATCGGGGACTCGATCGTCACCAATGACGACCAGCGCACCCGCCTCATCATAGAAGGCGACGCCCCGATCCTTCGCGAGAAGGACATCATGACATCGGAGCAGGCCGACACACCCTGCAAGAAAATTTACATGGTGGTGCAGCTGATGTACCTGAGCCGCGACCCTGCGGTGCACCATGAGCTTTATTTCAGCCTGATGAAACAGACCCTCGAGGCCGCGCCGAGCACCAAGCCGTACTTCGACCGGATTAATAATCAGATATTAACCGGAAATGTTTATAAAGCGCTGAAAGAGACCCAGTCTCTTATCGAATACGAGAAGGATCTGCTCGCGAATGTATGACGCGACGAAAACCTATGCGAAGAACGCCCAGCAAATGGGCAGCCCGCGAGAACTTGAAGCGCAACTCCTGATGCGCGCCGCCGCCAGGTTGCAGGCCGTCCGTGACGGCTCACTTGTAAAGAGCGAAGAAGTCGTCTCCGCACTCCGCTATAACCGTCGCCTCTGGATTTTGTTCGGTGGTTCTGTTGGCCGCCCGGAAAATCCGCTGCCGCAGACGATCAAGCAGAACCTCGCCAATCTCGCGAACTTCATCGTGAAACACTCGCTTTCGCTGGAAACCTCCACCGAAGGCACCGCGGATCGCGTCGGCGTGCTGATCAACATCAACCGCGAAATCGCGGCGGGCCTTCGCACCCAGCAGCAAGCCGCATAAGCGGCGCGAAAATCGAATTAAGGAACGCCGCGACGGATTTCCGCCGCGGCGTTTTTCTTTCCAGAAACCCGCCTAAATGTAATTGACCAGCGACAACTGCGAGAGCATCGCGGTCACCTGCAGCGATGCCTGCATTCGCGTGTTCAGTGCAAGCAACTTCACGCTTATTTCCTCATCGGAAATATTTTCGACGCCGTCGATCATATCCTGAAGCAGGGGCTGGCGTTCCGCGATGCGCTGCTTTGCGGATTGTGCGGAAACATTGGCACCTGCGATCTCTGTCTGGATTGCCTCGATTTGCTGCATGCCGGACGGCACATTCATCGCCGCACCGACGCGGCCAGCAAGCGCATAATAGCGATCCCGCGCATTCAGGTCGGAATCCGAGAAGCCAACCGCGGCGAATACAGCCGTGTTCTGTACGATCCAGCGAATACCTTCCTCGTTCGCGCGCGCGCCGTAGCTGACCGTGATCGCATCGTCGACCCGTGCAATCGAGGTATCGCGTGCGTTATCGGTATTGTTGTCGCCGAGATACCACGAGATCGTATTCGCGGGCGTGCCGTCGACCATCGCGATCGCTGTCGCAAACGGCGGGCCGGCCACGCGCTGCGGAGGATTGGATGCGTCCGTCGCGAAGAAATCGTTCCCCGCCTGAATCGCCGAAGCGGCGGCGAGATCGACCTGCGCCAAGCGTTGTAGTTCGGTATCCATCGCAGCGGTGAGATTGGCAGCGGTATCGGCAGGCGTTGCGCCGATCGTAAACTGCTTGTCGCCCGGCGGATTCGCGGTGGTTGCCGTCAGTTCGATCGCGGTCGAGGTGCCGTCCGGCATCGCAAGGGTGATACGCACGGTTCCGTTAGCCGGCGGATTGGTCGCGCCGAGATCGACCGAAAGCGAGGGAGGGGCACCGGCGGGGCCGGTGATCGTCGCGCCGAAACTCGTCGTCGCGCCGGTAATCTTGAAACCGAACGGATGCGTGCCGTCTTCGGCAAGCGATACGATACTGCCCGCGGCAGCGTTGACCTGAATACGGCCGCGCAAGTCAGCGCCCTGATCCGCCTGCAAACGCTCGCTGATGATTTGCTTCAGCCCCGCCTGTGCGCCTTCGCCGTTGAGAATGCGCGTCATCGTATCGGTCGCGGGCTTATCGGTGGCGCGGCCGGAGAAAAGATAACGTCCGCCAGCATCGAGGTTCAGCAGGCTCAGCATTTCGCTAAGGCGTCCCGTCGCGGAGCGCTGTGCAGCGCTCTGTCCACCTTGCACGAGCGTAAAATCGAACGGCGCGGCGAGATCGGAACGGGTTTCGTCGCGCAAATCGCCGATGCGCTGCAGCGACGTGTTCATCAAACTGACGCGCGTTTGCACGTTGATCGAATTCGAGCTGAAAACGCTCATGCCGGTGAGTTGCGCACGCAGATTGAGCACAAGTCCGCTGCCGAGACCGAGGCCGCCGTAAGTATCGGATTTCTTTCCCGTGCCAAGCTGCCGCTGCAGTTCGGAGAGCTGATCGCGCATCTGCGAGATCGTGCGCGCCGCCATCGTCGTGGTGAGGCTGGTCCCTGAAATCGACGACATTCGCCTAGACCCTGATCAACAATTCGAAGAGTTCCTTCACCGCCGTCATCACGCGGGCATTCGCGGCATAGGCGTTCTGAAGCTGGAGCAGGCGCGCCATTTCCGAGTCGATATTGACGCCCGTGCTTTCGGCCATGCGGTCCTGCAACGAGTTCAGCACGACGTCCTGTCCGTCTTTCAGGCGCAGCGCGTTTTCCGTCGCCGTGCTTTGGTAGGTGATGATCTGCTGCGCAAACCCGACGACCGAGCCGGAGAACGGCGTGCCCGTACCGCCGATGCCGGTGGAGGGCGAGAACATCTGGTTCGCCGCCGTCAGTCGTTGCCAGAGAAACTCCGGCCGCGTCGAGTCGCCGGGCAGGGTGTTGGCGTCGATATTGATGAGACCGGAGGAATCGTTGAGCAGCGCGGAATTCACCGCAATCCGCGCGGCAAACCCGACCTTTTGCTGCCGGCCGCCGTCGATGACGTTGGTGTATAGCGAATTCCCGCTGCCATCGACAAAGAACGGCAACGTACCGTCGCCGGACTGAACCGTATTGGTCGTGACGTTCGCGCTCAGCGCGTCGATGTTGACGAGATTAGGCGCGCCGTCGTCGAGCACGCGCAGGATCGAACCGCTCGGATTGTCGAACTGCACACTGGGGCCGAGCGCCGTGTTGAGAGCCGCAAGTGCGCCCGCAACGCCACCCGCGAAGCTAATGCCGATTACTTCGTCGCCGGGATCGGCGGTGAGCGAATTTGAAAGCGGCAGCGACGACGGATCGTCGACGCGCACGATCGTCACCCGATGCGTGGTCGGCCCGGAATTGTCCGTGTAGGTCAGCGAAATCGAGTTGCCGTTCTGCAAGTCGGCAAGATCAATTTGAAAGCCGGTTTGCAAACCACTGCTTACGTTCGTGCTGGCTACGGTCCGGCTGGAGAGCGACGCCGCCAGAGAATGTGCGATTTCGTCGAGTTGCGCCTGCGCCTTGACGAGAATGTCGTCGCGAAGCTCAAGCAGCGCCGCGATCTTGCCCGAACGGATCGAACCGTCGGCGATCAGATCCTGCGAATAGCCGCTCGGCGAAACCAGCCGGATGGTGCCCGCGCCCGACAGCGCGGGATTAGCGTTCCACATCGACTGCGCGCTTAGTGGCTTTTCGTCGAACGCCAGTTGCGAAGCCTGCATGTCGAACAGGCTGACGCCGGAATTCGTGAAGATCGAAACGTTATTGGCGCCGTTTGGCGTGACCTGAATATCGATCAGACCGGCCAGTTCGTTGATGGCCGCATCGCGCTGGTCCAGCAGCGCGCCAAGTTCCACGTCCTGCGAGGACAGCGCAATGATCTGGGTTTGCACGTTCTCGATTGTCTTCAGCAGTCCGTTCACGCGCTCGACCGCGTCGCCGATCCCGCTTTCGGCCTGGTTGCGCATCAACGTGACATCGTTCGACAGGCTATGCAGCTTCTGCGCCATGACCTGCGCGGCATTCAGGACCGCCTGCCGCGTCGATACTGACTGCGGATCGGCAGAAAGCGCCTGCAACGAACTGGTAAAGCTGTTGATGATGGTGTCGAGCGCGCTGGCAGACCCCGGCTGGCCATACATCCGGTCGATCTGCTGGCGGACCTGCGCGATGGTGTCGATATAATTCGACCCGGCAAGCTCGGTGCGCAGTTGCCGCTGCACATAAATATCGAGTTCACGATTGACGTTGGCGACCCGGACACCGATGCCCGAGCCGCCCGCCAGCGCCGTTTCCAGCGAAAGCGTCTTGCGCGAATAGCCCGGCGTTTCCGCGTTGGCGACGTTGGTCGCCACTACGTTGATGCCGGTCTGTGTCGCGCGAAGACCGCTTAATGCCGAAGATAAGGCGGTGGTCAGCCCCATTGCTTACTCGCTCTCGTCCGCTTAGCGGATCATATTGATCGTTTCTTGCAGCATCTGGTCGGCGGTGGTCACGATGCGTGTGTTCGCCGCGTAAGCCTGCTGCGTAACGATCAGCTTCGTGAATTCGTCGGCGATGTCGGTGTTCGAGCCTTCCAGCGATTTACCGACGATGGTGCCGGATGCGCCGAAGATCGCTGGACCGGATTCCGAGGTCGCCTCGAATGCGCCGCCGTCGAGACGCTTCAGTGCGTTGTCGCCGAGGAAACTCGCCAGCGGAATTTCCGCGATATCGATGGCGCGGCCGTTGGAATAGCTCGCAACGATACGGCCCTTGTCGCTGACCGCGATGGATTGCAGTTCGCCAGCGGCGTAGCCGTTCTGGTTCAGCAGGTTCACCTTCGCGACGCCGTTGGAATCGGCGAACTGCGTGACGCCCGACGCGCCATGCGAAAGCACGACGTTGCCAATCACCACACCGTCGATGGTGAGGTTGCTAATCGTAACCGCGGGAATGTTGGGATCGAGAATACCGCTGGCATTGAACGAGTAGACCTGCCCGGCGTTGCGCCAAGCAACATCGGTGTTACCCGCGTTGGAATTCTCGAGATAGAACATCTCCCAGGTATCGGTGCCGCCGGTGGCGGCGGAGTCGGTCTTCACCCAGCGCATCTGGACGTTCATTTCGTTGCCGAGTGAGTCGTAAACGGTGATCGCGCCACCCGCGATCGACTGCTCGAGAAATACGCCGACGTCCGCGCCCTCGACCGTGCCATCGCCCGCATCAAGCGGGTTGCTGCCGGAGAATGCACCCGGATCGATCAGTTCACTGCCCGGCGTATCTGGCGCTGCGGTATAGGCTTGCGTACGCGGCATGCTGGCGAGGTTCGCGCGGTATTCGATGATCGTCGTCGTCTGCGACGGCAGGAAGTCGTTGGTGAATTGCAGCACCTCGGGAACGCTGCCGATGGTGTTGCCGGTGATCGAGTCGATCCGCAGCGCCTTCAGGTAGTAGCCGGAGCCGTTGACGAGGTAGCCGTTCTTGTCGAGTTCGAAATCGCCGCGTCGCGTGTAGAGGTCCACGCCGACGAAGGTGGGCTGGCCGTCCGGGAAGCCCGCAGGCTTCTGCACGACGAAATAACCGTCGCCCTTGATCGCCATGAAGGTATCGACACCAGCGGTCTGGATGTCGCCCTGCACGTTGTTGGTCTGGCGGGAGAGCGCGGTGACGCCGCCGGCGGTCTGACGCTTGGCACTCGAACTCGCGACCATGTCGGCGAAGCTCGTATCCACGCGCTTGAAACCGGTCGTCTGCGAGTTGGCGATGTTGCCGGAGATGTTTTCCAGCGCGAAGGACTGCGCCTGCAGGCCGCCCACCGCCGTCGTCATTGCACCGAAGATACCCATACTACTCCTCCAGAATCCGCAGCCCGCGCATGCGAGCCCCGGAACAGGAATGGCAATGGGCGTGCCAGATAGCGGCACATATAAGTTATTGTAAAACATAGCTTTTATTGAAGGCTGGTGCGAAGAAGACGGGCAGGCTTTGCCGCCCCGGCAAGTCCTGCCGGGCTGTTCAGCCCTTCACGCGCATGGAGAAGCGGTCGTGGAAATTACGCCGCCCGGCGACGATGCGTCCGATCAGCGCCCGCTCCTCGTCGGAACGGGCGAGCGAGTCGACCGGCTCTAGCTGGTTCATGGCGACGAGTTGCAGGATTTCGTTGCGCACCTCGCCGTTTGCGTTACGTGGCAGGGCATCCACCACCTGCACCGCTTCCGGCACGCGCTCGCGGCCGAGCTGCTGCGCGACGAAATCGCGAAGCTCGTCCTCCGCCACGCCCGTGCTTTCCACGAAGGCATAAAGCCCAGCGCCTTCACGGCGCTTGGGAAACGCAACTACCGCGGCGTCCCTTACCTGCGGATGCGCCTTCAACCGCCCGGCAATCACGCCGGCATCCTGCACGAAGCGCGGGCCGCCACCTTCGCGGTCGGTGAAATTGAAGATACCGCGCGCAATCGCGTAATAGACTTTCTTTCCGGTCGCCATCCAGATCCGCGTCGGCAGACTTTTCTTCGCGAGTATCCGGCGCTCGGTCGCAGTCAACGCTTCCTTGCAATACTTACGCTTGTGTTTCAGCAAATGACGCAGGTCTTCATAGGCCGCGAGACGAAACAGCTTCGAGCGGCGTTTGAAACAGATCGCAAGCTGGAAATCCGTGACATAGGCCCGTCCATCCGCACCACGCAGCCAGTTCTGCTCCTTAGCAAGATCGTTGTGCGTGATGCGCGCGCGATGCAGCCGGAACAGGAGCGCAATCGCCGAGCGGAAATAGGCCCGCTCTCCTTGCGGTTTCGCGATGTGAAGTGCGACGCCGTCAATGAAGCTGCGCACCAGATAGCGCTCGCCGCCATAGAGCAGCTTCGGCCCGGCATCGAGATCGTTGGCGGCGGCCAGCGCCTTCCTTTCGCGGCGGAACAGATGCAGCGCCAGCGGGAACGACCACCACGGCACGGTGTCGAGCCGCCGCAGCACCGCATGCTGCTCCCCGTCCTGCGCGGCAAAACGCCCGCGCTCGACCGTCGAGAAGACGTCGCGCTTGAGCACGACGCCGGGCTGCCAGCGACCTGCGAGTTCCGGCGGGATGTTATCGGCCTGATCCATGCGCGCGGCTTCTAGCACAGCCTCCCGACCCCCGGAAAAGGCAGAAAACTTCGCCTTGCCCGCTGTTTAGACCCCCCATAAGGTGCGCCGCCCTGCCCCCGGAGTCCGTTCGATGCGCTTTGAAGGTACCAAGAATTACGTTGCTGCCGACGATCTGAAGGTTGCCGTAAATGCCGCCATCGCGCTGGAACGGCCGCTCCTGATCAAGGGCGAGCCGGGCACCGGCAAGACCGTGCTGGCGGCGGAAGTGGCGCGCGCGATCGGCGCACCCCTGATCGAATGGCACATCAAATCGACCACCAAGGCGGCACAGGGCCTTTACGAATACGACGCGGTGGCGCGTCTGCGCGACAGCCAGCTCGGCGATCCGCGCGTTTCCGAAATCAGGAACTACATCAAGCGCGGCAAGCTCTGGGACGCATTCACCTCGGAGCAGCGCCCGCTGCTTCTGATCGACGAGATCGACAAGGCCGACATCGAATTCCCGAACGACCTGTTGCAGGAACTCGACCGGATGGAATTCCACGTCTACGAGACCGGCGAAACCGTGAAGGCCGCGAAGCGCCCGATCATCGTCATCACCTCGAACAACGAAAAGGAATTGCCGGACGCCTTCCTGCGCCGTTGTTTCTTCCACTACATCCGCTTCCCCGACCCCGACACCATGAAGGCGATCGTCGAGGTCCACTTCCCCGGCATCAAGCAGCGTCTCGTCTCGGAAGCGCTGCGCATGTTCTACGAAATCCGCGAAGTGCCGGGCCTGAAGAAGAAGCCTTCCACTTCCGAACTGCTCGACTGGCTGAAACTGCTCATGGTCGAGGACATCGGCCCGGAAACGCTGCGCGAGCGCGATCCGAAGAAGCTGATCCCGCCGCTGCACGGCGCGTTGCTGAAAAACGAACAGGACGTCCACCTGTTCGAACGCCTCGCCTTCCTCGCGCGGCGCGAGGGCTGAAACCGCGTCAGCCTGCGGCGGCTTTCTCTTCGATTTTCGTTGGGTTGCGTTTCGCGCGCCTGCGCGAGCGCCGCTCGTCGAAGCGATCCTTCATCTGCATCGACCAGTACGCGGCTTGCGCCATGCGCTTGCCGAAGCCACCACCCGCCCAGACCAGCCCGAATGGCACGAACAACCGCCAGCGGTCGTCGCGGTCGACGATGCCGGATGTAATCAAGTCCGCCGCCATCGCGGTCGTGTTGAGACCGTGACCGCCGAACGCACTCGCGATCCAGATGCCGGGGCTGAGCATCCCGATCTGCGGCATCTGGTGTACCGCGTAAGCCATCGAGCCGGTCCAAGCGCTTTCGATCTCGATTGGCTTCAACTGCGGGTAAACCGACGCGATATCTGCGGCCAGCATCCGGCGTAAATTGGCTGGCGTACTCGTCTTCGTCGAAATGCGGCCACCCCAGAGCAGCCGGTCGCCAATCACGCGGTAATAATCCCCGGCGCGGCGGTTATCGGAAATGCAACCTGCATAGCGAATGGCGCTGCCGAGTTTCTCCGCCATCGGCACTGTAACGCCCACATGGGTGGCGACAGGAACCAGGGTGCGCGCCAGTTCCGGGAACGCGCCATGAAGCAAATTGCTGCCGCAGAATACGATGTGATGCGCCCTCACGCGCCCGCGCGGTGTCGTCAGCGATTTGCGCACGCCGGTAATATCTGCCGTCGTTACCGGCGTATCTTCGTAAATACGTCCACCCAGCCGCTCGATCTCTTCGGCCAGTGCGATGGCAAGATTGCGCGGATGAATATGAAACGCATCGGCGTCGTGCAGCGCCTGATAATAGGCATCGGTCGCAAGCGTTTCGCGTACCCGCTCGGCAGGCCAATAGACGAGATCGTGGTCGAAATCGTGCGCCATGCGCTCGGCTTCGCGTTGCAGATCCTCGCCGCGGTCCACGCGCGATACATGCAGTCTTCCCGGCACGGCATTCACGCCGGGCAGGCCGTAAGCAAGTTCCTCGCGCACCAGTTCGACGCCACGCCGCGATAGCCGGTAGAGCGAACGCGCATGATCGAGACCGACGCGGTCGATGATGCGCGGCAGGCGTTCCGAGAAACCCGCCGAAACAAAACCGCCGTTGAGGCCGGACGCGCTATGCGCAACCCGCTCCGCTTCGATCAGCACCACATCGTAATGGCGCCGCAACAACATTCGCGCCATCCACAGTCCCGCGAAGCCGCCGCCGACGATAGCGACCGTCGTGTCGATGTCGTGTTGCAGCCGCGGCCGCGCCGAAAACGGCTCTGACGTTTCCTCGTAATAGGTGGGGATGGTGGGCGCCATTGCCGATTGTCGCAGACCGTTCACGGCGAACCTGATAGAGAGGAGCGGCTCCGCCGTCGAGAGGAACAGAATGCGCCGTTTGCTTTTGTTGCGCCATGCCAAATCCGACTGGCCTGCGGATTTGGAAGACCGGCAGCGTCCTTTGAGCGAGCGCGGGCGTCGTGATGCCCCGGAAGTGGGCCGGGCAATGGCAAAAGCAAAGCTCTTTCCCGCGTTGGCACTGGTGTCGCCAGCCATCCGCACCCGCGAGACCTGGGAGCTGGTTTCTCCTGCCCTGCAAAATCCGGGATTCCGCTTCGAGGACCGTCTCTATGGCGCCGCCGCGAATGTCATGCTCGATCTGGTGCGCGATACTCCTACCGAAATTGAAACGCTGATGCTGGTAGGCCACAACCCCGGCACAGAAACATTGGCGCGCGCTTTCGCCATGTCGGGCGACGCGGACGCCATCCGCCGCATCAACAGAAAATATCCGACCGCGGGCCTCGCCGTGCTCGAATTGCCTATCAACGACTGGAAGAAAGCAGCTCCCCCGGCTGGCCGACTGGAAATGTTTCTGACGCCGAAGACACTCGACGCATAAGCAGCCATGCCCCGGTTTCCGGAACACGCTTTCATGCGAATAACGATTTCAATTCGGCAAGACTTCTCGCGGGATATTGTCCGGCGTGTAGATGCGCGGCCGGTTGCGCAGGACGATGTTCGATACCTGCCATAGAAACCACGCGCCGACGAAAGCAATCAGCGCCGAGACGAGATATTCGCCCGCTACGAAGCCGCGCACGATCACATAGAGCACAGCAAAAAAGGTCGCGACCGCGACGACAAGTGCAAGCCACCATCGCCACGCCGAGAAGCCGGCCTGATAAACGCACTTCGCTCCTGCCGCCGCCATGCGCCGGTGCAACTCGCGCAGAAAAGCGGAATACTCCTCGCCCTGATCGGCAGTGTTGATGAGCGATTGCATCGAAGTGGAATAGAGCACCAGCTTCGGCGCGTTCACCGGCCATATCTCAGCCAAATAGCGCGAGCCGGCCATGTTGGTCGGCTTGAAGCCGAGCCGGACATGCCGGATCATCGGATAGGCGATCTGCCCGGAGCGCATCCCCAGATTCCAGTCCAGCGTATGAGGCGTGAGACGAAATTCGTAGCCGTCGCCAAGCGGCCGGGGGCGATAGCTGTAGGTAAGCGGCTTTTCCAGTTCGGTCATGGCGGCGCTTGTATCGCACGCAGCCCCAAACGCAAACGAAACGGGCGCGCATCGCTGCGCGCCCGTCTTTTCGGGTTTCAGGCCAGGTTACCAGCCGTAGTAGTAACCGCGGCGCGGACCATAGTAGCCATAGCCCGGACCGTAGTAGTACGTCGGACCGTAGTAACCACGATAGCCGTAGTCATCGTAGTAGTAACGATCGCGGCGGTACTGATGCGCGGCGATTGCGCCGATCACGCCGAGAGCGATCGCAGGACCGACCCAGCGGCCCCGGCGCCAGCGCGCATCTTCCTTGTTCGCCTGCACCGACTGCTTCACGCCGTCCTGATTCGGAGCGACCGGCGCCGCCGATGCGGGAGCGATGGCGAACGAACCGGCGGCAACGGTGCCGGCCAGCGCGATCGCAGTGATTTTCTTGCGAAGAGTGGTCATCAGAACCTCCTTCAACTCCTGCTAGGAACGCTCCATGTAGCAACGATCCGCGCAGGTTCAATCTCACCAACGCGCGAGATCACGCAAAGTTGCATGAACGACGGTTCAGGCTACCGCCGCGATTTCGCCATATGACCGGTAGCGGACGCGTTTCTGCCGATCCCCTTCACCTGCACGGCAAAGCCGTTAAGCTGGCGCGAGGGGGATGACGGAAATGGAGCGGTGGTGGAAAATAGCGCGAAAGCGCTTTCGTCCGAACTCACCAGCCGCATTCGCTTTCGCCGTTCTCTGCGTGGGCGGCGCGCTTCTCTTCCGGCTCTTCACCGGCTGGCTGCTCGGCAACACGCTCTTCTTCGCAACCTTCTTTCCAGCCATCCTGATCGCCGCCCTGTTCGCCGGTTTCTGGCCGGGCGTCGCCGCGACCGCGCTTTCCATCCTCGCGGTGTGGTCGGTCATAATTCCTCCGACCTACGGATTTGAAACACTCTCTCCGGTCCAGATCGGCAACTTCGTTCTGTTCGGGATCAGCAGCCTGATGGTGGTCTGGCTGGCCGCAGTCCACCGCGAGCTTGTCGAACGCGTCCAGCGGCAGGAGAACGAGCGCCGACTGCTGACCCGCGAACTCGAACATCGCAGCAAAAACATGCTTGCGATCATCGAGGCGATCATCCTGCAAAGCGCCGAAAGCGACGAACGTGACCGCGCGCACATTCTGGTCGAGCGGCTGCGGACTGTTTTCTCGACCAACGAACTTCTGGCCGACAGCCCCATGCAAACCATCTCGTTACGCAATATCCTCGCGCGAGAAATCCAGCCGTACGGGATGCAATGCTGCACGTTGAGTGGACCCGAAGTCGAACTCTCCGGCGAGATCGCACGCGCCGCCAGCCTGGTGTTTCACGAATTGACGACCAACGCTGCCAAGCATGGCGCACTGTCGCGCCCCGGTGGGCATGTGAAGGTGGAGTGGCGGATGGCGGACCGCTTGGTTGATCTCGCTTGGGAAGAGAGCGGCGGCCCGCCGGTCGCGCCGCCCGCACGCTTCAGTTTCGGATCGCGGCTGATTACGAGAACGCTCAGGCAACTCGGCGGCGGCATCGACGCGAATTTCCGCCCGGAAGGATTGCGCTGCCAGATCAGATTTGCGCCGCGCTAGGTTTCACTAGCCTACATCCCGCGATGATTGCCGTTGCCATTGCCGGTCGCATGAAAAGTGCCGTCGCTTTCCTTTGCCCTTTCGCTGACCTCTCCCGCCAGCAACCGCAACGAACGCGCAGTGCTTATGTCGAGCGTCGCCCGGGACAGCCGCCGGATGCGGGCGGCCACTTCTGCGAGATATTCGTCCATTGGCCCATTCTTCTTTTTACTCCAGCCGTATAGGCAACTGCCCGCCTGCGGGACGGTTCCTCCGGCGAGAAATGTTGCAAAATAGCCTTGATTGGATGGTGCGAAGCAACGTGGCGGCGGCCGCAAGGACATGGTGTCATGCCCCGCTGATTCGCGACGGCTGCCGTTAGCGGCCATGAGGAGAACGACGGATGAAACAGCTGATTGCCGGCGTGGTGAGCGCACTTCTGCTCTGCGGCAGCGCCTATGCCCAGGCTCCCGCGACAAAAGAAGGCGCGCAGAAAGCCGATCCTAAGGCGCCGATGCCCAAGAGCCAGCCGCAAAGCATGCCGAAGGAGATGGTGAAGGGCAAACAAAAGGGCGGCGAAATGCCGAAAGACGCCGTGAAGGAAATGAAGAAGAACTGATACCGGCATATCGCCATCGGCAGGAAAAAGCCCCGGATCGCTCCGGGGCTTTTTGTATTTCGTGACAATCAGCGTCGGCGATCGTCGTCGTCATCATCGTCGTCATCGTCTTCGTCGCCGCCTTCATACATATCGTTGATGGCGTCGCGAAGCTGGCCGATCAGCATGGCGATCGACTTGATCTCTTCGGATTGGCTGTTTTCGAGCTTGCCCAGCGCGGCATCGAATTCCTTGTCGTCCATAGGCGTCTCCCGTGTTGAATGCGAGAAGCATGGTGCATGGATCGCGCGCAAACAAGTCAACGGTGTGACGGCTGACATGCCCCTGCGCCGTTACGCATCGCGCCGGAGCGCAAAAATTTGACGATAAATTTGCGGCGGCTCGGATGCGGCGTCCGCCAGCATCATCACTGGCGCAAGCACCGCTTCGTCCAGCGCCTCGATCAACAGCATCGCGGAAAAGGAACGATCACCCTTGCGCAACGATTTCTCGCTGGTCTGTATCCCTGTTCCGGCCGCGCTTGTTTGCAGTACGCGCACCGCCGCCAGCTTGTCGGCGGCTGCAATTTCGGCGGATGCAGCGCGGAAGCCTTCCATTGCCGCGGCGTCGAACAGCACGGTCGCCGCCACCATGCCCTCCCCGCCACTCCCCATCTCGTCCACGACGGCGCCGCCGCCGCGCATGAAATTCGTCAGCTTCGGCATGATGCGTTGCGACCACGGCGTCGGCGCGTTCAGCCGCGCGAGATAGGCTTCGCTCGCGACCACGTCCGGCGCGGCTAGCCGGTAGAAGATGAAGAAGCGCGCCGCCTGTACGGCCTGCGCGCGAAACACCCTCATCGCGAGGAAGCCCGGCACCGAAAGCCGCTCCTGCGCATGCTCGCGCGTGAGCCAGTGCAGGTAATCGGTCTCGTCCGCGGAGGCGACGTCGCTGAAGATGGCGAGAAAACCGGAATTCGTTTGCGGCATGGGGAACTTTCGGCGGGCGAGCGGACTCTTAGGGATATGGAATGGCTGCGCAACCTTTTCCGCCGCGCCGAGCCGCCGAAGCCCGCGGCAAGGCCCGGCAATTTCTTCTGCATCTATTGCAATGCCCGCTTTTCCAACGACGACCTGCCCCGCGTCATCGCACATCTGAAGCCCCATGCGAGCAAGGAAGAAGCCGAACTGCGCGCCGCATCGGGCGCGGCCGATGGTGCTTGACCGGTATCGCTTTCATTTCCGACAACCTTGCGGATGATTCCCGCCCGGCCCGGCATCCTGCCGTTGCCGCGGGAGCGGCAAGCGGACCGGAAGCGAAATGGCAGACGAGGAAATCACGCGCGACGCGCACGGCAACGAACTGAAAGACGGCGACTCCGTCACGCTGATCAAGGACCTGAAGGTGAAGGGCACCTCGGAGACCATCAAGCGCGGCACGCTGGTCAAGAACATCCGCCTCACCGGCGATCCGGACGAGGTCGAATGCAACACCAAGCAGGTGAAGGGGCTGGTGCTGCGGACGGAATTTCTGAAGAAGGCGTAAGCGCGCGATCAGGCGGCGGGCGAGAGCGGCCTCTCGGCCCGCGCCTCGCCGCAGGAGACCGCTTCGATCAGGTCGCGCACGCGCGGCATGTGTTCGGAAGCGCAGCGGATAATCGCATCGCGCCGCCCCTCGAAGCTGTAGGCGACGATGACATAGCCGCCCGCCAGCGCGCGGCGTATGCGCAGATAGCCGTCGCGATGCTTCATCCAGCGCTTGCGCTTCAACGGGCCGATCACGATGCGCTGCACTTCGGGAAAGCGCTCGAACGCGCGCAGGCGAAGTTCCATCGGCAGGTATTTCGAGTCGCGGCGCATGAATCACGGGTACGCGGCAAAGCAGGTTCCCGCAACCCGGCCTTTTCGCGAACCGGAAACTCACGGCGCGGCGCTCCCCGCGCGCTTGATCGCGGGCAGCACGTCGCGCTGCATGACGACATCGACGGTGTCGAACTCGCGCAGGTAACAGGCATCGGAACCGCCCGCGCATTTCTTCGCGCGGCGGCAAGCGGCCTTGTGGCAGCGCGGCGGATGGCCAGCGAGCCGCACCATTTCCTTTGCCAGAAGTTGCCACGTCTCGTTTTCCGCAAGCCTTCGCGAGCGCGGACGAAACGGCGGCGGGCTGAGATCATATGCGGGCTTCGCAACGGCTTCACGCTCCGCCTTTTCTGTGGGGAGAGAAGGATCAAGCGCAACAGCGCGCGAGCGCGTAGCGCGCACAGCTTGCGATTGCCCGTTATCCGGTTCGCGGCTTTCTCCCTGCTCCACTGGATCGGCGCGAACCGCGCCGGCGCGGCGCGCGCCTTTCATCATCTTCGCCACTTCGGACGAATGCATCAGCATGCGGCGGCCTTGCTGCCAGCAGGTGATCATGAAGCCATGCTCGACGGGATTTGAGAGGGTATTGGCCGCGCCTCTTTCCTCATGGGCAGAATGTCTTTCCCTCTGCCCGTCCTTTACGGGGAGAGGTCGATCCCGAAGCAATCGGGTGTTGGGCGCGGTTTGCGTCCGCCCTTCATCCGGCGCGCGGCTCTGCTGCGCGCCGTCTTTTCCCCGCACCCGTTCGTTGGAGCGAGCCGCGCCCGCGCGGCGCGCGCGGGGAGAAGGAAACCGGGAAGGCGCGACACGTTTCATGCAGGCAAGCTCCATTGTTCGCGCGCGACCATCGCGCGCGTTGGAAGCCTCCCCCATTGGATTGCCCCGTTTACGGTGGGGCCGGCGAGCGCCGTAAAGCGCTTAGGTATTTCTAGCCGCGAGGCTTTTATACCTCGCGTGACGCCTTACGGCGCTCGGAGCGCGCGAGAAGCTTGCGCAGCTCGCGCCACTCACAACCTGCGGCGTTTTGAAAGACTCAGGACCGTGCTTCCGAGACCTTCCATGCCGACGTTTCTTTCGGCACTTCCGATCTCCATTCCAGCCATCGCGAGGAAGCTCGCGCCCATTGAAGGGACGGCGGCGCGTCGTAGTGCGCGCGGACGGTTACCCGAGGCCTCCCGGTATCCATGGCTGCGAACCACGAACAGCGGGCGCCGCACCCTTCCCTCATCTAGCGACGCCTCGCGAGAGCGGCCCCTTGAGGAAAAGGTGATAGGAATATAGTCCGTATCGGTGGGAAAGTCAAGGTAAGTTTGGGCCGCGCAATTAGAGCGGTGAGCCGACTTCCCGATCTAAAACGCGTGATCCCCTCGCACGGCGACATCATCACCGCCCGAGCGAAGTGCTGCGGAAGATTGCGGAGCACGTAAAACAGGGCTTTTGAACATTGAGTTTGTCAAAAAGCCACTCTTAGCTAAGATATTACGGGCCTTACTTCTTTACCTATTTTTGTAGCGAATCGTATAGTTAGTGAGTAGCGCATGGCTGCCAAAAGCAAGAGGGTGCAAAATGGCAAGGTACGCAGCAGTAAAAGAGGCGTCAGAGGAAGCCGATCGCGCGCTAATAATTCTTCGGCAAGTCGCAGTAATAAAGCTGCGCGCAAAGCTTCAAGGAAAGTCAAAATTGCGAGCAAAGGCGCGCGTTCAAAAACTAAGAAAGAAGCGCTCAGCGCAGACTTAATCTCGAAGCTATATCGGGCCTCCGACTGGGGACGAGAAGTCAAAGAGCCTTCGAACGAACCTTGGCGCAGCGAAGCACGACGAGACTATTCACGTATCGTCCATTCTCCGA